>JAXJGY010000013.1:0-103899 GCA_036300185.1 Treponema sp. | reverse complement strand
TATAGTTACTTCCGTTGTGGGTTCATAGCTCACTTGGATAGAGCAACTGCCTTCTAAGCAGTAGGTAGGGGGTTCGATTCCCTCTGGACCCGCTTCTTTTTTTACCGGGATGTAGCGCAGCTGGTAGCGCGCCTGCTTTGGGAGCAGGATGTCGCAGGTTCAAATCCTGTCATCCCGACTATTTTTACAAAGGACTCGCAAGAGTCCGTCAGGATTTGAAGGGAGGAAGCTATGCTTCCGACCCGCCCGAAGGGAAAATCCTGTCATCCCGACTATTTTTACAAAGGACTCGCAAGAGTCCGTCAGGATTTGAAGGGAGGAAGTTACGCTTCCGACCCGCCCGAAGGGAAAATCCTGTCATCCCGACTATAAGGCTATCTGATGATAGCCTTTTGTTATTTTAAACCCATTCTCCTATTTTTAATGATGATGGTGACACAGATCATTTGCGGTGAATGTTACTGAGCAATTTTTTTCATGGCAAGGTTCACCTTCTGATTCAAGTTCAAGGGTTACATGACTGATGCCATGTTCCCGTGCTTCCTCTCGGATTTTTTCTTTTATTTGGTGGGCATCGGCATTTGTTACGATGTGCATGGTTGCATAGTGAGCTTGTCCATCCATACTCCAAATATGAATGTGGTGCACGTCAAGGACACCCTCAAGCTGGGCAATGTGTTCTCCCATTTCCTGAACAGTAATGCCGTGTGGTGTCTTTTCTAGGAACAGATCAATTGCTTCTTTTAGGTTTTTGATAGCATGCACAAGGATAAACACCGCAACTCCAATTGACATAATTGGGTCAATGAGGGCAAAATCGGTAAACCTCATTACAATAGCCCCAAGTAAGACAACTACCCAGCCAAGTACATCTTCAATCATATGTAAATTAACAGCTTTCTGGTTCAGGGATTTGCCATCACGTGTGAGAAATGCTGCCGCAAAATTTATAGAGGTACCGATAATTGCAAAAATAATCATGCCATTATAGTTGATTGCAGTAGGTTCAATGATTCGGTTGACAGCATTGAAAATTACCAGAACAGAACCAAACAGAAGAATTATAGTAGTAATGATGCTGCCCAAAACAGAGAATCTTGCATATCCATAGGTGTATTTTTCGTCAGGTTGCTTTTTGCTTTTCTTTTCCAAGAAATAGGAGATACCAATGCTGGCTGCATCTCCCATATCATGGACGGCATCGGAAACAATGGCAACACTGCCAGTAAAGATACCACCAACAAATTCAAATACAGAAAAAGCTAAATTCAAAATAAAAGCCAGTAGGATGTTCTTCTCAGTTTTCATAAAATTCTCCTATTTTACTTAATATACTTTCGTGATATAATAAAATCAATATCTAACAGCTTGTTCCATAATTATGCGAAAAACGACAAGTTGCTGTATTGTACATGGGGTATGTAACTATGAAACTTCATTACATGGGGAAATATGATTTAAATCCAGAGTCACTTCCTTCTAAACCACACAAACCTAATTGTGTGAGGTTTAAAGAGCCAGGGAATTCGAAAAAACTAAGTATCATAGTGAGTATCATCTCTATTCCAATCCTTGTAATTTCATGTATACCCATATTTTTGCAGGGGTATCAAGAGGCATTTAAAGCGATATGTATTGGTGGCTATTTTTCTTTACTTGCATTATTTCCACATGAAATCTTGCATGCTCTCTGCTTTAAGGAAGATGTATATTTGTATACTAATTGGAAGCAAGGAATGTTATTTGTCGTGGGACCAGAAGATATGAGTAAGGCCAGATTTATCTTTATGTCGTTATTGCCTAGTATTATTTTTAGTTTCATACCTTATTTGGTATTTGTCATAAATCCTAATCTGTTGATAGTGGGAGCATTTGGAGCAATGAATATGGCATTTGGTGCCGGTGATTATTTTAATGTATTTAATGCCCTTACACAAATGCCGAAAGGTGCGAGAACGTATTTACATCATTTTAATTCTTACTGGTATATGCCGTAGCGGCTTTGATGACAACTAGGGACTTGAAAATGCTACTGGAAAGTCTGATGAAGAATTTAAGACAGTAACAAAAGAAATTGAAAAACTTGGCTTGAATGTATTGGGATGAAGTTGAAGAAATATATTGCAAATATCATAACAAGTTGCCGCATTGTATGCAGTATCCTGATGTTGTTTTTTCCTGGCTTTTCAGTTCAATGGTATATCTTATATCTTTTGTGCGGATTTAGTGATATGATAGATGGCACTGTTGCACGAAAGACTAATAGCGACAGCGAATTTGGGGCACAATTTGATACAGTTGCTGACTTTATATTTATAGCTGTAGCTTTGATTACATTCCTGCCCCTAATTCATATTCCAAAATGGGTATGGATATGGATTGTTGTAATCGCAACTATTAAAATCAGTACTATTGTGTGGGGATTCATTTACAAGAAAAAGTTCTTATCTTTACACAGTATTATGAATAAGGCTACGGGGGTGTTATTGTTTTTTTTGCCCTTGACGCTACCTTTTTTTGAATTAAAATACAGTGCCATAGTAGTATGTTCAATAGCAAACTGTTCGGCAATCCAAGAAGGATATTATATTAGAATAGGCAGGGTGATGGATTAGGATAAGTCTTTGGATGGGGATTTCTCCTTCTCAGCTCCATTCACGAACTTCCCAACTTCCCTGTGTAGGTGAAAGAGCCTGTACCAGGTAGGGGAGGGTTTCCTGTAATTGTTCTTCCAGCAAATAGGGACAGTTCAAGATCATCATGCCAGAGCCATAGAGTCGTGGAGCTGCTTGGTCTTCCGTTGCTGGGGCAATTTGCAGTTCCGCCGTAATCACCTTACGGTCCCCATTGTGACGGCAAGCAAGACTAAATCCTTCTGACACCTGACACAGCATATTGTCTAGCTGCTGACTTCGGTGCAGGAGCAGGGGATACCACAGGGCTATAATTGCTGTTTCCCATTTTTTTGCTGCTTGGCTTAATGCCTGAATTGGTTGCTGATAATCACTGTCTGTTTCATAGCTGGGATCCATGAGAATTAATCCTCGTTTTACCAAGGGAGGAAGGCTGGATTTCAGCAGGGAAAAGCCACTTTCATGGTGAATGGAAATACTTGGAGTCTGGTTTTTCTCCTTGTCTAGGATTGAAAGGTTTCCCCGCAAAATCTCTATCTCGGTGTTGTGTAGCTCCGCCACAAAAAGCTTATCCTGCTGACGCATCATGGCCTTGCTGATTTCTGGGGAACCAGGATACATTCCCTGAGTTACATATTTTTTTACCAGCTCCAGATAGGTTTGTAAGGAATCAGGAAGGGGATGCTGCTTTGCAAATTCCAAAAGCTTCAGAATTCCTTTTTCAGCCTCTCCTGTGTGCACAAGCCCCTGATAGTCCAGCTGATACAAACCACCACCACCGTGGGTATCAAAAACAGTAAAGGCCTTGTCTTTTTTCAGCAATGAAGACAAAATCAAGGTAAGGCAGCTATGCTTTAGCAGGTCTGCATGATTTCCTGCATGAAAGGCGTGGCGGTAACTTAACATAGGATGCTCCTCTTCATTTCTCTTTAAAACAGAATAAAATTTCTAAAATAAATAGAATCACCTGTAGTATAAATAGAAAATAAAAAAACTGCTAGTTTTTTTTTAACTTTTTCAACGGTGATGTGTTATACTTTTTGTATGAGTATCCATAAAACAACCCATGAACTAGAAAAACGCCTCGAACAGCTTCAACTTCAGATTTCAAACGTGGAAGTTGAAATTGGCACACATTTGTTTCTCTCAGATGATGACAGCGTAAATCAGCATCAGGAAGAATTTCTTTCGTATCAGCAGCGCAGGGAAGACTTGTGTTCTGATATAGAGGAGATACGAGCCTTGTCAGAAAAACGGCAAGAATTCCGCAATGATTCTGATTCACTGCATCAACAAATGGATGCCCTAACTAGTAATTGGACTCCCTTGTACGAAACCCTTGGTGCTGCCATTGCAGATGCACCAAATGTCTTGTACGATATGGAATTTGATGCTTTCCGTGAGCCCATTGCTGAGTTGCGTCACAAAAATAATGAGGCTCGGGTTGCCTTGGATAATTTGAAAGACCAAATGGCCAATCAGTCTTTTATGAACCGATTACTCACTCAAGTTCAGTATACTGCACGAAACAAGGCTGTCGTCCAGTTGGAAAAGAAGCTTGCCCAGCTTTATATCAAGTGTGGTAAGGCAATTTTTGAATCTGGAGCCCTTACTACCCCCTTTGAGGAAGGCAATTTGCCAGAAATCGTTTCAGAGGCTTGTATTCCTTGTAATGATATGCAGGTACGTACGAATCAATTACAAGAACAGATTGATAATTGTCTGCATCATTTAGAAGAAAACAAGCAGGCCCTTATGGAAAAGGGTGTAACCTCAGATAATCCAGATAAACGAATCAAGGCCATCAATCTGGAGGTGGATCAAGAAATCCAAAAGCAAAATGCCTTGTGTCAAGCTTGTGGCCATGACTTTGTTGCCAGATACATTGACCCAGAAGGTGATTTATTAGAAGAATACACTGGCGACAATAAGGAGATTTCTGATAAATTACAGCAAGTAATTCAGCTTAAGCAAGACAAGCTCATTTGCAGCAGAAAGATTCAGATTATCAATCTTTCCAATCAAATCGATGGAATCTCCAAAAAGATTACTTCTTTTAGAGCCTCTATCGCAGATAACCAAGAGAAAATTGCTAGCTTGCAAAGCCGTAATCAGGAGTTAGAAGATAGAATCGCCCTATCCTTGTCAGAAAAAGAAAAGCTTACAGTTCAACTTAATGAATTGGAATTAGCCGATACCAAGGATACAAAGCGATTGGAAGGATAATCTTCATTATCTTCATTTTGAGGTGGTTCCAGCAATCCCTCTTCCTTTATACTAAAGAATCCTTTAGTGGTGATAACAATGTGGTCCAGTACATGAATTCCTAAACATTCACCAGCTTCCACCAAACGATGGGTGGTTTCAATGTCATCACTAGAGGGAACACAATTACCTGAAGGATGGTTGTGGCAGAGAATAACTGCTGCAGCCATATCCTTTATAGCACCGATGAATACTTCTCGTGGATGTACCATGGTTTTATTGATGGTGCCCACAGATACAGTCCTAATCTTTATAATTTCATGAGCCCCATTCAATGTTACACAGATAAAGTGTTCCTGTTCCTGCATGGCATAGTGATGCACAAAGGGAATTAAGTCAGAGGGTTTACATACCTGCTTTCCTGTGTGGTTGTTTTGTCTCCTGCCAAATTCTATGGCAGCAGCAATGGTCACAGCCTTACTGGGGCCAATTCCTTCTAGCTGTAACAAGTTTTGCAACAAGGTTTCCCTCGGTGAGGCTGTAATTGTGTTTAACACTCCTTGGGCTAATTTTCCAACAGGAATTCCTTGAATTCCTGTTCCCAGTAATAACATAATCAATTCCAAGTTGGTAGGGTAGGTAATGCCATTTTTCATTACCTTTTCCCGTATATCTGGTTTTTTCTTCACATATAATTATTCGCTTTAAACTTACAGTTTTTGCTTTTTTTTACCAGAGTAATTGCAAAAAAATTAAATAATAAGTATTCTAATACAATGAAATTGTTAAAATTCTCCATGTTACTAGTGCTTGGAGTTTGCCTTTTATTTTTTTCCTGTACGACTACAAGGTCTCCTAAACAAGCAGGTGCTTCCTCTGATCTGAAGGTAAGTCCAGTTATTGCTGAAGCAGGTGTAAAGTCTGCTTCCCAGCTAGTGGATTTTTTTATGTCGCGAAATCCTCAAGGAAATCGAGAGCAGGTTACTCGTCTTGCTCACTATTATGTAGCAGAAGCTGCTGCTGAAGGAATTAATTCTGATGTAGCCTTTGTGCAGATGTGCCTTGAAACAGGTTTTTTACGTTTTGGTGGACTTGTTACTCCAGAAATGAATAATTTTTGTGGACTTGGTGCTATTGATGAAACAAAGCGAGGGGAGTGGTTCCCTACAGAACAGATTGGCGTCCGAGCTCATATTCAGCACCTACACGCCTACGGAACAACTGGGAAGCTGAAAGGTGAATTAGTGGACAATCGCTATAAATACGTAAATCCCCGAGGTAAGTCCCCAGATGTATTTGGTTTAGCAGGAACTTGGGCCGCAGACAAAGCCTACGGCCAAAAGCTCTGGACTCTTTTAACTATATTAGATAAGTTTTAATCCTATTAGCCGATTTTAGTTCCCTTAAAGGGCTTTCCTTCTAGGATGGCCCTTGTATTTTCTATATCACGACCTCCAGCACAGATAACAGTAATTCCTTCCTGCTGTGCTCCCTTGCTTGCAATGGGATCAAAGGGAGTGTTCTTTCCGGGAGTCCATTCATCTCCCACCATCTTTCTAAAATCTTCCCAGCTAATTGTATCTAAGGGCTTTGCATCAGGATTTGTTTTGGGATCATCAGTGTATACCTTTTCAATATTGGAAAGATTTACCACAGTCTTTGCACCAAACCGCTGAGCCAGTACCACTGCATCATTGTCAGTGGAAAAACCCGGCTTCCATCCTGCAGCCACCAAAATCTGCCCAGTAAATCCAATGGGAGCCGTGGGATCGTATACTACATCATCATGACACATGTCACTGAAAATTGCCTTTACCAGCTGAGCATTCAGACGTGTGGCAGTAATTCCAATCCAGTCTGCCTGACTATTGTCGGCTTGGGTGGCTGCTCCATCCTGTCGTGCAGCAAGAATTGTTCTATATGCATTTTGGTAGACACGTGCAGGTCCACCTCCACCAATTACAAGAATGAGCTTTCGCTCCTTATCTTTAGCAAGCCATTGACGAACCATTGCCTCAAAGGCAGGCAAAAATACTGTGTCGGGAGCATCAGGGGCAACAATAGAACCACCTAAAGACAAAACTGTGACCATATTTTCCTCCAAAATATCTTTGTGACCAGAACTTATTCTGATCCGTTTTTAGTAAATACCCAAGACGACTGGATCGCTCCAGAATGAACTGTAGTTAATGGTACCTGTAGTTGTTTCTTCCCAAATAGACTGAAGGCCATAGGTTTTGGGGCGATATACAGTTTTGTTTGTAATGATAGTGGGGTGTATTTCGTTCCAGCCCCGTGAAAAGGCAATGTGATGAAGATCTAAATTACCAAAGTAGAATTCACGTGGATTTTCAATTTCACTGGGTCGATTGAAATTCAAACCAGCTGCCAAAGCTACATCTACAGGTACCCAACCGAAGTTTTCTAGATAAATCTCAGACCACCAATGATTTTGTCCATTTTTTGCATTGTCAACTATGATTCCACTAACGGGAATTGCAGGAATTCCTGCTGCTCTACATAGGGCAGTAAAGATAATGGCAAAATCATAAGCATCTCCCAGTAATAAATCAAGGAGCTGCAAAGAAGAAATATCTTTTGGTTGTAGCTGCTGTAGCAACTTGTAATTATCCACCATGTAATCGTAAATGAGGCGAGCCTGTTTGTAGGGATTTGTTTCCTTACCTATAATGGTTTTTGCAAGACTCACTATTGCTTCCTCATCAGAAGGAATACAGGCATCTGGTGCAGTATATACCTTGTATAAAAGTCTGCTTGTATCAGAGAACTTTTGTACCTTGTCGGCTTGAATGGTGGTCTCAACACTGTGAACGGGAATCACAAAGGTCTGGCTAAATCCAGTTTTTTCTTGGGTAATATGGCTGGCATTAAGCTGATGAATAACTGATTTGTTGTAATCCTGAAAGACAGGTTGTGGATTGAATTCGGTCAGCGTAATGCCTCTCTGTCTTGAAGAGGGCTGAGGCCGAGGAACTCGCAGGGTAATCAGGGAATTGGTGCCCATGTCAACATCTGAAATATCTGCAGACAGTTGAACAAGGTATATACGTTTTTCTGGAAAAACCTTTTTTCCTACAGTGGTGGTAAGGGTAAGATTTCGCTGGTTACTTATTCCCTTGTCAGTTTTTACAAAGAAATTTCCTGAGGCGACTCCATCTGGCACTCGTACTCGAATTTCAGTATTGCTCCAATATTCGTAGTCAAAGTCCTGTTCGAGGGCACGAATGTACATGCTGTCTAAATCCTGAGAATCTCCAGATTTATTCACGCCACCAGAAGGGGTAAAGTATACAAAGGAATTTTCACCACGAATTGAACCAAAATTTGAACCAGTAATTGTGAGTACCTGCCCAACAGAAATTTTTTGTGGTGATTCTGACTCAATGATGGGCAGCGCCGTTTGAACCCCTACTTGGTTTATGGCTATAGGAATATTGTCTTTATTCGCAAATACCTCTGGCTGGGAACGGCCCCGCTTTGTCACCACATACACTAAACCGTCCTGCACATTAGCTGGTAACTGTATTTTAATTTCAGTGGAGGACCAAGACAAATAGGATGAGGAGGTAAGACTGCTTCCTCCAATTTCTACAAAGCTTGTGTCTCGTTCATTACCAAAACCACTGCCACTGATGGTCATGACACTGCCAGGAGCACCTATTTGTGGTGAAATGGATTCAAGCTCTGGCTCTTTATCAACAGTACCTCTAAAAAATAGTGTAGAAATCACCACTGCCAGTAGTACTATAAATCCGCAGCAAGCAATTCTAAAGAGAGGATATTTCCTAGCGTAGTAAAGAAATGTGAAACTCACCTCTATTCGCCTGAAATTGTAATAAGCATTTGGATTGGACCTGTAGTTTTTCCTTGTACGGGAATTGAATTTAAATTAGATAGTGTCATCTTGATGGAAACTCCCTGATTGGTATCAAAAGATGGTCTAAAAATATCTACAGGAGCAATTACTTCATCTGAAGATAAGGATACAGTCTGAATATGATTCAGGGGCTCCTCTGCAATAATAGGATCTCGAAAGAAGGTTGCCTTTTGATAGTTTAAAGAAGGGGCAACGGAAAGATCTCCAGTTAAAGCACTGGCAGAAATACTGATAGGTCTTTCTTGGCTAATTACTGAAGTAGACGCAATGTTTCCAGTTCTTAAAGGTACAATCAAGGCAAAAGCCAAGGCAGCGGCTGCCACTGTAGGTACAACCCAAGTGAATCGCTTGATATTTTGTGGCTGAATATTTTTTACTGTTTTTTGGTAATGGAGCTTTGTTTGCAATCGAGAAAAACTATCTTCCATGTCCTGTTCTGACAACTGAATAGAATGTGCATCATCCTTTAAGGTGTTACTGATAGCCTGAAGCTTTAGAAAATCATCTCGACACTGCTGACAGCTGGTTAAATGACTCTCGTAATCCAAAGCGTATTTTTGTGGTAATTCCCCATCTAAATACACTGAGTGCATATCTTGTTCAGGGCATGTAGACATCGTCTTCTCCTATGAGTTTTGCTAATTGCTCTCGAGCTCTAAAAACACGGACCTTTACGTTTCCCTCTGTAATTCCAAGAACTCGGCCAATCTCCTTATAATTCAATTCGGCATACTCCCGCAAAATGAGTACCATCCTAAGATTTTCTGGCAGCTTGTCCAAGGCTTCCTTTGTCTTTTTTTGAGTTTCCTTCTTCAGCAGCTCTGTTTCTCCAGAATCTTGCTTACGATGATCCTCGTACAAGGCTTTTTCGTATGCCTTCCGTTCCCGTCCCTTTCGCTTTACGTAATTGAGGGAGGCATTTTTTACCACCCGAATCAACCAGTATTTTGCATCGTTGAGGGAAGGAAAGACAATGGCCTTTTCATTCATCTTTATAAGAGAATCGTGGACAATATCCTCTGCAGCCTCCTCATCGTTTACAATACGATAAGAAACCTTGTAGAGCATTTGCATTGCGCCATCATATATCTTTCTGAAATCACTAGGATTAGCAGCATTCAAACTGTCACTAGCGTTTCCACCTGAAAAACCAAACAACTAAAACTCCTCTTTGTTACAACCTCTATGAAAAAAGTATGAATAAAATTTAAGTTTTACACTCTTTTCCACTGAGGGCCCTGAGGTGTATCAATAACTTGGATTCCACGCTCCTGTAGTTCCTGACGAATGGCATCGGCACGGGCAAAATCCTTTGCCTTCTTAGCTGCAGTTCGTTCATCCACTAGGGCTTGAATTTCCAAATCTTCTGGAGTCATTTCAGCAGGAGAAGCTGTTTCTGCGGCCTTCTTCTCTTGATAAAGAGCAGAAGCTCCTTCCAGCAGGCTTAAGGAAAGCACTCCATCCATAATTTCTACCACAGACAGGATTTCTTCAGGTGAAAGAGAAGCGTCCTTAATGGCAGTTTGCAAGGCAGAAAGTGCCTGGGGTGTAGCTAGGTCATTTTCCAAAGCAGCGGTAAATTTATCAAGATACTCCTGTCCCTTGGCAGAAATTGCAACAGAACCCTTTTCAGGAAGCTTTCCTTGGTTTTGAGTCAATACCTTTTCTACTCGTTGGAGCAGAGCCTTTCGGGCATTCTTGGCACCCTCCATGGCGGTCCAGGAGAAGGCCACTTGGCTTCGGTAATGGGCACCCAACAGGAAGAAGCGGTAATCCAAGGGATGGAATCCCTTTTCCACCAAGGACTCAAGGGTTAAGAAGTTTCCAGAAGACTTAGACATCTTTCCTGCTTCCTGATTTTCCTGTCCCTTTTCCTTTGCAATTACAAGGAATTCATTGTGGAGCCAGTAATTTACCCAACGCTTTCCAGTAGCTCCCTCGGACTGGGCAATTTCG
This sequence comes from Treponema sp., assembly GCA_036300185.1. Taxonomy (GTDB): domain Bacteria; phylum Spirochaetota; class Spirochaetia; order Treponematales; family Treponemataceae; genus Treponema_F. The sequence goes on along the minus strand of JAXJGY010000013.1, from coordinate 93,207 downwards.
TTTGTATGGTGAACAGGAATGTGATCAATTCCGCCAGTGTGGATGTCAATCTGCTCTCCCAAATACTTCATACTCATGGCTGAACACTCAATGTGCCAGCCTGGATAACCACGGCCCCAAGGTGAATCCCACACAAGGGCATGGTTCTCGAACTTACTCTTTGTAAACCACAGCACAAAGTCCTGGGGATTTTTCTTGTTTTGATCTACATCGATTCTTGCTCCGGCCTTCAAATCATCCAGATTCAGGCAGGCCAGCTTTCCGTAATCACTAAAGGTGGAAACATCATAATATAAATTTCCGCCAGACATGTAGGTGTGGCCATTTTCTTCCAGTCGCTTAATAAGGTCAATCATGTCTTGAACATGCTCGGTGGCCTTACATACAATGTCGGGGCGGCGGATGTTCAGTCGGTCTATGTCGTTAAAAAAGGCATCGGTGTAAAACTGAGCAATTTCCAAAACAGATTGATTTCGCTGCTTTGCAGTTTTGACCATCTTGTCTTCACCCTCATCATCGTCTCCAGAAAGATGGCCAATGTCAGTAATATTCATGACATGGGTAATGTCATAGTTTAAGTAACTGAGGGTCTTGTCCAGAATATCAAGAAAAACATAGGCCCGCAAATTTCCGATGTGGGCATAGTTATATACAGTTGGACCGCAACCGTAAAAACCTGCTTTTCCTTCGTGAATCGGAACGAATTCTTCCATTTTTCGTCCCATAGTATTATATAATCGTAAAGCCATAAGCCCTCGCTTTTTCTCCTAAATTAAAGTATAATAATGTAACAACTAATAGGATATAGAGCTGTTACCATGTATAATGTACGGAAAATAGAAGAAAATATCAATATGCGGGGGGATTTCCAGGGACTTTTTTTGTATGACCAAGAATTAGCCCCAAGAACAAGCTTTAAAGTTGGTGGAAAAGCCCAACTTTTAGTAGAACCTGCCACAAAAGAGTCCTTTTTGATGGTGCTGGAATCTCTAAAAAAATATGGTTTTCCTTATTTGATTTTGGGAGGTTGCTCCAATGTGGTGGTTCCCGATGAAGGAATTGAATATCCCATTCTCTCTACAACTCAGTTAAAGTCTATTTCCTTATCTCCAGATAAAACTTTGCTTCATTGTGGTGCTGGATGCAGCTGGCAGCAGGTTATAGATTTTTGTCTTGAACAGCGACTTGGAGGATTGGAAAATTTTGCCGGCCTACCAGGGACTCTTGGTGGAGCAACTTTTATGAATGCTCGTTGTTACGATGTGTCTATTTCAGATGTTCTTGTACAGGTGGAATATGGGCAGCTTTCTGTTAATGAAGATGAACAATGGAATGCTTCCTTAAAAACCTACAAAATGAATGCTGCTGACTGGGACTACAAGGTATCACCCTTTCAAAAGGAGCTGGTACAATGTCCTGTACTTGCAGTGACCTTAAAGGTGCATCCCCTTGATGAAGCTGAATTTCAGCAGATGAAGCAGAAGGCACAATCCTTTGTGGCGGACCGACAGCAGAAAGGTCATTTTTCCTATCCTTCCGCTGGAAGTGTCTTTAAGAATAACCGAGATTTCGGTAAGCCTTCAGGAAAGATTGTGGATGAAGCTGGTTTACGTGGCCTTGAATTAGGTGGAGCCCAGGTTGCTCCTTGGCACGGGAATTTTATCATCAACAGAGGGAATGCCAGTGCAGGTGATATTCAGCAGCTAGTTCAAGTGGTACAAGAGAAGGTGCTAGATAAAACAGGTTTTTTCCTTGAACCAGAGATAATTTTTCTATCAAGGTCTATAAAAATCTGATAGAAACCGATAATCAATAAGGAAAATAATATAGTTGATTGACAAATGCTATTTTTAGTCTTTATACTATTAAATAGTAAAATGGGGGGCAGGCCATGTTGCAGCTTTCGTTAGTGAATTTTAGTAGGAGTTCTTATCTCCTCGTTGAAGGTAAGTCAAACAGTGATAGATTTTATATTATTAGGACAGGAACCGTAACCTGTATTCGGTCTCGAGAGGGTGGTGCCTCTGTTCGACTTGGACCAGGTGACTTTGTAGGTGTAGTACCCTGTATGTCTGGTCTTGTGCAATACGAAACTGTCATTGCAGAGACCGATGTAGTAGCTATTGCTGTTAGAAAGGACCAGTATCCTGAATTGATTCAAAGTAACGCTCCTGTTGCATTGAAAACAATTCGTACCTTTGCTCTTAAAATGCGTACTATGAATGAGCAGCTGACCCAGCTTGCTTTGAAAAATATTTCCGTAGAATCTCCTGAGCAGATGTTCTTTGTAGCCAGCTATTACGACAAAATTGGTTGTTTTGATCCTGCTGTTTTTGCCTACTATCAGTATATAAAGGATTGTCCCAGTGGTCTTAATGTTGAGGTAGCAAAAAAGCGTTTTGTTCGACTTAAGGCACACTCAAAAGCTGTATATTTTGAGCCAACAGAAGAAACCATCAGAACATATCCCAAAGGAACCATGATTTTTGCCGAATGTCAAAGTGGTCAAGATATGTTTATTATTCAGGAAGGACAAGTTAAGATTACTAAGATTGTAAACAATACAGAAGTAATTCTTGCGGTACTGAAAAAGGGTGATTTTTTTGGAGAAATGGCTTTGTTAGCAGATACCCCTCGTTCTGCCAGTATTTTAGCCTTTGAAGATTGTCAGCTCATGGTGGTAAACCGTAAAAACTTTGAGCAGATGGTAACTTCTCAGCCTCAATTTGTCTCTCGACTAACAGTAACACTTTCTGAGCGATTGTGGAGTATGGAACGACAGTTAAGCAATGCCGCCATTGCAAATCCTGTTCACAAAATGGTGGATATGTTGTCATTGCAGCTTGAAAAAGAAAAATTCGTTCTTCCTACAGGAGGTGGTAAGGTACCTCGTCAATTTGACCTAACTCCTATTGATGTGGCTACCATGTGTGGTATTCCCTACGAAAAGCAGCGGCTGACTGTAGAGGCTTTCTTAAAACAGGCTCCTGTAAAATTAGACGATAACGGTAAAATTTTTGCGCCAGATTGTGTGGAAATTGTAAAGGCAGCTATTTTCTATCGTAAGCAGTTAGCCTAGGAGGCAAGATGTCTGTTGGAAGCAAGTTCTTTTGTCAAAGACTTTTTACCTGCCTTATGGTGCTGTTTCTTACTTGGTCTGTAGCTGCCGCAGATGGGGCTTTACCTGGTGGCTACGGTTCTGTGGTATTGGGAATGTCTGTGGATACAGCAAAAAATGCCCTGCAGGAAGATCCTGCCTATGGTTATCGTGGGGATCGGGACGTTTCTCTGCTACCTGGTGAAAATCGGGTACTTATTTCCACCAATGGAGTGCTTTTTTTTGATGAGTGCTGGTTCCAGTTTGACAAGGATCGATTGTATATTATTACCTTGAATCTGAATCCACAGCGGGTGGACTATGCCAGTGTATTTAAGTCTCTGTGCAATAAGTACGGACAGCCTGATAGTCTTTCTCCTAAAAAATCTGAGTGGAAGGATGGTTCAGTTATCATGTCCTTAGAGCGGCCCCTTACCTTAAAGTACACTGACGAAAAGGTTTTTCAAGAATTGCAGGAAGGTTCCAACGTGGAATTAACAAAGGAAGAAAAAACACGCCAAAGCTTTTTGGAAAGTCTGTAATGTAGGAGCTGCGTAACAGAGCTCAACAAATGGATTGAATCTCATATGAAATATCTGTTTAGAAAAAATTTTTTGTTATTGCTGGTTATCTTGCAGGCTGCCCTTGTTTCCTGCAAGGATGATTCTCGTTTACCCACAATGGAGCTGACAATTCAGCGGGGGGATGGAAGTCCTGTACAGGTTGTAGCAGAAATTGCTGATACCGAGGAAACGAGAACTAGAGGATTTATGGAGCGAGAAGTAATTCCTGATGGTACTGGAATGCTTTTTGTCTTTGATCGTGATCAAATTTTGAGCTTTTGGATGAAGAACACTCCCCATCCCTTATCAATTGCATATATTGACTCAACAGGTAGAATTCGTGATATCTATCATATGACACCTTTTAGTATGGCTAGCTGGACTAGTACTGTTTCAGTGCGATATGCACTAGAAGTTCCCCAGGGATGGTTTGAAAAAGAAGGGATTACAGTAGGGGATAAAGTGATTATTCCTGGTAAAACTGACAAATAAAAAAAGCACCTAGAACCAAGCCGTAAAGCCTGTTTTAGGTGCAGTTATAATCGAATAAATTATTCTAAGTCTTCTAACATTTGTAAAGCAATTTTATCCTGGGCATCGAATTCCAGTACTGCCAAAAAGAATTTTCTTGCTTCCTGGGGATTTCCCTGTTTTAGGGCAAGGTAACCTAAGTTAGACATATACTTTGTATTTTCTGGCTCCAAAGAGAGGGCTTCTACCAAGCATTTTTTGCTTTCTGTATATTCTCCCAGCTCCATGTAACAAATAGCAAGCTCATTTAAGGTGTCTGGTTCTGTGCTACCACATTCAATGGATTGGAGGAATGCATCACGAGCTTCTTCCCATCGCTGCAACCTTCGCAAGCCCCAGCCAAGCATAAACCAAGCATTCCAGACACGGGGATTTTTTTTCAAAAACTTTCTGATTTCCTCCAGTCCTTTTTCTTCCTGTTCCGAGAGAATGTAGTCGTAGGCTGCTTTGAATTGTTCGTCCTCAAGATTTCTGTTGTTAATGTCCATAACAATTTCTTGGGCACGCTGTCGTTTATATTGGCCATTTTCACCTAATTCTTCATCACTAATGTCACAGGTAAGGGCAAGGTATGTTTCAAAGCATTCCTTTCCTCTAGAAAAATTCTTTTGCTTAAGGAAGAAGAAGCCTGCATTAAAGAAAACTTCTGGAGGTGCATTGTCAGACTCCATAACCTGGGCATAGAATCTTCCTGCACAATCATCGTAGGCATCAGCATCTTCAAAAAGGCTAGACTGTCGGTAAGAATCGGCTCGCTGGTCAAAGAAAATGGCTGTATTTAAGGTAATGAGCATGTCCTCAGGATCAAGTCCCCGTAGGGCACTAAAGATTTCTTCTGCTATATCAAAATCCTCATTTCGTGACTTAAGAATGGCTGCTTCTGTAAGCTCCTGCTTGATATTGGGCTTTGCTTCTAAAAGCAATTTTCGATAATCATCAAGATATTGGTTGTGATGATCATAGGCTAATACCACCAGTATACCTGCAAAAATCATTTCTGGGGTGAGTTGAGAAATATCAAAATCACCGTTATCTGGCTTTTGAACGGGAAGAGGAATATTAGATTTAATCTGTAGCTTATAGGCTGACAAATCCATACCTTCAGGTAAATTCAAAAAAAGAAGGTTGTCTAAGGGACTTGATGGGTTCATGAGTATATCCTAAATATATTGTGTCTAATTAGCTGAATCAGAACTGGAGAAAACTGGCAAATCATCATCCTCCACCACCAATTCCTCTTCTTCCTGAACATTCATTCTTGCTGAAAGGGGAACCATGGGTTTGGACTGATTTTGCTGTCCAGCATTTTGACTACTTCCATTACCAATTCCCCGAGGGGTTGCAGATACTGCAGAGGCTGTAACTGGGGCAGAATGATACGTAGACAACTGAGACTTGCGCATTCCTGTTAGATAGTTGTTGATATGTAGCTTATAGGTAATAGGAATTTTAGTTGCATCATATTGAATACATACAACGATAATATCCTTTCTTCCTTGAGCCATATCTGTTTTAACAATGCTTGCTGGAAGTGAGATAACCTCATGTGGGTCATAGAATTCCAAACGAAGAACGGCATTTTTATTGTTCAAGAACTGTGCCACTCCCAACAGGAGAATCTTTGCTCCAGAGAAGGATATATCTCGAACAATACAATGGCGGGGAACATTGTCAATGAATACAACAGCATCAGCTTTTGCAAGGCTTAACTTACGAAGTGAATCTTCTGTAATGGGAATACGTTCGTCTCGTCTTCGTAAAGCATTAGTATTTGCTTCCAAAAGTCGACCGATAAGTTCAATCAAATCATCAGGTGGACGCTGGACATAGGTTAGATTTACAATGGCCAAGTCGGAAGACTCCATGTATGGTACAATTTCTTGGACTCGAGCATTGACAAAAAAACTGATAGGTTGCTTTTCGCCTTGGGAAAAACAGAAACGGAGGTTTACCGTTCCCTTTTCCTTAGACAAACGTGCATAAGCTCCACCTTTGGAACCGATGATAATCTTGGCTCCCAAAAAAGATGTGGAGTTAATTATACAAGGCCATTGTGAATCCGTACACTTTACGTATACCTGACGTGGATCCATGTGGAGGGTCTTGATAACTTCCTTTGAAAAAATTACCTCTGTGTCTCGGTACAATTCATAATATCTTGTTAATTGCTGAGATGTTACAATACCCATAAGATAATGATAGTCCATTATCATTGATTGGTCAATCGATATTTATTGAAAGATTGGGGCAAATGCTAAAATATTTGCTGCACGTCGATGATGTCTACCTGTAATGGTTTTTCCTGTTACAGAAAGGGAGGCTGAACCACCACCGTCCATTTGGAGGGCATCCCAAGCTCCTACTGCTTGGAGAATCAGGGCAGATTCTTCGTAGGAAAGACCTGTGCTTTCTTTTTTGTTTTCTCCTTCTACGTATAATATAAAGAGATAACGCTTGTCCTTTGTAATTCCTATAGCAGTGCGAGAATCGAGGCTGCAGGCAGGAAGTTTTTGGATTTCTCCTTCTTTTAATATGGTGAAAAAGCCTCCGAGAGCTAATTCTGTTTGTGGTGGATACTGAGTTTGGTCGGAAATAATTGACGGAATCCACCGTTGGCTTTGTTTTTCAAAGCACAGGGCACTGTATCGTGCAATGGCAGAAGAAACGAGTTTTCCCTGGTTTATATACAGGCCTACAATGCTTCGCTGGGGGAAGAGTGGAGTAAATGGTGCCTGAAAGGGATTTGCATTTAATGCCACAGTAGCAGATGAGTCTTTTAAAAATTGCCAAGTGGTTTTTCCCGTAAAGGAAGATTTTCCCTGTATCTGTTCAAGGGTAGGGTAGGCAATAGGCTGAATCTTGTGGTTGTGCAAATCTATGGACACAAGATGCCAGCGCAGAGGAATTTGATTGGAAGTAAAGCTGGTGTATAAAATTCCTTGAGCAACACTTTCCCATCCGCTAGTGACAGAAGCAGTTTCAGTATTCCAGCTTGGTGGATAAAAATCCACACCTTGGCGGATATGAGTTTCTTGGTTACATTCTAGGAACTGTGATTCTTTGGAAGTGGTACTACAGGAAAAAAAAGTAAAGAGAAGGGAAAGACTGGCTAAAAAAAGGAAAGGCCGCTTGGGATTCCAAACGGCCGTTGCAATCTTAGTAAGCATTTCTGCTTCCGCCAGAAGACTTGCGGTTCTTTTTCATCAATTTTCGCTGAAGAGTCTTATTCTTGCGGTTCTTGATGGTGGAAGGCTTTTCAAAATACTCCCGCTTCTTGTACTCACGGATAATACCTTCTTTTTCTACCAGACGCTTAAAGCGCTTGATTGCTTTTTCCAGATTCTCGGAATCATCAACTGTAATATGTGCCATTATACTCACCTCCCTTCGGAACCTAACCGCCAGTGTTTCGCCATTATGGCAGAATCAATCAAAGATGTCAACCAATTTACAAAAAATGTAAAGGAAAACAAGGTTTTCTTCTACTTTACAAAGGTTTTTTTCAAGTGTATAATCCAGTACAATTCTTTTTCAAGTAGGAAATGTATGTCTCAACTTTCAATCCCCAAGAACTATAAACCATTGTTGTCTGTCCGAGAGACAGAGCATGCTATTGTCATGATAAAGGACTTTTTTCAGCTAGCCTTGTCCACAGAGCTAAATCTTACCCGTGTAACTGCACCACTTTTTGTTCCCAAGGGAACAGGTCTCAACGATGATTTGAATGGCGTGGAGCGGGCGGTGACCTTTCCTGTAAAGGATATGGGAGATGCACCCATGGAGATTGTTCATTCACTGGCTAAGTGGAAGCGAGTAAAGGTAACAGATTTGAATTTACCTGCAGGTTTTGGTATTTACACTGACATGAACGCCATCAGAAGCGACGAAGAGCTGGATAATACCCATTCCTTGTATGTTGACCAGTGGGACTGGGAATTGGCAGTAAAGGATGAGGATAGAACAATTTATCTGCTGCGGGATGTGGTAAAGCGAATCTACCGCTGTTTGAAGCGAACTGAATTCTTCATCTATGACCGATATGACTGCATCAAGCCTATTTTGCCTGATGAAATCACCTTTATCTTTGCAGAGGATTTGCAAAAATCTTATCCTGGTCTTACCTCCAAGGAGAGGGAGAACCTGGTGGCAGAAAAATATGGTGCTGTATTCATCATCGGTATTGGTGCTCCATTGGCAGATGGACGGCCCCACGACGGACGAGCCCCTGACTACGACGACTGGATTACGGAAACAGGAGATGGCCATCGTGGCTTAAACGGCGACCTTATTGTATGGAATCCCGTGCTTAAATGTGCTTTTGAGCTTTCTTCCATGGGAATTCGCGTGTCTCCAGAGTCCTTGCTGGCTCAGTTGGAAGCTCGTAATTGTATGGATAGAAAGGAATTGTATTTCCATTCACGTCTTTTGAAGGGAGAATTGACAGCCACTATGGGTGGTGGTATTGGTCAGTCCCGATTGTGTATGTATTTTTTAAGAAAGGCTCATATTGGAGAGACACAGGTAAGCGTATGGCCAGAATCCATGCGTAAGCAATGTGCTGACTCTGGAATAGCCTTGCTGTAGGATATATGGAATCTGAAAAAGAATACAAATTTAATGCCTCTCAGCTAGAAAAAGACCTGTCTTCCTTGATGGATCTGGGAATTACACGGTTGATTGTGGCTGATGAGGCTATTACAAGCAAGAAAGAGGGATTTCTTCGGTTTGTTAGTCGAGCCCAAGAAGAGGCTCCAGATATTTTCTACAAATTTTATCTGAATCCCTCTGTCATAGATGGTCAGGTATGCCAGGAGTTGAGTCAACTCTATTGTGCCCTCCAGTTGCCCCTCACTGCAACTGACCTAGCTGAAAAAAAGGCCTTTGGACGAAAGATTGATTTTTTGAATAGAAGTGGTCTTGTTTTTGGCTTTGACTTGGATTTTGCCTTGGAAGAAGAGGATTCTGCCAAGCTTTTTCGTGACCGACTGAATTTTGCCCTTTCTCTGTATCCAAATCACCTTGATTTTAGCTGCCTAGAACAGGAGCTTCCCCCGTCTACAAAAACCTTTTCCTCTAAGGATATTGGCTTGGCAGCAGATAAGGCCTATGCCTGTGGTCTGTTTTATTCTGCAGGGCGGGCAGTACCTTGGTTTTTAAGTGTGTTAAAGCCTCTGCGTATTACTCCCGACAGTTTTTTTGCTGATTTTGCTGAATGGCTCCAGTGCAATAATCTGGGACGTCAGGCTGCTGCAAAAAGTGGGGCAAAGGCCAGTGGGGGAGCGAACCATGCTATTTACCAGCTTTCCCATCAAGAAATTGAGCAGATGCAGCTTTTGTTCCTGCAATTAAAATATCAGGAAAAGGGACTGGACTATCTTTTTCCTGTAGTACAGGAACTGGTACGATTTAATGGAGCCTTTGCCCGGTTGGTGGGTGAAGATCAGGAAGCCGAGCTAGATTTGGCCTTTCATCCAGAGGATTTAAGTTCCCCTTATTCTCAGGATTTGCAGGCCTTTGCAGAGAATGTGTGCATGGAGCAATGTCGTGTGCGGCTCTGCTGGATGCAGGACAAGGAAGGAAATAATTTTCCAGACTGGCAATTTGTGTAGTTCAAGTTTAAGTCAATGAAAATCGTTTTTAGTTTGCTTTTGTAAGAAAGTAAAAAATTAACAGGAATTTGTTGACGATTGAACAGTGCAGATAGTATCTTTTAGACAGAAACTTATAAATGGTATAAATCTAAAAGCTACGAAAAAATTGATTTATGCTGTTAGGAAGACGAGGTATGAAGAAACAGGAACATCAGGACGATCAGGATCAGCAGAAAATGTCCCAGACAGATTCCCCTGTGGAAGGGGAAGGTACCGTAGCCACAGAAGCTGGTGAAGCAGGTGCTAATGATGGGGTTGCAGAGGATCCTATTCAGAAACTTGAGCGTGAAAAGGCTGAGTTGGAGGAAAAAAACAAGGAACTCCACAATCAGTATCTTATGGCCATGGCAGACTTTGATAATTATCGCAAGAGGATGATCAAAGAAAAGCAAGAGGCCTTTGACTATGCCAATGCCAATCTCTTGTCTGATTTATTGGAAAGTATTGATAATTTTGATCGTGCTTTGGATGCTGCAGCCACTGCCACAGAGGTTTCTGGTGTGGTGGATGGAGTAAAGATGATTAGAAACCAGCTGGTATCCATGCTGGAAAACAAATACAATCTGGCTGGTTACGGAGAAAAGGGAGATGCCTTTGACTCTAATATCCACGAGGCCATTGGAAGTATGGCAGGACCAGTTGCCGAACCAGTATGTTCGGAAGTATATTTAAAGGGATATAAGCTGAAGGATAGAATTATCCGTTATGCCAAGGTTATGGTTCAGATGCCCGATGGTAGTGTGGCTGCTGAGGATGGAAAAGCATCTGAAGCAACTGCCGAATAAAGATTTTAGAGAATTAGAGGAGATAGAATATGGGAAAGATTATTGGAATTGACTTGGGAACAACCAACTCTTGTGTTGCAGTGATGGAAGGTGGAGAGCCTGTTGTTATTCAGAACTCTGAGGGTGGACGTACCACTCCTTCTATCGTTGGCTTTACTGCCAAGGGTGAGCGCATTGTAGGTCAGCCTGCAAAGAACCAGATGGTTACCAACCCTGAAAATACCGTATATTCAATTAAGCGTTTTATTGGACATCGTTACAGTGAGCTTTCTGGTGAGGCAAAGATGGTGCCTTACAAGGTAGTAGATCACGGAGAGGATGTTCGTATTGATATTGAGGGAAAGGAATATTCCCCACAGGAAATCAGTGCCTTTATCCTCCAGAAGATGAAGAAGACTGCTGAGGACTACTTGGGACAGACTGTTACAGAAGCTGTAATTACTGTTCCTGCATACTTTAACGATGCTCAGCGCCAGGCTACTAAGGATGCTGGTAAGATTGCTGGTCTTGATGTAAAGCGTATCATCAACGAGCCTACCGCAGCTTCCTTGGCCTATGGCTTTAACAAGGAATCAAAGACAGAAAAAACCATCGCTGTATACGACTTGGGTGGTGGTACCTTCGATATTTCAATCTTGGAATTGGGTGACGGTGTATTTGAGGTTAAGTCTACTGCTGGTGACACCCACCTTGGTGGAGATGACTTTGATCGCCGCATTATCAACTGGCTCATTGATGAGTTCAAGGCTGATACTGGCATTGACCTGTCTCAGGATCGCATGGCTCTCCAGCGTCTCCGTGAGGCTGCAGAAAAGGCAAAGATTGAGCTTTCTGCTGTAGCCAGCACCGAAATTAACTTGCCCTTTATCACTGCCGACGCAACAGGACCCAAGCACCTGCAGAAGTCTTTGACTCGTGCCAAGTTCGAGCAGATGACCGAGGACTTGTTGGAGCGCACCAAGGAGCCTTGTCGTAAGGCTATGCAGGATGCAGGTGTAACTCCTGACCAGATTGATGAGGTATTGCTGGTTGGTGGTTCCACCCGTATGCCTAAGGTAATGCAGGTTGTAAAGGACTTGTTCGGTAAGGAAGGTTCTAAGGGTGTAAACCCCGACGAAGCTGTTGCTGTTGGTGCTGCTATTCAGGGTGGTATCTTGGGCGGTGACGTTAAGGACGTATTGTTGCTGGACGTAACACCTCTTTCTTTGGGTATTGAGACCATGGGTGCTGTATTCACCAAGCTCATTCCTCGCAACACCACCATTCCTACCCGCAAGAGCCAGATTTTCTCCACTGCTGCCGACGGACAGACAGCTGTATCCATCCACGTATTGCAGGGTGAACGTGAAATGGCTGCCCAGAACAGAACTTTGGGACGCTTTGACTTGGTGGGAATCCCAGCAGCTCCTCGTGGAGTACCTCAGATTGAAGTAACCTTCGACATCGACGCCAACGGTATTGTTCACGTATCTGCTAAGGACTTGGGTACCGGTAAGGAGCAGTCTGTTCGCATTGAAAGCTCCAGTGGCTTGAGTGAAAGTGAAATTGACCGCATGGTTAAGGAAGCTGAGGCAAATGCTGAGGCCGACAAGCGTGAACGTGAAAAGGTAGAGGTTCGCAATGAGGCTGACTCTCTGGTTTATGCTACAGAAAAGAGCATGAACGAATTGGGAGACAAGGTTGCTGGTGCAGACAAGCAGAAGATTGAGGACGCCATCGCTGCCTTGAAGCGTGCTTTGGAAGGTGACAATGTGGAGGAAATCAAGGCAAAGACTGAAGAGTTGAAGCAGGCTTCCTACAAGATTGCCGAAGAAGTATACAAGCAACAGCAGGCAGCTGGTGCTGGAGCAGGCCCTGACATGGGTGGTGCTACTGGTGCTGATGCTGGTGGAGCTTCAGGCGGTACTGGACCTAACAAGGGTACAGCCGAGGATGTAAGTTACGAAGTTGTAGACGACGACAAATAAGTTCGTTCAATAATAAAAGAGGCGGGATGTCCTGGAAAGCGTTTATGAGAACAGGTCCCGCCTCAACTTGTATAAGCCGTCGTTTTTTATAACGGCGGTATTTTTGTTAATGGAAGGCATATAATGGCAAAGCGGGATTATTACGAAGTTCTGGGTGTCCAAAAAAACGCTACAAAAGATGAAATAAAAAAAGGATACAGAAAATTAGCAGTCCAATACCACCCGGACAAAAATCCAGGAGATAAAGAGGCAGAAGAAAAATTCAAGGAGGCCACTGAGGCCTATGAAATTCTTTCTGATGAGCAAAAGCGTCAAATCTATGATCAGTATGGTTTTGCTGGCCTCGAAGGAATGGGTGGTGGCGGTGGTGGTTATTCCCACGCTTATGCCGATTTTAGTGATTTGTTCGAAGGCTTTGACCTCGGTGGTATTTTTGGAAACATCTTTGGTGGTGGAAGTGGTGGTCGCCGTCGTTCTCCCGATGCTCCCAACCAAGGAGCCAGTCTTCGCTATGATTTGGAAATTAGTTTTAAGGAAGCAGTGTACGGTACTGAAAAACAGGTTCAGTTTCAGCACACGGAGCCCTGTGAAACTTGTCAGGGAACAGGTGGTGCCAATGGAGCCCAGCGAAAAACCTGTGGTACCTGTGGTGGCTCTGGTCAGGTTCGCAGAAATACTGGCTTCTTTGCCTTTGCCCAAACCTGTCCTACCTGCGGTGGTGACGGGTCTGTTATAGATAATCCTTGTAAGGTGTGTGGTGGCTCTGGCCTCCAGCCTAAACGCAAGAAGATTAATATTCAGATTCCTGCTGGAGCTGATAACGGCAAGCGAATTACTATTCCCCGTCAGGGAGATGCTGGCCGAAACGGTGGTCCTGCTGGTGATTTGATAATTGTGGTTCACGTAACTCGCCACCAGTATTTTGAGCGCAGCGGTAACGACTTGTATTGTGCAGTGCCAATTTCTGCCACCCAGGCAATTCTTGGAGCTGATATAAATGTTACCTCCTTGGATGACAAGAAGATAAAGCTCAAGATTCCTGCTGGTACTCCCCACGGAAAGCTCCTTCGCTTGCGGAACGAGGGTGTTCCCTATAGTGGAACTAATAAAAAGGGTGACTTGTACATCAAGATCTTGGTGGAGGTTCCCACAAAGCTTTCTTCTAAGCAAAAGGATTTGCTGAAGGAATTTATGGACATAGAAAAGCCCTCCGAAGCTCCTATGCCAAAGGCCTTATCCGAATTGCAGAATTAATATGTATTTACAAAGCCTCTGGAAAAAATCCAATTTTCAGAGGCTTTTCCCACCTTATGTTTTTGTTTCATTTTTTTTAATAGTGTGTTATAATCAATGTTAGTTTTGTCTCAAAATCCCTTTGAATACCTTTGTTTTGAGGCACAAATAAGGAGTTCTCATGCTCAAAGCTAGACAACGGATTTGTCTGTTTTGCATAGACAGTGTCATTGCTGTTATATTCATACTGTTAAGTATTTATTTGATTCCCAAAGCAGGTTGGTTATTTACGCTCCTCTGCTGTGTAGTTTTATTTTTTGCTCTTGAGCTGATTGCTGACGCCTTATTAAAGTTCTTTTTTTCTAAAATTGATGATGCAGTTTTGCAAAAGGGAACTACTTCTCTCATTTCAGATTTTATCCATAGACTACGATTTTGCTATTCTTTGGAAGATTTTTATGAGGCTGTTGGAGATGTGTTAGAAATGCAGGGGGACTGCTCTGTCTTATTCATCAATCGAAACAACAATTATGTTTTGTACAATAGCCCCGACAAACTTACCTGTAAAACAGAAACCATGAGCACCTTGGATATAAACTTTTCTGATATAAAAACCAATGGTGTTTATTTTATTGATAAGGACTTTGGTCTTACCACTGTATACAAGTCTACACGAGGCTTCTTTCTAGTAGAGGGGGATTATCATCTCTACATTTTCTGTAAATATACCCACCTCTTTGATAAGGTAATCTATAATACTCTTTTTGAAGAATATATTCGATTTTTGAACAGGCAGGAAATCATCACCAACCTTAGTGAAATTACAGAGCTTTCTAGAGAATGGTCAATGTTGGCTGATGTACAGAAGTCCTTCCTTCCCATGGTAATGCCAGAAGTTCGGCGATTGGAGCTTGCGTCCTATTTTAGGCCCTTGGTTAACGTTTCTGGTGACTATTATTCTGTGTTGCCTTTAGATGAACATAAAACTCTGGTAATGTTGGGAGATGTTTCTGGAAAGGGATTAGCGGCAGCCTTGGTTATGGGATTGGTATTGAATACAGTAAAGGTTATGGAAGATAAGGAAGATTTGGAAAATGTTATTCATTCCATTGACCGTGCCATTAAAGACATGAAATTTCAGGATAAATATACTGTTCTTTTTATCGGTATCATTGATACAGAAAAAATGACCATTCGCTATGTGAATGCCTCTATGTCTGATCCCATTATTGTAACTCGTTCACCAGAAGGGTATCGTATCAAACCCCTTTCTTCAAACTGTTCCTTGATTGGTATTATTGACCTCGATAATGTAATTGTTGCTGAGCAAAAATTGTTCCGCGGAGACTTAATTTTGATGGCTTCTGATGGTATTTCCGAAGCCATGGATAAAGACGGTGTGGAATTGGGGACAACAGATATGTATCTGTCAACTATCAAAAATAGTGCAAATAAATCTGCTAGTAACTTTGTGACAGATATGGCAAATCTTGTTTTGTCTTATTCTGATGGTCATTTACGTGATGACGTAACAATGCTGGTGGCAAAGGTTGAAGGCTAATGGTATATATAATTCTTAATGGCTTACTCTGTGTGTTTTTGATAATTTATTCTTATGTTGTAGATAGGAATAAGCTTATTGAAAACGGAATGACTGTTAACAGTATTCTTTTTCTTTTTTCTTATACGCTTTCTATTTTCATAAACCTTTTACTTATCAATTATCTGCCAAATTATACCATGTTATTTATGATGGTACGCATTTCAGAAATATTGGAGAAATTCTTTCTTCTTAATTTCTGTCTCAGCATTATGGCATATCCAGCCATTAAAAAAAGTAAAATTGGATACCTGCTGGAATTTCTCATTACCGCAGGGCTTGTTTATATTGTGTTCAAAAACTCCCTTAGTATTGTAACTTCTAAAAGTACTGGACTACATTTTTATACACAATATTTGACTCCTACCTCATCCCTCAGATGGCAGACCCTATTAAATATTTTGTTTCATTTTGTATTTCCCGGGATCGCTGCACTGTATATTATTATAAGACCAGCAAATACCAAGAATAAGCTAGAACAAGAGCGATTGGTTGTACACTTGGTTGCCTTGGCTATTGTTGTTCTAACATACATTGCCTTTACCGTAGCGGTAAAAGTTGCACCTTTCTTTTACACACTAAAAGGTTTTGGTTACCTTGTTGGAATTTATCTTGCTTATAGTGCAACAAAAATGCACATTGTCCATGATTTTAAAACTTTACTGATAAAATTCCTGCAGATTTTTTGGCTTTATGTTGTGCCTGCCGTAGTAATAGGTGTAGTAATAATTTTTACTGCTAAGTATCGAGATGAAAATCGACTTTTATTTATAGGTATACTTTGTTTTACTCTATTGGCTATTTTCTTGAGAACTAATATTCTTCCTCAGATTATTTCTCGACGTAGCACAGGTATTGTTGCAGGTTATGAAAAATCTTTGGAAAAAAAGCTTGCAGACTTGGAATACAATCTTTCTGTAGAAAATTTTGGTAATCAGGTAACTAAAATTCTTGCCTCAGAGGTTAAATGTGCTGGAATAAATATTCTTATCAGTAATGGAAATGAGTTTGCTAGTGTGTATAGCTCCTATTCGTCTATCAGTAGTTTACCTCTGGAGTATCCAGCCTTTGATGTCATGATGGGGGTAGGACGACAGGTCGCATTCAAGAATCAGCTGGAATCTCACCACGCCCTTGCTGGTGCTCGTGTAGGCCTTTCAGAGCTTTTTGAAAAAGATAGCTCTCAGGCATGTATTCTTTTGGCAGAAGGTTATCGTGTTTTTGGTGTTATTCTTTTGAATGAAAAGAGCTTAGGAAACGACTACAACAAATATGATTATACCGTTTTCACTAAATTGTATCCTTATTTCTTTATGATTGGATATTACATGAACAGTGTAGCCAACGAAGGTGTTATTGGTACTATCAATCGTGAAATCAAGATGTCGGATCAAATCATCCACTCAATTCAAGAAAATATGGATTTTATTCGCAGTCCTCATATTGACGTGGGATATATGATGAAACCTGCTCGAAACATCGGTGGAGAGTTCATCGACTTTATTCGTCTAACTGATACCCGTCACATTGTAATTCTTGGTTCTATGAGTGGTAAGGGAATTACTGCAAGTATGTCCATGGTTATTATGAAGTCTATCATTAGAACCTTTTTGGCAGACATTCATGATTTTAAGGAGTTGATCCAAAGGGTAAATCACTTTATTCGCTTTAACCTTCCACGAGGAACCTTCTTTGCAGGTGTCTTTGCATTGTTGGATTTTTCGGATAATACTATGTACTACATCAACTGTGGGGTTCCCACCTTGATGCTCTATACTCAATCCTATAACAATGTTATCGAGATTCAAGGTGATGGTCGTGTTTTAGGATTTGTTCCAGATATTAGTAAGTATGCTAAGGTAAAGAAGATTAAATTAAATCCTGGTGACTTGATTTTTTCCTGTACTGACGGTTTCATTGAATCTCAGTCCTTGCGTGGAGAGGCCTTTGGTAAGGCTCGTCTCCAGAGAGCCATTATGGAAAATTTGAGTTATTCTGCTAATAAAATTACTCAATTCACTTATGAGAATTTGAAGGAATTTACTTCCAAGGAACAGGAGGCCGACATTACCTGTTTGGTCATGAAGATTTTTGCCGATAAGGGTGGAGCTAATGGAACAACTTAAAATTCAAGAAAAAAAAGGTGCAAACTATAGTTTATTGGAGTTATTTGGTGTTCTTGATTCCTATAATTTTGTGGAACTTCAGCAAAAAGCATTTACTCTCATAAAAGAAAAGAATCTGGTACTTGATTTATCCAATTTAACCTCCATGGATTCCTCCGGATTAAGTGCGATTTTAGGTTCCAGTACCTTGGGATTAGAATATGGAAGGAAGCTATACATTATGAATCCTTCCAGTGAAGCACGAAAAGCATTGGAGTCCACAGGATTTATGGATATGTTTAATATAATTTTCAGTATAACGGAGGTAGTTTAGTTGAATAAATGGGTCAGTATAATCATAGTAACGCTTTTATGTGTGAGCTCAGCTGCTTGTCAGCGAGGAAAGCCTATTACTGTGAAAAATGTTGAAAGTAAAAATTTAAATCAAGAGGAATCACTGGCCGTAGTACAGGAAGCACAATCTCCAGAAATGGAAAAATTGATTCGAGTGTTTGCTTCTCTGTCTCAGCGAACCCGTGACGGTATTACAAACGGAGATTCCTTGGATTTTTTAGCTGATTTACAGCAGGTTTTGGCAGAGGATACAGATGATCTTTTGACATTGGTGGACAAGCAACACTATCTTGCCGCCGATTTTGTTCCTGCAGATATTGTTGCCCTTAAGGCCAATGATTTTTATCTTTTGAATCGTAATGATCTTTCCTTGAGAGTTCCTGTAGAGATTGCTTTACGAAAAATGGCTTCGGCGGCAAAGAATGATGGAATTAACTTGGTAGTAAGTTCCACCTATCGTTCTTATGATTATCAAAAAAACTTGTACGAGCGAAATGTTCGGCAATTAGGAAAGGCTGTAGCTGATAGAGAATCGGCTCCTCCTGGAGCAAGCCAGCATCAGCTAGGGGTTGCAGTGGACTTTGGCTCCATTACAGATGAGTTTGCCCAAACAAAGCAGGGACAGTGGCTGGCAGCAAATGCAGGAAATTATGGCTGGTCTTTATCCTTTCCCGACGGCTACGAGGATGTAACAGGCTATCGTTGGGAATGCTGGCATTATCGTTATATTGGTAAACGGGCGGTAGAATTCCAGAGAAAATGGTTTTCCGATGTACAGCAATTTATGTTGGAATTTATTCACGCTTGGAAAACTGTGGAGTAAAAGAAGGTCAGCTGCTGGGAGGCTTCTCGGTAAGCTGTCTTTTTTTGTTTTAAATAAAACTTTTTATTTTATAAAGAATTACAGGTCTGATTCTGAAAGGCCGAATTGCTCTTGGGAGTGATGGCCACTATGACCTGCAGGTTCCATGTGGACTACAATGTCATATACTTCGGGAATAGCCTTTCGTACAGCTGTTTCCACCTGTTCTGCTAGCTCATGGGCATCGTGAAGGGTGATGTCAGGATCAACTTCAATATCCATATCAATATCCCATAAAGCAGCAATTTTTCTAATTCGTACACGATGGGGATTAGACACCCCTTGCACCGTTTTTACTGCAGTAAAGAGTCGGTGATATAGCTCTTTGTCGTGATTTCCGTCCATAAGCTCTAGATTCATTTGAATGAAAATTGAAATGGCATTTTTTAACACCCACAGTCCCACCAAAAAGGCCACCAAGGGATCAAGAATCGGTAATGAAAATATTCGTGCTCCAGCCAACCCCACCAGCACTGAAATAGAGATGATACTGTCGGTGGCCATGTTTTTAGCATTGGCAAGAATCATTATGCTACCAGATTTTCTTCCAAGGTGGTACTGAGACCAAGCTAAAAGTAATTTTCCTGCAATGGAAAGGATGGTAACAATCAAAAGGATAGTGTTTGGAGAAGAAATGGTGGTAGATTCTGTTGATTGAATTAAGAGAGTAAAATGCTGAAAAAGTTTACCACCAGCAGAAAGACTGAGCTGCATTCCTGCATAAAAAATGATAAAGGCCACCACCATGGTGGCTGTGGTTTCTGCCCGTCCGTGACCCCAAGGATGATGCTCGTCAGAAGGCTGTT
This sequence comes from Treponema sp., assembly GCA_036300185.1. Taxonomy (GTDB): domain Bacteria; phylum Spirochaetota; class Spirochaetia; order Treponematales; family Treponemataceae; genus Treponema_F. The sequence goes on along the minus strand of JAXJGY010000013.1, from coordinate 73,653 downwards.
GGATAATCCGACTGATAATCAATGTCATGCAGGCAATGCTTACGTCGGTGGCTGAATCAAGGCCATCACCAAGGACAGCAAGGCTTTCTGCTGTAATACCTGCCACAATCTTGATGATAGCCAAGGAAAGATTGCCCAAAAGGGCAATCCAACCAGCCAAAGAAATGAGTTTCATTCGGGATGTGTCCGATACCTTCTGTGGCTGGCTCATGGATTATTTGATTACAATGTTTACAAGCTTGTTGGGTACAACGATAACCTTCACCGGTGTCTTGCCTTCCATAAAGCGGATGACAGCCTCACAGGAAAGGGCCTGCTTTTCCAGTTCAGCCTTGTCTGTGTTCATGGCAGCCTGGAAATCAGCTCGTTTTTTGCCGTTAATCTGCACAACGATGGTACAGCTATCGTCCTGACAAAGCTCCTCTTTGTAGGTGGGCCAGCTTTCGTAGGCGATGGTGTTGGTGTTCCCCAGCTTTTCCCACAATTCCTCTCCCAAATGGGGAGCGTAGGGGGAAAGGAGCTTTACAAAGCCACTCCACAATGCCTTAGGAATAGCATCCATTTTGGAAGCATCGTTGATGAAAATCATCATCTGACTGATAGCGGTGTTGAAATTCAATGTGTCTGTGTCCTGGCTTACCTTTTTCACGGTCTTGTGGTAGAGCTTTCTCAAGTCAGCCAGCTTTCCTTCCAGCTTGCCTTCCATATCCTCGTCGGTCATGGGTTTTTCTGACACAGCCCAAATCTTTTCCAAGAAGCGATGGACACCGATAAGGCCGTTGGTGTTCCAGGGCTTGGAAACCTCCAGTGGTCCCATGAACATTTCGTACATGCGGACAGAATCGGCACCGTAGTCACGGATTACATCGTCTGGATTGATGACATTTTTCAGTGACTTGGACATCTTGGCAATAACACGCTCCAGCTTTTCTCCTGTTTCCTTTTCCACAAATACATCGGGAGCAGTTTCTTCCACTGCATCAGTGGGAACAAGGGTTTTATTCTTTCGCTGGAAGGCAAAGGAGGTAATCATTCCCTGGTTAACCAGTCGCTGGAAGGGCTCCTTGGTGTTTACCAATCCCAAGTCGAACAAGACCTTGTGCCAGAATCGGGCATACAGCAGGTGGAGTACGGCGTGCTCAGCACCACCAACGTACAGGTCTACGGGCATCCAGTAATCTACCACCTCTTTTGAAGCGAATTCCTTATCATTATGGGGATCAAGATAGCGAAGATAGTACCAGCAGGAACCAGCCCACTGAGGCATGGTGTTTGTTTCTCGTCGGGCTGGACCACCACATTCAGGACAGGTGCAGTTTACCCAGTCGGTAATGCCTGCCAAGGGGCTTTCTCCCGTTCCTGTAGGCTGGTAGGTCTTTACCTCTGGCAACTTGAGGGGGAGCTGGTCTTCCTTAAGAGGAATACAACCGCATTTTTCGCAGTGTACCAGTGGAATGGGCTCTCCCCAGTAGCGCTGGCGGCTGAACACCCAGTCACGGAGCTTGTAGTTTACTGCCTTCTTTCCGATTCCCTGTTGGTTGAGCCATTCAATCATGGTGGGGATGGTTTTTGAAGTGGCCATACCAGTAAAGTTGCCACTGTTGATGGTATATCCATCGGCGGCAGTACATTGGGCTGCCACGTTGAAAACCTCTGGGTGGGCCTGTACCAGTGCTTGGTAGGCATCATTATCCTTTGCTGCTTCCAAAAGCTTGGCCACGCCAGCTTCAAGATTTCCGTTGGCTAAGGATGCAATTTCTTCTTTTGAGGCAACAACCTTCAAAATAGGAAGGTTGAATTCCTTGGCAAAGTCCCAGTCACGTTCGTCGTGGGCAGGAACAGCCATGATGGCACCAGTTCCGTAGGATACTAGGATATAATCTGAAATCCAGATAGGAATCTTTGCTCCATTGACTGGGTTAATGGCATAGGAACCAGTGAACACACCAGTTTTTTCCTTGGCCAAGTCGGTTCGTTCCAGATCGCTTTTCTTTGCAGCTGCTTCTACATAGGCTTCTACTGCGGACTTTTGCTCCGCTGTGGTGAGGCTGGGAACCAGCTTGTGTTCAGGAGCTACAACCATGTAGGTGGCACCGTAGAGGGTATCGGCTCTAGTGGTGTAAATCAAAAGCTCCTGGTCACTGGGATTTCCCTCTGCATCTGCAATCTTGAAGGAAACCTCGCCACCCTCACTCTTTCCAATCCAGTTCCGCTGCATGAGCTTTACGGATTCAGGCCAGTCCAAGTCCTCTAAATCCTCCAATAATCGCTCGGCATAGGCAGTAATCTTGAGAATCCACTGGCGGATGGTTTTTCGGGTAACGGCAGTTCCACAGCGGTCACAGCATCCGTCCTTTACTTCTTCGTTGGCAAGACCAGTCAGACAACTGGGACACCAGTTAATGGGAGTTTCTGCCTCGTAGGCCAGTCCCTTTTTGTACAGCTGTAGGAAGATCCACTGGGTCCAGTGATAGTAGTCGGGAGTACAGGTGGAAACGCAGCGGTCCCAGTCGTAAGAAAAGCCTAAAGCCTTGATTTGCTGAGTAAAATGGTCAATATTTGCATTGGTGGTGGTGGCAGGATGGGTTCCTGTCTTAATAGCGTAGTTCTCGGCAGGAAGGCCAAAAGCATCATATCCCATGGGATGAAGCACATTGTAGCCATTCATTCGCAGGTAGCGGCAATAAATGTCTGTGGCGGTGTAGCCTTCAGGATGTCCTACATGAAGACCCTGGGCGGAAGGGTAGGGGAACATGTCCAGCACATACCGTCGCTTTGCTGGTTCAAATTTTGTGTCCTCTGTTACCTTAAAGGTTTTGTTCTTTTCCCAATAGGCCTGCCACTTGGGCTCTATGGATTCAAAGGGATATTTCGCCATGATTTTCCTCTAAAAACTGATATGATCTCGACTTTTCTAAAGTCAATAATATGTAAGTATACCACGAAGAAGGGTCTTTCTCAAGGGTGGGCAACAGTAACTCCTGGTAACTTAATAAAGCTAATAGCTGTAATTTTCCTTGTGTTACCATTTAAGCAACTAAAATAGCAAAAATATATATATTTTCAGAAAAAAAATAAAAAAAACTTGCAAGTTCATTATATATTGAATTATAATATTTCTTGTTCTTTTTTCGTGGGGGTATTTTGAATCCTCCCCCTTTGAAAAGGAAATCTTAATCCCCTATAGTTTAAGGAAGAATCATGGATTTAATGGTGATTGTGCCACCTGTTCTCGGTGGTGTTGCCCTGCTGTTCGCAGCCATTTTGGCTAGCCGTGTAGCTCGGCAAGATGCGGGTACAGACCGCATGAAGGAAATTGCAGCCTTTATTCACGAGGGAGCTCAGGCCTTCCTCAAGGCTGAGTACAAAATTCTGCTCTTTTTCGTAGCAGTTTTGTTTGTTCTCATCGGATTTGGTATTAGCTGGGTTACCGCTATTGCCTTTTTGGTAGGAGCTGTGTTCTCCACTGTAGCTGGTTACTGTGGAATGAGTGTTGCTACCAAGGCTAACGTCCGAACTGCCGCTGGTGCTATGAAGGGTGGTATGAACAAGGCCCTGTCAGTAGCATTCTCTGGTGGTGCTGTTATGGGAATGAGCGTTGTTGGTTTGGGTCTTTTAGGTTCAAGTGTCATCTATATGATTACTGGTGATGCCAACGTTCTTTCTGGCTTTTCCTTGGGAGCCTCTTCCATCGCTTTGTTTGCCCGTGTAGGTGGAGGAATCTACACAAAGGCTGCAGACGTTGGAGCTGACTTGGTAGGAAAGGTAGAAGCTGGTATTCCTGAGGACGATCCCCGTAACCCTGCTGTTATTGCAGACAACGTTGGTGATAACGTTGGTGACGTAGCAGGAATGGGTGCAGACCTTTTTGAGTCTTATGTTGGATCCATCGTATCAGCCATTACCCTGGGTGTTGTATTCCATCAGGCTAGCGGAGCTATGTATCCTCTGGTGCTGTCTGCCATCGGTATTCTTGCCTCCATTTTGGGAACCTTCTTTGTTCGTGGTGATGAAAAAGCAAGTCCCCACAAGGCCCTCAAGATGGGTAGCTATGTTTCCAGTGCCGTTGTTATTGTAGCTTCATTACTGCTCAGTAAGTACTGCTTTGGTAACTTTAATGCTGCTATCTCCATCATCTTTGGATTGATTGTTGGTCTTCTTATTGGTTATATTACTGAGATTTACACTTCTGGTGACTATCGCTTTGTAAAGAAGATTGCCCTCCAGTCAGAAACTGGTCCTGCAACCACCGTTATCAGTGGTATTGCAGTAGGTATGCATTCTACAGCTGTTCCTATCCTGTTGATTTCTGTGGGAATCATCGGTGCCTACATGGCTGGAGGCTTGTATGGTATCGCTTTGGCTGCAGTTGGAATGCTTTCTACCACAGGAATCACTGTTGCAGTAGATGCCTATGGTCCTATTGCTGATAATGCTGGTGGTATTGCTGAGATGTCTGGTCTTCCACCTCAGGTTCGTGGAATTACCGATACCTTGGACGCAGTTGGAAATACCACTGCTGCCATGGGAAAGGGATTTGCCATTGGTTCTGCTGCCCTTACTGCATTGGCCTTGTTCGTGTCCTATGCTGAGGCTGTAGGATTGAACGCAGCTGGTATTAACTTGTTGGATTATAAGGTAATCGTTGGTCTGTTTATCGGTGGTATGTTGCCCTTCCTTTTCTCTGCCATGACTATGGATTCTGTATCCAAGGCTGCTTACAAGATGATTGAAGAGGTTCGCCGTCAGTTCCGTACTATTCCTGGTATTCTTGAGGGAACAGGAAAGCCTGATTATACCTCCTGTGTTGCTATTTCTACTCAGGCAGCTCTCAAAGAAATGATGGTTCCTGGAGTTATGGCAGTGCTTTCTCCTCTTGTAATCGGTATTGTATTGGGAACAGGTGCTCTGGGTGGCCTTTTGGCAGGAAGCTTGGTAACTGGTGTTCTCACCGCCATCTTCATGTCAAACTCTGGTGGTGCTTGGGATAATGCCAAGAAATATATCGAAGGTGGTTCCCATGGTGGAAAGGGTAGCGATGCTCACCGTGCAGCTGTTGTTGGTGACACTGTTGGTGACCCCTTTAAGGATACCTCTGGTCCTTCCATCAACATCCTCATTAAGCTGATGACTGTTGTGGCCTTGGTATTCGCACCTCTGTTCATGCTGATTAACAACGGCATGGGCCTTATCAAATGATAGGAGGAAGATATGAACAACGTATTTGAAAAGGAATTTGACTTTATTCTGGAAAAGACCAAGACGCTTTCTAAGCCCATGCGTGTAGTTGTAGCTGGTGCCGATGCAGAGCATTTGCTACAGGCCGTCTTTGAAGCAGAAGCTCAGGGCTTTGCAATTCCTGTTCTTGTGGGAAATGAAGCTCGTATTCAGGGTATGTTGAAGGAGCTGAATCTTGAAAATCGTAAGTACGAGATTTGTGCTTCAAGCGATGAAGACAATATTGTTCAAGATGCCATTGATATAATTCGTAACGGTGGCGGTGATGTATTGATGAGAGGAAACACATCTACTCGTGGTTTCTTGATGCCACTTTTGAACAAAGGAAACAAGCTCATTGAAAAAGATCTCTTGACCTATGTTTCCTTGATGAAGGTTCCTCATTACGATCGTTTGTTGGCTCTTTCTGATGCAGCTGTTGTTATTAACCCTTCCATTGAGCGACGTAAGTCAGTTATCCGTAACATGGTAGAGCTGTTGAACAAATTGGGTATTCAGCATCCCAATGTTGCTGTTCTTTCCTTGGTAGAAAAACCAAGCTTCCACATGAGAGATACTGTAGAGGCTCAAACTATTGCCCGTGACCACGCCGTTAATCCTATTGCTGATTGTGAGGTAGTAGGTCCTATCACTTGGGACTTGGTTGTAAGTAAGGAAGCAGCCCGATTAAAAGGCTATGATAACCCATTGTGTGGTGAATTTGATGCCGTTTGTGTTCCTGACGTTATGGCTGGTAACATCTTGGTAAAGGCATTGATGATGTCTGCCCATGTGAATAGCTGTGGTATTGTAGCTGGTGCAACTATTCCTATTGCACTGAACTCACGAAGTAATTCTGTAGAACAGGCATTCCTTTCTTTGGCAACATGTGCTGCATTGTTACAGGCTAAAAAATAAGTTTTCTGCCTACATTTGTAGGTAAAAGTCTTGTAAAAGGGCTGATTCACCAATCTGGTGAGTGAGCCCTTTTTATTTTTTAAATAAAATCTTAGACTTCTTGTTGAATAAAAAAAAGCCACACCTCCTTGGAAAAACCTCGGGAAGTGTGGCCCTTTACGTAGTATCTAAAAACTAGCGCTTATTGCTATTTCTCCAGATTCCCATCTTTTCTGCATCCTTGATCAACTGATCACGGAAGTCAGGGTGTGCAACAGAAATCAAAGCTTCTGTTCTCTGCCATGAAGAAAGACCCTTCAGGTTTACCTTTCCGTATTCAGTTACGAACCAGTGGATGTTGGGACGAGCTGCAGTGATAACGGATCCAGAGTCCAAAGTGGGGCGGATACGTGATCCCAAAGTACCGTCCTTCTGCTTAAAGGTAGAAGAACAACAAATGAAGCTCTTTCCTCCCTTAGAAAGATAAGCACCCAAAACGAAGTCAAGCTGTCCACCAGCACCAGAAATCTGCTTTGTTCCAGAGCTTTCGGAGTTTACCTGACCGAAGAGGTCGATTTCAACAGTGTTGTTGATGGAGATAAAGTTGTCAATCTGAGCAATAACACGTGCATCATTGGTGTAGTCTACAGGACGTGGACAGATGTCGGGGTTATTGTTGATGTAGTCATACAGTTTCTTTGTACCGGCAGCAAAGGCATAAACCTGCTTTCCGTCATCAAGAGACTTGCACTTTCCAGTAATCTTTCCAGCGTTGGCAATGTCAACGAAGGCGTCAACATACATTTCTGTGTGAACAGACAAATCCTTCAGGTCGGAATCTACAATCATGGAACCAACAGCGTTGGGCATTCCACCGATACCAAGCTGGAGACATGCTCCGTTGGGGATTTCTTCCAAAATCAACTTAGCAACTGCCTTATCTACGTCTGTCAATTCTCCGCCACCACCAATCTGTGATACAGGAGGATTGTCGCCCTCAACGATAATGTCTACCTCGGAAATGTGAATCTTATCATCAACACCGCAGGTCTGAGGCATGTTTTTGTTAACTTCTACGATAACAACATCAGCAATCTTTGCTGCATCCAAAAGGTGGGAAACACTCAAACCAAAGTTAAAGTATCCCTTCTCGTCCATTGGAGCAACCTGGAACATACATACATTGATGTTCTTGATGTTTTCGCGGTACCAACGGGGCAACTCTGAGTAGCGCAGAGCATTGTAGTAGGCAAATCCAGCCTGTCCAGCCTTTCGCTCAATTCCTGAATAGTGCCAAGAGTTCCAGCACATGTGAGCACCAGGATTTTCAATCTGGAAAATTGCAGGATTGAAGGGGAGAACACCACCGCGGAACTTAACATCTTCCAATGTAACCAGGCGGGAAGCCAATGCCTTATCTAGGGCAATAGGGGTGTTTACACAGAAACCATAATCAACCCAGTCACCTGACTTGATAACCTTAACAGCTTCCTCAGCTGTCTTAAGCTTTGCCTTGTAATCTGCTTCAAAGCTCATTTTTTTCCTCCTTATATATCCGTTTTTACCTTATCAGCAAAAAGGAAAGTGGGGACCATAGCACTAGTCCCCACGTAAATTAATTATTTGTTCTTAAACTGAACGCCCTTTTCCTTGTTCAAGAAGGCGGTCATACCAATCTTCTGGTCTTCTGTTGCAAAGCAGTTTCCGAACTCACGAACCTCAACAGCAATACCACCATCGATATCCAGCTGAAGTCCCTCGTTAATGGCCTTTTTGGCATAGCTTACAGCCAAAGGAGCCTTCTTACAGATAGTCTGTGCCATAGAAACAGCTGTTTCCATCAACTGCTCAGGCTCTACAACAGAGTTTACCAAACCAATCTTAAGAGCTTCGTCAGCCTTAACATTGCGGCAGCTGTAAATCAGCTCCTTTGCAATACCAGGGCTTACCAAGCGAGCCAAGCGCTGTGTTCCACCGAAACCAGGAGTAATTCCCAGTCCTACTTCAGGCTGACCGAAGAGAGCCTTTGTAGAAGCAATACGGATGTCACAAGCCATGGACAATTCGCATCCTCCACCCAAAGCAAATCCGTTTACGGCAGCAATAACAGGGCAGCGGAACTTTTCAATGCGGGAGAATACAGCATTACCTACACGAGCGAACTCAGCAGCAGCAGCTACATCCTTGTCCTTCATCTCTGCAATGTCAGCACCAGCAACAAAGCTCTTGTCTCCAGCTCCAGTAACGATTACTACATATACGTCAGAATTACCATCCAACTGGATAAATGCATCGTCCAGCTCCTTAAGGGTAGCAGTGTTCAATGCGTTCAAGGCTTCTGGGCGGCTGATAGTAACGGTTGCTACGTGATCTTTTACGTCAACTAATACACTCATTTCTATCACCTATAATTACTTTGAGTAGTCAAAGAATCCCTTGCCACTCTTGCGGCCCAAAAGACCACCACGAACCATCTTGCGCAGCAATGTACAGCAGCGATACTTGTTGTCACCTGTCTCATTGAACAGAACGTCCATGATAAGAACAACGATGTCGTTTCCGATAAGGTCGGACAGGGCCAAAGGTCCCATGGGGTGATTTGCACCCAACTTCATTGCTGTATCGATATCTTCTGCAGAAGCAATTCCTTCCTGGAGGATGCAAGCAGCTTCGTTGATCATAGGAACCAAGATGCGGTTTACAACGAAACCAGGTCCTTCGTTTACTTCAACAGGAGTCTTGCCCAAGTTCTTGGAAACCTCAACAATCTTATCCTTAACAGCTACAGGTGTGTTTACACCACAGATAACCTCAACCAGCTTCATGATGCTAGCAGGGTTGAAGAAGTGCATACCGATTACATCGTGCTTAATTCCCTTTGCAATCTCAGTTACAGACAGGGAAGAAGTGTTTGTAGCAAAAATTGTTTCTGGCTTACAAATATCATCCAGCTGGGAGAACAATCCCTTCTTTGCATCCATTGTCTCAAGGATAGCTTCTACAACCAAGTCGGCATCTGCCAAATCCTTGTATTCACCTGTTTTCAAGTTGGCCTTAACCTTGGCAGCTGCATCAGCTTCCATCTTTCCTTTGCCAACAAGTTTATCAAGGCCAGCACCAATCTTGTCGATTCCGCCCTGAGCCCATTCAATCTTCACATCACATACAGTTACAGAATATCCAGCGGAAGCAAATGCCTGAGCAATGCCCTGTCCCATGGTTCCTGCACCAACAATACCAACCTTAGTCATAAAATACCTCACTTTGAAACTAAGAAATCAATAACAGGATTTTTCCTGTAAAACTAACTGATTATTAAAGAACTAGGGCCAAATGACCCTAGTTCCTTGATTATACCATCTTGATAACGATGGCTGTTCCCTGTCCACCACCGATACACAGAGAAGCAAGTCCAACCTTCTTGCCAGTGCGCTTCATTTCATGGATAAGGGCTACGATGATTCTGTTTCCAGAAATACCTACTGGGTGACCAATGGCAATAGCACTACCGTTTACGTTAGTTTTAGCCATCAATTCAGCCTTATCAACACCGTGCTCTTCTACCAACTCGTGGATTACACCCAAGGACTGTGCTGCAAAGGCTTCGTTCAATTCAACCAATTCCATATCAGACAGCTTCAATCCAGCATTCTTCAGTGCCTTGCGGATAGCAGGAGTAGGGCCGAGACCCATAACACGGGGATCAACACCGCCCTGGCCGTATCCAATAATTTCACACAGAGGCTTCAGGTTGTACTTCTTTACAGCATCCTCGCTGGCAAGAATTACAAAGGAGGCACCATCGTTGATACCAGATGCGTTACCAGCAGTTACTGTTCCGTCCTTAATGAAGGCAGGCTTCAGCTTGGCAAGCTTTTCCAAAGTGGTTCCACGGTTAGGATACTCGTCGGTGTCAAATACAATGTCTCCCTTCTTGGAAGGAATAACAACAGGAATAATCTCATCCTTGAACTTGCCTGCATCCTGAGCGGCAATTGCCTTTGTCTGTGAACCCAATGCAAACTCATCCTGCTCCTGGCGGGAAATATTGTACTTCTGGGCAATATTTTCAGCAGTTACACCCATGTGGATGTTGTAAAGGCTATCAGTAAGGGCATCATGCAACATGTGGTCTTCGGCCTTCCATGCACCCATCTTGTTTCCTGTACGTGTGTTGGCAGGAATCAAATAAGGAGCCTGAGACATGGACTCAACACCACCAGCTACAACAACCTCGTTGTGACCAGTTTTGATGGACATGGCACCTTCCATAACAACCTTCATTCCAGAACCACAGAGCATGTTGGTGGTATGGGCACAAACAGAGTCAGGAATACCTGCTTCCAAAGCAATGGTACGTCCAATATTCTGACCCAAACCAGCACCAAGAACATTACCACAGATTACCTCGTCAATGTTCTCGCCCTTGAGACCAGTCTCCTCCAACAGAGCCTTTACAACAGTGGCTCCCATATCCTTAGGCTTTACACCAGAAAGTGTTCCCAAGAAACTTCCTACAGGTGTTCGCTTTGCTGCAACAATATATACCTTTTTGGCTTCCATAAAAAATCGCTCCTTTTATCTTGTGGGGCCTGTTTTTTGTAATTGATTCATTGTTGAACCAGTTACATTTTATAACGAAAAAACAGACCTGTCCACTATTATTTTTTTTCAGCTATTAAACCTTCTTGAGGATAACAGCAGTTCCCTGTCCACCACCGATACACAGTGAGGCCAAACCAAGCTTCTTGTCAGACTTCATCATTTCGTGAATCAATGTAACGATGATTCTGTTTCCAGAAGCTCCAACTGGGTGACCAAGGGCAATTGCTCCACCGTTTACGTTTGTCTTTGCAAGGAATTCTTCACGGTTAATGCCATGCTCTTCTACCAGCTCGTGGATTACACCCAAGGACTGGGCGGCAAAGGCTTCGTTCAATTCTACCAAGTCAATGTCTGCCAACTTAACGCCAGCGTTCTTCAATGCATTGCGGATGGCAGGAGTGGGGCCAAGACCCATTACGCTGGGGTCAACACCGCCCTGTCCAATTCCAACAACCTCACAGAGAGGCTTGAGTCCATACTTCTTTACAGCATCTTCGCTTACTACCAATACGAAGGAAGCACCGTCGTTGATTCCAGAAGCATTACCAGCAGTTACTGATCCGTCCTTAATGAAGGCAGGCTTCAGTGTTCCCAGCTTTTCCAAGCTTGTCTTGCGGTTGGGGTGCTCATCGGTGTCGAATACAATGTCGCCCTTCTTGGAAGGAATGGTAATAGGAACGATTTCGTCCTTGAAACGACCAGAGTCAACAGCCTTAATTGCCTTCTCCTGGGAAGCAATGGCAAATTCATCCTGCATCTGGCGGGAAATGTTATATTTTTTAGCAATATTTTCAGCAGTTACACCCATGTGGATGTCCAAACGAGCATCGGTAAGGGCGTCATAAATCATGTGATCTATTGCCTTCCATGCACCCATCTTGTTTCCAGAACGGGTATTTGCAGGTACCAAATAGGGTGCCTGAGACATAGATTCTACACCACCAGCTACAACGATGTCATTTTCGCCAGCCTGGATTGTCATAACAGCTTCCATTACAGTACGCATACCAGAACCACAAACCATGTTAGTGGTGTGGGCACAAACAGTGTCTGGAATACCTGCTTCCAAAGAAACAGTTCGTCCAATGCTCTGTCCTACACCAGCACCAAGAACGTTACCACAGATAACCTCATCTACATTTTCGGGCTTTACTCCTGCATCAGCCAACAGAGCCTTGATAACTTCTGCACCAAATGTCCTGGGACTCACTGTAGACAGGCTTCCCAAAAATCCTCCGATGGCTGTACGCTTTGCACTTACGATGTAAGCCTTTCGTAATTCCATAATATCTTCCTCCTAAAAATTACAATGTAAGATCCACATTCTGTTGTATAATTTTTTATACAGTGCTAGTGGATTTTTACAGAAAACATATACTTAAATATGCTAGTATTGACTTTCAAATCTGTCAAGAAAAAAAAATGACAAATGTACAAAAAATTCGAGGTTTTTGTAAAAATTTTTATTTTTTGCGTAAAAAAAATAAAAAAATTATTTTTTAAATATCAAGTATTTTTTTATCTATATATAAAGTAATTAAATATTTCAAAATAAATGACTACTGCCTGCGTTGCTGTCTATTTTTGATAATAGAATTGACTGGAGAAACATAGGAGATTGAGGGGAAAAAAAGATTTTGAATACAGGAAATTTTATATGTTTTTTATAACATAAAACAATGATTTTATGTTATAAAAAAATATACGGTTGCTATTATAAATCAATAAAGTTTTAATAGAAGTTATACTTTTTTATACAGTTATTGTTGTCAAAAAAATTATAATATAATTATACTATTACTTATTTATAATGAATACAAAAAGTTAGCTTTTTATTCTATACTTTTTTTTAAAATGTAAATTGGCACGATTCTTGCTTTATATTTCAAAAATATGGAGATGGAAAAGATGGTGGAAAAAGGGCCTTTTGAAATATATATTGCTGAGATTTGCCGTCATGCAATGTTAACCCCTGAGCAGGAGCTTGACTTGGCCAAAAAAATCCAATGGGGAGATAAGGCTGCTCGCCAAAGCTTGGCAAATGCCAATCTACGGTTGGTGGTGAATATTGCGGAAAAATATGCCCATGAGGAGCAGCTTCTGCTGGATTTGATTCAGGAGGGAAATCTGGGGCTGATGATGGCAGTAGATAAATTTTCTCCAAGCTTTAATACTCGTTTTTCCACCTATGCCTATCCCTGGATTACTCAGTACATTCTCCGATACATACAGAGCAAAATTCCAACAATTTATTTACCCTTGCGAAAGGAAGAGGAAATACGTCGCGTTAAAAAGGCTCAGACAGACCTGCAGATGATGAGGAGTAGGGAGCCATCCTTGGCAGAGATAGCACTTTATCTTGATGTAAGCGAGGACTATGTTAGGGAAATCTTGTCTTACAACTTCACCTATTTTAGTATTCATTGTGAGCTAAAAAAGGGTGGCGATGGACTTACCTGTGAGGATATTTTGGTGGATGAGCGTTCCTCCATGGAGCAAACAGGCTTTCGCAATTTAGTGGCTGCAGATGTGAGACGATTAGTAGATACGCTTCCAAGGGCTGAACGTCAAGTAATCTACTATCGGTTTAATCTTGATTTGGAGTCAGCCAAGCCCCGAAGCTTACGACAGGTAAGTGGCAGAATTGGTTGTTCCCCAGAAACGGTACGAAAGCTGGAGTTACGGGCATTGAAGTATCTGCGGAAGGTGGCTCTGGAAACCATGTCTGTATAATTTTAAAATTCATTATAAATCACTTTTAGATCTAGCCAATGATTTTTTTGTTAGAGCTGATTCCTCTATACTTTTTTATGACAAGAATACTGCAGGTGACATATTGCCAGCGGAAAAGCTTGTCTAAAAAAAATTGAAGATAGAGGTGTTTGCTATGGGCAAAAACAAAGTTTTTCTTTTACTAGGAATAGTGGTGCTGCTGACAGTGACCCTTGGTTTTGTTGGTTGTAGGTCCATTCCAAAAAACATGGAGCCAGTGGACGATTTTGATTTGCAGCGGTATTTGGGAAAATGGTACGAAATAGCCCGCTTTGACTTTACCTTTGAGCGGAACTTGAGTCAGGTAACGGCAGAATATTCCATGAATCAGGATGGTTCGGTGAGGGTAGTCAACAGAGGCTTTAATTATGCTAAGGATGGCTGGCAGGAGGCAGTGGGACGGGCTCGCTTTAGAGGTAGTCCCACGGAGGGTGCCTTGGAGGTGTCCTTCTTTGGGCCATTTTACGGGGGCTATAACATCATAGCCTTGGACGAAAACTACCAGTATGCCTTGGTGGCAGGGAAGGACTTGAACTACCTGTGGATTCTTAGTCGAACTTCCACCATGCCCTCGGACATTCTCACGGAATACTTGATTCTGGCAGAATCCCTCGGCTTTGACATTGATAATTTAGTGTGGACAGTACATTCCAAGTAATTTTTTAGTGTCACTTCAAAAATTAAAAATTATTTATTTTTCCATATCATCCCTGCTTGTATCAAAAGTAGCAGAATGATATACTGAAGCAGTTTTTTTTATTAATCAAAGAGGATTTTTATGAGCAAAGGAAAGGTTGTTCTTGCATATTCTGGTGGACTTGATACTACGGTAATTATTCCGTGGCTTAAGGAAAATTACGATTACGATGTTATTGCTGTTTGTGTTGACGTAGGTCAGGGCGATGACTGGAAGACCATCAAACAGCGTGCTCTAGATACTGGTGCTGCTGCTTGTTATGTTGTAGATGCCCGTGAAGAGTACATTACGGAGTACATTTGGCCTGCAGTAAAAGCTAATGCTGTGTATGAAGATAGATATCTTTTGGGAACTTCTACCGCTCGTCCCCTTATCGGAAAGATTTTGGTGGAATATGCCCGTCAGGAAAATGCAGTGGCTATTTGTCACGGTGCCACAGGAAAGGGTAATGACCAGGTTCGCTTTGAGCTGGCAATCAAGGCCTTTGCTCCAGATCTGCAGGTAATTGCAGCATGGCGTGATCCAAAGTGGAATATGGATAGCCGTGAAGCTGAAATCAAGTTCCTAGAGGACAGAGGAATCCCCGTTCCCATGAAAAAGGATCAATCCTACAGCCGTGACGAGAACATCTGGCACCTGTCCCACGAGGGCTTGGAGCTGGAGCAGACTGAAAATGAGCCTAACTACAAGCACATGTTGCAGCTTACCACTGTGCCAGAGGAAGCACCTGAATCTGGTGAGTATGTAACCATCGATTTTGAAGCTGGAATCCCTGTGGCTGTAAACGGCCAGAAAATGGGTGCCTTGGAATTGATGCTGGAGTTAAACAAGATTGGTGGTCGCAACGGTGTTGGTTTGGTAGACATCTGCGAGAACCGCTTTGTGGGAATGAAGAGCCGCGGTGTTTATGAAACTCCCGGTGGATCAATTTTGTATTTTGCCCACCAGATGCTGGATCACCTGTGTCTGGATCGTGACACCTACCACTACAAGCAGCTGATTTCCCATCGCATGAGCGAGCTTATTTATGATGGTAAGTGGTTTACCACCTTGATGGATTCCCTCATGGCCTTTGTGGATAAGACCCAGGAAAATGTAACTGGTTGGGTAAAGCTCAAGCTGTACAAGGGGTCCATTCGTGGGGCTGGTTCTTATTCACCCTATAGCTTGTATAATGAGAGCATTGCTTCTTTTACCACTGGTGAGCTGTACAACCATCAGGATGCCCAGGGCTTTATCACCTTGGTGGGCTTGCCTTTGAAGGTACGAGCCATGATGGAGCAGCAGGTTGGAAAGGGACAGGCTGTTCTTGACAGTGCCTCTTTCAAGAAGCGACCTACAGAGTAATTTTTGCAGGAGTTTTGTCAGTATTGTGATAGGACTCCAGGGCATTGTGTCCCTAGGGGATTCTAGAATCCTAGGATCCCCTTAATTTTTATATCTTGATGGGATTAGAAGAAAGTCTTTATCCCCTCGCATTGAGAGGTTTTTATGTTAACCCTAAAATTTGGCGGCACCTCTATGGGAAGTGCCCGAAGAATCCTTGATTCAACGGACATTATGATTTCCCGCTCGGAGACAGACCGCATCAGTGTTGTTGTTTCTGCAGTGGCAGGTGTTTCCAATAAGTTGCAGGATAGTATTGACGGTTGTATGACTGGTTCCCCAGCAGAGCCCTTTGTGGATGAATTGCGACGGATACACAATGATATTTGTGTGGAGATTTCCACCCAGTTGCCTGCCTTCAATCCTCAGAATGTAATGCAGCGTCTGGAACCCCTCCTTGCTGAGTATAAACGACTTTTGGAAGCTGTGTCTGCCTTTGGTGAGTGTCCTGATTCAGTTCATTGTAGAATTATGGGAAGCGGAGAACTGCTTTGTGTTCCTATCGTAGAGTCTGTTTTGGTGGCCAAGGGACAAAAGGTGGAGCTGCTGGATTCCAGAAACTTTATCTTTACCACAGGAAACCAGAAGGAGGGGGATTTGGACTATGGCCGAACCACCCAGTCCTTTGCTCCCTATCGTGACGGTGAATCTCATCGTTCCACACGAATCTTGTTGTTCCCAGGCTTTATCTGTTCTTGGCGAGCTAAGTTCCAGGATACAAAGTCTGTACCAGGCTTATTGGGACGCAATGGTTCTGATTTTTCTGCCGCCATTGTAGGTGCTTCTCTTGGTGCCAAGAAGGTGGAGTTCTGGACTGATGTAGACGGCATCTATACTGCCGATCCTCGCATTGTTCCTGATGCAATTTTGGTGGAGGACATGACCTACGAGGAGGCTATGGAGCTTTCCTTCTTTGGTTCAAAGGTTTTGCATCCCAAGACATTGGCTCCCTTGGCTTCCAAGGGAATTGAAGCCTGGAGCTTGAACAGTCATAATCCTTCTGCACGAGGAACTCGAATTGCCCAGGGACCCTTTCCTTCAGCAGCTGTTGTAGGCCCTGTGCGAGGTATTTCCTGCCTCAAGAATACCGCCATGGTAAGCGTGTCTGGTTCTAGCATGAAGGGACGAAGCGGAATGGCAGCCCGTATCTTTGCGGCCGTTAGTCGTGGTGGTGTTTCCATCCTTTTGATTACCCAGTCTAGCTCTGAATACACTATTACCTTCTGTGTACGCCAATCCCAGGCCCACTTAGTTATGGATATTCTCTCTGCTGAATTCGAGTTGGAGCTACGGGAGCGCCTTTTAAATGTTATTGAGGTAAAGGAAGAGTGTGCCATCGTTTCCATTGTTGGAGACGGCATGAAGGAAAAGCGTGGTGTTGCTGGTACCTTCTTTAATTCCTTGGCATCTCAGGACATAAATATCCTCGCCATTGCTCAGGGTTCTTCTGAGCGTTCCATCAGTGTAGTAATTTCTGGCAAGGATGGAGATACTGCAGTTCGTATTGCCCATCGTTTCTTCTTTAACACAGCCCAGACCATCGAGGTATTTGCCTTTGGTGCAGGAACCATTGGTGGATGCTTGTTGGATCAGATTTACGAGCAGCAGAAAGAATTGCTTTCTCAAAGAATCGATATTCGGGTTATGGCTATTGCCACTATGGATAAGATGCTGGTGGCTTCCACCGACATTGATTCTCCTGGCCTTGATTTAAGTGACTGGAGAAATGAGGTTGCAGCCAAGGGGCAGCCCACTTCCTTGGAAACCATCTTAGAATACGTGCGGCAGACAAAGCCCTTGAATCCTGTATTTGTGGACTGTACTGCCAGCTACGATTTGCCTGAGCGATACATCGATATTCTTGAAGCCGGAATGCATATTGCTACACCTAACAAGCGGGCTAATTCCATGACCATGGATTATTACAATAAGCTGCGTCGTACAGCCAACAGAATGCGTCGCCTCTTCTTGTATGAGACAAACGTTGGTGCGGGGCTTCCTATTATCGATACCTTGCAGAACCTTTTTGCCAGTGGCGATAAATTGAAGGGCTTTAGTGGAATCATGTCTGGTTCCCTGTCCTACATCTTTGGCCGCTTGGATGAGGGAGCAAGCTTTAGTCAGGCTGTGCTGGAGGCACGAGAAAAACGCTTTACTGAACCTGACCCACGAGACGACTTAGGTGGACTTGATGTGGCTCGTAAGGCCCTTATTATTGCCCGTGAAGCTGGTATTGCGGTGGAAATGGAGGATATTACCATCCACAAGGTGTTCCCCGCTGACTTTGATGATTCTGGCTCCGTTGACCAGTTCTTGGCAAATCTTCCCAAGGTGGACGAGTACTTTAGCAAGCTTATGGCTCGTCTCAAGACTGAAGGAAAGGTTTTGCGAATGGCTGCATCTATCAAGGACGGCAAGTGTAGCGTAGGTATGATGGAGGTTGATTCTGAGCATCCCTTGTACACTGTAAAGGGTGGGGAAAATGCCTTCGTATTCCATACCCAGCGTTATAATCCCATTCCCTTGTCCATCATGGGATACGGAGCAGGGGCTGGTGTAACGGCTGCTGGTGTCTTTGCAGATATTCTGCGTACCGTTTCCTGGAACCCAGAAATGTAAAATACAGAAGGACAGCAGCTTTCACGGAGGGGAAGGTCTTCTCGCCATGAAGGATGCCGTCTTTTTATGATAGTGCTCCTTAAGGAGGAAGAAATATGGTTATTGTTTTACAAAAAGGAATCCCTGAAAAGGAAAAACAAGACTTAAAAAGTTTTTTGATTCGAAATAACTTCAAGGTAAATGAAATTACTGGAGAGGAAGATACAATTTTTGGTGCGGTGGGAAAGCTTTCTATCGACCCACGGGAGGTGGAAATTCTCCCTGGTGTTGAGCGGGTAATTCCCATTTCTAAGCCCTACAAGATGGCTAGCCGTGAGTACAAGAAAGAAAACACCGTGGTGGAGGTTAAGAATAACCGAGGCCAGATTGTTCGCATTGGTGGAAACAAGGTGCTTTCCATTGCTGGTCCCTGTGCCGTAGAAAGCCTGGAGCAGATGATGGGTGTTGCAGCCCGTGTTTCTGCTGCAGGAGCTGCCATGCTCCGTGGTGGAGCCTTTAAGCCACGAACGAGTCCCTATGCCTTCCAGGGTTTGGGAGAGGAGGGGGTAAAGATTCTCCGCCAGGCTGGTGATGCCTACGGTTTGCCCATTGTTACCGAGATTGTTTCTGCAGACCACATTCCTTTGATGAAGGATTACGTTGACGTGTACCAGATTGGTGCCCGCAATATGCAGAATTTTGAACTTTTGAAGAAGGTTGGTGCCTTAGGTAAGCCTGTTATCCTGAAGCGTGGTCTTTCTGCCACCATTGAGGAGTGGCTCATGGCTGCCGAATACCTGTTGTCCTCTGGAACCGACGATGTAATTTTGTGTGAGCGAGGAATCCGCACCTACGAAAAGGCAACGAGAAATACCTTGGATATTTCTGCTGTACCTGTGCTCCGTTCATTGACCCACCTGCCCATTATTATTGACCCTAGCCATGCGGTAGGATTGCGGGACAAGGTTCCACCCATGGGACTTGCCGCCATTGCAGCTGGTGCTGATGGGATTATCGTGGAGGTTCACTGTCAGCCAGAAAAGGCTGTTTCCGATGCAGCCCAGACCATGTATCCAGAGCAGTTTGAAAAGCTGATGCGTGACATTGATGTGTTGGCACCTGTAGTTGGCAAGGAAGTGACCCGCATTCATCCTGTGGCAACAAAGAATGTGGCTACTGTAGGTGAGGGAAAGAGTGACAATGGCAAGGTAACCTGTGCTTATTCTGGAGACCACGGAGCCTACGCTGAGCAGGCAATCAACTTGTATTTTGACGAGGTTGAAGCCATGGGCATGGATTCCTTCCGGGATGTGTTCCAGGCAGTGGCAGAAGGCCGTGCTGATTACGGAATGATTCCTCTGGAAAATAGCTTGGCTGGTTCTGTTTATGACAACTACGACAACCTCTTCCGCTTTGATGATGTAAGCATTTGCGGAGCCTATACCCTGAGGATTGAGCATGCCCTGTTGGGGGTGAAGGGGGCAACTTTGGATTCCATCAAAAAGGTCCATTCTCATCCCCACGGTTTCCCTCAGTGTAAGGACTTTTTGGACAAATACCCTCAGTGGACCCACGTGGATGCAGCATCCACCGCCACTGCCGCTGAATTGGTGGCTAAGGAAGGCTCTGTGGAAAATGGTGCCATTGCCTCCGCTGTTGCCGCCAACTACTACAATCTTCAGGTGCTGGCTACTGGAATTGAGTTGAATCCCCGCAATTATACTCGGTTTGTAGTGATTACCGCCAAGGATAGTGCTGGACAGGTAGCTGCCGTAGAAGAAGCTTATACGAGAGCTAGTTGTGGTGCTGGTTGTTGTGCTGCTGCCACCAACGACATTGCCAAGGCGTCTTTGGTATTTATTGCAAAGAACAAGAGTGGTGCTCTGTATGAGTGCCTCGGTGTATTCCACGAAAAAAACTTGAACATGACTCGCTTGGAGTCCCGTCCTATTATGGGTGAGCCTTGGCGGTACATGTTCTATGCAGATTTGCAACTGCCAGAAGAAGGACGGTCAGTGCTGGAGGATGCCATCGCTGCTCTGAAATCAAAGGCTGAGGATGTGCGTTTGTTGGGTGTATACAAGGAAAGGAGTGTATGATGGAACGATATGTTCTTTCTGTTTTGGTAGAAAACCATGCTGGTGTATTGAGCCGTGTTTCTGGCCTTTTTAGCCGTCGTGGGTATAATATTGACAGTCTTACGGTAGGAGAAACCTACAATCCCGGTCAGTCTCGTATGACCATCGTGGTAAGCGGTGACGAATACATTCTTGACCAGATTACCAAGCAGTTGGCAAAGTTGGTGGAGGTAATTTCCATCCAGCACTGTGTTGCCTCTGAAACAGTGGTACGAGAAATGGCCTTGATTAAGGTTGGTGCTGATGAGGCTCATCGTGCTGGGGTTATCCAGACTGCCAACATCTTCCGTGCCCGCATTGTTGATGTTGGAGTGGAATCAGTTGTGATTGAGGTAACTGGTAGTGAGGACAAGGTTGCAAGTTTGATTCGGTTGCTTGAACCTTACGGAATCAAGGAGTTGGTTCGTACCGGTCTTACCGCCATGGGTCGAGGTTCCCAGGTTCTGGAATAAACCATGGTTCTCGCCCTTCCCATATTTTTTCTCTTTGCCATTTATGGTGTTGTTGCTGTGTATCTCCCCATCGTTTTGACGGGAATGGGATACACAGCCACCCAAGTGGGCTTCCTCTTGGGTATTTTTGAGGGGGCAGGAGTACTTCTGCCCTTAATTATTAGTCCTATCATTGAAAAAAAGGGCCGTTATGGTTTGTTTTTAATCTTGATGGGACTTTTGATGGTGGTTATTCCCCTGCCCATGGTAAAGTTCCTTGGCTTTGGAGCCACCGCTATCTTCCTTTCCATTTATTCCTTTGGATACAAGGGCTCTGTTCCCCTGTCTGATTCCTTGGCTCAAAGTTTTTTGGGAGAGCAGGGAAATGATTACGGCAAGGTTCGAGTGGCTGGTTCCATTGGCTACGTAGTCATGACCTTGCTGCTACAGTACTTTGTTCCTGCTGGTACTGCAAGCCAGTATATGGTGTGGATGGTGGCTTCGGCAGGGCTATTTGTGGTGTCCTTATTCTTTGTTCCAGGAATCCTGTCTTCCCATGAAAAAAAATCCTTGCAGACGGAATCTGGAGTAGCTGAGACTGTTTCTTCAAAAAAAGAAAGCCTTCCCCAGCTTTTATCCCAGTTCCCGCCCATTTTTTGGATGGGAATTTTATTGTTGTTTTTGGGCTTCTTTGGACTGACTCCTGCCACAAAGATGTTTGCCCTGTACACTACAGAATTCCTTCATTCCAATGCAACTGGTGCCTTGAGCGCTGTTTCTGCAGGTTCCGAGATTCCCTTCATGTTCTTTTCAGGTAGATTCCTGCGTCGCTATGGTTCCTTCAAGTTGTTAGTATTTTGTACTGCCTTGGTGACGGTGCGATTACTCTTGTACATCATCTTTCCCAACATGACTGGGGCAGTGCTGGGACAATTGCTGAATTCTGTTACCTATGGTTTGTATCATCCTGCGGCGGTGGTTTTTGTGGCTCAGTATGCTCCCAAGGGTAAACTCATGATTAGTATGAGTTTGTATTCAATCTTTGCCCTTGGTTTGGCTAGTGTATTGGGAAATAGTCTTGGTGGTTGGATGATAGATTCCTTTGGGTATCCTACTGTGTTTACAACCTTTGCAGTATTCCCCTTGATGGGGGTACTGGTTTATTTGTTTGTAAGGAAGAAATTATGATTGCGGTTTTTGTGAACTGTATTGCCATAATCATTGGTTCATTGATTGGTATTATTTTTTCAAGCAGAATTAGCGACAATCTTTCCCGTGTGGTGCAAACGGGAGCTGGTGTGGTAACCATGGTGATTGGTATTGAAATGGCCTTGGCCTATGAAAACATTATCTTTTTGGCCATGGCTATTATCGCTGGTGGAATTCTCGGTTCTTGGATGGATATTGACGGAAAGATTCTTCTTTTGGGAGATGCTCTAGGAAAGCTGGTGCTGAGAAAGAAATATTCCCAAGGTCAACAGGAGCAGGGATCCAGTAACTTTGCCTACGGATTTTTGAATGCCTCGGTGCTGTTTTGTGTGGGAGCCATGGCAATTCTTGGCTCCATTAAGGCAGGAATTGACGGAGATTATACCATCATCTTTACCAAGTCAGTGCTGGACGGCTTTATGGCCATTGTTTTTGCTGCGGCTCTGGGAATAGGAACTGCCTTTTCTGCCCTGTCGGTACTGGTGTATCAAGGTGCCTTAACCCTGTTGTCTGGCTTGGTGGCAGCTTATACTAACGATGTGCTACTGGCAGAGCTGGGAGCCACTGGTGGAATCCTGATTATCATGATTGGTGTGAATCTCATGGGACTGGCAAAGATAAAGACGGCAAACTATCTGCCAGCCCTGGTGCTTTCTGTAGTTTTTGTGGTGGTAAAGGACCTATTCTTTGGAGCTTAACTAAAGGCTTCCAAGCCAAGGATATGCTTGCAGGAGTTGGTTTGTTGCGTTCTCCTGCAGGACTTGGTTTTCTACATTCTCTTGCTGAAAATCTTTGAGTAGCTGGATAAAGTCTCCTTGAATCTGGCTTTGTTCTACCATTTCGTTGTAAAAATCCTGTTCTACAGACACCACCTGCCAGCTTTGTTTTTTGTATTCCAAGGTAAGGCTGTCGCGGTGGTGCTCCACTTGAAGCTGCTCCAAGCCGTCACTGTAAACTAGGCTATAGGTTGCCACAGCTTGGAGCTTTTCTCCAGCGGAAGCGTCCACTGGCTGTAGCTTGTCCTTCCGTAAAGGAGGATACACTGGAAGCCGACTGGAGGCTTGCACAGGGAGCTGGCTTGAAGATTTTTCTGGAAGCTGTGGCATTTCAAGATGGAAATTCGTTACACCATATATCCATATTTCTCTTTGCTGAAAGGGACTTGAACTTTCTTGAGTAGCCTGCTGTGCCAGCTCTTCTTGCTGGTACAGATACTGAATCCACTGGCTGGGAGTTAGTGCAAGGGACATGGGATTCATGCCAGTTCGCATTCTGTTAGCTATAAAAAAGTTTGAAAGCCGTTCCTGAAACTCTTCCGTTCCAGAGCCTGTACACATGGCCTTTGCCATCACCAGATTTTGTTCATCTAAAGCCGTGTACAGTACACCACAGACTTGAGCTGGGCTGAGGCCAGTGGACACAAATTCATTGCGCCAATCCTTAATTCCTGAAATGCAGGCTGCAATTCCCACTGCCACCACTGCCAAGGCTACCTTTATCCAGGTACTGTATTTTTTGATAAAACGCTTCCGATGGAGCTCTTTTTCTTGCTGCTGCTGGTAGCTTTCCCGCCGTTGGATAAATTCTGTGGATTCAGCTTTTTGTGAAAGCTCCAAAAGATTGGTCTCTTCTGCAACCACCATTGAATGGAGCAGCACAGGCTCACGGGTGGGGGAAGCCTCACCTGTTTTGTCTGTAATGATTTGCTGAAGCTTGAATTTATTTTTTGTTGTTACAGAATTTCCCAGCTGCAGATTGTTGTTGACGGAGGCTGCCACCTGGGAAGAAATGTCTGGAACAAGGAATTCCAGTGGTATAAAGTTTTTGTCTCGGTAATCTTCCATCCGTTGCCCTTCTTCCAGCTGGGGGAAGGGGAGCTGACCACTTAAGCTCTGGTACAGATAGACTCCTTGACTAAAGGCCACTGCTTCTGCACCCTGAAGCTGGGGATTGCAATAGCAGCCTGAAAGTTGACCTTGTTCCTGGGATGGGCGACTTTCTATTGCCCGCTTGAAAAGGGTGGGGGGCAAGAAAAGAAGTTTTACCTCTGATGCATCCCTTTCAACAAGAATCTGAGTAGGACCAAAAAACTGAAAGTCGGGCTTTTGTTGTAGAATCAGCTCCATGCCACGAAAAACTTCTTCTAGAATAGATATAATTGATGTATCAAATTTTTTCTCTGATGTATTTTCACTACACAAGAGCTCAAGAAGGGATGTTCCTGGAAAGTCACTTCCTGTGACACAGATGGAATCTCCCCGCTGAACCACCTCGGTAAACTTCCAGCTAGAAAGATTTGTACCGCAAACAAGCCATCCATCCTCCTCCAAAAAGGGGAGCAGGCGGCTTTGGGCAAAATCTCTGGGGCCCATGGCCATATCCAGTTCCAGCATTCCGTTGTTCCTGTTCAGCAGGGAAATCATAGTCACTCCTTGGCTACTGTATCAAAATTAAATTTATGGCTTACCCTTTGAAAATTATCTCTTGCCCTTTGAGTCGTACAAGTACTTGAAGTAGTCCATGTTGGTGCTGTAGGTAGCATCAAAGCCAGGCAGCGTGGACTTGTAGGACTCAAGGCTCTTCCAGAAGGTGTAAAACTCAGGATCCTTGGAATAGGCTTCGGCGTAAATGCGGGTGGCTTCTGCGTCGGCCCGTCCCTTTTCGTCCTCTGCCTTTTTGTAAGCCTCAGACTGAATGGTAAGCTTTTCCTTTTCCAGCTTTCCAAGCCAGTCTGCCTTTTTTCCCTCTCCCAGTGAGCGGTAAGCCTGAGCCACCTGATTTCGCTCCTTAATCATGCGATTGTACACGCTTTCTGTCAGCTCATCAGAATACTTGATTTGGCGAGGTACGATATCAATGAGCTCAATGCCGTACTCGCTAATCATCTTGCGAGCTTCTTCTGCCATCTCATTGCTTAAAAGACGGCGTCCCTTTGCCACTGCCTCTGACTGGGTGCTCACATTTACCAGTGCCTCGATTTGGGCTGTTTCCTCGTCCTCCATGTTTACCAAGGAGTTGGAGGTGGCCAGCTCGTTAATGAGGTTGGAACTACGAACCACTTCTGCTAGCCTGTTCTGGGTGATAATGGTTCTCGTGGCAGAATCGATAATGTCGCTGAGTCGGTTGTTGGCTGCCTCCAGTGTCTTGAAGGACTGGTAGAACAAGCCGGGGTCAGAAATCCGCCAACGACTGGTGGTGTCCACAATGATGAACTGGTTTTCCTTGGTGGGAATTCGCTGGGAATCTCCGTCCAAGGAAAGAATCAGCTTGGGATAGGTGGTAACGGTGTCAACCACAGGTAGGCGGATATAAAGACCAGCCTGGGTTCGGGTGTTTACAATCTGACCGAAGCGGGTAACTACAGCCTGATAGCCTTCGTTTACAATGTAGAAGGGGCCCAGCATTAAAAAAGCCACCAGTAATACCACTACAATAATTAAACTTGTCCAGACCTTTTTCATTATTGGGCTCCTCCAGTAAGGGTTTTTACAGGAAGCACATTATCCAGCTCCCCGTCTATGAGGGTAGAATTTTCTTTTGCAACAAAGATTTCTTCCATTGCTTCGATATACAATCGCTCCCGAGTAATGGCAGGAGCCTTGCGGTATTCCTCGTACACGGCGTTGAATCGGGCTACGTCACCCTGAGCCTTGTTTACTCGCTCCACGGCATAACCCTGGGCCACCTGTACCTGACGGTCGGCCTCACCCTGAGCCTTGGGGATTTCTGTGTTGTAGGCTTCCTTTCCCTCGTTGATAAAGCGATTCATATCCTGAATGGCCTTGTTTACGTCCTCAAAGGCATCTTGAACACCAGCTGGTGGCACAATGTTCTGAAGCTTTACCGTAAGCACATTGATCCCCAGCCCCAACTGGTCAAAATTATCGTTCATCAGCTGCTGTGCCTGGGTTTCAATGGCAGAACGCTCGCTTCCCATTACATCAAGAATGGCTCGGTCTCCCACCAGCATGTTCAGCACGGACTGGGAAATGTCACGGATGGTCTTGGTTCTATCCTTTACATTGAAAAGCCAAGCTGCAGGGTCCACAATCTTGTACTGGATAATCCATTCCACATCTACAATGTTCAAGTCACCAGTGAGCATACGGGATTCTGAGGTGATGTTATTTTCGTAAATTCCCTTTGTTCCAGAGGAGGAAATGGTTTTAAATCCAAATTGCTCTGTCTGCACTACATTTGCAGGCACGTTGTAGTTTCTGTCAAGACCAAAGGGTAGCTTGAACTGCAAACCGGCTCCCACCGTTCGAGAATATTTTCCCAAGCGGGTTACTACTGCCTGTTCTGTGGCATCCACCACAAAAAAGCTAGTAAAACCGGCAACGATTGCCAACAGCACCACTAAAGCTGTAACCACTGTGGCGGGCTTTAGCTTCTTTCCTGACTTAAAAGGATTTTCCTTCATCCCTTTCCTCCGTTTATTATATTCATTGTATTGAAGATACTAAGACTAGGACATAAAAACAAGGGGTGTTTTGAAAATAATCTGTTGTGAAATTTTTCCATTGTGTGGTACTATAGAATTGACAGGAGGAGCTATGGCACAGGATAAGCTAGTACAGGGAAAGGAAGCTATTCCACCTAAAAAAAGAGGAAGGATAGATAATCCAGAACCTCTCATCATGGAATCTGAAGAACAGAAGGAAAACTCCAAGGGGAAAGCTAAGGCTTCCCGCAAACTTCGAAATCCTAAAAGTTCCAAGAAAAAGTCCTTTTTTCATAGATTTTTTACAAAGCTTTTTCTTTGGCTTTTGCTTCTTGCCATCATTTTGGTGGCAGCTTTATTCCTGTGGCAAAAATTTTCCAAGGTAGAAATTGAAAAGAAATATGCACTGGTAAGTCAGGAGCTGCAGCGTTGCTCAGAGCTTACTACTGTTAAGATTAATTACAGCGACATTGTTACCCTAAAAAAATCTGCAGTAATGGGCATGGCAAAAAGCTATAGCATCGTGAAATTTTCTGGTGTTATCCGTTGCGGCATAGAGAATCTAGGAAACAGCCGCATGTATATTGACCAAGATGGAAAGGGTATTACCCTGCGGATTCCTGCTGCCAAGGTGTTGGGCAACGACATTCAGGAAATTGCTGTGTTTGACGAGCATCAAAGCATTTTTGTTCCCATTACCACCCAGGAAGTACTGGATCAGGTGGATTTTGCTCGGGAAGATACCTTACAAAAAGCCTTAGATTCAGGGATTTTGGCAGAATCGGAGCAACAGGCACGATCACTTCTTACGACAATTCTTTCCAACATGGGCTTCCAGCAGATAGACATACAGAACTAAGGGGAAGATTGTATCTTAATTATCTATATAATATCAATTTCATCTAATTGGTTTGTCTACCAAAACTTGACAGTTGCCAAAGTTCCCATTACAATTATAGGGCGGTTTCTTTTGTGGTAGCCAAGAATAAAGTGTCTGGTTGCCGATAAAACGCAAAGAGAAGCCTCATAGTGATTTTTTTGTGGAAACATCATATACAATAGTTGTGCCAGATCAAGATTTATTAGCAAGATTGTGTGGCACCAATGACAGTAATTTACATCTCATAGAAAAATATCTTGGCGTGCCTGTATTCACCCACGGAAACGAGGTTTCCCTGGGCAAGGCAGATGACCAGATTATCCGTCAATTCCAGCATATTGTAGATAGAATTACCGACGAGGCTGCAGCAGGCTTTGACGTGGGGCCAGATCTCATGGCCTCCATCCTCCAGCTGAATCAAGATGGCCAAAGTCCTGAGGATTTCCGTGATTGTGGCATTATCATTAGTGGTGCAGTAAAAAAGGTGTATCCAAAAACCACCAACCAGCTGCATCTAGTAAAGGCCCTCCGTTCCAGTGACATGGTATTTTGTACTGGTCCTGCTGGCTCTGGAAAAACCTTTTTAATGATGGCAGAGGCTCTGCGACTGGTGCTTGACGGTCAGGTGCGTTCCTTAGTGCTGACCCGCCCAGTGGTGGAGGCTGGAGAAAGCCTTGGCTACCTGCCGGGAGACCTGGAGCAAAAAATCAATCCCTATCTTCGTCCCCTCTTTGACGTTATTAACACCCTCCTTCCTACTGGCTTTGGCAAACGGCTCATGGAAAGCGGGGTGATTGAGGTGGCTCCCTTGGCTTACATGCGGGGCCGTACCTTGAACAATAGCGTTATTCTCTTGGACGAGGCACAAAATACAACACGGGAACAAATGAAGATGTTCCTTACCCGCATGGGAGAAGGGTCAAAGGTTTTTGTAACCGGCGACATCACTCAGATTGACTTGCCACGGCGAACCCCATCTGGTTTGGTGCATTGTCTAGAAATCCTAAAGGATATTCCAGAAATCAGCATGATAACCATGGAGTCCAGCGACGTGGTAAGAAATGAACTTGTAAGGAAAATAGTACAAGCTTATGAAGACAGCAAAAACGAAGAAAACTGGAACTAGTTTCCTGTATATAAAGGATTCCATCAAGGGAGTCTTTACAAAGAATTACGGCATTCTCATTGTATTTGCCCTGGCATTTATTTCCTGCATTGTGGTGTCCTTCTTTGTGATTTCCTCCTCGGAGACAGTGCTTTCTTTTACCGTCTCTGAATACGAGGTAGGACAGATTGCAGACAAAACCATCATTGCCGATGTGAGCCTTCCTCCCGACGCACGTCATCCTGTTTCTGTGGAGGCGGGTGAAAAGATTGTTCGCAAGGGCTTTCCCGTTACGGAGATTGGACTTGCCAAGCTAGAAAAGCTCGCTGATGCTCCAGAGTATATTGACTATGAGGCTCTAGCCGATATCATTTTGTACTTGATGCTCCTTTCTGCCTTTGCCTTCTTCCTGTTTAATCCCATTTTCTGTGGAACTCCCGTTTCCTTAAAGGAAGTTATCCTTTTGGCGGTATTCTTTGTGGCTACCTATGCCTTGGCAGGACTTGGCAGCCTTGTACCTCCCTTTTCCTCCGCCTACAATCTACCTATAATCATTCCCAGCACCTTCTTCGTACTGATTGTGGTGGTGCTTTTTGGTCAAAACCATGGTGTCATCTTTTCCTTTGTGCTGGCCTTTGGTGTGCTAAATGCTAACCAGGACAATATCATTCCCTGTTTATTTGTGCTGGCCTCAAGTTTGTCTGCCGCCCGAATTGTACGGAATATTACCCATCGAATAGATATGGTTGTAGTTTCTCTATTGCTGGCCATATTGAACGTGGTATTTATGCTTACCCTAAAAATTATTTTTCTTACCACCTTTAGCGACATCATTTTTACCCTGTTGATGGTTTCCCTCAACGGCTTTATTTCAGGAATTTTAGCCCTTGGCTTTTTGACACCACTGGAACATTTGCTGAATACTGCCTCCACCTTCCGTTTGATGGAATTGGGTGATACTCGAAACCCCATGCTTCAGGCTTTAATTACCAAGGCTCGAGGAACCTATAGCCACACTATTATGGTGGCAGAATTGGCAGAAAAGGCTTGTCGTGCCATTGGTGCTAACGACCGTCTCGCCCGTGTTGGAGCCTTGTATCACGACATTGGTAAAATGGACCAGAGTGAGTATTTTGTAGAAAATCAAATGGGGGGCGAAAATCCCCACGATGCCCTTAAGCCTAGTATGTCTGCCTCTATCTTAAAGGGCCATTTGAAGAAAGGCATAGAAAAGGCCGAACAAATGCGTCTTCCTCAAGAGGTAATCGACATTATCGGTGAGCATCATGGTAATGGTACCATCTATGGCTTTTACATGAAGGCAAAGGAATTGGATCCCAACGTCACTATGGAAGACTACAGCTATTCTGGAAATCCTCCCTCCTCAAAGGAATCTGCAGTGGTAATGCTGGCAGACACAGTGGAAGCTGCTTGTCATACCTTGGAGGATCCTTCTGTTCCTCGCCTAAAAAAATTCATTCACGAATTGGTTTTAGGAAAGGTGAGCCACGGACAGCTAGACAATGCCAACATTACCTTTAGGGATTTGTCCACCATTGAGGAATCCTTTGTAGACGTATTAGCTGGTTATTATCATTCTCGCATTAAATATCCAAATCAAAAGGATCCTGATGAAAAGGAGCCTGCAAAAGAAACTAAGTCAGAAGAAAAGGTGGCAACATGAGTACATCAACTATAGAATTTGCATCATTTGAATTTGATCCAAAATCCTGCAGTATTCCCTCTAATACCCAAAATCTCATCGAAATTTCTTGTCATGAGGATATGGCACAGGAGCCACAGTGGCTTCCTAAGATTCTTCCATTTTTAGAAGCTGTTTTGAAAAAACTCCAGCTTTCTGGCTGGGAGCTTTCTGTCTTGTTTTGTAAGGACGACTTTATTCAGGAGCTGAACAAGAATTATCGTCAGCTAGATATGCCCACCGACGTGCTTTCCTTCAATTCAGGTAGTACTTATCAGGATGAAGAGGGAGTGGAGTGGTTTTCTGCTGGTGATATTGTTATCAGTGTGGATACCCTGGCAAAAAATGCTGTGGAATTTGATGTTTCCCAGGATCAGGAGCTGAAGCGGCTATTGATTCACGGCGTTTTGCATCTTTCTGGAATGGATCACAGCGATAATTCCCCAGAACAACCCATGCTTCAGTTCCAGGAAATTGTTTTGCAAGATTTTATAGCGGAAAGTGATATAATTATCACAAAATAAGCCGAAGGATAAAATAATGGGGTTATTCAATATATTTAAACGAAAACATAAAGATGGTCATTACGAATCTAATTCTCGGGATCACGCTAGAGACGAAGAGGCGGTGTCGGAGCAGCAGCAGCTGAATGAAGAAAAGCGAGACATGATTCGGGGAATCGAGGAATTGGCAGAAACCTCTGTAAAGGAGGTTATGATTCCTCGTATAGACGTGGATTTTTTGAGCTGTGGTACACCTCAGGATGAGCTTTTGGAAAAAATTGCCGAAAGTGGCCACTCTCGGTTTCCTGTATACAGCGAGTCCATCGATAATGTGATTGGTGTACTCTATGTAAAGGACTTGATTGCAGCCTTTGCCCGCCACGAAACCATCGATTTGGAAAAACACAGCCGAAAAGCCTTCTTTGTGCCAGAGTCCAAGCGTATTGATAGCCTTTTGCGGGAGTTTAAGCGTCGTCATGTGCATATTGCCATTGCCATTGATGAGTACGGTGGAGTTTCTGGTATTGTCTGTATGGAAGACATCATCGAAGAAATCGTAGGTGATATTCAAGATGAGTTTGATAACGAACGGGAGGATGTGATTCCCCTCGGTGACAATATCTGGCTCTGCGATGCCCGTGCTAATTTGGATAATTTGAATGAAACCATGGGATCTAGTTTTCCCAATGAGGAATTTGACACCTTGGGCGGTTTTGTTTTCGACTTGTTCGGAAAGATTCCTGTAAAATATGAGAAAGTATCCTGGCAAAATTATGATTTCATTGTTCAGGATATGGAAGGTCATCGGGTTAACGTTATTAAGTTGATTCGTCATGTTGGAGATACAGAAGAATGAAAATGTTTTTTTCCAGTGAAACCAAGGGGAGCCAGGGAGAAGGGAAGGCAAGATTTTTTCTTTTAGTGGGATTATTTGCCCTTTGTTTTCTTTTTGTGCAGCCACAGCTTGTTGCCCAAAAACTGACAGCTCCCCAGTGGTATCAAAAGGGGCAGGATGCCCAGCGTGCTGCAGACTGGTATGGTGCAGTGGAATCCTACCAAGAGGCTATCCGTGTGAATAATGCTTACGGAGATGCTTGGTATGCCTTGGCAGAATGTAGCTACGCCTTAAATGAGTATTCTCTTGCTCTTACCTACTTGGAATCTGCTTCAAAGTATGCCAAGGACAAGGTAGAAATCTTGAACCTAACAGGTTTTTGTTACTTGGGTTTAAATCGAATTCAAGAGGCTCAAAACTTGTTTAATCAGGTTTTAGCAAGCTATCCTAACAATATCGAGGCTCGATTCGGTCTTGCCCAGCTTGATATTCTCTCTGGTCGTCTCACTGGCGCTGAAACTCGTTATATTGATGCTCTGAAACGGCAGCAGTCCAATAGAAATGCCTTGCTGGCAGTAGCCTTGGTATCCCAGGAAATGGGAAAGACTGAGGAAGCTCAAAACTATATTCAACAGGCACTTCGGTATCACAGCAAGGACGAAGAGGTTCAGTATATTGCAGGATGGATTTCTTTTTTGAATCAGGATTATGCTGATACTGAATACCGTGTTCGTACCTCCATCAACTTAAATCCCGACTTTGACAAGTCCTACGAGCTTTTGGCTACAGTGCTGTATCAGCAAGGCCGTTTCCAAGAAGCTGTTGATATTTGTGATTATCGTATTAATCGTAACCGCGAAGCATCCACAGCTTGGTATCTCAAGGGCTGCTCCCTTAAGATGATGGGGAAGATGCAGGAAGCCTATTCTGTTTTAGAAAATGGTCTTGATATTGTTCCTCATGATGAGATGATGCGTTCTGCCTTGGAGCAGATTGTTCTTGATACCTTTAACGTGGAGGATCCTCGCAGAGGCAAGTGGGCTCAGTACCACATTGCCAAGGCCCGTGACCACGAAAAGCAGTACGAAGCACCACAGGCTGAGTTTGAATACAAGCAGGCATTGCGACTCAATCCTCTGGATGTACAGGCTCGTACTGCCTATGCCAATATGCTAGACAGAAAGGGGCAGCAAGAGCTATATCTGGAGCAGTTGAATTTCATTAGCTCAATTCAACCTGTTTCCGTTAAGGTTGCAGACACCATTGAAGCATATAAATCCTTGCTTTCTGACAATTTGGCTAGCCGTTGGGATGTGGATCCCTTCTATCTGGACAAAAAGCGCTGGAATATCGGATTGTATCCCTATGGAACACCTCCCCAGCTCCTTCATGCAGATGCTAGTATTGTTACAGTTCGTGCTGTAGAAAATTATTTCCTTGGTACAGCCAATATTGATGCTCAGGCTTATACAGAGACTGTTACCTATTCTCAGGCCTTCCGTCATGCTCGTAATGCAAACCAGGATTACTTTGTTTTGCTGGAATATCAGGAAACTGAGCGGGAATTATTACTAAAGGGAACGGTATTTTCTGGTCGTAATGGTCTTGAGGTAGATTCCTTTAACATCTATCGTACAGGAAATGATCGTTTTGCTGATGCCCTGCGCTATATGTGTAATGCTGTTGCTCAGATGCTGCCAACTCGTGGACTTGTAATTGACAGAAATGCAGACAATGTGCTGGTAGATTTAGGTTCAACCGATGGAATCACCAAGGATACCGTTCTTGCAGTAGTAAAGGCTGGACAATTACGGACCCTTGATAATACATTGGGATTAGAGTACGCCCAGAACGATATCCTTGGAACTATCACTCTGACAGAGGTAAGTGAATCTGTTTCTCAGGGACGGTATTCTCGTGCTGGCTTCTTTGATCGAATGAATATTAAGGATGAGGTAATTATCGTTCCTGCACCTACCACCACAGAAGTAACTGATGAAACTCAGGAAGAAAAGGTTCAGACTGAAACCCAACAGGTGGTAGCCTCCGTTACTTCTGGAGAGCAAACTCAATTATTCCAAAAAAGACTTACCCCTACAGCAGAGGAAATCACCGGAAGTGAGTATCCCGTGCTTTCCCGAATGCTACAGGATATTTATGTTATTGAATAGAAATCCAATTGGAGTGCTTATTCAATAGCTGGTAGTTGGAAGCTGGTAGCCATCCAAGGCTGCTTGAATCCAACGTGTCGTTAAATCAGGAAACCTGTCCTGCACCCGTAAGAAGCAGGACAGGGCCTGCTGATATTTTCCCTGATACAACAGTGTTTCTCCGAGATAAAAGGTGCCCCTATCGATGGCATCCTTGGAGTGATTAATGCTTAGAAAATCCCTAAGAGATATTTCTGCCTGTTCATATTTTTCAACCTTAAACTGATTTTGGATAATATCCTGCAGAATAAAATCTTCTCCCACGCTTACTGTTTCCTGCTCTTGGCGAAAAATATAGGGAACGGGGAGGACAAGAGGCTTTGTTTTTTCACTGCCAGAAATTTCTTGGAGGGAACCTTGATTCCGTTCAGGATTAATGGGGATATCTGTTGACTGTAAGGAAAGCTTCAAATAGGGAAGGGGAGTATTTCTCATTCCAGTTGCTGTATTGGGTGTCTCCTGAACCACCTCCTGACTTAATTGCTGGGTAGGCTGGAACTGGGGCAACACTTGCACACCAATAACAGTTGTATTTTTGTCTGGAATTACAAGATATTGATGGTTTTCCTTTTGAGCATCAATTTCAGCCGCAGTGGTGATAATAACTGTGTAGTAAAAAACTTCATCTGTATTTGGTGTATCGACATAGAAGCTCGTGTAAAAGGGGAGAACAGCTAGAGGCTCCAATCCCTGCAAGGCATTACTTCCTGCTTTTTGTTGACTGGTTCTGTATAAAAGCAACGAAAGCAGAGAAGGATCCTTATCTACTGATAATTGCGGAAGTTGCCAAGAAACTTGTATCTCTCGACTGCTGAGGGAACGTGCCTGGATATTGGAAACTGTCAATCGTAAATCCTGGGCAAAGATAAAAGAAATAGGTAAAAAAGAGATAATTACAAAAATGAGTTTCTTCATTATTGTATTGTGCGTTAAAACCTATTTTTTTTCAAGGGTAGTATGGACAATTATCTCGGTTTATTTTATTCTAGACATATGTTCGTTTCTGTCATTTTAGATCCTAGTTCGATGGATTCTGCAAAAGCGTTGGCTTCAGTTCTCATTCATTTTAGGTTTAAGAAGGTGCAACGTGCTTGTTGGGAGCATTCTTCAATATCCAAAGAAATGCTAGTTCTTTTGAAAAAAGAAATTGATCGGGTCACTGATTATTACGATATCGTTAGACTGTATCAGTATCCTGTTCAGGAGTGTTTGTGTCTTACTGAGCTTTCAAAGAAAAGATGGAAACGATGTCTTCTGAAAGGTACTGCATTACGTCCCACTGAATTTAGATAAAAATTTTATATAAGGAATTATTTTATGTTAGAAGATCTTAAAATGCCCATTGCCTCTTTAAAAGAGGATATCTTAAATGTTTGGGGGCGTCTTTGACGTTCCTGCTGTAGAAAAAGCTATTGCAGATAAAGAGAATTTATCTGGTGAACCTGGTTTTTGGGATAATCCCTCCAAGGCAGAAAAAGTAATGACAGAAATCAAGCAGCTGAGAAGCCGAATTGAGCCCTGGAAGGAGTTGATGGCAGCAGCTGACGATATGGAAGCCTTGTATGAATTGGGAGTTGAAACAGGAGATGATTCTGTTGAGGCTGAATTGCAGAGCCTCTATGACCAAAGTCTTGCTTCTTACGAAAAATTAAGTATTTTAAATCTCCTTTCTGATGAAGTTGATAGAAACGGTGCCTTCCTTACCATTCATGCAGGAGCTGGTGGAACAGAGGCCTGTGACTGGGCTTCTATGTTGACCCGTATGTATTCACGATGGGCGGAAAATCGGGGCTTTAAGATTGAAACCGTAGATATGCTAGAAGCTGAAGGTGGGATTAAATCTGTTACCCTACAAGTTTCTGGAGATTATGCCTACGGCTACTTAAAGTGTGAGGCGGGAATCCACCGTCTGGTGCGTATCAGCCCCTTTGACTCAAATGCTCGCCGTCATACCTCCTTTACCTCTGTGTACGTGTTCCCTGTACTTGATGACACCATTGAGGTGGAAATTCGACCAGAGGATTTACGAGTAGATACCTATCGTGCCGGTGGTGCTGGTGGTCAGCACGTAAACAAGACAGATTCAGCCGTTCGCTTTACCCACATCCCCACAGGAATTGTCGTGGCTTGTCAAACTGAGCGTAGCCAGCTGATGAACCGAGCCACAGCCATGAGTATGCTGAAGGCTCGTTTGTACGAGCATTATCGACAGGAGCGGGAAAAGGAAAACGCCAAGTTTGCTGCAGAAAAGAAGGATATTTCTTGGGGTAATCAGATTCGTTCCTACGTATTCCAGCCTTATACCATGGTAAAAGACCATCGTACAAAGCATGAGTCTGGTAATATTCAGGCGGTAATGGATGGTGCTCTGGATCCTTTTATCGAAGCCTACCTTACTGCCCGGTGGAAGGGACAGCCCCTTTCCTCCGACGATGAGGATGATGTGTAATGCTCAAAAGGCTTGTTGTTTTTTTATTCATTACAAGCCTTTTATCAAGCTCTCTGTGGTGTGAACAAGCTTCTGCTTCCCAATCATCTTCCTTACCTGTGGCAGATTGGGTGTTGGCAGGAAGTGTCTTTACCTTAGAATCTCCACTTTTTCAGGATACCTCCTCTTTGGAGCAAGTTGCTTCTACCTTGCCTACATTGATTTTGGACAATCTTTTAGATATTGGTGTTCGTGTTCTTGCTCCAGAAGAGATTTTGGAGAGAAAGCTTTCTCTTTTGTACCAGGAACGAACCACCTTAGGCAATTCCTTAACTGCTGCTATAAAGGAGCGGGACAAGCAGCTGTTTCTTTCCACATCTGAAAAAAACTTAAAGAAAAATCTGGCAGAAAAGGATAAAAAGATTCTTGAGCTACGTCAGCAATTAGAAGAAAAAAATACCCAGATTGAAGAAGTAAAGTTACAGCTAGAGCAGAAGGATTTTCAAAATATTCAGGAAGTGAGGGAAACTATTGTTTTGTGGAATAATTCTCCAGAAAATTTGCTTTTAAAAACTACTGTCAAAGATGAAGGCATAAATGGCCTTTTAACAGGTACCATCACTGCTTCTGGAAATTATTTAGCGGTGGCTGTTCAGCTTACTCTTTACCCAGGGGAAATCCATTGGGCAGAAATACAAGGCCTCGCTTCTGTGGCAGATATTACAGTGCTGGCTCAGGAGCTTGCCAGTCAATTAAAGCCAGCGTTGCAAAACAGCCCCATGGTGGGGGTTTCCTTTAAGATAGAACCTCCAGAAGCAGTAGAGGCTGCCAAGATTTTTGTAGATGGACAGATGTTTTATGCCAAACGCTTTGTAGACAAGGAAATATTGTTACCTGCTGGTAATCATACCATAGAGGTGGAATCAGCTGGATTTAATACAAGAACCTTTGAAGCAGATTTTTCCCACAGTAATAAATTTTTAGCCACGGTAAAGCTTGATGCACTAGAGCAGGTGCAGGTTTCCTTTACATCTGAAAAATTTCCTACAGCCCAAGTTTATATTGACGGAATTCCAGAAGGATCTATGGGAGAGGAAATGGAGCTTTCTACAGGCTTTGCCTTTGGTACAGTTTTACCAACTCCAGAAGATGCCGAGCCTCATTATTTTGTGGCAGACATTATTCCTGAATCAAATCTTGGGCAGCTTAATCTTCAGCTGAAACGAGATACCCAAGAGATTTCCACTCGGATTGAAAAAAGACGGCGTGCCATGTATAATTCTTATAGTGCCCTGTTGGTTTCCTTAATTCCAAGTTTTATTACCTATGGAATGTATGTTAATACAGCAAATGGCTGGGCTTTAGGACATGAAAGCAAGGAAACTGTCGATCTTTGGAAGAATATTTCAACAGGATCCATGATTCTTTCTGCAGGGTTAGGAATTAATTTAGCGGTGCAGCTAGGATTGTTTATTGGTGCTGCTGATTCGGTGTTGCCGGAGCGGGCAAAGTAGCGTTACAAAATAGAATCTAATCTTTTTTATATATGAACATGGCGGGAGTAGGTATGGCAAAAACTAAGTTTGCAGACAGATTGAGAAATTTTTTTGGAATCCACAAAAATCGAGATCAGGAGTTTTTTGAAGAGCTTTCAGACTTATTGATTGAAGGTGATTTGGGTGCAAAAAACGTCTTTGAATTGGTGGATGAGCTGGAAAAAAACTGCCGTTCTCAAAAGATTGAAGATGAACGAGGAATTTTGCTGCAGCTCAAGAGCCGACTTTTAGAATTTGTCCGTTCAGTGGAATTGGAGCCAGAGCCAGAAAAGGTTAATGTATACATGGTTTTAGGGGTGAACGGTGTGGGAAAGACTACCTCTGTGGCAAAGCTAGCAGGCTTTTTCCAAGGTAGCGGAAAATACAATGTGGTAATGGCTGCCGCAGATACCTTCCGTGCTGCCGCCATTGAACAGCTACAGCTTCATGGCCAGCGACTGGGAGTGCGAGTGGTGGCTCATCAGCATGGAGCTGATCCATCTGCTGTAGTTTTTGATGGAGCAGAGGCTGTGGCAGCCCGTGGTGGTGGCATTGTTTTGGCAGATACAGCTGGTCGTCTCCACAACAAGGAAAACTTAGTTCGTGAGCTGCAAAAAATCGACAGAGTTGCTGCTTCTAAGGCATCTCCTGGCTGCTATAAAAAGATTCTCGTTATTGATGCCACCACTGGTCAGAATGGCTTGCGACAGGCTGAGGTCTTCCATCAGGCAGTGGGGCTAGATGCAGTTATATTAACAAAATATGACTCTACCGCAAAGGGTGGAATTGCTGCAGCCATTGGTAAGGAATTCGGTATTCCTGTAGCCTTTATTTGCTTTGGAGAAGGATACGGGGATATTCGTCCCTTTGAACCAAACCAGTACGTGGATGAGTTCCTGGGATTGGATTGATGCGCTTGCATGGTTTTGCCTGTCTGCTTCCTGCTTTACTGTGTTCCGTGCTTCAGGCTTCAGAGATAGAGCCTTTGATTGATGAGGCTGTAGTTCAGGAGCCTGTTCAGGAATTACTGTACGACGGAAAGGGCTTACCACGGCTCCATTTCTATGCTGGGGAGGAAACCTCTCTTTTGTCAGCAGATTCAAGCAGGACGGTGGTAACTAAGGCAGATGGAGTTTTTACTCGCAATCTCTATGATGGTGAATATCGTTTGCAAAGCCGTATTACTTGGTTGGAGAAAGCCCTTTCTACTGCTGATTTTGAGCCTTCCCTTGTTCCTGCTGAAATTGTATTGCAGGAGGAATATTTTTATTACGACAATTCCCGAAATCGCCAGAGGGTAGTGCATACTGATTTTCAAAAAACACGCCGAACTGAATATTTTTATTCCCCAGAAGGACTTTTAACACGGGAGGAAGTGTATGAGTCTGATACAAAAAAGGCTTCGGAGCAGCAGGTAAAGACTGAGCTAAAAAACTCAAATCCACAAGAGGGCAATTCACCAGATACAACAGCCTTGTTGCATCTTTCACAGAATCAGGTTGTAGAATATTTTTATAATTCAGAAAGAGATTTAACAGAAAAAAGAATTACCCACCATGGAGAGGAAAATGCCTTGGTGGAAAAAACCTTGTATCATCGTCCAGGAAATATTCATGGGGGATATGATTATTTTGAAAATGAAGTACTTTTAGTTTCTCGAAAATATGAAGACGAAAGTGCTTATACAGAAACTCGTTATTTTAACAATATGAAGATTGAAACTCGTTATAACGGGGCTCGGTTGCTTTCTGAGGTTGTGTATCTTGATGGCAAGGAAATAAGGAGAACAGAGTATTGAAGTGGATTTTTTTCGTTTCCCGCCGTTTTGCCAAGGTTGACCGTTCTGGCCGCTCTGCGGTAACAGGTTTTCTTGCCTCGCTGAGTATCTGCTTTGGGGTTATGACCCTTATCGTTACGGTTTCCGTCATGAACGGTTTCCAGATGGGATTTATCGATAGTATTATGGAAATCAGCTCTGCCCACATTCGGGTGACGGCATCACAGGATTTTGACCAAGAAGCCTTTGAACAGCAGTGCTTCCGTCCTGAATTAGGGGTGGTGGCGGTGGAGCCCATGTACGAGGCCCAAAGTCTTTTGGCCAGTGCAAGTGGTCGTCAATCTGCCTCCTTGATTCGCGCTGTTTCGCCAGACATCATGTATACCGACGCAGGTTTTGCCCAGGAAATGCAAATGATTTCTGGCGAATTCGATTTGTCTCGCCCTGGCTACATTGTGTTGGGAAGCCAGCTTGCTCGGCAGCTAGGAGTGCGGGTGGGAAGTACCGTGAATATGTTGGCCCTTTCTGGTGGCAGCGACGTGGATTTAATTTCCGACAACAGAGTTTTTGTGGTGTCGGGAATTTTTTCCTGTGGTTATGCAGAAATCAACAATAGCTATTCTTTTATTTCTATGGATGCTGGCCAGCAGTTTTTTGGTAAGGATGCCACAAAGCTTTTTGCCCTAAAGCTTGCAGACTCTGAAAAGGACATGCAGGTAATTCATCAGCTGGAAAAGGCCCTCCCAGGAATTCAAACCGAATCTTGGCGCAGCTACAACCGCTCATTTTTCGGTGCGTTGAAAGTAGAAAAGAATCTGCTGATGATGCTGGTGTTTATGATTTTTGTGGTGGTGGGGGTGAATATCTTTAACGGAATGCGCCGTATGGTTTTTGAGCGTCGTTCTGAAATTGCAGTTCTTTCTGCCTTAGGCGGAAGAAAACGAGAGGTACAGCTTATCTTCATTCTAAGAGGACTTTTGACAGGCCTTGGAGGAGCCATTCCAGGCTTGCTTTTGGGTATGCTGCTGTGCGTTCAGATGGATGTTATTTTTGATGTGATTGCAAAGATGAGCTATTGGATTCAGTATCTTTTTACCATGGCCACAAATCCAGCTATGGCAATGTATGTTCGAGAAAATACTATGTATCAGGTATATGCTAGTATTCCTGCTCGCATGTTCCCGGCTGAAATTACCTTTATCACCATTTTTGGTGTTTTTTCTGCCCTGGCTGCTTCTTGGGTTGCCAGCAGAAAGGTATTGGCCATGACGCTTTCGGAGGTACTCCACGATGAGTGACGTAATTATTAAGATTGAAGGTTTAGAAAAAACTTATATAACTGGTATGGACAAGCTGACCATTATCAAGTCCTTGGATTTGCAGGTAAAATCTGGCACCAAGGTGGTGGTGGTGGGAGAAAGCGGTAGTGGTAAAAGTACCCTGCTGAACATTATCGGTGGCTTGGATGCTCCCAGTGCCGGCTCCGTCGTGGTGGGGCCCTACTGTGTCCACAGCTTGCCGGAAAACCAGCTGGCAGCATACCGCTCCCAGTTTTTGGGCTTGATTTTCCAGTTTCACTATCTTTTGAAGGATTTTACTGCCTTGGAAAATGTGTATCTTCCAGCCTACATGAGCGGTATGCCTCGCAAGCAGGCGGCAGAAGCAGCCCAAACCTTGCTCCATGAGGTGG
Organism: Treponema sp.; assembly: GCA_036300185.1. Lineage (GTDB taxonomy): Bacteria > Spirochaetota > Spirochaetia > Treponematales > Treponemataceae > Treponema_F. The sequence continues at coordinate 32,594 of JAXJGY010000013.1, read as the reverse complement.
GACTAGACCATCGCCTCCATCACTTGCCCTCCCAGCTATCTGGTGGTGAGCGACAGCGGGTGGCGGTGGCTCGTTCCCTGATTCAAAATCCTCAGTTGGTGCTGGCAGATGAGCCCACCGGTAACCTTGATCCTGCCAATGCCCAGCTCATTGGGGATTTGCTCTTTTCCATGGTGGACAAGTATCACAAGACTCTGGTGCTGGTAACCCACGACAGGGAGCTGGCTACTAAGGGAGATGAAATCTATACCATAACCAAGGGGCATTTGGCTCGGGTGGATTCTCAATGAAAATCAAAGCCTCCATTCTCTACGCCACACGAATGCTCCTATCTCCCTCCCAGAAAAATATGTCTGGGGAAGGCTCTTCTGCTGGCAAAAGCCTCTTGGGAGCAATCTTGTGCATTGCCCTAAGCTTGGTGCCACTGGTGGTGGTGCTTACGGTTTCTGACGGCATGATTGAAGGAATCACCTCTCGCATTGTGGAGCTTTCTAGCTATCACATGCAGGTGGCGGTAACTGGTTCCTCCATTGTCAACAATTCCTTGGATGAAGAAAGTTTTTCCCTGCCTGACTTGGAGACAGCTGAAGGCATAAAAGAACTAGCAGTCCAGCTACAAGGGGTTCCAGGAATTACTGCTGCCTTTCCTGAACGACAGGGCATTGGCTTGGCAGCTGGAGCAAAGGGTCGAACTGGTGCCACCATTCGCTCTGTTCCCCCAGAAATTTTTGCCCCTGAATCAAATTTTTCCCAGCTTTTTAGTGCCCAATCTGGTTCAATTAGCCTTTCTTCTCCCCGCAGTGCTTTGATTGGAACGGGAGTTGCAAAGAATCTTGGCTTGAATCCTGGGGATACTATAAGAGTCGTTACCATGAGAACAAGTCCCACTGGCAAGGTGATTCCAAAAATTACTCCCTTTACGGTAGAAGGAATTGTGTCTTGTGGCTATCAGGAGCTTGATTCCCTGTGGGTTTTTATTCCCTTTGACACAGGCTTTTCTCTGTTGGAGGGCTCTCTTTCCACCATTTTGGTGGGGCTTCAAACCGAGGATGCCTTTTCTGACGGTCTGCTGGAAACAGCCTGGTTGGTGGAAGAAGAATTGCCTCCTGGATGTCGCCTCAGATTGTGGAGCCAACTGAATACTGCCCAGTATGAGAATTTTGCATCCACTAGAATCATGTTGATTTTTGTTATGTTTTTGATTGTGCTGGTGGCCTCGGTGAATATTTCCTCTGCTCTAGTAATGCTAGCCATGGAGCGTCGTCGGGAAATTGCCATTTTGAAAAGCGTGGGAGCCACCTCCGAGGGCATTATTACAGCCTTCCTGTTGACTGGCTTTTGTGCAGGTGGAGCAGGTGTGGTGCTGGGAATTCCATTGGGAATACTTTGTGCCGTGAATGTAAATCAAATTCTTTCTGGTATAGAGAAGCTCCTTAACATTTTTGTCCATTTTTGGTATAATCTGTCTAATATGTTCCTTGCTTTTCTGGAGAATTTCCTTTCAAAGGATTTTGCAAGGAGTGAATTCGTGCCAGTGCAGTTGCTTGATCCTGCCTTTTATTTGGAAGAAATCCCTGTGATTTTGCCTTGGACTGGAATTTTTGCCATTGCTGCTGGTACATTAGTGTTGTCTGTGGTTGTTTCAGCCCTGCCCAGCATTAAGGCAGGAAAAGAAAAGCCCTTGGATACCTTGAGGAAATTTTAGTCATGATTTGTGATATATGTGGTGTTCGTGATGCAATGATGGTGGTACAGCAGGTTAGTACCAGTGGACAAAAGGAAGTCCATCTGTGTCTACAATGTGCCGCTCAGCGGGGGCTGTCTACCAGCAATGGCAAAATCGAAATGTCTTTGGCAGGCCTTTTTGATTCCATCGCCAAGATGAGAAAAAATCAGCGTCAATGTCCTGTTTGTGGTACCAACGAAGGTGATTTTGAAAAAACTCAGCGACTAGGTTGTCCTGAGTGCTACAATATTTTTGCCCCAAAGCTCAAATCCATTTTAGAAAAACAAGGAATCACTGGCCGTTACACTGGGGCTTTGCCAGAACGCCTTGCAGGCTTCAAATCCATACTTGCGGACAGGATGCAGTTAAAGGAAAAATTAGAAAAAGCTGTAGCCCAAGAGGAATACGAAAGGGCTGCTTTGTACCGAGACCGATTAAAGGCCTTGGATAAACGTGCCGCTGGTAAAGAAAGCTGTGATTCATTGGCTCCAGGAGAAAGCAGTTTATGAGTAGCCACCCCGACACGCTGAATCCTGGAATGGTGTGGTATGCGGAGGATGGGGAAGAAAATGATGTGGTGCTTTCAACACGTATCCGTCTTGCCCGCAATTTGGCAAATTTTGTCTTTCCCTGTCAGTGTAATACCGACGATGTACAGCGAGTACAGTCTTTAGTTTTTGATGCCTTTAATAAGGTGCCTCATCCAGACCATTATCAGCAGGTGGAAACAGATCAGCTTGATTTTTCCGCTCGGCAGCTTTTAGTTGAACGGAGCATTCTCCCTGAACGAAGCTACACCGAGCGAAATATTAACAATCCACAAACAGATCTTTTTCGTAAGTTTGAATGTGTTCCAGCAGTGGTAGTTCGTACTGACGGTCGCGTATCTTGTTTAATAAACGGTCGAGACCATATCAGTATTGCTGCTCTTTCGGCTGGCTACAATACCATGGAATCTTGGCAGCTATGCAGACAAATAGATGCTGTTCTGCAGCAAAGCCTACAGTTTGCCGCTTCCTATGATTTTGGCTTTCTTACCTCCGATTTAAAGGATGCAGGAAGTGGCATGAAGGCTTCCTTGCGGCTTTTTCTTCCAGGGCTTTTACAGACTCAACAGATTCAGCAGGTAATGGATGAGGTTTCCAAGAAAAATTGCCAGCTGGAGCCAGCCTTTGGAGGAACCTCCGTTCCCTATGCAGCCCTAGGAGCCTGTTATCAGCTGAGCTCCCGTTATGCAGCCTGTGGTGGGGAAGAGGATCAGCTGGGAGAGTTTCACATGGTGGTGACAGAGCTCTGTTCCCAAGAACGGAAGGCTCGTATTTCCTATGGTGAAAGTCGCCCAACCATGCTTCGTCACATTATCAGTAGAATGTTTGCCGTTATGCGATACAGCCGTTTTATTGATTGTAGTGAAGCTATGGACATTATCAGTACCTTGCAATTGGGAATGAGCACGGGACTCATTATGGGAATCTCCTATCGAGAGCTTCATGCCCTTATGTATCGTATACGCAACGCCCACTTGGATTATCTGTACAAGGACAAGGAATTAAACTTTTCTTTTGAAACTGATGTGCAGGAGCATCCTGTTCTTATTATTTCTCGCCTGAGAGCCTTGTTGCTACAAGAAGCTCTGGAAAAGGTTCAAATTTGCTTTTAATGAGCTGCTATACTAGACTTTATATTGAACAACTGGGCTAAATTATAGGCCCTGCCGAAAATATAAAGAAGTGTAAGGAATTACTATGGCAAAGAATTTATCACCTCGGGCCCATAAGCTTGTTACTGTTTTGGCCCAAGAGGAAGGAAAAAAAAGCGGCAGCGATCAGTTGCAGCCTGAACATATTTTAATCGCCCTGTTAAAGCACGCTGATGGCTTGGGATATATTTTGTTGCAAAAGCTAAGGATAAATGTCTTATCCTTTCAGCTTGCCTTGGAACAAAGTCTTTTTACTAGAACTAAAATAGGAACCTTCAGTGACTTACCTGCTTCACGGCGAGTCAGAAGCCTTTTAGATGCAGCTGCCATCGAATCCCGCAGTCTTCGTCGTGATTATGTGGGAACTGAGCATCTTGTGGTAGCCGCCATCCGTGAACAATACAGCCTCACCTCCCGCTTTTTTGAAAAGGCTGGATTACGGATTGAGGATGTATATTCTGCCCTAAACGGTATTTACGAAAAATTTCAGTCCTCCTATGAAAGCCGAGGCAGGGAAATGGCTATTCCCGTGTTTTCCACCGGGAGTCAGGGGGGAAGCCGCAACGACAAGTCTAGAAACGGCCGTCCCAGTATTTTGGTGGAATTTAGCCGAGATCTTACTGCATTGGCTGCCAATCAGCAGCTAGATCCTGTGGTGGGGCGAGAAAAAGAGGTTCGCCGTGTTATCCAGCTTCTTTCCCGCCGCACTAAGAACAATCCCGTGCTGATTGGAGATCCTGGTGTTGGAAAAACAGCCATTGTGGAAGGCCTTGCCCATCACATTGTTAAAGGTACTGTTCCTCGCAATCTGCTGAAAAAGCGTATTCTTTCCCTTGATCTTGCGGCGGTGGTGGCAGGAACAAAGTACCGTGGTGAATTTGAAGAGCGAATTAAGCTTATTCTTAAAGAAATTGTAGAAAACAAGAATATTATTCTGTTTATTGATGAGCTACACACCCTCATTGGGGCTGGTGGCTCAGAAGGTGCCATGGATGCCTCCAATCTGCTGAAACCAGCCCTTGCCCGTGGGGAGCTACAATGTATTGGAGCTACCACCTTGGCTGAGTATCGCAAGTACTTTGAGCGCGATGCAGCCCTGGAGCGCCGCTTCCAGTCGGTTTTGGTAGAAGAACCCACTGACCAAGAAGCCATCTTGATTCTAGAAGGAATCAGAAAAAAATACGAAAGCTTCCACGGGGTACGCTACGAGGATGATGTTATCCCTGCCACCGTTCGTTTTGCTCGCCGCTACCTAAGCGATCGCTGTTTGCCAGACAAGGCCATTGATCTCTTGGACGAAGCTGGCGCCATGAAAAAGATTGATGAGGAAGAAAAGCCTCTGGAGCTGGAAGAGCTAGAAGCAAGCATCAGTGAGCTTACGGAAGAAAAGCGTCTTTTGGTGCAGAATCAGGACTACGAGGCAGCCGCAGAAATCCGTGACCGAGTGCATTTGCTTCGTGGGCAGCTAGAAGCCATGCGGGAGCGCTGGGAAAAGGGTGGTGACGGCAAGTACAAGGTTGTTACTGTAGCTGATGTAGCTTCTGTAGTGGCTTCTATCACAGGAATTCCCCTAGAACAGCTCACTGGCTCGGAGCTTACCCGCCTTTTGAACATGGAAGAAGAATTACACCGTCAGGTTATTGGCCAGGAAGAAGCGGTAGCCTCCATTGTGTCCGCAGTTCGCCGCTCCCGCACAGGAGTTTCTTCCTCCCGCCGTCCTTCAGGTTCCTTTATTTTCCTGGGGCCCACTGGTGTGGGAAAAACCTTGCTAGCAAAGACCCTGGCTCAGTTCCTCTTTGGCAGTGAAGATGCCCTTATTCGTGTGGACATGAGTGACTACATGGAAAAACACAATTCCAGTCGCTTGGTGGGAGCTCCCCCAGGCTACGTGGGCTTTGAAGAAGGTGGTACCTTAACAGAAAAGGTTCGCCATCATCCCTATTCTGTCGTATTGTTGGACGAAATCGAAAAGGCTCACCCCGATGTATTCAATCTCTTGCTACAGGTGCTAGAAGAAGGGGAGCTTACAGATAACCTGGGCCACACCGTCAGCTTCCGCAACACGGTCATCATCATGACCAGTAACGCAGGAATCCGCCAGATTACCGAAGGTTCTACCATGGGCTTTGCCTTGTCAGAAGAGACAAGTCCTTCCTATGAAGCTATCAAGGAAGGAGCTTTATCTGAGCTAAAAAAGATTCTTAGCCCAGAGCTTTTGAACCGAATCGACGATACCATCGTTTTCACCGCCCTGTCCAAAAAGGAAGTTGCTGGCATCCTGGATTTACAGCTTCAGGAATTGCAGGATAGATTGATAGAAAAGAACCTTACCATAACCGTAAAGCCTTCGGCCAAGGAGTATTTGGTGGAGCACGGCTACGATCCAGCCTTTGGAGCCCGCCCCATGAGACGTCTTATCCAGCGGGAAATTGAAGACCAGCTGGCACTACGCCTTATTGAAGATGCGGCTAACAATAACCAAAAGAATCCTGGCAAGGTGATAGTGAGCCTTTCTAAAGATACATTAAAGGTAGCCTTAAAGCGAGAACAAGACAAGCTTTCAGCAGAGCTTCCTTTGTCTTTAGAAATTGAGACAATAAATTTGTAATCATTACAAATTTTACTTGCTTTTTTTCTTTCATTGTATTATATTGTTTTTAGTTGCAAATAAGATTTTTTTATCTATTTGTATAAATCCATAAGATGCGGAGGAAAATGATGAAAGATTTGAAGGGAACAAAGACAGAGAAGAACCTTCAGGAGGCATTTGCCGGTGAATCAATGGCACGGAACAAGTATACTTACTTTGCTTCCAAGGCTCGCAAGGACGGATATGTTCAGATTGCTGAGCTTTTTGAAGAGACTGCTGCCAACGAAAAAGAGCACGCTGAGCTTTGGTTCAAGCTCTTGAATGGCGGAATTGGAACAACTGCTGAAAACCTGAAGGCAGCTGCTGCAGGTGAGAACTATGAGCACGAGAATATGTATCCCACCTTCGCAAAAGAAGCTCGTGAAGAAGGATTTGACAGCATTGCTAAGCTTTTTGAAGGCGTTGCAGCTATCGAGAAGGCTCACGAAGAGCGCTATCTCAAGCTCTTGGCAAACGTTGAGAACGGCTTGGTATTCTCCAAGGACGGCGATGTAATGTGGCAGTGCAGCAACTGCGGTCACTTGGTATTCGGAAAAGAAGCTCCCAAGGCTTGCCCCGTTTGTGCCCATCCTCAGGCTTACTTCCAGATCAAGGCTGAAAACTATTAATCCCTTGTAAATCTGAAGATAACCCCTCCCTTAGTTTTAGGCGAGGGGGTTTTTATTTTGTCTTGTTCTTGGTATGAATAAAAAAGCATTAAAGCAAAAAAAACACTCGGCAGAACCGAGTGTTTTATGGGCGCTGAGAGGATCGAACTCCCGACATTTTGGGTGTAAACCAAACGCTCTCCCAGCTGAGCTAAGCGCCCTTGATGTAAAATACTATATCAGAGGTAGAGAAAAATGTCAAGAAGTAAAATGCTATTTTTTAAAATTTACTGATAAAATTTATTTGTCCGATAAATCTAATGCAAAAAAAAACACTCGGCAGAACCGAGTGTTTTATGGGCGCTGAGAGGATCGAACTCCCGACATTTTGGGTGTAAACCAAACGCTCTCCCAGCTGAGCTAAGCGCCCCTGATGTAAAATACTATATCAGAGGCTGAAAAAAATGTCAATATCAAAACTACTCTTCCATGGAATTAATTTCATCCACAGGGAACATGTAGCTATCCTGAAGCTTCAAAGAAATGAAGGGAATCTCCTCTATGCTGCTAGTAACAGGAATGGTAAAGGAGTAAATCAAGGGCTGGTAGTTTTCTGCACGAATGGTGATGGTGAAAGGGAAATTTTTTGTTTCTCCTTCCTGACTTGCAGGGAGTGGAGCTGGCTTAAAGGTAAAACATCCCTTACCTGGCTTATAGGTGAGGGTAGGGTTTTCCCAAGATGCATCTTCCATGGAAACAAGCTTTCCGTCAGCAGTAAGCTCTACAGTAACTCCTGCTAGGGGCTCAAAGGTATGGCCATCATAAACAGCTCCCATAAACACAGGGAAACTAAAGGCTGGAACATTTTCTACAGGATTTTCAATCTTTCTTTTTTCATGGTAGGGACGCTTTGCTGCGTTGACAATTCTCATGCCATCAATGATCATGGCATCAATATCAGCCATAATCTGTCCATTGAGGGCAAGATTTGCATAGGTCATGCCACGTCCTGACACAACATACTTGGGATGGATTCTATTAAGCACATAGCATATTGTATCCATACGGCAATTTTCACAGCTACAAGTTAAAAATGAATTCTTTGCCTCTGCGAATTCATCGTATAAGGCATTTGTGCGGTTTGTAATATATGATTCCATTACGTTCTGAACTTTCATTTTGTCCTCCAAAACTAACCAAGTATAATATCATTATTATATTCCATATCTAGAAATCTGGCAATGATTTTGCATTCTTTCTCTTGGAATGAACAGGAATTATCCTGTTGACGGATTGCCACACGGATTTTCCGCAGGCTTCCAGTAAAGGAGGCCACAGTTTGGCTAGAAAAGACGGTGGAACTTTGGGAGAAGGGTACTTCCTCGTCACAAATCCACAGGTCACTTTCAAAGGAAATTCGCTCAGGAATGTCGATTAAAATGTGCTGAGGGGGAATACCAAGTTTTTGGGCAAGGTTTTCCTCTGCTTCATGACGCTTGTCTAGCTGTTCCAAAGCAGTGTGCATGGGGTTTGCCTCATTAAACTTAATTTCTGCAACCACCTTGTACAACTGTCGCTCCAGTACTCCTGTAGCCAGCACAATTTCTGGAAAGATTTTTTCTCCGTGATTGGTGGCAATGGACTGCAACAAATGGTGGATTCCCTGGTCATCCTGCTGGTATAGCTCCTCTGGGGGAACAAGTTTTTTGGAAAGGGCTGCAAAAAGAGCCTTTTTCATCATGGCGGTGGCAATTCGCACCTGCTTGTGCCAGTACACGGAACGATACATCAAGTACTTGGAAAACAGGAGATTTTCCACAGAAAGGATGGCAGCGGAATCTAGCTGAATCCCCCGCTGGTGATGGGGCAAAATCTGATCTAGGGTAAACTCTGTGTCCTGAATACCGTAGGGAACACCGCAGTAATAGGCATCACGGTTCAGGTAGTCAAGTTTGTCGGGGTCTAGAACCCCAGACAGGAGCTTTCGGTAGAACAAGGTTTCTGTATCTTCAGTGGGAATGGTGGTGTCGATGATGGCAGCCACCTGATGGGGATCTCCTCCTGCCTTGCTGATACAGCGGGCTACATCCTCCTTCAGCACAATGCGACCAGAAAGCACCTCATGCTCTTCTAGGGGGAGCTCCTTTAGGGAGTGGGTGTAGGGAAAGTGGCCAATGTCGTGGAAGAGGGCTGCTGCATACCAAGAGATTCTGCCACTGGAGGTAATCCAGTGAGCCCCCTGTTGTTCCAGACGTTGGAGTATTCGTCGGGCAATTTCGTAAACTCCCAGTGAGTGCCCCGCACGAGTGTGAACAGCTCCTGGATACACTAATTCCGTGGGCCCCAGTTGGCGAATCCTACTAAGGCGAACAAAGTCTGCCGTGGTAAGAGCTTGAGCCAAGGCCTCTGGTAAGTAGATGTGCTTCCACAAGGGATCACGAATTGCCCGATACTCCATCTTACTGACCGCCTCCACGAGTATAGGCTGCCAAACCACCAGCTTTAATGATGGTTCTGCTGCGCTGAGCCATGGTATTCTTTCCTACAATGGTTTTGGAGCCAGACTGACCTGTTACTGTAATAGCAAAGTCTTCTCCAGTTTCCATAGCGGCGGCAATATTTGTAATTTCGATGGTGTCACCTTCCTGGATGCTGTCGTAGTCGGCAGGATTTGCAAAGGTAATGGGAATAATACCATAATTGATAAGGTTTGCCTGATGAATGCGGGCAAAGGACTTAACCAATACCACACGAACACCTAAGTACATGGGGCCCAGGGCAGCATGCTCACGAGAAGAGCCCTGACCATAGTTTTCGCCACCTACAACGATACAACCAGCAAATCCATTTTTTTCGGCCTTAGCATAGAAGTTTTCATCAATGCGTTCAAAGGTGAACTTGGAGATTTCTGGAATATTGGAGCGGAAGGGCAGCACCTTTGTTCCAGCAGGCATAATATCGTCGGTGGAAACATTGTCCTGGGCCTTTAGCAAGACAGGCAGCTTGAGGCTTGCTTCAAATGCGGGGGATGCAGGACAGGGCTTGATATTGGGGCCACGAACAACTTCCACGGCTTCGGCTTCTGCCTGTGGCAGGGGAGCAATCAGCATGCTGTCGTCGGTGGCAGCTCCAGTGATGTCTGCACTAGTAAGACCTGAAAGTCCGCCTGCCAGCAAGGACTGACGTCCCTTTTCTGTAACACAGGGGTCGTTGTAGTCCAAGGTGGAAGCATCGGTGATAACACCAGTAATGGCGGCAGCTGCGGCAGTTTCTGGGGAAACCAGGTATACCTTGGCGTCAGCAGTACCAGAGCGTCCCTTAAAGTTGCGGTTAAAGGTACGGAGGGAAACGCCCTCTGTGTTGGGGGCAAATCCCATACCGATACAGGGACCACAGGCACTTTCCAAAATGCGGAATCCAGCGCGAATCAAATCACCTAAAATACCAGCCTTTTCTGCCATTAGCAAGGTAGTGCGGCTTCCGGGAGCAATACCAGCTTCTACGCCGGGAGCAATGTGTTTGCCTCGCACAATGGCTGCCACTGCTGCCAAATCGTCCAAGGAGCTGTTGGTGCAGGAACCGATACAAACCTGGGTAACAGTTTCTCCTGCCACAGAGGCAATTTCTGCTACAGCGTCGGGAGAGTGGGGCTTTGCTGCTAGGGGCTTGAGGGCATCTAAGTCGATTTCGATAATCTTGTCATAGGTGGCTCCCTCATCGGCCTGCTGCTGGCTCCATTCCTGTCCACGGCCCATGGCTTCCAAGAAGGCCTTGGTGGTGGCATCGGAGGGGAAAATACTGCAGGTGGCACCAAGCTCTGCTCCCATGTTGGTAATGGTGGCTCGCTGGGGAACGGTGAGGCTTTCTGCACCGCTACCAAAGTATTCGTAGATGGCTCCAACGCCACCCTTTACAGTTTCACGTCGTAATACTTCAAGAATAACGTCCTTGGCTCCCACGCCTTTTTTGAGGGTTCCAGTGAGCTTAACACCGTAGATTTTGGGCATGGCCAAGTGGAAGGCTCCACCACCCATGGCAACGGCTACGTCAAGTCCACCTGCACCAATGGCAATCATACCGATTCCGCCTCCAGTGGGAGTGTGGGAGTCAGAACCAAGGAGGGTCTTGCCAGGCTTACCAAAGCGCTCTAAGTGAACCTGATGACAGATTCCGTTACCGCAGCGGGAAAACCACAGGCCGTATTTGGCTGCAATGCTTTGAAGATAGCGGTGGTCGTCCATGTTGCGGAAGTCGGTCTGGAGGGTGTTGTGGTCAATGTAGGAAACGGAAAGCTCTGTGCGGACTCGGGGAATGCCGATGGTCTCGAACTGTAGGTAGGTCATGGTACCAGTGGCGTCCTGAGTAAGGGTCTGGTCAATGCGGATGGCAATGTCCGCTCCCCGCTGGATGGGAGTTCCGGGGGTAAATGTTGTGTTGGGGCAGGCTTCTGGAACGATGTGAGCCTGCAAGATTTTTTCTGCCAAGGTTAATGCCATTGTATTCTCCTTTTGTGTTTGTGGCCAAAACAAAGGGCCTTGTGTATCAGCTGAACCTGAGTTTTTCCACTGTATTGTAGTGGTCATTTGTGGAACTAGGAATCGAGATGATAACTTCAGTGATATTGTAGCGTTTTTAGGGGGAATTTACAAGAATGAGTTTATTTAGGGGGAGGAAACCCCTCTACTCAGAAGCGGGGTTTTCCTGCACTTTTGCGAGACAAAAGTGAGACTCGCTAAAATCGCTCAATATATCGCGATTTTCCCAGCCTTTAGGCTGGTCGCTCCCTACCTAATACCCCCCCCCCTTCCCCCAGCACTGCTTAGGGGCTCGTACTGGGGGGCTTGCTGGTTATTCGGTTGAAAAATGCAGGTGGGATTGCTTTTTTCGGTCGAAAAATGTGGATGTATAGTAAAGTCTGCTTTCTAGTATATTTGTTATCAATTACCATTCCTAGATAAAGCCTGTATTAACAACTCATCATCGGTGTGTGATCGTGTCCCTGTGGAGACAAATTACACGCTGCTCTAGCTAGAAAGGTCATCGTGGCATGTAAGGACAGGGGAAGCTGTCTAGCTAGAAAGGTCATCGTGGCATGTAAGGACAGGGGAATGTGTCTAGCTAGACAGGTTGTCGTGACAAGTATAGATGAGATTCCATCCCTTGGAAAAATGTGCTTTTAACCTGTTATAATTCTTGGGATAAGCTATTAGAATGATTTGGATAAGCTTTTGGAATAATTCTGATAGGCTATCAGAATAATCTTTTTGTACTGTGGTATTACTTGAGATAGGTGGTGGGGAGAATGGAAATTGTGGATGTGAATTTATTGGAACTTGTGCTATAATGGGGAAAATAAGATTATGGGACTTATTAACCATGGTGGAGAAAAAGTATAGAAGAAAAACTACGGATATGATAGAATGGGGTGACTTTATATTTGTAGAAGAGAAGCAAGATGAAATATTCTAATCTGTTGTAGTTATGTTTGCATTATTTGTACTCGTTTTTATTGTATTTTTTTTACTCGTTGTCCTTAGGAAGAGGACTTGGATTAATAAAGGAGATCAAGGGGAACATCACGTGTCAATGATTTTGTCTTCTTTGAATGAAAGTGAGTATAAAATACTAAATGATATAATGCTACAGACAAAAAGTGGTAAAACAACCCAGATTGATCATGTAGTAGTTTCATTGTATGGAATTTTTGTGATTGAGACTAAAAACTATAGTGGTTGGATTTTTGGACATGAAAACTCTGAGGATTGGACGCAAGTAATTTACAAAGAAAAACATAAATTCAGAAATCCTGTAAAACAAAATCAATCTCATATTTTTGCACTGAAAGACTTGCTTGTAGAGTATAAAGATGTAAGATATTTTCCCATTGTGGTTTTTGTTGGCAATGCAGAATTGAAGGATATTACTTCACGAACTCCTGTAATTTATGGAAATAATCTTTTAAAATTAGTCTATTCAAACTCAACAAATAAATGCCTGTCTGATAAAGAAATTCAAGAGATTACGAATTTGATTTTAAATCACAATGTTATAGATGAAGATATTCGATCAAAACATGTTGAAAATATAAGGCAAACTGTCATTGACAGAAAAGTAAAAATGGAAACCTTAATATGTCCAAGATGTAATGGTCAGTTAAAAGTAAGAAATGGAAAGAATGGTCAATTTTATGGATGCTCCAATTATCCAAGATGCAGATTTACTATGCCATATTAGAGAAGAAATACTGCAATAAATTTGTTGATTATGGATTTCTCTTATCCATATCTCATCACCCAACCTTGTAATTCCTAGATAAAGCCTGTATTAACAACTCATCATCGGTGTGTGATCGTATCCCTGTGGAGACAAATTATACGCTGCTCTAGCTAGAAAGGTCGTGGTGGCGTGTAAGGACAGGGGAAAGCTGTCTAGCTAGAAAGGTCATCGTGGCGTGTAAGGACAGAGGGAGCTGTCTAGCTAGACAGGTTGTCGTGACAGGTAAAGATGGGATGTTGTCGCTGGGAAGGATGGCTTTAACCTGTCAGAATTCTTTGGATAGGCTATGGGAAGGATTGTGGTAGGCTATCAGGATGATTTGGATAGGCTATGGGAATGATTCTGATGTTCACCATCTAATTTCTCAGTGAGATTGGAGCGGTTTCTCAGTGAGAAAGCAGTGGTTTTCCAGTGAGAAAAAAATTTTTCTCACTGAGTTTCCAGCCCTTTCTCAGTGAGAAATCACCTTGATGGAAATGATACGATACTTTGCTGATTGTAGGGTTATTGGGGACTGGGGTGGGGTAGAATGGGGATTGGGGAAGGTTGCAGTTTGGGGAATTCAATAATATAATGTTCTTATAGTTTTGTTTTATTGGAAGTTTTTGATTATGGGGAATTTTGCGTTTTTACAATCTTATTGGCCAGATTTTGCTAAGACAATGGATTATGCAGAGAACTATGTCTATACAGATCCTGCATCCAGTAAAAACAAGTCAGGGCTATTTGTAGAGTTAATGGTACGCGAAATTCTTAGAATCGAAAACATTGCCGAGCCTCAAACTGATAATACCCATTATACTCGTACCCGTTTATTAAATAACGAAGGATTTTTACCTTACGATGTGAATCAATGGATTAATCAGGTGCGGAAAAAACGAAATGATTCAGCACACGAAAATCTGGCAGATGAACAAGATGCTCTCATGGTTTTAAGATTTGCTCATCGCATTGCAGTCTGGTTTATGCGGGTTTACGGTGATAGTTCTTTTTCATCAGATTCTTTTATGATTCCTGAACGACCAAAAGTGGTTCCCGATTATACTCGACTCGTCTTAAATCAAGAGAAAAAAATTGCAGAACAAAATGCGTTGCTGGAAGAAAGAGAAAAATTACTCGCCGAACAAAAAGCCCAAATAGAACAACTAACAAAGGAACGGGAGGCCAATAGAATCACTACACCACAGGCCAACCGTTCAAAGCAGGATCGTCTCAATACTTCTGCAGCAGCCATTTCTAATGTTAAATTGACGGAAGCGGAAACCCGTAAGCTCATTGATGAGCAGCTTAGAAAAGTGGGCTGGGAAGTTGATACTGCAACGTTACGATATTCAAAGGGAACAAGACCAGCAAAAGGAAAAAAAATTGCTATTGCTGAATGGCCGGTGAAATCTGCTGAAGGTAATGACAAATGGGCAGACTATGCCTTATTCATAGATAAGCAGCTTATTGGAATAATTGAGGCAAAAGCCTTTGAAAAAAGTGTCTACGGAATTATAGACAACCAGTGTAAAGAATATGCAAGAAATATAAAGGAAAGCGATGAACCTTATTGCATGGGCAAATGGAGAGAGTATAAGGTTCCTTTCATCTTTGCTACCAATGGCCGTCCTTATTTGAAGCAAATCGAGACAGAGTCAGGCATTTGGTTTCAGGATTTACGAAAGGAAACAAATACTCCTATTGCCCTACATGGATGGTACAGCCCAGAAAATTTGCTTGCAAAATTTAAGCAGGATATAAACGAAGCCGACTGCAAGCTTTCCAATCTTCCCTATGATTTTTTACGTGACCCTGATGGATTAAATTTCAGACATTATCAGTTGTCCGCTGTTGAGGCTGTAGAGAATGCCGTAATTAATGGACAAAATAGAATCCTCCTTGCAATGGCAACAGGCACTGGTAAAACACGGACAATCTTGGGAATGATTTATCGATTTCTAAAAACAAATCGCTTCAGAAGAATCCTTTTTCTTGTGGACAGAACAGCATTGGGAGAACAGGCTCTCGATGTGTTTAAGGATGTTAAGCTAGAAGATTTACAGCCATTGAATAAAATCTATAACATCAATAGCCTTGAAGATATTGATGTGGCAAATGAGACCAGGATTCAAGTGGCTACGGTTCAGGGAATGGTTGCCCGAATCTTAAGTGACGATAAAAGTCGCATTCCTTCTTCTGGAGACTTCGACTGCATCATTATCGACGAGGCTCACCGTGGATACACCCTGGATAAAGAGCTTGGCGAAGTAGAACTTTTGTATCGCAATCAAAATGATTTTATCAGCAAGTACAAGAAGGTCATTGAATATTTTGATGCAGTACGGATTGGTTTGACTGCAACACCAGCATTGCATACGAGACAGATTTTTGGTGATGCGGTGTACACCTATTCCTACAGAGAAGCAGTGATTGATGGATATCTGGTGGATTATGATGCACCTCACATTATCAAAACTGAATTGAATCAAAAGGGAATTCATCATATCAAGGGGGAGATTCTTCCTAAATATAATCCCATTACAAAGGAATTGGTGAACGGAGAGGAGCTGGAAGATGAAATAGATTTTGAAGTAGAAGAATTCAACAAGAAGGTTCTAACTCCCTCTTTTAATGAAGTTGTACTGACTGAGTTATCTCGATACATTGACCCAGAAAGTGAAGAAAAAACTATTATCTTTGCAGTGAACGATCATCATGCTGATGAAATTGTAGACAAATTACGTGACATTTATAAAGCACAAGAGGTGCCCTCTGGTGCAATCGAAAAAATTACCTATAAAATTGGTGACAGATCCCGTGTTCAAGATGCCATTAAGCGGTTTAAGAATGAGCATTATCCCACCATTGCTGTAACGGTGGATTTGCTTTCCACAGGAATTGATGTACCTGAGATTACAAAAATTGTATTTATGAGACGCATAAAATCCCGCATTTTGTACGAGCAGATGCTGGGGCGGGCCACACGTTTGTGTTCAAAAATCAATAAAACTCATTTTGATATCTATGATGCAGTTGATTTATACAGCTATCTTGATGAGTATTCCTCCATGAAGCCTGTTGTGGCAAATCCTTCGGTAACCTTTGATGAGCTTTTTGAAGGCTATGAAAAAGTTTCTGATGAAGAGGAAATTAAATTTATCAATGACCAAATCGTTGCAAAGCTTCAAAGAATGAAAGGGCACATGGATGAGTCTCAAATAAATTATTTTACTGTTATCTCCCATTACGATTCCCCAGAAGCTTTTATTGCAAAAGTGCGTGAAGCAAAATCTATGTCAGAGGAAAATTGTAAGGATATCCTGCTGCAAGCCAAAGATGCCTTTGCTGCTTTCAACATCCAGAAGACGGGAACCTCCTATGTGCCCATCAGTGACAAAGTTGACACAGTACAAGAGGTAACACGAGGTTTTGGCAAAGGTCAGGAACCTGCCGACTATTTGGAAAGCTTTTCTACCTATCTGAAAACAAACAAGGATAAAATAGAATCCTTGGAAATTATCTGCACCAGACCAGCCGATTTGACTGTTGCGGATTTACGTACATTGAGCTTGACCTTGGATGCAAGAGGCTTTAATCCAATTCAGTTGAACACCGCTGTGGAGCAAATTACTCATGAAGAATGTGCTGCAGACATCATCACACTAGTTCGTAGGTATGCAATTGGCTCCTCATTGATTTCCCATGAAGAGCGAATTCATAATGCTATAAAAAAACTTTGTAAAGCTCATAGCTTTACCGCAGGCGAAAAGAAATGGATTGACAGAATTGAAAAATATCTCATCAATGAATCAATTCTGAATGAGAAAACCTTTGATGAATTCATGGCATGGAGAAATCAAGGTGGTTTTAACAAGGTGAACAAAATCTTCAATAACAATTTAGGTGCAATCATTAAAGAATTAAATACCTATCTTTACGAAGATAAAGTTTCATAATGTAGGAGTGGAAGAACATGACCAATCAGGAAATTGTCAGCAAGCTGTGGAATCTTTGTAATATTCTCCGTGATGATGGAATTACCTACCATCAGTATGTTACAGAGCTTACCTATATTCTCTTTTTGAAGATGGCAAAAGAAACAAAGACAGAAGATGCTATTCCTGAACAATATCGCTGGGACAAACTTACATCCTACAGCGGAATTGAGTTGAAGAAGTTTTACAAAGAATTGCTTGCCTATCTGGGAGAGAATACGAAAGGCCGTGTGCGAGAGATTTATCAAGGGGCAAGTTCCAATATTGATGAACCAAAGAATCTTGAGAAAATCATCAAATCTATAGACGAGCTGGATTGGTATTCTGCAAAAGAAGAAGGCTTGGGAAACCTTTACGAAGGACTTTTGGAAAAGAACGCAAATGAAAAGAAAAGTGGTGCTGGCCAGTATTTTACTCCACGAGTCCTCATCGATGTTATGACTCGATTGATAGCTCCGCAAGTGGGAGAGCGATGCAATGATCCTGCCTGTGGAACCTTTGGCTTTATGATTAGTGCGGATAACTATGTGAAAAGCATTTCTGATGATTATTGCGACTTGAATGAAAAAGAGGCAAATTTTCAGGTAAAAGAGGCGTTTACTGGTGGCGAGCTTGTTCATGAGACCCATCGTTTAGCCCTGATGAATGCCATGCTCCACAACATAGAAGGTAGAATTGTTCTGGGAGATACCCTGAGCGAAACAGGAAAGGCTATGTCTGGCTACGATGTGGTTCTTACGAATCCACCCTTTGGCACAAAGAAAGGCGGCGAACGGGCAACACGTGATGACTTTACCTATACCACCAGCAACAAACAATTAAATTTTTTACAGCATATTTATCGTTCATTAAGAACAACGGGAAAAGCACGTGCTGCAGTAGTTTTGCCAGATAACGTTCTTTTTGCAGACGGGGACGGTGAAAAAATTCGTGTGGACTTAATGAACAAATGTAATCTTCATACTATTTTACGTCTTCCTACAGGG
The DNA here is from genome assembly GCA_036300185.1 of Treponema sp. Classification (GTDB taxonomy): domain Bacteria; phylum Spirochaetota; class Spirochaetia; order Treponematales; family Treponemataceae; genus Treponema_F. Next base: position 14,693 of record JAXJGY010000013.1, on the reverse strand, counting down.
ATTTTTTATGCTCAGGGTGTAAAAACAAACGTACTTTTCTTTACTCGTGGAAAAACAGATGAAGATAACACAAAAGAAGTTTGGATTTACGACCTTCGCACAAATATGCCAAGTTTTGGTAAAACAAATCAACTAAAACAAGAACATTTTGCAGATTTTATCAAAGCATACCAAGCAGATGATAGAACATCCATAAAAGATGAGCGTTGGAATTGTTTCACCCGAGAACAAATCAAAGAAAAAAACAACAGTCTTGATTTAGGTCTTATTCGTGACGAAAGTATTTTAGATTATGAAGATTTACCAGACCCAATAGAAAGTGCCGAAGACGCAATTACACAATTAGAAATGGCGGTAGATTTGATTCGAGATGTTGTCTGTGAATTGAGAAAGACGGAGTAATAATATACAATTAATGAGTTATAAGATAGAATATCTTTGTTTATACGATTGACAGAGATATTTATTGACATTTTTTGTAAATATGCTATATTTAGGGTAACAAGACCCTGCACGCCTCTTAACAATGCGTCTCACGCGGGGTTATTTTTTTGCCCTAATGATTTTCAGGAGGGCAAATTGATATTTTCAAAACCACCTAGAACGCCAGAATATTTAGCACGTAAGTTAATTCAAAATGGCTTACAAGGCATTACAGAATTAGAATTAACAGAAATATTTCAGTCAATTAATTACTATAAGCTAAGAGGTTATACTTATCCCTATCAAGATAATTCTGTACCAGGGTCTCCATTGCAACAGAACTTAAAGAGCTAATGAAAATGGTTAGGAAAGAACAATTACCAACAATGGGATTTCCTCAGAATTGGCAAAATGAAGATTTATTTAATTTGAAATAATCTGTATGAGAATTAATGGAAGAGTGGTAAAAAATGAAAGGAATAGAAGAAAAACAAATAGAAGCTCCATATGAATTGCCGGAAGGTTGGAAGTGGGTGCAACAAAGATATTGCCACACGGATTCGATTTTACTACGTAAAATCAGTGACAATGATAAGGGAGAAAATTAGATGGCAAAGAAAGTGAATTTACCAGAACCTATAATTCCCAATGATTCATGGAAAGTTGTTAAATTAGGACAATATGTAAAAATACTCAATGGTTATCCATTTGATTCTAGTCGATTTACAAACTCCAATGAAAATACTTATCCTCTTATTAGAATTCGTGATGTTGTAAGGGGTTATACAGAAACTTTTACAGATGAAGATTGTCCTGATGAGTATAAAATTAAGAAAGGTGAAATACTCATTGGAATGGATGGAGATTTTAATATTTCAAGATGGAAATCAGATTTTGGATTATTAAATCAGCGAGTTTGTAAGATTTCAACAGTTTCAAAAGATTTGGATGAAAAATTTTTATTTTATTATTTGCCAATACCATTGAAGTTGATAAATGATGCTACTCCAAGTGTTACGGTAAAACATTTATCATCAACTTCTTTACAAGAATTACATTTCCCATTGCCAACTCTTGACGAGCAACAACGCATTGTAAATCGTATAGAATCAATGTTTGCCAAATTGGACGAAGCAAAAGAAAAAGCTCAAAACGTGGTAGATGGTTTTGAAACACGCAAAGCTGCTATTCTTCACAAAGCGTTTACAGGGGAACTCACCACAAAATGGCGAAAAGAAAACGGCGTGAGTGATGATTCGTGGAAAGAGAAAAGATTTTGTGAAGTTGCAGATATAAAATCAAATCTCGTTGACATTGCAGAATATCGAGATTTTCCACATATTGCACCTGATAATATTGAGAAGAAAACAGGCATTTTACTTGAATATCATACCGTTGAGGAAGACAAAGTGACAAGTGGAAAACATCGGTTTTATGCAGGACAAATTCTTTATTCTAAGATTCGTCCATACCTATCAAAAGTTATAATTGTCGATTTTGATGGTGTATGTAGTGCAGATATGTATCCAATTGAGGCAAAAGGAAATACTAGATTTCTTTGGTATCAAATGCTATCAAATGAATTTTTAGATAAAGCTTCGAATTCAGGCTCAAGATCAGTTCTTCCCAAAATAAATCAAAAAGAATTATCAGTAATTCCCATGCAAATTTGTTCTCTTCCAGAACAAGTTGAAATAGTGCGAATCCTTGATATAATCATAGAAAAAGAAAACAAAGCAAAACAAGCCGCTGAAGCAGTGTTGGAGCAGATAGATTTGTTGAAAAAGTCTATTTTGGCAAGAGCGTTTCGTGGGGAGTTGTAGAGGAAGAAAGGAGTATATTTATGAATGAATATGTTCAGTTTTTTACCGAAAAAGTCGTAGAATTAATATCTAATATAGCATGGCCTGTCTCTATCTTAATTATTTTTGTAATCATTAAAATCCCTTTCTTCAATTTATTAACAAGAATAAGAAAATTTAAGTATGCGGATTTTGAAGCAGAAATGGCACCAATAACAGAATCTTTAAGCAAATTTAGTAGAGAGGATAAAAAGTTATCAAAAAAGCAACAGTATGATGAGTTGTTATTTGATAATCCAAATTTTGCAATTCTTTATTATTGGTTGCAATTTGAAACAGCTTTACGAGAAAAATATAATAAAACATATAATAAGACAGGAAAGCATGTTTCTATTCGTAATATGGTTAATTGTTTTGTTGAGGAAGAAAAATTACCAAGACAATTCCTTTATTTTATATATCGGCTTAATAGCATACGAAATTATGCAGTGCATGGAGAAGTAAACTTCTCTATACTTGAGGCACAAGAGTTTATACATAACGTAAACATTATTAAATCCTATATAGAGAATAATTTATAATTGTATTAAAGAAAATATATAAAGGAATAAAATTATGGAAAAAAGTGAAATAGGCAGAATTAATAAATGGTTTAATTCAAAACCAAAATGGTTTTTATATGGAGTAGATTGATTTGTTGAAGAAGTCAATTCTGGCACGAGCATTTCGTGGGGAGTTGTAAATTGAAAACGGTGCTTCGACAGGCTTATACTCGATGTTTACTAAAGTAAACATTCCATTCGTTTGCGTTGCAAACTCACCGTTGCTCAGCAACCGAAAGAGAGACTAAATAAATTAATTATTCTCTATGTGAAATATGCAAGTTAATTGACGTTTTTTGTCAAAAGTTGACAAAAAATATCAATTAAGCTATCTTATATGTATAGAGAGGATAATTATGCTATTAGGATATGGTGGAAAAAATTGTTGGTGTTTTAAGGAATGGATGCAGGTTGACTTAACTCTAAAAGAAGGAGTTCCTGCTGATGTTTCTATGAATCTTCCTGCTAGTACAGCTCTTTGTTTTAAAGGTGCAAATGCCTCTGGTAAGACAAATGCATTAAAAGTTTATGGTTTTATAACTGATTTTGCTAGAAATAGTTTTTCCTATAAACCTGAATCTAATATTTTTTTTGATTCATTTTTCGGTAATGATGAACCTGGAGAATTTTATGTTGAGTTTATTTCAAAAGAAAATTATTATCGTTATGAATTTATTGTTACGCAGAAAAAAGTAATAAAAGAATGTCTTTATAGAAAAAGAAATATAAAAGGTTCTCGAGAAACTAAGATTTTTGACCGTGAAAACAATGAAATAACAAAAAACACCTTATATAAAAGTAATTCTGGAATTATTTTTAGAGATAATGCTTCTTTTATAAGTACTCTTCATCAATACAATCTTCCAGAAATCGAAGATATATATAATTTTTTCTATTTTGTAAGTTTTAATATAGGTTATTTTGGATTACATGATGGTTCATCTGTAAATCCAGCGTTAAATCCATACATTATAGCTAGCGATTATGCTAACGATCCTCAAATGCTTTCATTTGTTGAAAATAAAATACGTCAATTTGATACCGGTATAGAAAAAATTCTTATTAAAAGTCGTAAAGATGAACAAAATAATGATGTTTTTTATCCTGTTTTTATTCATACTGTTGAATCTCAAAAAATAGAGCCATTATTATACGAAATGGAATCAAGTGGTACAAAAGCGTTATATAATAAACTTGAATTTTATTATCTTACATTAAAGACAGGCGGAGTTCTTGTTCTTGATGAATTTGATATTAATCTTCATACAGACATACTTCCCCATCTTTTGGATTTATTTATAAACAAAGAAAATAATCCCCTAAATGCACAAATTATTTTTACGACACATAGTAATGAAATTATGGATATTCTTGGTCGTTATCGTACTTATCTTGTTCAAAAAGAAAATGGAGAAAGTTTTTGTTATAGATTAGATGAACTTTCTGCTGAACTTTTAAGGAATGACAGACCTATTTCTACACCATATCGTAAGCATTTAATTGGAGGATATCCAAAAATTGGCACAGAAGAAAACTAATTCAAAAAAAGAAAATTTTCTTTCAAATCTTTCCATAAAAACAAATGTATCAGAAATTTCGGATGTAAAGGGAAAGTTGTCTTTTAGTTTTAAATATTTTGATGGAAGCCAAGATGCTGGTCAGGATTTTAAGGAATGGAATGATAAACAAAAACAAGAACTCTTAGAAAAATTACGTGATTATTCTAGAGAAAATAGAAAATATTGGCTTAATCAGAGAATTGGAAGTGGTGGATTAAAACTTTTAGAAATATATGGGCAATTCCCTCGTAATAGTGATTTTAAATATCCTCAACATGTTCCCGAAGATGTACGATGGGCAAGATTTAGACTGGAAAGTGCTATGCGACTTGTAGGCTTTTTTGTAAATGAAGATGATGCAGAGAAATTTTGTTTATCTACAGATATTTTTTATATAGTTTTTTTGGACAAAGACCACAGATTTTACAAAATGGAAAATAAATAAAATTATAGTACGTATATTTAGTAGGAAATTGTAGAAAAATGTTTGACTTTCCATTTTTATATTATTACCTTTAAAAGTAATAATTTTTTTTATGGGGGGGGGAATATGAGCGTTATACATTTTTTGAACGTACAAAATGGCGAAAAGAAAACGGCGTAAGCGATGAGAGTTGGTTGCCAGCAAAAATGGAATCATTATCTGATTTAATTACGAAAGGTGCATCACCTAAGTGGCAAGGAATTCAATATGCAAGTGATACAACTCAAACTCTATTTGTAACAAGTGAGAATGTCAGAGAAGGATATCTGGATTTAGAAAAAGAAAAATATTTAGAAAATAAGATAAATGAAATACAAAAACGTTCTGTCTTGCAAAAAGGAGATGTTTTGTTAAATATCGTTGGAGCTTCCATTGGTCGCTCAGCAATCTATAATTTGGAGAAAATAGCAAATACAAATCAAGCTGTTTGTATTATTAGGTTAAAAAAAACAGTATTCAATGAATTTATTTGTTATTTCCTAAATTCTAATATCGCAAAGATATACTATGATGATAATAAAGTAGAAACTGCACGTGCAAACATTAGTTTATCAAATGTATCTAATATGGTGATTAATCTTCCCACACTTCCAGAGCAAGTTGACATAGTGCGAATCCTTGATATAATCATAGAAAAAGAAAACAAAGCAAAACAAGCCGCTGAAGCAGTGTTAGAGCAGATAGATTTATTGAAAAAGTCAATTCTGGCACGAGCATTTCGTGAGGAGTTGTAGAAAAAGAAAAATGAATTATAATAAGATACTTATGGAGAAAGGAGATAGAATGACACAATTATCTTGGGAAAAATTATTATCATCAGAAACATTGATTCAGCGTACAACGGCAGAAGGTCAAGAAGGTAGAGACAAGTATGATGGAAGAACTCCTTTTGATAGTGATTATGATAGAATAATTTTTAGCTATCCTTTTAGACGATTGCAAGATAAGGCACAGCTTTTTCCTTTGGAGTCAAATGATTTTGTAAGAACACGACTTACTCATTCACTAGAAGTTGCTGCATTAGCTAAATCTCTAGGAATAAGCATTGTGGAGAGAATTTCAGCTGATAAAAAAGATAAATATGAATGGGATGACAAATATAAACATGATTTTCCTAAAATATTAGAATGTGCAGGACTTGTTCATGATTTGGGGAATCCTCCTTTCGGTCATTTTGGAGAGACAACTATTGGGGATACTTTAATATCACTTTTTTATAAATTAAAGGAAACTGAAAGTTTTACTGACATTGATTTAACACCTCAACAAAAAACTGATTTAGAAAAATTTGAAGGAAATTCTCAATCTTTTAGAATTTTAACACAACTTCAGTGTATAAAAGATAAATATGGTTATCATTTAACATCAGCTTTATTAGCTTCAATAGTCAAATATCCAGTTAATTCCATGGAAAGAAACAAAAAAGATGCTGACGATATAAAACTACATAAGTTTGGCTACTTTTTTTCAGAAAATGAAATTATTAAAGATGTTTTTTCAAAAACAGGTCTTGTTGCTGCTGATGGATCATATATTCGACATCCTCTAGCATTTCTTATGGAGGCTGCAGATGATATAGCATATTGTGCCGGAGATATCGAAGATGGTTTTAAAAAACATCTGTTCACTATAGCTGAATTAGTAATGTTTATTAAGAAATTTAATAAAGATAAAAATGATGCAAAAATACAAGAATTGATTGATCACATGGAAAATATTTCGACCAAGGCAGAATATTATTCTGATGAAAAGAAAATTCAGGATATTAGAATAAAATTACAGCAAATTATGTTTCATTCCATAATAGATACATTTATGAAAAATTATGATAAAAACATGAATGGAAAATTTAAAAAAGAATTAATAAAAGAATCTGATGTGTGTATATTACGAGAGTGTCTTAAACAAATTACAAAAAAGTACCTATTCTCAAATAAAGAAGTAATTCTTAAAGAATTAATGGGAAAAAAAAATAATTTCAGAACTTGTAACGCTATATGCAGATGGGTTATTTAAAATTAAAGAAAAAAATAAGAAAAAATATATTGAATTTGATAAAAGAACAATAGAATTAATATCTTCTGATTATTTAGTTGTTTTTAGAAAAACGGTAAAATGTAGTGAAAATTTTGATAATATTGAAGTAACTGGCAATAATATATATTATATATTACTGTTAATAGCAGATCAAATTTCAGGAATGACGGATACTTATTGTCTTTCATTGTATAGAAAATTACATGCAATTAAGGTTTAGTTTTTTATGAATAATTCAAAAGAACTTATAAATAATTATTTCTCAAATCTTAGAGCAGTTAATTCAAAAATAGATTCTTTTTTTTCTTATTTGGATAATAATAAAATTCATTATGCAATTCTTGGTGGTTCCATTAGAGATGCATTGAATGGAAATCCAAAACCTAGGGATATTGATGTTATATTTAAATCTGAAAATTCTGGAATAGAAAGTTTTCTTAAACAGAATAATGTTTCATATAAGTTGAATACTTTCAACGGTATGAAATTTAGTTTAAATAAAATTCAATTTGATGTTTGGGATATTAAAAATCATTTTGCATTTAAAGAAAGCTTTTATAAGCCCCAATTTGAAAATATATGTAAAACAACACTTTTGAATTATGATTCGATAATGTTTGATTTTACAGAACAAATATTCTATTCTAAAGAATATTATTCATGTATTAATAAGAAATTAATAAAATTGATTGGTAAAAAAAAGCTTATCGAAAACAATCCAAATTATGAATTAAGTATTTGTAAAATATTAGAATTGAGTAAAATTAAAAAATTTACTCTTTCTAAGCAAATAGAAAAATACATTCAAGAATTTTGTAAAGGTAAATCACAAAAGACGATATATCTAGCATTACAAGAATCTTATGAAAACCATTATCAAAAAAAAATGACTAAAAGTCTTGCTAATTATATAAAAAGTTATATAAAAACTTTATAAACAAAACATCATAAATATACTAAATATTAAAAATATCCATAGGTAACACAATCCCTAAGACGGGTAAGTTGTAGAAAACGATAATGATAGATATTAATTGGAATAATATTAGATGTATAGATTCTTCTCAACAAAATGGATTTGAAGAGTTTATTTGTCAACTTGCGAGAAAACAAAAAATTGATAATGCAGAAAAATTTATTAGAATCGGAAAGCCAGATGGAGGTGTCGAAGGATACTGGATTTGTAAAGATGGTTCTGAAATATGTTGGCAAGCAAAGTTTTTTACAAGTGCTATTTCTAATTCACAATGGAATCAAATAAATTCTTCGGTGAAAACTGTTTTAAATACTCATAAAAATCTGAAAAAATATATTATCTGCTTTCCTCATGATTTATCAGATGGAAGAAACATCCAAAAAGGAAAAAAGATAAAGTCTGAATTTGATAAATGGAATGAATGTGTAGAAAATTGGACTTCTGAATCCAGAAAAAAAGGAATGAATGTAGAATTTTGTTATTGGGGAAGTTCCGAATTAATAAAAAAAGTACAAAATACTGAGTATAGTAGTTTTATCAATTTTTGGTTTGATACATCGTTCTTATCTGACAGCTTTATTGATAATTTTAATTCAAGAATGATAAAAAACTTAGGACCAAAGTATTTTAAAGATATAGATATAAAAGTTCCTTTTTATAGCGTTCAGCATTGGATTGATCGAGATGAAGAATTTTATAATGAATTAAATACTATATATTTAGAAGTAAATTCTTGTATTAACAAACTTATTGATGATAATAATAGGATATATTTTTCATATATAGAAGAATTAAGAAAAATATGGAGTATGGTTCATAAAGAATTTTCAAAAAATATAACAATGGATTCTTTAAATAGCTTAAAGAATCTTTCTATAAAATTAGAAGAGATTTCTGAAGAAATTAGAAGAAAATGGTTTTCTGATGATGGAAGCAATCGTAGTTTTTTTAATAAAAATGAAGACCTATTATCTAAATTAATGAATCTAAAGGTATTTTTAAATGAAAATCCTGGGAAATTGTATGAGAATCCGTATCTTCTTGTTCATGGTGGTTGGGGAATGGGAAAATCTCACGCACTTGCATCCATCGTTGAGCAAAGAAATGAAAAAAACTTAAAATCACTCTTATTTTTGGGACAACAATTTACAAGTGATAAATCACCAGAGCAACAAATTCTTGATATTTTAGGTGTAAAATGTTCATTTTTAGATATTCTTGAAGGCTTAAACTGTATTGGCGAACAAAAAAATCAAAGAGTATTAATTATAATTGATGCAATAAATGAAGGTAATGGAAAAGAGATTTGGAATAACCATCTTGCCAATCTCATAAATTTGATTTCTGAGTATGAGTATTTAGGGGTAATTCTATCAGTACGTTCTACTTATTTAGAATTATTCGATGAGCAAATAAAAATTGTGAATGATAAATTAACTCTATACGAGATAGAAGGTTTTGAAATAAATCAAGATGAAGCTGTAAAAAGTTTTTTTGAATATTACAAATTGAATATTCCTACAATTCCATTGCTTTCACAAGAATTTTCAAATCCGTTATTTTTATCAATTTTTTCTCAAACATATAAAAATGCAAGTATTGATTCTACAGTTTTAAGTAATATATCTCTGATGGAAATCTTTAAAGGTTTTACTGATAAGATAAATAATGTTCTAGCAAAAAAAAATAACTATGAAAATATGGGAAATGCTGTAGATTTTTTTATACAAAAATTTGCTGAAATAACACTGAAAGAAAGACGAGGGTATTTGATACAGGAAGAGATAAGGAAGTTAAATAAGACAATAAAAGATGAGTTTTGTATTACAAGTAATTTTATTGGAGAGTTGTTATCAGAAAATATCTTGGTAAAAGATATGAGATATAATTCCAAAGAAGAAATTTATTTACTTTCGTATGAAAGACTTCTTGATTATGCTCAATCTATATATATTCTTACGAAATATAAAGATGAGACTTTAAGACTTTTTTTATCTGATAAAGAAAATTTATATATTTTTGATGATCGATATAAAGGACTTCTTGAAATGTTAATTATCTATTTTTCGGATGTAGATAATCAAGAATTACTTGAATATATACCTGGTTCATTTAAAGATTCTGTATTTGAAATTTATTTATCAAGTTTTCAATGGCGAAAATCCTATCCAAATAGGACTATCCTCAATGACTGGATAAAAATGCAGATAGCAGATTTTAAAAATAGAAGTCTATTTTTTGAAAACATATTTTATGTTGTTGCAAAGGAAAATTGTCCTTTTAATGCTGAATACTTATTCGATTTACTATTTCCATTGTCTATGGCAGAAAGAGATTCTTTTTGGTCAATTGCAATCTGCTCTTATTCTAAAATGTTTTATGACGAAGTTACTTCTGTTTTAAGAATATTTAATTATGTGAAAAATTATGAGATATATTTATCTGATGATATTTTATTTTTATATTCTATGGCATTGGTGTGGTTATTTTCTCTTCCTAATAGAAAGATTCGAGATACTGCAACAAAATGTTTAGTTAAGTTTCTGACAAATCATACAAATATACTTTTTGTTATTTTAAGAAAATTTGAAGGTATTAATGATCCATATATTTATGAACGAATTTTTGCTGTTTGTTATGGTGTTTTAACTCGTTCTAATTCTATAGAGAATGGAAAAGAACTTGGAGAATATATCTACAAAACAATTTTCAATCAAGGAGAGGTTTATCCAAATATTCTTCTAAGAGATTATGCAAAACAAAGTATTCAAATTTTATTACAAAGAAATTTTGAACTTGATATTGATAAAAAATTAATTTCCCCACCGTATCGTAGTGAATGGGGTGAAAAATTTCCTACAAATGAAGAAATTGATAATTTTCACAATATAACTTCTGCTGAGAAGCATATCCATCGCTCAATGATAACTGAATATGGACGGGGTATGTGTAGTTATGGAGATTTTGGAAGATACGGATTTGGAACAAGTGTTTCCAATTGGAAAGATATTGATGAAAATGATTTAAGTAATTTGGCTGTCAAGTGGATATTCGAAAAATATGGGTGGACGTCAGAAAAATTTGAAGATTTTGATAGTTCCATTGGTTCGGGACAAAGTAGATACGAAAAAATAGAAGAGAGAATTGGAAAAAAATATCAATGGATTGCATTATATGAAATTATGGCAAGATTAGCAGATAATGCTTCTTATTATCCTAATTCTTTTTATAATAAGATTGGTAAATATAAAGGTCCTTTTGAAAGTACAATTAGAAATATAGATCCAACATTAGGATTGAATGTAATTAATGAACAAAATGTTGATTTATATGATATAACATTTAGTTCAGAAGAAAATAATAATAAGTGGCTTCATTGTATTTCCGATATACCACAAATAAAAGAGTTGATATTTGATAAAACTAATAACCATTTATGTTTATTTAAACATTTTAAAAAGATTGATAGTGAGACAGGTAACTTTATCTCTGATTCCCAAGACAAACAAATCTGGTTATGGATTCAATCTTTTTTGGTGAAAAAAACTGACGTAAAAATCTTATTTGATAAATTGAAAGATAAGAATTTTGAAGGAAGGTGGTTACCGGAAGGTGCAGAGTTATCTCAGATATATAGCCGAGAATTTTTTTATTCAGATGCTTATAAATACAATATGACAGAAGTTGGATACTCTGAAGAGGCAGAAATTAAAAATGTAAAAGATATAGTAGTTTTGCCAACTATTGTAGAATATAGATTGGAATCTTCTTCTGATTATTCTTTGGAAGAATCTATAAATTTATTAAAACCATGTAAATTTTTTGTAGAAAAAATGAAACTTCATACAAAACATAATGAAAGTTATTTTTATAACAAAAATGATGGTTTAGTTTTTTTTGATGATGGAGAATCCCAAAAAAGAGAAAATGCGATGCTAGGAAATAAAAATCTAATATTAGATTTTTTAAGAAACTCTGATTATACAATCATATGGACTCTCTTAGGGGAAAAGCAAATAACTAATATATATGATTTTAAAGCAGAAAGGTATTTACCATCATACTCACAAATTGCGTATTTGGACAATAATGGGGAAATAATTCAATCTACAAGAAAAATCTTTCCAAGATAAAATAACTCTTTAAAATAAATTCAATAAGGAGCCTCCCATGTCCGAAAAATACACAGTACACGATTACACAGTAGAACAAATCTTAAACTTCATCAAATCTGATGAAATTGCTATCCCATAAATACAACGGCTTTTGTCTGGAAAGGGGGACAAGTTGATTGTGTCAAGTTTAGGTCGCAATTACGTTCCTGAAAAAAGCCACAAATCCATCATGCTGCGTTAAACAGAATCTCCCTTTGTTAGTGTGGTAATCAACATGCTGGATTTTTCAATGGCTTTTTTCTACCCCATTTTGCGAACTTTATTGTACACTATCCCACCTTGCCATTCCTAGATAAATCTGCTATAGTCAATCCATCACCGGGGTGTGAGCGTGGCACAATGTCCGCTCTCTGAGAATATACCCGCAGGATGGCCGTAGGGCTGTCCCAACCTGATCCGGATAATGCCGGCGGAGGAAGTATGAAGACCCATCTTTTTACGTTTTTCCTATTTACATGTATTGTTTGTTCTCTTTCAGCCTTTGGAAGTCAGGACAAGATTGATCGAGCCAATGAGGTGGTGGTGTACACCTATGACTCCTTTGCAGGGGAATGGGGGCCGGGGCCACAACTGGCTGCTGCCTTTGAGGCCAAAACAGGGCTCAAGTGCAGGATGATTGTGGTGGGGGACGGAGCACAGATTCTCTCCCGTGCTGTTTTGGAGGCATCCGCTCCCCAAGCTGATGTGGTGCTGGGAGTGGACAATAACCAGATTACCCTTGCCCGTAGCTCCCAGGTGCTGGAAGCCTACCAGCCCCACCAGGCTGATACCATGGTTCCAAAGGAATTGCAGCTTACCGATGACTGGCTTTTGACTCCCTATGACTGGAGCTATTTTTCTCTCATCTACAATAAAAACTCTTCTGTTCCAGCTCCTCAGAGCTTGGAAGACCTTACCAAAGAGGTATACAAAAAGAAGATTATCCTGATGGATCCCCGCACCAGCACTCCCGGTCTTGGCTTTGTAGCTTGGACAGTGGCAGTCTTTGGGGAAAATTACCTTGACTATTGGCGTGCTCTCAAGCCAAATATCTTGACCATGGCTCCTTCCTGGAGTACAGGCTACGGCTTTTTTACCTCAGGAGAGGCTCCCTTGGTTGTAAGCTATACTACAAGTCCTGCCTATCATGTTGAATATGATGAAGGAGATCAATTTACCGCCTTAATCTTCCCAGAAGGTCATTCACTGCAGATTGAAGGGGCTGCCTTAGTTAAGGATGCTCCCAATGCTGAAGGTGGCCGCTTGTTCTTGGACTTTTTGATTTCACAACAGGCTCAAGAAATGCTGCCTTTGACCCAGTGGATGTATCCCGTAAATCCTGCTGTGGAGCTTCCTGCTTCTTATCAGGCTGCTCCTCAAGCTGGAAAGGCCCTTACTGTAGATAATGAAACCCTCAGTAAGGCTGTTGAAGAAGTGATGGCCTTGCTGGCTCAGTAGCCTTTTCCACAGGGGACTGGGGGAGTGCAAAGGGAATTTGCAGGATGAAGGAAATTGAATTGAGCAAAAGCCGTTTTAGGCGGGATTTTTCTCGGGGATTGCAGGCTATGGCCACAGCTAGCGGGGGACTTTTGTTCCTGGGCTTGGTGGCACTCTTTGTGATGGCATGGCTTTTTTCCCTCCTGCCCGGTGATGGGGCTTCTGCTTCTGTTATATCCCTCATCTTTTCCCCCTGGGTGGTGAAGGTGGCTGGTCGCACCTTGACTCTGGCCCTCCTGTCCACCCTCCTGTCCCTTGCAGTGGGAATTCCCCTGTCATTCTTTGTCGCCACCAGAACCTTTCCTGGAAGAAGATTCCTTCTTTCCCTTTCTGCCATTCCCCTGTGTCTGCCTCCCTTGCTGGTGGCCTTGGGCTATGTCATGTTCTGGGGGATGCAGGGGGTGATGAATCGTCTGGTGATGAGTCTGGCAGGTGACTCTATTGCCACCAGTTCCTTCTTGTATTCTCCCTTGGGGATTGTTCTGGCTCAGGGCTTTTACAATTTTCCCTTGGTGATGAAAACCTGTGCTGACGCTTGGAGTCAGCTTCCCAGTAACCAGCATGATGCCGCCCTGCTGCTGGGTGCAAGTCCTTGGCGGGTGTTTAGAACCATTACGCTGGTGCAGCTATTGCCTGCCATTGCCACCTCTGCCATGGTGGTGTTCCTGTACTGTTTTTTTAGCTTTGTCATAGTGCTTGTCTTTGGTGGAGTGGGAACAACAGTGCTGGAGGTGGAGATTTATCAGGCGGCTCGCTCCAGCTTGAACTTTCCCCTGGTGGCCGCCTTGGCCTTGGTGGAGACCATATTGGCCTTGGCTGTGGTGGCCCTTTATGGCTTGGTGGAAGGTCGTGGCCACGAGAATAGGGGGCTTGCCTGGGATAGTGCTGGCCTTGGCAGAAAGAAGGTGAAAAGCTGGAAGGAGGTGCTGCTTTTGGGACTTCTGCTGGCTTTGGTGCTCTTATTCTTTCTCTTACCCTTGGTACAGCTGGTGCTTTCTGCCTTCAGTGTAAAGGCTTCATCCTCTTTTGCAGGAAGGCTTACCCTTCAATACCTTCAAAATCTTTTTTCCCGACCAAGCTTTTATCTTGCCCTGAAAAATACCCTGCTGACGGCAACCTTGTCCTCATTGCTGGCGGTGGCAGGGGCTCTGTTCTACAG
>JAXJGY010000012.1:0-69887 GCA_036300185.1 Treponema sp. | reverse complement strand
GACCCAGCCCTCTCGATTCAGCAGTATAGCCCGATGAACGAAAAACTCGGTGGAGGATGACAGTGGGTGCCTACCGATGCCGAACTCTGAGCTTGCTCAGCGTAAGGCAGCGGTGGGCTGCTGGCATCCTCCACCACTTTTACATTTAATTGAACCTATGCTATACTGACCCCATGGGAAATTCAACTAAGAAGTCTAGTAGTAAAACTACTACAAAGAAGGCTACTTCCAGCAAATCTAGCAAGAAGCAGCAGAAGAAGTCTGGTGGCGTTGGTGCCATTGTTTGTATCGTGATTGTTGTAGTGGGCCTTCTTTATCTTTTTGGTCCACGGGAAACAATGATTCATCTGGTGTATGAGTACACAGGAATCGTCCTGCCAGAAGCCCTGCCTTGGGAATACAAGGATTCCATGGTGGTGGTGGATTCTGATACTGCTACACCTCAGCTTGCAGGAGACCTACCCCAGGGACTTGAAATTCCCCTGTGTGCCCACACCTCCGATAGCCATGAGATTCACGAGTATCTGGGATTCAGTCTCTGTTACCGTGAAAAATATGAGCAGGCTGAATGGGTTGCTTACGAAATCAATACAGATGAGCTGGTAAAGGCCACTAATCGTACCGACGACTTCCGCCCTGACCCAAAGATTTCCACTGGTTCAGCCACATTAGCAGACTACAAGGGTTCTGGCTATGACCGAGGACACTTGGCACCTGCTGCAGACTTGGCATACAGCAAGGAAACTATGAGTGAATCCTTCTATATGAGTAATATGAGTCCCCAGACTGGTGGCTTGAATCGTGGTGTTTGGAAGGATTTGGAAGCAGAGGTTCGTGAATGGACAGAGGCTTTTGGTAGCATTTATGTTATTAGTGGACCAGTTTTGGAAAAGGACAGCTATCCTACCATTGGTGAAAACAAGGTAGCCGTTCCAGAATATTATTACAAGGTTCTTTTTGCTCCCGAAGGAAAGGATGGCAAGCCCCAGATGATTGCCTTCTTGATGCCTAACGAAAAGCTGAAGGAAGATTACTTTGCCTTTGTTGTTCCTGTAGACGAAGTTGAAGCACGAACAGGATTGGACTTCTTCCACAGCCTAGACAAGGCATCTCAAGATGCACTGGAAGCCCGTTCTAACCCAGAAGCCTGGAAATAAATCATAAAACTGGAGTCTTTATGAAAAAGGAACAGTCTCATTTTACAACTGAAGAAAAAACTAGGACTGGCAATTTACCTCAAAATGGCTCCAGTTTCCACTTTAAGCCCTTGGGACAGCAAGGTACTTCCTCTCCCAAGGCCCTTCATCTAAAAAGTCACATCTGCGACCATCACGGTTGCACCCGTTGTCAGGAGCGTCATCCAAACCAGAAATCCCACCACGTGTGCTGCACCAAGATACAGGATCTTTCTGTCACCTCAGCTTCTGGCCCTATTCTAGACAAGGTGAACCTTCACATCCACTGTGGAGAACTTACAGCCATCATCGGGCGCAATGGAGCAGGAAAAACAACCTTCTTCAAGACATTGTTGGGAGAGATTCCTCATACTGGGGAAATCCACTTTATGAAGGATAGCTGTGCCTGTACCTCCAGCCCTCGCTTTGGCTACGTACCTCAGCAGCTGGCAGTGGATGCCAATAGTCCTGTCTCTGTCAGTGATTTGGTGCTTGCAAGCCTAACCCGCCGTCCTGTGTGGCTCCCTCCCCGAAAAAAGGATGTGGAGCTGGTTCAGAAGGTCTTGTCCATCACTCAGGTGGAAGCCCTAGCTACTCGTCGTGTCTGTGATTTGTCTGGCGGTGAGCTTCAGCGGGTAATGCTGGCTTTGGCAATTCATCCAGTGCCTGATATCCTGCTTTTGGATGAGCCTGTTTCTGGTGTGGACCGAGCAGGACTTTCCATGTTCTATCAGCTAGTATCAGACCTGCGGCACACCCACGACATTACCATCCTGCTGATTTCCCACGATCTGGACTTGGTGGCTCGCCATGCAAACAAGGTGGTGATTCTAGACAAGACCATTGTGGCAGAGGGATTGCCTCAGGAAGTGTACAGCACGCAAGCCTTCCGTAATATTTTTGGTGAACAAGGAGCTTGTTATCTATGAGTTTTTGGTATGCTTTCATTGACACCATTCTTCCCTTTAGTTGGCTTGAGCCAAACTTTATGAAAAATGCGCTGTTGGCAGTGCTAGTGGCAGCTCCCCTCTTTGGTACCTTGGGAAGCTTTGTAGTGTCCAACAAGATGTCCTTTTTTTCCGATGCCATTGGTCACTCTGCCCTTACGGGAATTGCCTTTGGAGTACTTTTAGGTATAAAAGAGCCCATGGTGGCTATGGTGGGATTTAGCCTGATTTTAGGCTTTGCCATTATCACCGTAAAAACCAAGGGAAAAAGCTCTGCCGACACCATTATCGGGGTTTTTTCATCCACCTCCGTGGCATTGGGACTGGTGCTTCTTTCTGCCACAGGAAATTTTGCCCGCTACCAAAAATACTTGATAGGAGATATTCTCAGCATTACTCCACGGGAAATTGCCCTGCTGGTGGTAGTGGCAGTGGTGACGGCAATAGTGTGGATTCTTCTTTATAACAAGATGCTGCTGACAAACCTTCATCGCACCCTGGCAAAAAGCCGTGGCATTCCAGTTTTTGCCACAGAGCAGATTTTTGCATTGTTGACAGCCCTCATCGTCACCACCTCTATCCGTTGGACGGGACTTCTTATCATCAATTCCTTGCTGGTGCTTCCTGCGGCAGCAGCCCGCTTTGTTACCCGCAACACCAGAAGCTATCTGCTGGTGGCCATGGTTATTTCCTTGGTGTCAAGCATCTTAGGACTTGCCCTCTCCTACTACATTGGAGCCGCCTCTGGAGCCACCATAGTGTTGGTAAATGGTGCCATCTTCTTGGTTTGCCTAGGAATCGGCACGATGGGGAGAAGGTAGCTGAAATACAAAAATGGGAGATTTTAATTTGAATATTACCATTGAAAAGGCATCACATAATGATGCAACAGAAATATTGCAATTTCTAAAACAAATCGGTGCAGAAACAGATAATTTGACATTTGGAGCAGAGGGCCTACCTTTTTCAATAGAATCAGAAGCAGCATATATTAGTCAAATTGAAAACTCATCTGATGAAGTTATGTTCATCGCAAAAGAAAAAGGTAAAATCATTGGCAATGCCAGTTTGAGTCGTTTACCTCGTAGAATGAAACACAGAGGAGATTTTGGAATAGCTGTTTTACAAGAATACTGGAACATGGGAATTGGAAGTCAGTTATTACTTGAAATAATTAACTTTGCAAAAGAAAACTCATTTGAAGTAATCGACTTACAAGTTCGTAGTAGTAATGCCATGGCAATACATTTATATAAAAAGTTTGGATTCAAGAAAATAGGAACACATCCTGCTTTTCTGAAAATTGGTAATGAGGCAATATCTTTTGAATATATGTGTTTAAAGATACAATAATACAATTCCAAATTGTCTTATAGACTGCAGTATCATATATTTCCTGTGGAATATTTTTCAGCTAGGAATAGTGGACAAAAGGTTGATTCCTATTATAGCTAGGAACCAACCTTAAAACCTCATTTGATGAGATTCTCTAATCCAACTACATCCAAAATCAATAGATGTGATTAATGATTCTTTATATTAACCCAAAATTGCAAACTTTAATGTACACGATCTTTTGATAAAGTTCACCAATAACATGATATCAAATTTTTTTCTCAAGGTAGTGTGAACTTATGAAACAATAGAAATATTAATTCATATATAAAATTTTTTCTTTATGAAGAATACCATTATTTTTATTAATACAATCTGCAATACCATCTTTCTGCGATTGAGATAGTAAATTTAGTCTCATTAAATGACAAAAACGATTAATATCTCCACCTTCTATTAATAGAAATTCAAAATGAGAATTGTCAAAAAACAAATATGTATACTGTGTAATCTTTTGTATTCCACACGATTTTGCATTATCAATAATTTTTTCTTGCGGTGTTTTTACAAGTTCTTTTAATAATTCTTTACTTATATCAATTCCAATCTTTGAAAATTCTTTTTGTAGTTCATTCATAGATGAAGATTCAACATTAACTTTACCCCCAAAAGCCAATCCATCAATTATAGTATCTCTAAAATTCATTAAAATACTCCCTACAATAAGTATAATTGTTATGAAAATCAGAAATCAAATTTATTTTATTAAATAATATAAAAAGTTTCTTAAATTTTATTGAATTCCAAGTAATTCTAAAAGTTTATTTAACAAAGGTTTAAAACCTTCATATTCAAGTTTTGAATAGTCATGATACTTATTGGCTAATGTTTCCTTGATTCTTTTTGGCAAATTTGCAACTTCTTTTATAGGATGTTTTTTGGTGTTTATTAAATCAGTAATAATATTTTCAATTAGTGCTTCAGAAAAATAATCCTCAACACAAAAATCTCCTGAATTAACTTCTGATGAATACGGATAAAAGCTACATTTTAATAATGCATCATCTGAAACATAATCTTCACAATTTTTTATTTCTTTAGATTTTTTATCTTTATGAGTAATTTCTGATACTGCTTTTTTTCCTGCATCATCTCTATCAAAGAATAGTATAATCTTTTTATTAGAAACACAATTTCTTATATCTTCTATAAATGAAACAGCATTACCCGTTCCATTAAAACTTAAAAAATCTACATCAATTTGTCCATATTTTGGATTATCTTCTTTCAACAATTCTATTGCGCGTTTTACAAAATCAATATCTGATTTTCCTTCAAATAAAACTAATGGTTTTTCTGAATTTAAGAAAATACCAGCTTCCATTATGTTCCATTCATTTGAAGTTAATTTTCTAATCAAATCTAATTTTTCAGTTTCAATTATGTCCACCTTACCCTGTTTTGATTCTAAATAAATTAATTCGTTTTCAGAAGCAATTTTTGCAATAATCGGAGAATGAGTTGTCATAACAATTTGTCTACCATATTGCGTATATTGTTTTATTTGATTATACAAACAAACTTTTCGTTCTTCATGAATATTTGCATCAGGTTCATCCATTAATATCAAAGAATCTTCATCTGCTACAAACTCTAAAATTGACCTTATAAGAATCAATTTTTTCTCACCCTCACTTAAATTTTCTAAAGGAATTTGAGAATTAATTACAATATCAATTTTATTAATCCAAGAGTTATTGACAGTACAGGCACGAAAAAAAATGTCAAATAAGTCACGTGGTTCATAATATAAAAAATCATCATCATTTATTCGACCTAATAATTTTTGTAACTCTCGTTCTGTCAAAGTAAATTCTTCTAAATCATGCTTATTAATTTTCTCTATCAAACTTTCTACATCTTTATCACTTTGACTTGTTTTAAAATTCAATTTAAAAGCAATAGATATTGGTGTAGTCTCCAAAATATCAAATTCTTCTTTTAAGAATAAAGCAATATCATTATTTGTATATCTATATAAAATTAAAAGAAGAAAAGAAACAGCCCATAAACTTTTGTCGCAAAATATCATTTTTTTACTATTCTTTGCTGGTTTAAAAAATGCATTACAGAGAAATTCATTTTCACCAGAATATATTGCAATTAGTTTATTTGGTAAAAAGTCTTTATTATTTTCATAAGAATTAATCTTCAAATATCTATTTTTTGAAGATATTTCATAATCTTTATTATTTTTGAAATATGAACAAATATAATCAGTATCGAATTTATATGTTGACTTTCTATACCACTCAGAAAAAATTCCACTTATTGCTTCTAATACATTACTTTTTCCACTTCCGTTATTACCAATTAAAATGGATAAACCTCTTCCATTTTCAAAATCAAGAGAAAAATCTTTGAGATTCTTATAATCCTTTATGTAAAGATGTTTTAGTCGCATATATTTCCCTTTATTTTCAAACTAAATTTTAAATCCATATTTATTCATAATTGCTGTTATTTCTTTTCGAAATTCAATTTTATCAGTTCGAACAAGAGTCATTCCATTTGATTGTATAATATTTAAAATGTGAACTGGTATATCCATTGTTCTTCTTAAAAGAGAAAAAGTTTCTTCGGTCATTTTTGTTCGTCTTAAATGATGTAAAAAAGGTTTATTCTCTTCACTTTTATTGTGTTCTAATGCATTTAGAAACGTATAATCTTTACTGTATTTTGCAATTGAAGGGTTATTGATTTCAACATGTTCATTTATACATAAGAAAAAAGAAGTTAAACTATTATTATTATCTAGTATTTTGGTTAAAATATCTGATGGTACCTCTTTTAAATATTGCGTTGGTATTTCTATATTTGAAACATTTAGAGTTGTAAAGTAATAATTTTTTTCATAACGTAAAACAAGATTTAACGTTTTTATCTTTGAATCAAACATATCAAAATATAAATTTACATTAACAGTTTTATAGTCAAATGAATATTTTATACAAATATCTTTATGTCCTTTGTAGTTAACTATAGAATCATAATCAGCTTTTAATTTTTCAATCACTCAAATACACTCCTTTCAAATTCAAGTTTTGCTTTTTCTCGTAATTCTTTTGCTTGTTGTCGTAAATCTTTTACTTGAGCTTTTATTTGATTTATGTGTTCTACAATTTCATTTTGAACAGGAAGAGGTGGAAGAACAATAGGATAAGTCTTTATCATTCCTGCATTTAAATTTGGTTGATTATTTCCAGATGCTAATTCTCTAATTCTTTCATATTCATTTTGAAAATAAAACCAAAGATAATCAATATTAACAAGGTTTTCATTTATATCATATAATACAGCACAAGCTTGATTTGTTGTTGCTCGAACTTTTAATTTTGCAGTTCGTCCTCGAGTTTTCCCTTGTCCATACATTGCAATTATCAGAGAATTTGCCTCATACAATTTTGCAGAACTATTTTCAAGTCCTTTCTGAGTTATTTTTTCTTCTGTATCAGAAATTATCTCATCAATAACTTCTGTTGTTTTAATCCATGGAATATTACCGTCACGATAATATTCGGAATGATTTCTACTTGGAGTTCCTCCACTACCAACAGAACAAAGGTTTTCAAGAGGAACTGTTTTATATTTTTTGTTTCGAATTGTTTTTCTACAGAGATTTTTATCAATTCCCCATAAATCAATATTTTTATAGTGAATAAAATTTAACCCAGAAACAAAACTAGGCTTAATTTCTTCTATTTGTAATAGGCTATCAAAATATAAATGGGAATCATTTAGAAGAAAATTTGCCTCTTTCTCAATAGCTTCTGCTTTGGAAATTGTGTCTTGATATTTCTGTATTATTGCTTTTTGTTCAGAAATCGAAGGAACAGGTATTTTAAAATTTCCTATAAAATCATACCCAGATTCATTCTTAATTCCTTGTGCTTTTTTCCCAGATACCATTTTTAAAAATGGTTCAGAACGTAAAATTTTAACTAAATATATTGGGTCAATTATTTCTGTATTTATAGAATATGGTTGATAATGAGTTGATGCAACAATCTTTCCAAAAGTATTTAATGCAGTCGCACCTTGATGAAAGTTAATATTAGAAACAAGTAAATCTTCATTATCAAGAGAATATAAATTCATTCCTGTTTTTTTTTCTTTTCTAAATACAATATCCCCTGTCTTAAATACAATTTTATCAACAATCGGAATATCTCCTTTATAATCATCTTTTTTTATTAGATTTTTCTTAGGGGATATAATCTTTTTCAACGTTATTAATTCATATTTTGATTTCAGATGAATTTCTCTCAAATAATATTCCACATACCATTTTTCGAGATCAACAAAATTAATTGATTTCAATAAACAAATTTCTACCATGTCAAAACATCCTCTTTTTCATTAAATGTTCTGACAATAGAACCATCTGAGCCAACATTGTATTCATATAAAACAGAATAATCATGATGTTGCCATAATTTCACTTTATCATTATATGCAGCAAATTCTTTTTCAAGTTTTGGAAGTTCATTATTTTCAGAAACCGCTCCTGTTGTTGTAATTCCTGCATCATTTACAAGAGCAATAGGAATCTCATAATCAAATAATTCTTTTACTCTTGGCTTGGCTTCTTCAATAATTTGTTCTTTTATAAGAGCAAGTTGTTTTTGAATCGCTTTTACTCTTGCCTTATCTTCACGAGTTTTTGAATCAGAAAGTTTTTCTTTTTCTGCATTTAATTCATCAATTTGAGATTGCTTTTCTGCTCTTTTTTCATTTTGTGCTTGACTTACACATTCTGAATATTGTTTTTCTTCTTCTTCAGTAAATCGTTTAAAGAAAACCAAACTTGGTTTTACAGTTGCACCGGCTGCAATAAACACATCTTGAGGAATTGAACAAATCAAAATAATTTTTGCTCTACCTTCAAAATATTCACGCACTTTTACAAGATTGCTAGTATTTAATACTCCTTCTGGTAAAACCATTCCCATACGTCCACCTTTTTTGAGCAAACGCAAACAACGTTCCATAAAAAGAACTTCTGTTAATCCAGACATTTTTCCTGTATCAAAAAGGTCTAATACAGATTTTCCAATATTATCATTTACTTGTCTTAGAGCTTTTTTATAATCGTCACCATATCGTTTTTCATATTTTTTTATCATTACTTCATCTGTAAAACGATCTGCTTCAGAAATTTTTAGACTTTTATCAACACGAGCTCCAAAAGGAGGATTTGTTAGTATCACATCAAAACGTTCTTCAAAGATTCCGTTTACATTTAATAAACCATCATGGTGGTGAACTCCACCGTGTCCATCTCCGTGCATAATCATATTCATTTTACTTGTTCTTGCCATACGAGGGTTTGCATCTGTTCCATAAATACAATCATGAGATAAAGCATACATTCTACTTTGAGGAATATTTTTTTCTTCGTTCCCTTTTTGTTGAGTATCTAATTCTTTGTTTAATTTTTGTTGCATTTCATCAATTTTTTTATTAATTCTTAGTTGTTCTTCCTCTGATTTTGAATCATAATCCTTACCTTCTAATTGATAACGAAGAGAATCTTTTGCAGCTTTTATATCACGTTCAATTTTTTCACGTACATATTCAAAAGCCTTAATTAAAAAACCTCCAGAACCACAAGTTGGGTCGCAAATAACTTCTCCTTCTTGTGGGTCAAGAATATGTACCATAAAATCAACTATTGTTCGAGGGGTAAAAAATTGTCCTAACTCACCTCTAAAAGTTGTTCCTAAGAATTCTTCAAATGCAATTCCTTTTACATCATCTTGAGTATCTGAAAGGTTATAATTTTCAAGTTTTTCAAGAATTTGTTCAAAACTATTTTCTCGAATTTTTATTATTTCATTTTGGTCAAAAAGTTTATCATCCTTAAATTGTTCTTTTGTGCTTCTAAATAAAAATTGCATATATGCAAGATTTTTATCATCACCTGTTAAATTTGGTCGTACATTTTCTTCATATATTGATTTTCCATTTTCATATTCTTTTTTTGTAAAAACTTTTTCACCTTGATTTTTTCTTTCTTCACGTATTTTCATGAAAAGGATTTTACTTATTTCATCAAAGGCAGCCTCTGGAGAAAGTTTATCATTATTTCTAATAATATTGTGACAAGCTTTTAATGTCTTTGTAAATTCATCTCGTGTAAATGTCTTTGTTTGATTTAAAATTTCAGAAACTTTCTTCTCATTCAATGATTCGCTATATGTTGGGATTGCTACTATTTCCTCAAGTCTTTTAGGAAGATAATCTGGATCAATATTAAAATACTTTGTTTCTTTTTCATTTGAAGTTACAAAGAAACTTGCACCAGCCCAACTAGCATAATTTTGACCTTGATAATAATCTTCTACACGAACACGAACATTTTCAGCTTTTAATTCAACAACAATAAATGCACGTTTATCAGCAAGTTTATCAGCAAGTTTATCTTCTCTAGATTTCCAGATTACTAGATCTGCGCGAGCATTACCATCTCCTCTAGCTTCTCCACTTGATTTTTTTGAAGTAGTAACAGAAACTTCTTGTGCCATTTGTTCTAAAGAATAACCATATTCATTTACAAGTTTACAAACCCATAATTGTCTAACTTTTTCCTCTGGAGTACTTACGTGATATGTATTTTTTAGTGGACACCAGATTTTCCCATTTTCTTCTTTTACTTTCAATTCACTCATAATAAATTCCTGTCCTTAGTTTCAAATCTCTCTTATTCCGAAGCACCCATCAAATATCCAGTAGAAAGCCCTTTATCTTTTAACCATTGTTTTAAGGTGCTTTTATTATTTGAAATCATTTTGTCAATTTCAGAATCTTTTGGAGAATCCCACATCTGCCAATTAACGAGTCTAATAATGATTTGGTCAATTTTTTCAAAATCTGAGTCTTCTAATTGACGATAAAATATTTTTGATTTTTCGTCTGTATCATAAATTTCTAGTTTTGCACTTATAGCATCTTTAAAAAGTTCAGACCATGCCATTATTGATTTTGAAGAAAACATTCTACTTAATTTTTGTTGTTCTGTATCATTTTGTGTTGCAGATGGATTCCAGTTTATTAATGTTTTATCAAAAATCAAATTCATTAACTTAACAATATTTTCAGATTCAATATCTCTTTTATATTTTTCAGAGAGAATGTTATCTTGTAATGGTTCTGTATATAAAAAGTGAGCAAAAATTGATTTTGTTAACATATCAAGAGTAATCGGTTGTTCTTTTGAACCTCTATTCCCTGTTGAAACTAAAGCCTTCCATTTATTTTCATCATTTTCAAGAATAGAATTATATAAATAACTTCTAAATTTATTTTTTATTTCAGCTTTCGTTTGGGCTAAATCCTTTGTTGAAATGTATTCTAAGAAACCTTGTTCTGTTTTCTCTTGTCCATTTTCTGTATTCTTATAATCTTCAAAATCTTTTCCAAACTGTGCACCTAGTTTTAAAACCATGATAGAAGAGAAAAATCTAGTTTGTGCAAATTTATCATGTGCAGAAATATTTGCTTGATTTAAAACTTCGAGATTAGGATTTATGTATATTTTGCATTCAAAATCTCGACGACCAGTCCATAATAAAGAAGCAGCTTTATGTTGACCATCAAATAATACTATTTTATTTCCATCAATTCGTCCAATTGATGGTTGTAAAACAGGATAATGTTGAAAGTGCCTAAACATTTGAAAAACTTTATCAAAGATTAAGTATCTAGGTTGTAAACCTTGAGAATGTTCATTATCATCATCACTATCCAATATATCAACAGGTAATTTTCCGTAAAAATATTTCCATCCAGTTAGAGGACATGTTTCTATTTTAAATGCTTCTCTAAAAGATGCATTCTCTATGATTATTTTCCCCTCATCTTCTTTTATTGCAATAGATTCACCAAAAGAAGTAATATCCTTTTTTTCTTTAAAATATTTTAGTAAATCCTTTAAAGTTAATCTTTTCCCAATATTAAAAAAATCTTCTATTCGCAGTTTTATTCTAAAATCTTCTAGAGGTAACTGTCCTTTTTCCAAGTTATGCTTTTCACACATTGGTGCAATATTATTTAAATCTGTAGCTCCATTATTAACAAAGGCTTTTATGTGATCAAAATGAATCTTCTCTCCATCTGGAATTAGATGCCCATTAGCATAACAACAACGTCCATGTCTATTCAAAATAATTTGTTTCTCTTCGTCGTTTAATTGACGTTTCATCATTATAGCCATATGTCACCTCTAGAATCTTTAATACATTTCTTTTATTTTATCATAAATTCATTAATCATATAAGAGTTATTTATTAGAACTTTTAATTAGTTTCTTACATAATTCTTAGAATAAAAAAAATGATTAAATTTTCTTGTTTCGAAAATAAACCTGAGTCATACAGTTCACACCTGCACCCCAGCCTTTCTGCTGATTTTTACTGATTCTGCAATCACCTTTCATCTGCCCCTTTCACCCATTTTACCACAATCCTTTCACAATTTCCATTCTACCCCACCACCTATCCCCCAATAAACCTACAACCAGCAAAGTATCGTGGCATTTCCATCAAGGCGATTTCTCACTGAGAAAGGGCTGGAAACTCAGTGAGAAATTTTTTTTTCTCACTGGAAAACCACTGCTTTCTCACTGAGAAACCGCTACAATCTCACTGAGAAATTGGATGACGGATATCAAAATCATTCCTATAGCTTATCCAAAGAATTATGACAGACTAAAACGAACATCCTTCCCAAAGATAGCATCCCATCTGTACCTGCCACGATCACCTGTCTAGCTAGACAGCTTCTAGGAATTGAAGTACAATATTGTAAACAGAGTTTGGAGGCAAAATGAGAAGAAGTTTTTGGGGAGTTTTGCTTATTGCAACCTCATTAATTACATCAGCATATTCAAGTGAAAATGTGTTGTCGGTGTTTGAGAATGCACACACAAACACTAATTTAACAGAACATTTGCAGAATGGCCTTACAGAATTGGGAATAAATTTCGACAGCGAAATTCCTGAAAACAGACTGGCTGCAATTAATTTTATCCTGAGAAATACCTACGAAAATAATATCCACAAAATGAGAGGAGAAGAGGATAATCAGGTTTACACAAAAGATACTGGTGAAGAGGCTGTTTTTGATGGAAAGGGAAATCTCGTAACAAACGAATGGAACAAGGGTTCTTTCAATTATGGCAGCTATGATGAACCCATTGACAAATTTGCACTAGATATATGGCCATGGTTGATTTTGGGCAACAGTCGAAAGGATCCCACAACCTTTGACGAACGGTTTTATCACTACTTATGGGATTTAGACTATGGAATACAAGAATACCTCTTTTTGCAAAACAAGAAGGAGCTGAAAAAAATCGTCTTTTCTGAATTAGATGAGATGGAAATATTAATTTACCATTTTTTCAACTACCTTCTGTTTAACGATGACTATGAATTTGATTTATCAGAACAAGACATACAACAATATAGACAAAGCTCTGACAATTATTGGAAATATTTGTCACAATTATTTGTAGTGTCTGGCTGGGAAAACCCATAGCCCATCACCATACAATCCACCTCACCTCACCGAATTAATGTGGGTGATGGCATATTGCTAGGACATGAGAATCATCTGAAGTCTTGACAGTAGTCACATCTTGTAATAAATTTTTATCTACAATGGAGAATATATTGGCATTTTGAACTTCTATCAATGCAAATGGTAGAGGGAGATTTGCCAAACAAAGCAAGGCAGCTTGTTACAGAATGGCTGCATATTCATCAGCAAGAACTATTGTCAATGTGGAATACCCAGTCGCTAAAAAAATTGCCACCCTTAGAATAGAGGTACTAAATGATTGCAAGAATTAAAAGTATCAAGGCTCTGGATGATTACACCCTTAAGGTTTCTTTTACTGATGGAAAGATTGTCCTCTACGATGTAAAGGAGGACATTGAAACCCTGCCTGGCTATAGCGACCTAAAAAACTGCCACGGATTATGGCAACAGGTACAAATCGATGAGAGTCGAACCTGTGTCTTCTGGAACGACTATATAGACCTTGCAAGCGATTCGATTTATAAATTCGGAATACCCACAGTTACTTGAAATACACAAATCATTAAATCCATAGCCCATCGCCATACAATCCACCTCACCGCACCGAATTGATGTGAGTGATGGCAGCAGCAAGGGCGTCGGCAGCGTGGTCGGGCTTTGGAACAACCTCCATGCCCAGTAAGAGCCGCACAAACTCCTGAACTCCAGCCTTGCCAGAAGAACCAGCCCCTGTTACCGACTGCTTGATGATGTTGGGGGTGTATTCCCCTAAGGGAACGCAATGCTGGGCAAGGCAGAGAGTTACTACCCCTCGGGCCTCCGCTACAGACATGGCACTAGAAACATTTTTAGCAAAGTACAAGGTTTCCATGGAAGCTTCTGTAGGTTGAAACTCCTGAACAAGGGCCACAAGGCGGGAATAAATCTTTAGAAGACGCTGGCCGTGGGGCTCCCCTGCTTCGGTAGAAATAACACCATAGGTTACAAGGTGATACCGATTGTTGTAAAAATCCACAATACCATAACCTGTGGAAGCAAGGCCAGGATCAATGCCCAGCACACGACGAACTTTTTTTTTGGACACAAAAAAACCGGAGCCATCGGCTCCGGCCTTGCTGGCTGAATTACTCAGCACCGAATCCCTCAGGGAAGTCAGCGTTGGTGTATACGTTCTGAACGTCGTCGTCCTCTTCAAGACGATCGATGAGCTTCTGAACCTTAGCGGCAGTTTCATTGTCAACAGCAGAATACATATCGGGAACCATGGCTACCTCAGCAGATACTGACTCGTAACCCTTACCCTGCAATACTTCCAAAACGCTTTCAAAGTTAGCAGGATCTGTAGTAACAGTAATAATTCCGTCTTCAGTTACAATGTCGTCTGCACCAGCTTCCAAAGCCACATCCATAACTTCATCTTCACTTACTACTTCGGCATCATACTCAATAACACCTTTGCGGTTAAACATATAAGCAACAGAACCTGTTGCACCCAAGTTTCCGCCACTCTTAGAGAAGATATTGCGAACGTTGGCAGCAGCACGGTTGTTATTATCGGTAAGAACTTCAACCAAGATGGCAACTCCACCTGGTCCATAACCTTCATACAACTTCTCTTCGTAAGAGGCACCACCTAATTCTCCGGTACCCTTTTTAATAGCACGCTCAATGTTATCCTTAGGCATGTTTGCAGCACGTGCCTTGAGGATTGCAGTACGCAATCGAGGATTGGCAGCAGGATCTCCACCACCCATGCGAGCGGCAATAGAGATTTCCTTAATGAATTTTGTAAACAACTGGCCACGCTTAGCGTCTGCAGCGCCCTTTGCGTGTTTAATTGTAGCCCATTTACTATGTCCTGACATGGGAACTCCTTATTCGTAGATGCTTTTCAAAAAATTTTACGTATCTATTATACGTATAGGAAGAAACATGTCAAGGGATAGTGAATTTTTCAACTGTTTTCATAGTTCCGTTCTTTCTTGCATAAAGCACCTCTTTGGTATATCATCAAAGGAATGACTGCCGCTGAAAAAAATCAACTATATTCCAATCTTCGTACCATTTCCGCTTGGGCTCAGGGCTACCCTTCTGCCAGCTTTAACGGTGAAATTCCTGCTTTTACTGACGACCAAGAACTTGTCCTTCATCAGGAATCTGTACAAGAAGTCTCTTTCCAAGACACTACAGATGTTTCAGCTCCGCAGATTCAAGGTCGGCAGTTTCAAGAGGCATCATTGGAGGAGATTTCCCATCGGCAGGAAGCTATAGCAAAGCTAGAAACTCAAATCAAACAGTGTCATCGGTGTAAGCTGTGTAAGGGACGAACCCAAGCAGTACCGGGAACAGGTGTGTTAAATCCAGCAGTTCTGGTGATTGGAGAAGGGCCAGGAGCTGACGAGGATGCCCAGGGCTTGCCCTTTGTGGGACCTGCAGGCCAGCTTTTGGATAAGATGCTGGCAGCCATCAATCTTTCTCGAAGCACCAACTGCTATATTGCCAACATAGTCAAATGTCGTCCACCTAAAAACCGTGACCCAGAGCCAGAAGAAAGCGATGCCTGCCGCTCCTATCTTGAGGCCCAAATTGCCATTTTAAAGCCTGCCATGATTCTTGCAGTGGGGCGCATTGCCATACAAAACCTGCTACAAACAAGTCAAGGTATTGGACAATTGCGGGGAAAAATCCTTAGCTACAACAACATCCCTCTGATGGCTACCTACCATCCCAGTGCTCTGCTGCGAAATCAGGATCTCAAGAGGCCAGCCTGGGAGGACTTGAAGATTTTTAGAACCCACCTAACACAGCTCCATCCCGACTACGACAGAGCCTTTTTGCAATAGGATAAAAACCTATGATGAATCAGAATGAAAATCAACTGTATCTAGAAACCTTGGTGAATGTGCCCCTTCCCCAAAGCTTTACCTACAGCTGCCCTCCAGAATTGACAGAGGAGATTGCAGTGGGAAAGCGGGTGGAAGTTCGTTTTGGAAATCGACGAATGATTGCATTTGTGGTGGCTTTACATCAAAAGCTCCCTGAAAATCTTGCCGTTCCTGTAGAAAAGATAAAGCCCATATTAAAAATCCTTGATTCCCAGCCAGTATTTTCCCAAGAGCACTTGAATCTTGCTCGCTGGATGGCTCACTATTATTTTTGTACCCAGGGAGAAGCCCTTGCCACCATGATTCCCTCCGGCAAGCGAGAAACCGAGGGGCCCGGTCTTTCCCTCAGCGAAGGTGGTTTGGAATTTGAGCCCTGCACCCTTTCCCAGGAGCAGCAAGCGGCAGTAGATGCTATCCTTCTTCCAAGTCCAGAAGAAAAACAGCAAGGCTCTCCCATTCACTACCTCTATGGACCCACTGGCACAGGAAAGACTGAAGTTTTTCTTTCCGTGGCAGAAAGAATTCTTTCTCAAGGAAAAGGCATTATTTATCTGGTGCCAGAAATTAGCCTTACTCATCAGGTGGTGGAATCAGTGGTACGTCGCTTCGGCGATACGGTGGCTATTCTTCACTCAAACCTGAGCCCAAGCCAGCGATTAAAGGAATGGACACGAATCATCCGCCAAGAGGCCACCGTAGTAATCGGTGTGCGCAGTGCAGTCTTTGCTCCAGTGCCAAACCTGGGATTAATTATTATTGATGAGGAGCATGACGGCTCCTACAAGTCTGGCTCCACTCCCCGCTACCATGCTCGACAAGTGGCTATGTATCGATGTAGCCAAGCGGGAATTCCCTTGGTGATGGGAAGTGCTACTCCTTCTGTGGAAGCTTGGCATTTAATGGAAACGGGTAGATTTCAAAAGCACAGCCTAACTACACGACTAGCAGGCGGCAAGGTGCCAGACATTACCTGTGTGGACTTGAGCCGCAACAAGGATGGTGGCTGTCTTTCTCCTCAGTTATGCCACGAAATTCGAGAAACCTTAAAAGAAGGCCGACAAACTATCCTCTTCTTGAATCGACGGGGCTTTACCCACTTTTTCCGCTGCAATAGCTGTAGCTACGAGCTTAAATGCAAAAACTGTTCTGTGGCCCTCACCTACCACAAGTCCCAGGGACGATTACGCTGTCATTATTGTGGCTGGAGCATGGAACCACCAAAGCTTTGTCCTCAATGTGGCTCCCTCGATGTGGGATATTCTGGCTTCGGCACAGAATTTATCGAAGCGGAAACACGAGCTAAATTCCCACAAGCCCGAATCTGCCGCATCGATACCGATAGCATCACCAAAAAGGGCGAGCTTCAGGAAAAAATCAAGGATTTTCGTCAGGGCAACATCGACATACTGCTAGGAACCCAGATGGTGGCCAAGGGATTGAATTTCCCCAACTTAAAGTTAGTAGGTGTGGTTATGGCAGATACAGGCCTCCACATGCCAGACTTTCGGGCTGCAGAGCGAACCTTTTCCCTCATTACCCAGGTAGCAGGACGGGCAGGACGCTTCTTTCCCGACGGCAAGGTGATTGTCCAGAGCTTTAGCCCTCAGCGGGAAGCCATTGCCTATGCCTGCAAGGGAGACACCAAGGGATTTTATCAGCAGGAAATCCAACAACGAGAAATTTTAGGCTTTCCTCCCTTTGCCCGCATGGTACGCCTTGTGTTCCGCTCTGCAAATCAAGATGAAGCCCAAAAGGCTGCCTTTGGTGCCGCCCACATCTTTTCCCAGGAAATTGAAAAAAATAGCTTATTGGTGGATGTCATGGGGCCCTCAGAATGTCCCCTGGCCATGGTGGCGGCAAATTACCGCTGGCAGGTGCTTTTACGCTCCCGAGATATGGCTCCCCTCCACCATCTTTGTCACAGCTTTATCTACGGATACAAGAGTCCCCAGAAGGTGTACATCGAAATCGATGTAGATCCAGTAAATCTTTTGTAAATAAAAAGTTAATGACGACGCTGGCCAGAAAAATTCACATTCCACAGGAAAAGTCCCTGGGGAGGAGCTGTGGGCCCTGCAAGGCTTCTATCTTTTTTTTCTAATATTTCTCTAAAAAATCCAGCATCCTTTCCCTGAGCCTCAGAGTGAATCAAAGAACCAACTATTGAGCGAACCATCTTCCACAAAAAGGCATTGGCAGAAATCTCAAAAACAAGCTGCTGCCCTTCAGGATAAAAAACTGCCGATTCAAGGTAGCGGAACTTGGAAGGACTTACATCTCCAGCTGCAGCAAAGGTGGTGCAATCAAGCTCCCCCTGGAGACAGGCTGCCATTTCATTTAAGGTTTTAAGATTAGGGCGGTGACGCAGAGGCCACACATAGGGCATGAGGTGGGCTGGAGGTGTGGCTTCTGGATACAAAAAGTAGCGATAGGTTCGTGAAATGGCTGAAAACCGTGAATGAAAGTCAGGCTCTGCTAATCGGGCTTCTCGCACTCGAATATCCTTGGGCAAAATACTGTTTAAGGCTGGAATATAGCTTTCCGCTGGCATAGAAGTAATAGGAGAATAAAAGTTTGCAGCCTGACCGTAGGCATGAACCCCAGAATCAGTGCGACCAGAACCAATAAGCTGTACTGGCTCCTTGGCCAGCTTTTCTAGAGCCTTTTCCAGCTCCCCCTGCACAGTACGCACTGGCTTACCAGCAGCAGCCTTATCCTGCCGTTGCCAGCCACAAAAATGAGTGCCATCGTAGGAAATAGTCAGATGAATATTTTTACCACTGGGAATTGCTTTGGTTTGGTTATTATCCAGAGACTCACCAGATACTAATTGCTGGTTCATTTTCGCCTACTCATCATCATCGTCATCATCAATGAAGTCAATTTCAGAAGCTTCTTTTAGTTCCTTAGTTAAATTGTCATAGAGATTGCGAGAATGCTCCAACAAGGGACCTGGCTTTTCCTTGGAAGATCTACCTAACCCAAAGATTCGAGCAATGGCACGCTTATTTTCATCAAGCTTTTTCAACCGAGCAGGAATATTATCTCGCTGACCATACTTATATTCAAGCAAGCCAGAAAGATAAATAACACCGTCGTAGCCGTAATTCTTGTCTATATCTGGGCCAAAGTTTGCCACACCAGCAATACTCTCTATACGGCCAGTTTCGTATTCTAAGGCCAAGGGATAGAAGAACAAAGCCTTTCGGTAAAATACCTGCTGAACATAGTCGTAATTTCTATCGGGCATCAGCTTGTGGAGGTAGCCACAAAGCCAAGCTAACCGCAAGGAAATAATTCCCTTCTTAATGGTGGGAGAATAACTTTTAGGCATACTCTCATAGGTTAACAGGGCAAGATAATACATGGCAGCCCCATCAAAAACAGTACGCTCACGATTCACGTTGTAATGAGGAAAAATTCGTTCTACCTTTTTTCGCCGTTCCTCTTCTCCATCAAGAATTTCCTCCGCCTCAGCAGAGGTAAGAGGCTTAAAATCGTTCCATAACAA
This sequence comes from Treponema sp., assembly GCA_036300185.1. GTDB lineage: Bacteria > Spirochaetota > Spirochaetia > Treponematales > Treponemataceae > Treponema_F. The sequence continues at coordinate 50,431 of JAXJGY010000012.1, read as the reverse complement.
GGCAGTATGACAGTTTGGACAGGCACCCACTGAATAAATCAATGGATAAATCTGGCCATATTTTGCAGAGGGCTCAAAAATACGATGAAGCTCATCTGTTAACTCTCCAGCAATCATACGACCGCTACCACTGAGCATTTCTTCCCGAGGGAAGGGCTTGCGGCAAACGGTACAAGTCATTTTTTCCTTTGTGTAAAAAGAAATAGCAGGCTTTTTCCCAGTATTAACATTTTTTTTGCTTGTTCTCAGCATATTTTTTCCTCCGAAGCACGCCCTTCCAACACCACATAGGCAATGCCGTAATTTCCATCATGACTTAAAGATATATGGGCAACTGTAGCACCCGATTCTTGCAATACTTTTTTTGCGGAACCAGAAAGATCAAAATATGGTTTACCTAGTTCATCCTGCTGAACTTGGATATCCTTCAGCACCAAATTCCGTAATCCTGTTCCCAAGGCCTTACCAAAGGCTTCTTTAGCTGCAAAGCGCACTGCCAAGGCTTGGGCCATATCAGCCCTATTTTCAAGACTCTGTAGCTCCCTTTCTGAAAAAAAACGCTGCACCAAAGCCTTGTTTTCTGTCCAAGGAATAAAACGATCTATTTGGACTATGTCCACTCCAATTCCCACAATCATACTACTGGTTTAAGTATCGGCAAAACAAAAATCAAAAAGAGAAAAATCACTCTTCTTGTACAACAGCCTCTGGAGTAGCAGTATTATCAGAAGGAACACTTGTATCTGTTGCCAAAGATGTAGCATCCTGCACTGACTGTTCCCCAGGAGCAGCACTGTCATTTGTATCAGAACCTTCCCCTTCCCCTTCCTCCTTGGCTTTATCCACTTCTTCCGTTGTAGCTTGAGTAGCTTCTTCATCAACACTGTTTTCCAAGGATTCATCTTCAGAAAAGGGCACCAAGGATACTTGTGCAGTGCGTGAGCTTTGGGATACGAGGCGAATTCCATTAGGCAATACCACCTCCACAGGCAATTCATAGGTTCCCGGCTCTGTTAATGAAGAACAATCCAAGCGAACGGTATGTAACTCTGGAACAAAGGCCTCCAGCTGATTTTGTTTTCCCGTAAGGGTAAAGGTTAGCCGTTCAGGATCAGATTGAGCCTCAAACAGGGGATTTACTCCGTATAAGTAAATAGTCTGATCAACAAAACGGCGGCTGGTGGTACTAGGCTGAATAGTTACTGTAACTGTTACCTCTGCATCGTTATAAGAAAGCAATGAGCTTTCAGCATGAATAGGTATCTTTTGTGAAAAGGAGGTTCGCTTTTCATCAACAGAAATGGCCTCGGTAGATACCTTTTCCAAGGCATCTAAAATGGATTTTGCACCAGAGACTCCAATGGTAGAAGGTACTATCGAAATATCAATAATTTCATATCCAGAAGCTGGAGTTCCCTGAATCTCTGCTGCCACAGGAATTTGTTTTCTATCCTTTTTAGCAATAGTTATATCCAAAAAGCTCTTGTCCGCAGTTACCTCTAAAGGCTCAATCCCTAAAATTTCAGGGGCCAAGAGAATTTCCACTGGAACCGTATATTTTCCAGCCTCTGTGTAATGATCAAGATTGACTAAGGCAGAAATATTTTTTTCAGTAATACCAGCAAGATCTTCGGGACGGCCCTTGAGAGAAACCTTTATGTGGCTTGGCAAAGTCTGAGTAGGAAGCGTTACTCCCTGGGAAGAAACCTCCAAGGAGATTGGTAAGGTTTTTTCCTGAAGGGTAGCAGTGCGATAGAAAAAATAGATAAAAACAGCCAGTACAAAACACACCAGCTTTACCGGCCAATTCCTTCTAAACACCTTGTAAAACTCATGAATTTTCATGCACTTCCTCCTTCCTCTGTTCCACGGTGGCAGCCTTTGCTTCTTCCTCCATGGAAGTGAAGTTTTCGTCGGAAAGCTCTAGGTGGTCTTCCAGCATTTTTCGCACCTGCTCCAAGGACAGGTCATAGTACAAGCGAGACTCACAGGCTACACTCAAGGCTCCTGTTTCCTCGGACACCACCAAAATAATGGCATCTGTTTGTTCAGACAGTCCCAAGGCAGCACGGTGACGAGTACCAAAGGTTTTTTCTATATCGTATTGCTCTGACACTGGCAAAAAACAACCAGCTGAAATAATGCGACCACCACGAATAACCACCGCTCCATCGTGAAGCTTTGTGTCGAACTCGAAAATTGTACTTAACAGGGATGAAGTTACTAAGGCATTAATAACAGTACCAGAATCGATAACACCTTGAATATCAGTCTTTCCGGCAAATACCACTAGCATTCCCCGACGTCGCTGAGAGAGCTCTTCTGCAGAGGTCAAAACGGAATCCACATACATGTGCTTTTTCTTTTTGCTGGGACGCCATTCAGTCTGACCAAGGCGAAGAATCATTTTACGAAGCTCAGGCTGGAACACTACGAAAAATCCTACCAAAAGGCTGGGAGTCAAGGCATTGAGAATCCAAAGCAACAATGATAATTGAAGGAAGGTTGCCAAAACGTAGGCCACACCCAAAATAATAATAACCTTCAATAGCTGCAAACCATTTGTCTTTACCAGTACCTCGTAGGCCTTGTACAAAATGAAGGTTAAAAGACAAATGTCTATTACCGGCCGAATGTAATTGTAGATGTTAGCTAATGCTGCTAATCCGTTCACTTTTCAAATTCTCCAACACCAAAAGCATATCTCGTGTGGCGGCCACATCATGGACCCGTAGAATCGAAGCACCCGCCATCACAGCCATCATATTTGTAGCTAAGGTTCCTGCAAGTCTGTCTTCTGGAGCAGAATTTCTGCCTATCATTTGAGCTACAAATGACTTACGAGACACCCCCATTACCACAGGATACTTTCCGCCACAAAGTGTACCACATTCTGTAACAAGAATCTTGTTGGCCTGAAAATCCTTTCCAAAACCGATTCCAGGATCCAACCATATTTTATCCGACTCTATGCCTAAAGACAAGGCCACCTGCACCCGCTGCTGTAAATATTCGTTAACTTGCTGCAAAGCATTATGACTCAAAGGATTATCTTGCATTGTGGAAGGAATTCCCTGCTTGTGCATGAAAATCACTGGCAAGCCCTTTTGTGCAGCAAAAACTCCCAGCTCTGGATCATCCTCTAAGGCAGATATATCATTGACAATAGAAGCTCCTTGTTGCCAGGCTGCTTCCATAACAACTTTTTTTCTGGTATCGATGGAAAGGGGCACAGAGCTGTAACGGCGGATTTCTTCTATGACAGGAATCAGACGACGAATCTCTTCCTCTGCCCCTACATATTCAGAACCAGGTCTGCTAGATTCGGCACCTAAATCAAGGATGTCAGCCCCTTCCTCCACGAGTTTTAAAGCTAATTCAGCTCCTTGGTGGCCCAAACCACGACTTCCCTTCCAAAAGGAATCGGGGGTAACATTCACAATCCCCATAATCCGAACCTTGGAGGTGGAGGAAGGTAAACTACCATCACTCATCATGAGAAATCCCTTTTAGTAATTTTTGGGCACTTTGGGCTAAGGACTTGGCATCAAGGCCACATTCCTCTAAAATCTCATCCCGTTTACCCACTGCCAAAAATCTATCTGGCAGGGCGTGGATATGTGTTTTCTTTTCTGGGAACTGCTGTACCACTAGGCGTTCTAAAACCTCACTGATACCACCCTGCAAAACACCATCCTCCACAAAAAGCACCGCCTGATAGGGAGCCACTGTCTGAAGGAAGAATTTTGTGTCGATGGGCTTAATAAACCGCAGATTATATATATCCACCAAAATGTTATGTAGTACCAAATTACGGGCTGTAGCCAAGGCCTCTGAAAAAATACCACCAGTACAAACAACCAGCAAAGGAGCCTGGGTATCTGGCAAGCTGGCACTTTCAGAAGCCACCACATCGTGACAGCGTAACAAAACACCTCGCCCCTCTTCCACAGGCTGGGCAAAGGCTTCTTGCTCTGAGGGACAGGAAGTTTTTGGATGACGAAGCACCACAGGAGCCTTCCTATTCACAGCCCAGTCTAAAAAGAGCTGAATTTCCTTTGCTGATGCAGGTGCCATCATAATCATATTTGGCACAGAGCGAATAAGGGCAATATCAAAGGCTCCTTGATGGGTTTCTCCATCATCAGGAACAGCACCAGCCCTATCAAGCACAAAGACAACGGGCGCAGCAGGAATGGCTATATCGTGAATCAACTGGTCCATGGCTCGTTGCATAAAGGTGGAATAAATTGCAACTACAGGTACCAGCCCCGCAACAGCAAGACCTCCAGCAAAGGTAACCCCATGCTGCTCAGCAATTCCCACGTCAAAGAAGCGACTGGGATATTTGCGGGAGAAGGGGGCAAGACCTGTTCCCTTGGACATGGCAGCAGTAATGGCTACAATCCGAGAATCTTTTTCTGCCAACTCCAACAAGGCATTGGAAAAGGCTTCGGTATAGCTCAAAGAATCGAACTTTTCCACTGTTCCATCAGAGGTACAGAAGGGACCAATTCCGTGGAAGGTTGCAGGGTCGTTTTCTGCAAAGCTATAGCCTCGTCCTTTTTTTGTTACTACATGTACAACTACAGGACGGTTCAGCTTGCGTACCTTCCGAAAAACCTCCTCCAGCTCTGCTTCATTATGACCGTTTAAAGGACCAACATATTCAAATCCCAAGTCCACAAAGAGATTGGTAGGAAACAACAGAGCCTTAAGGGAACGCTTGAACCTAAAAATAAATTTAGAAAAGCCTTTCCCCAGAATTGGCATCTTATCTACAAAACGATCAATACCAAAACGGAAGGACTGATAGGAAGAAGTCATGGTAAGTCGGCTTAAATGGCGAGATAAAGACCCTGTGTTTTGACTAATGGACATTTGGTTATCGTTTAAAACAACGATTAAGTTTTTAGAAAGCTGTCCTGCATGGGATAGGGCCTCCATGGCCATGCCACCAGTCAAGGCTCCATCTCCAATAATAGCCACTACCTTTCCTTCTTGATTCTGTAGACTGCGACCAATCAACAGTCCCAAGCCTGAAGACACAGAGGTGGAAGAATGGCCTACATCAAAAAAATCGTGGGGACTTTCAGAACGTTTTGTAAAGCCAGCCATTCCGCCCTTTTTACGCAGGGTATGGAAAGAGGAATATCGTCCAGTGAGTAATTTGTGGGTATAGCTTTGATGGCTTACATCCCACACAAAGGCATCTTTGGGACTTTCAAATACACGATGGAGAGCAATGGTTAATTCCACCACACCAAGATTACTGGCAAGATGGCCTCCATTTTTGCCCACCACATCAATAATAGTTTTTCGTATCTCTTGTGCCAACTGAAGCAATTCTTTTTTATTCAGGTTTTTAATATCAGCTGGCGACGTTATATTTTGTAAAATCGTAGTGCAACTCCGATATTATAGTTTGTTTTCATGCAACAAAAAAGACCGCAGTTTGTGTCAAGAACAACAAAAGCTACGGTCTTTTTCATTGGTACAGTCATAAATTGAAAACACATAAAGTGGGTTACCCCTAGAACAAGACTCAGATTGAGTTACTTGCTCTTGTGCCGATTTCTTCTCAGCTTCTTCTTACGTTTATGTGTAGCAATCTTCTGACGCTTTCTCTTTTTTCCGCAAGGCACGATGGCTCTCCTTAATGAAAACTAAAACTATTATCTACTAAAAATTTGATTACGTCAATAGGGGAAAAGATGATTCCAAAAACTTTCCAATATGAGTTTGTACCGCAGCTTCATCCTGGGCATGAAAGTAGGTGGCATTAGGTATTCCTCGAAAATAGGTGTACTGACGTTTTGCATAACGGCGGCTATTGCGACAAATCAATTCCTGAATGGAATGAAAATCCACAGAAGCAAAGCTTTCTTGAAAGGAATCAGGAGGAATTGGAGAATTTATGTGCTTTGCTACACCCATAAATTCCTGATTCAAAAGAAATTCCTGGTAGCCAATAGCCTGCATTCCAGGATCTTCCTCCTGGTATCCACTGGCTACCAAGGAAGCAACTTCTTGAGGTAAGCCCTCCTCCATCATTTGAGCCACACGAGCATCTATTCGCTGATACAACTCCTGTCGCTCCCGCCACAAAATAATAATGCAAAACTTAAATTGGCTCCGTAGCTGGGGAGAAAGATTAAAGGAACTTTGAGGACGGCCATTAGTAAGGCTTACCTCCAAGGAACGAAGGATGCGATAGTGATCGTTGGGGTGAATTCTCTGGGCTGCCACAGGATCTAGCTGCTGAAGCTGACGATACAGTTCCTCTGCACCCTCTTGTGCCAGCCGTTGCTGAAGCTCCAGCCGTAGCTTTGGATCTGCCTGGGGAGTGGTAGGCAGACCGCAGAGAAAGTTTCTAATATAAAAGCCTGTTCCTCCTAGCACCAGGGGAATATGATTGCGTTTAACAATTTCTTGGCAAAGCTGGTCACTGTGACGAACGAATTCCCCCACAGAAAAGGCTTGGTCAGGATTTTGTATATCTACAAGATGATGGGGAAGCTGCAAAAGCTCTTGAGTAGAAGGCTTGGCAGTTCCTATGTTCATGCCACGATACACCTGCATGGAATCGGCACTAATAAGCTCAGCCTTTCCTGCAAAGGGAGATGAGGAGTCTTTTCCAAAAAGCTCTAGGGCAAGGCGGGTTTTTCCGCAGGCAGTGGGGGCAAAAACAACAAGAACCGGCACTGGGCCGGCTCCTTCTTCATAACAACACACAGGATTACTGCTCGATGCGATATTTTACCTCATCGGTAAACAACTGTTGGGCTGCAGTGGACACCACCTTACCGTCATTTTCCTTAACAGCCTCGTCGTCAATTCTGGAAAGCTGATAAGCACGACGACTGGCCGCACAAGTAATCTCATAAATATTATCTTTGAACTTAACAAGTTGCTCCAAAGGAAAAATCATGGTCACTCCTATAAAAGAATTCTTTTTATTATAGCATAATATTATGGCAATGTAAATATGGATACTATCTTGCTTTTTTCCATTAAATTCACATATTCTTAAAGTATGTTCACACGAAAGACAAAGATTGTATGCTCCATGGGGCCTGCTACGGCTCAAGATGAAATTGTGGAGCAATTGCTGGAAGCGGGAATGAATGTGGCCCGCTTTAATTTTTCCCATGGAACCCACCAGTCCCACCAAGAGGCCATGGAACGAGTACGCCGTAGTTCAAAAAAGGTGGGAAAGCCTGTTGCACTGTTGCTAGATACAAAGGGACCAGAAATTAGAACAGGAGACACCCAGGACGGTGGTACTGTTACCATCAAGGCGGGAGACAAGGTTATTGTTACCAGCGATGGACAGCACACCATAGCAGCAACACAAAATGATGCAGCCCGACTTTCAGTGAGCTGGAAGGAGCTGCCACAAAAGGCCACAGCAGGAGTGCGGATTCTCATTGCTGACGGACTTTTGGAGCTGGAGGTTTTAGAAAGCGATGGCACTCAGGTTTTGTGCAAGGCTCGAAACACTGGCACCATAGGTAGCAAGAAAAATGTAAACCTAGTGGGACTCCATGCCATGCTTCCCATTATGTCGGAACAGGACAAGGCTGATATTGCCTTTGGTGTGGAGCAGGAGGTAGATTTTATTGCAGCGAGCTTTGTAAGCTTTGCCTCTGAAATCCATGAAATCCGTCGGTATCTTGAGTCCCTTCACAGCAAGGCAAAGATTATTGCAAAGATTGAAAATGAAGAAGGGGTTTCAAACATAGAAGAAATTGCAGAGGCAGCAGATGGCATCATGATTGCTCGAGGAGACTTGGGAGTACAGCTTCCTACAGAAAAGATTCCTCTGGTACAAAAGCATATTATTGGTGTGTGTCGACGAATGGGAAAGCCAGTTATTACTGCCACTCAAATGCTGGAATCCATGGTGGTAAATCCCCGCCCCACTAGAGCAGAGCTTACCGATGTGGCAAATGCCATCTTTGATGGAACAGATGCAGTTATGCTTTCTGGAGAGACTGCCAACGGTGCCTATCCTGTGAATGCAGTGGAAACCATGGCTCGAATTGCCCTGTCTGTAGAGGATTCTCCTGAGTTTTGTCAAAAGATGAGTCAGAATGACGAGTCAGCCAGCTTTCTTCCTACGGGCAACATTGGTATGATTATGGCCCGAAACGCTTATACCACTGCCCGAGATGTTAAGGCCATGGTTATTATTACCCCTACCATGTCTGGTCACACCTCCCGCATGATTAGCAAATTCCGCCCCGAACAATCCATCATTGCCGTTACCCCAGACCCAGTAGTGGCCCGCCAATTGCTCTTGTTCTGGGGAGTTGTTCCCTTGCACACCCGTATGGCCAGCGAGTCCAACGAAATGATTCAAAATGCCATTAAGGTAGCCTTAGATGCAGGGGTTGTCCAGATTTCCGACAGAGTTGTTTTGGCAGCAGGAGTGCCGTTGTTTAGCTCCTTGATGCTGAATACTGTAAAGGTTTTGCTGGTGGGAAATGTGCTGGCCAGAGGAAACAGTGGCGGTAGCTCCAGCCAAGAAAAGGCCAAAACAAGCGGCAGAATCATTCAGTCTAAGTCAGCACTGGATGCACTGGCCCAGATGCAGCAAAGCAACGGTGGCATTATCGTTTGTCCAACCCTTACTCAGGACTATATCCCACTGTTGCGTTTAGTGGATGGCGTTATTGCAGAGCATGGCTCAGAAATTTCTGATTCCATGCTGGCACTGGTAAATCCAAACCTAGTGTGGCTTACCAATGTAACCAACGCCACCACAAAGCTGGAGGCAGGGCTTATGGTTACCATCGATGGAAGACAGCTACTGGTATATGAGGGCATTGTTTAAACTCCATCCAAAATCCTCAGAGTATGGACAATCATACCTGGGGATGTGGACAGAGGAATTAAAAAATGGCTAGATTTCCAGAACAAGGCCATCGTAGGCTGGCTGGCACTGGAAATCCTTCCCCAGCTGGTTTATTTTGTCTGTTAGGTAGCCTTGGATCTGTATGTGGGTCATATCGTGACACAAATGAGTAAGCCAGCTACACCCTGCCCCTATTTCCATGGCCACATCAAGAGCCTGGTCGTAGGAAAAATGGGTGGAATGGGGACGCTGGCGGAGACCATCAATTACCAAATGGCGAAGGACGGGGCTAAATCGATGCAAAAGCTCAAGGCTTTCTGCAGGAATCTTATTACAATCAGTAAGATAGGCAATCCCCCTGCAGGGGCCACTTCCCACACCCTTGTAGCCTTTCAGTGCTACCCAACCAATAGTTTCCAAGCGACCGTGTAGCATGGGTATTGGAATGATGGAAATATTTCCAATAACAATGGGATTATCCTCAGTAAAGATACTACAATCCATAGTCTTAAGCTTGGGCTTGCCTCCCCCCTCCATCACTGGCTGAAAAATATAAGAAAACCGCTGATGTACATCATGTAAGGCATTACTGTTGCCATACACTGGCAAGCCCTCGCCTTCCGTTTCTGGATACACCTTCACCTGTCCATTGGCATCACAAGGAGACTGGGATCCAGTATGAGAAAAAATCCGAATATCATCCAATCCATTCAAATGATCCGCATGTCCATGGGTCAAAAGCAGGGCATCCAGCCGATTTATGCTAGATTTTAAAGCCTGACTACGGAAGTCTGGTCCTATGTCAATTAATATTGAAGTAGCAGGAGCTTGAGAATCACCATCAGTAATCCACATACTTGTTCGAAATCTCTTGTCTCGGCTATCTGAGGAACGGCAACACTGGCAACTACAGCCAATAACAGGAATTCCGTGACTAGTTCCCGTTCCAAGAAACTCACAACGCATGTTACAAGCATAAATTTACCTGAAGGTTTAGTCAAGCAGAACCCAGGCTACTAGGAGGACTGAATGAAAGAGCTTGTCATAATCGGAGCTGGTATGGCAGGAATTACTGCTGCCCAAGAAGCTCGAATGCTTCATTCCCAGGAGGAGTTATCAATCACCATCATTACCATGGAAAATCCTCCCAGCTATATTCGACCCCAGCTTACAGAATTATTGGCAGGAAGCATTCGGGAACGGGATATAATTTTTCGTGATGAAGCCTGGTTCAAGGAAAGACACATTCAGCTCATATATCCTGCCCAAGCCACAGGAATTGATATTTTGGAGCAAAGGGTATACTACACCTTTCAAGGCTTACAGAAGGAATGTCACTACCATGCTTTGATTCTTGCTACAGGCTCCAGTGCCTTTGCTCCCTTTATACCAGATTCCACAAGTCCTGCAGTAGACACTGTTTTTTCACTGCGAACCTTAGAGGATGTATACAAAATACGTCAACATCTAGCTTTAAAGAGAAAAAAAGCTGCGGTGTTGGGGGGTGGTTTGCTTGGCTTGGAGGCAGCCCTAGCCCTTAAATTTACAGGAGTAGAAGAAGTTCATGTATTGGAGGTTTCTGGATACCTATTGAATCGACAGCTAAACAGAACCGCATCTGAAATGCTGAGGCTCTACTTGGAAAGGGAAGAAGGAATTATCATTCACACAGGAGTCCATGTAGATACAAATGAATTAAAAAAAAGCAGTGTAGATGAAGTTCTTCGACCAATCTGTGCAGAAGGAGTGGAAACCCTGCTGTATTCCATGGGAATAAGAAGTAGAATCCATCTTGCTAAGGAAGCAGGTTTAGCCTGTGGAAAAGGCATTATCATCAACGAAGAAACTGCCACCTCCAATCCTTGGATTTTTGCCGCAGGAGATTGTGCTGAATTCCAAGGAATTACCTGGGCAATTATTCCCTCCGCCCTAGAACAAGGAAAAAAAGCTGCTCAATTTGCTTGCTGGTATCTTTTCCAAAATCCACAGCAGGTAAAGCCAGAAGTTTATCAACAAACTATCCCTCGTACCACCCTCTCCATTGGCAAGCGAGAAGCAGTGTCTACAGGTAAGGCAGTTTTGACTATGGAGGAAGAAAATTCAGGACTTTGGAAAAACCACGAGTTAGGCAATCACCTTAAACGGGGACACTCTCGAGATGGGGATTTATATATAAATCTGGTGGAAAATGTTGAAACGGAAATCATTGTAGGAGGTCTCGTGTTTGGACCAGAGGGAAGCAGTGCAACCTGGCTTTCAAAGCTAAAGCACATGATGGGGAAAAGCTGGAAGGAAATCGAAGGTCTTGGACTTGGAGGTGAAAGATGATGGAATTCCACCTTACCAATGCCGCCCGCCAACAGGGAAGCCGTTGTATCCTCGGTCTTGCAGTGGGAAGCTTTGCTCGAATTATGGTGGAAGTAGCCTTTATCCCAGCCTTAGGCATTTCCTGTGGTGGTGTAGCCTTTGCAATGGGACTGGTGCTGTGGCGGCTTCAACGTCATATTGGCTTTCTTCCCTGTCTGTGCCTGAGCCTGTTGGGGCTCTGTACCTTTTTATACGGACTAGAGGGAGTGCTTCTCTTTACTGTAATTGGTCGTCTTACAGAATCACTACTTGTTATCTTTTACACAGGCTACTTTATCTACGGATTCCTTCATGGCATTATGTTTTTTTACGAGGCACTAAGCTCTAGCAAAAAATCCTAGACAAAATAGCTTCCTTTCTGCATCTTCTTACATAAAATTGCTGAAAAATACTGCTTGTCTAATGAGGTAAAATATGATAATGTGACTTAGTTTTTAGATATTTACTTCAGTAATTCCAATTATTGAAAGAGAATATAGAGCATCAAAGCAATAAGGAAGGATAGCATGGGCGCACGTGGAGAACTTTACACCACTCAGGTTACGCTGGATAATAGGTCCTATTTTTTCAATGTAAAAGAAAATAGGAATGGCGACATCTTTCTCCAAGTGGTAGAAAGTAAAAGTAGAAATGGTGAGGACTTTGACCGCCATGCTATAGTAGTTTTTGCTGATGATATGCAAAAATTCTTCAAGGGACTTGATTCTTCCATTTCATTTATCGAAAAAGAGCAAAAAGAACGTTCCAAGGCTGCAGCAGAACGCAAGGCTGCAAAGGCTGTAGCAGCAGGAAAGAAGGTGTATCGCAAGCCCTCTGCCGATGAGGAGAGAAAGCGTTCTGGAGTGAAGAAAACTGGTCGTGTTCACGTTGTTTCAAAGCGACCTACTGAAAACGAATAAATTTAATACTTAAAACTCATACGTTGAATGGGGGATGGCCCTAGCTGACGGCAAACTTCTCGGTGTGCCTTGGTGGGGTATCCCTTATGTTTTTCATAGCCATATTCAGGATATAGCTGGGCATATTCCTCCATCATCATATCCCGCTGGGTTTTTGCCAAAATGGAAGCTGCCATTACCTCTGGAAAGGTATCATCTGCCTTGGGCTGAGCTCGGCACATCACAGGTATGTTTGGCACAAAGGTACCGTCTGCCATGGCTTCTATCTGAAATTCTAAGTTACTACCAAACTCACGGCATAAAAAAACATCAAGCTTTTCCTGCATCTGAAAAAATCCCTGTTCCATGGCCAAAAGGCTGGCTTTTAGAATATTGATTTCATCGATGGTGGTGTGATCTACAATGCCCATTCCCCAACAGCTCCGTTCTAGAATCACTTGTCGGGCAGATAGCCGTTTTTTTAAGCTAAGCTTTTTTGAATCCCCTAGGATTTCCACTGGAAAATCGGGAGGAAGAATAACGGCTGCTGCCACTACAGGTCCTGCCAAAGGGCCACGACCTGCTTCATCAAGACCACATAAAAGCTTAATTGCCACTAGGGAGCCACCTTTACTTGGAACCATGCTCGTTGTGGCAGTGTTTCAGGAATATCTAATACAAGGGCCTCTCCTTCAGCACCCGTTGCAAAAGATTCTGTTTCACCAGCTTCATCTGCATTGGTTTCTGCTGATTCTGGAGATTCCAACACCAGCTCCACTATTTCAAGTTCTGCTTCATCAGTGGAATCTAAAGAAGAAGTGGTATCACGAAAATCCTGGGATGGAGCTGCATCAAGAATCAGGGAGTCGGGAAAAAATCCCACACAGGCCACGTATAGCTCTTGATTGGACAGGTGAGTTGTAATTTGAGGGCGGTCTGCTACATAGTCAAGGCTAATGGCTAAGGCCTCTCCTGCCATGGTGTACAAAACCACAAAGGCATTGTCACGAATCCAGCTGCCTGCTTCGTCACACAAACCCAAGGTATAGGTTCCCTGTTCCTGGGGAGAAAATACAAAGGCGGGAGACACCAAAGAACGATTAAAAGAAAAAGCCTCACCTTCAACAGAATATAAAATTGACTGAGGAATAGAAACGGCAGGTGTTACAGAAAGCAAGCCATTCATCTTTGCATTGATAAAATCCATGGCGTCTTTTTGGGGTAAAAGACTATTGTAAATTGCCTCATCAACATTTCCCTTTTCCTTTACCTCTTGGGCTACTGCAAGACTTTCTGGTGAAGTCAAGCCTTCTTCAAATTGAATTTCATACCAATTCCCTGTTTTGCTTATAAAATAATAGGAGTGAAGATGGGAAAAGGCTTCCTGTCCTGGATACACCTGACAAGGGATTCGAGCTTTTTCCCTTCCAGTTTCCTTATCCAGTATAACTAAGGCTGGCTGTGCATCTATAAAAACGACGCTGTCATAAAAATCAGCAGCTGGAGCTACCACAGGAAACTCGTTGGAATAGATCCAAAGGGAAGCAGCAGTTGTAGCTTCTGGCTGGGAGTCAGATTGAGCTTCATCCACTGTGGCAGCGGAAAAAAATGTTACAGTATAGCCTTCTGTTTTAGAAAAGCCATGAGTAAAAACAGCTTTTTGAGATTGACGAATTGATTCTACTTTCTCTTCTGCAACAGGAATCAAATGGGGAAACAATGTTCCAATAGAAGTTTGTTCCCGAAGCAGCTCCTCCTGCTGTATTTTCACCAAATCCTCTTCCTGTACCACATTCAAGCCTAAAAGTTCATGAATCTTGTGATTTAACCCAGGAAAAAGCTCCAGTTTATATACAATTACTGAACCTGCAATAAGCACCAACAGGACAGATACTATGATAATGGGGACTTTTACCCCAGAAGAAATTTTTGCCATTATAGTGAACCTCCATTGGGGACTTCTCTCCGTAGTAGCTCCAAGGCTCTAGAAAAATAAACTGGAACCAGCTCTTTGATACAAGACAAATCTGTAGTGATTTGCTCTAAGTCTTGGTCTGGAAGACAATACAACACAAAGGCATCCTCTTTTGCAGCAGCAACTCCTGCTGCAGAAAAATCAGGTAGAATCTGCTCTAAATCAAAGCCCCATTGCTCACCGATTTTACCACACTCCAGATACAATTCCTCACAGCGAGAAGCCATTGTCTGTCCAGAATGTTGTGTTCTCAATACAGAATAAATTTCTTTTCCTGCTGAAGAATGAGCTAGCAAATACATCAAGGGCTGATTTACAACCACCTGTTCCCAGTCAATGCCAGGAATTACTGGTAAAAGAGCAAGGTCCTGAGCTTCCGCTGTTATTTCATCAGAAACCTCGTCAGGATTTTCAATTACAGCATCCCCCTCTGCCTCCATTTCCTCTTCAGCTTCTTCCACCTGTGAGGGGTGACTTTTAGCCTCATTAAATTGTGTCACTAGGGTGTTCAATGCCATAAGGCCACCATAAAGCTGTACATTTCGGAAGCTTACATCTACTGGCATAAAACTCTGCTCCACCTTTAAAGCTGGAAGTTCTTGTAGGTTTTCTCCCTTCAACAAAAATCCATTTTGATTCAGCTGCAAGGCCTGAGCTCCTGCAAGAAAATCATGTACTAACTGCTGAAAAATAGAAAAAACTGTATCACTCCAGGGATGAACAGGTACTTTCCCCTCCCCTAGCTGGGTGAAAAATTCTGCAATTAATTCCTGTACCGCGGGAAGACTTGTCATATTCAGCTCCATCATGGTATCAAGACTTCCATCTGCTTCTACCTGCTGAAATTTGGGTAAAACTGCCACCTGAAACCACAAACATTCAGCCAAAACGTAGGGCTGCATTTCATAGCGAGGCAAAGACATTTCTAAAAAAAGATACAAGTTATCAAGATAATTCTGAAGTGAAACCTTCCGCAGATTTTCCCAGTTCATGAGCTGGGCTTCAAATTCTGCCTGGGACAAAGAAGGAATAGAGGGCTCTAGTTCCTCCCAATTCACCTCTTCTTGCTGCTGCTCCTGCTTTTGAGTTACTGCAGTTTGACCATACAAAGAACCATTAGATACCAATAATACGCTTGCTATCAAGAGCACTATTGGAGAGAAACAATGAGATATTTTTTTCAAGTTCAACTCCCGGGAAATCCAGAAACAATAGTACCGCTTTCCTTCAGTAATCGAGATCGACCATCACTCCAAACAGGAACAAGTTGTGCGGTAGAAAGATTTTTATTTTCAAAGATTCCATCAAATTTATTGTTTGTAAGGGTATAACGAACACCTGTCAGCTCTGCCACCCGTCCCAAATTGCCATAAACCTTGCACTGGGTATTGGAAAGCGCTAGCTCACCAGCAGACAAGGAAAAGACAACGGCAGTAGGTGCAATAACAGTGAACTGTCCTCCCTCTACAATTATAGTACTTCTCAAGCTCGAAACAATGGCCCCATATTCTCCAGATCGTAGGGTAACTCCAGAATTAATAAGGAAAAGCACTGAATCTGTGGCAGACAATAAGGTTCCACTAGAAACATAGTCACCTAAAACCTCACAATCCTCCAAGGAAAGACTTCCCTGCACCACAGATAAAAGAGGCTGATTCTGGGTATAGTCACTGTGAGTCAAGCTCGAATGCTGCAATTCAAGAACACAGTTCTTTATAACAACACTACCTGATTCCACAAGAAGATTTGCTCCTGGTGAAAAAACAAGACCAGAACCAGCAGTTGCACCAAATATCTGGCAGTTAGAATTAATGGTAATAGAGTCTGTAACAGGCACCATATCCATAATATGGAGGCGAACAAAATCCAAATGAGAGGTAGCTTGAATTGCTTCCTGCAAGGAGGAAAAGGGATGGGAAAGAGTTCCCGTAGGCTGCTGGAAAGCGTCTGTTCCAGAATCAACAGCACCAGAAGCTACGTAATAATTGGTGGGATCCACAATGGTAGAAAACCAAGTTATAGGACTTGCATTTCCCTGCTTGTCTAGAGTAACTGCTCCCACTTGATAAAAATGGCCATGCTCTGAATGGGATTCCAGCACCAAAGGCTCCCCTGTATAAGGCTTAAATTGCTCCTGTAACTTTTGTAAATCAAGCTCAGTCTCTTTGCTACTCACAGCATCCATAGTCTCAGGAGAAAAGCCTTCTTGTTCAGATACAAGCATTTCCAAAGAATAGTACAACTGTCCTTCTTCAAACTGTCCCAGACGCACCGTTACGTCCTGACGGTTATAGAAGGCATCACTACTGGGATAAATTGCAGGAGCAGTAGGAGGACACTTATCCACGAGGACAGAAATCCTTCCTTCTCCTTGGTATAAGCCAGCGTAGTATATCTGGATGGGGAAATCACTGTGTAATTCCTCTCCGTAGAATGCATCAATCATCAAGGAAGAAACAGGCTCCATGGTCAAGCCTTTTGGCACAAAGGTAAACTCAGGTCCCAAGGCCACCAGCACCGCCTCACTTCCTTCAAAATGATATTCTTCTGTAGGTTTAGGAGGAAGATAAAAACTGTAAACAGGATTACCCTTTTCATAAGCCACACTTTGCCAGTAAATGGTATGACCCACACTTCTATCCACCATTACCGAACCTTCCGTAGCCTGCCAGTAGTCATTATCTATGGAATAAATTAATTTATCTCGAGTAAAGGTAAGCAAAGACCAATCAGTAATCTGAAAGGGAGGCTCTGATGGATCACCTTCAGCAACCACTTCTAGGGTCTCATCAGTAGCTACAAGCAGCTCTTCTGTTTCTGTATTTTTTGGGGTTGATGGAGCATGATAAAATTCTACTTTTTTTCCTGCAGTAAAATTATCTAAAGAAAAAGCATTCTGGACTGTATCTTCTGCTACGGAAGGAACTACAGTAGGAGATTTTGTTGCTTCTACCTGTACAATTCCTTCCACAGCTCCCACTCCCTGAAGTGGCAAAGGAGCAGGAATACCAGCAGGATTTAAGACAAAACGCCAAGCCCTGTTTCCATCTATGATTTCACAGGGAACATAGCGATGGGGAAAAGAACCACCCTGCAGGGCAAGAACTTTTTCTCCTGGTAAGAAATTACTGGAATTTCCCAGCCGATAGGAAAACCCAGCAGGAATAGTAATACTTTGACCTATAGTGTAGCTTACTACAGGCTGACGAAAATTCAGCGGAATGAAAGTATCAAGCTCATCTTCAGTAGGCTCCACAGTATAGTCTACCGTATACACTGCAGCATTTCCATCAGGAAACACCAAGGCAATCCGCAGAGAAACAGCTCCCTCTGCTTCAATCATAACAGGACCATCGTAGGCAAAGCCTGAGTCCATGGGATGGGAGCCTGAAAAAGAATAAAACACCTCATAGGCCTCTGGAACCTCCAGCACCAAGGGCTGTCTGTTAGTCCAAGTTCCTTCCACTGGACTTACAATTACAAATCCCTCGTCTGAATATACTTGGTTCCAGCCTTTTTCAAGGCTTTGGGAAAAAAGGGTACACATCATCAAAAGGAAGATGACAGACATGAGGGAAAGTTTTTTCATTCTACAAGCTCCTGTCGTAAACAGAACAGATTCCTTTATAAATGTAATCTGTTGGCTTACAATTTTCCATTAGTTCCCAAAGATTCAAATACCTCTCTCAATTCAGGATCGTCCTTGAAATAATGCTCTTCTAACTCCTGCTGAGAAAGGCCAATAAGCTCATGACTCATATAATGAATCCACAAGTCTTCTTCAGGTTTTGTTATGGTAAATTTACGGCAGAAATAATCTGGCTGGATAGGTAATTGTTCTTCATAATAGGTAAAATACTTGTAGTCATGGACTGCAACCTTAATGTCCTTGCGGGGAATACCCTTTTCTAGGAGAACCTCCACTAGATAGTTAATGGTTTTTCCAGAATCAAAGATATCATCCACCAGAAGAATCTTGTCCCCAGGACGCAAATGCTCAGGAGAATAGGTCCAACCGTCCACCATAATTCTGTCACGCTGACGAATATCGGAATAGGAACGAGCTACTACGGCAGCATACAACACTGGGCGGAAATCTTTCCGAGCAATTTTAAAGTACTCACTGATAACGTTTGCCATATAGGCACCACCACGAAGGGATACATAAATCACATCAGGAATAAAATCATCTTTGTGAATCTGATGGGCCAATTTCAAAGCATCGTTTCGAACCTTATCGTAGGGAAGAAATTCTTTTCGCATAAAAACCTCGTGGTAAAATCATATCGGAATTTTAAGGATAATACAAGACAATTCTATCCATTGTCTTATTCCCTAGAAGAGGATATACTTTTATTCATGAATAAGCGATTTACCATTTATTACCTTGTGGCAGCCTACTGTGGATATACCGCCTACAGTCTTATAAAGGATATTCAAGAAGGGGCTCCAGCTTCTCCCTTAATGAATGTGATTACCGTGGGATTCTTTTCTCTGGCAGCAGTAGGGATTGCCATTTACACCACCATTCTCATGAAAAAGGAAAAGAAACAGGAAAAATCGGAGGATAGTGATGATTCCCAAAACCAGCTTTAAGGAATTTGAAAAGGATTTTCATCAAATGACTGGTGATTCCATAAAAAAACTAGTGATGGCAAAAATTGTAGAAACACCAGCTTATGTAGTGAAGGAATTAGGACTGGAATTTCCTCCAGGACAAAGTCTGCTTTGGGGACTATTGATTTTTGGACAACAGGGAATTCATTTTTTTGTTCATGCTTCTGAAAGTGCCTTAGCTACCATGTTTAGAAATGCCACCAACGGCAAGCCTCCACGGGAGCAATACCTTTACATCCCACGAGAAAGCCTTCATACATTGGAACCCCTATCTCAAGAACAGGGAATTTTCTCCCTAAAAAGACTCCTTCCTTTTTTAAAAGAAAAACCTCGATTTCTCAAAATACAATTTCATCAAGAAAGCCAACAACCAGGGGAAAACTACACCCTCATTCTGGAGCCCATTGCAGGCTTAGATGAAATTACTCCTCTATTACAGGAATTTTTTGCTGAACCAAGCCTAAGTGAAGGCTAAAGGAAATCCACTCTCCCTGGCACCCCTCCACTACAATGCTTCCCTGGTGAGCCTGAGCTATGGCTTGAGCTATGGAAAGGCCAAGGCCACAGCCACCTGTGGTGCGGGTGCGAGAGGAATCGCTACGATAAAATCGCTTGAAAATCTGCTTTATCTCATCCTCGGAAAGACCTTCTCCTTGGTTATACACGGTAATCACAGGATGACTGTGACTTTTACCAAATTTTCCTTGACTACGGTTTCCACGGCGATTTCCTTCCATAGCCAATGATACCTTAATTTTTGCCCCAGCGGAGGAATTTTTTATAGCATTGTCCAGTAAAATCACCACAATTTGGCTTATGCCACCGCCATCACATACCCATTGGACACCTTCTTGAATATCAAGCTCAAGTTCCTTATCCTGCTCGTAGACTATGCTTTCAAAAGGAAGCACCGCTGCCTCCACCACACGGCTTACATCAACGGAGGAATAAACTAAGGGCATACGACCTGCATCATTTTTTGCCAAGTACAACAAATCATTGATAAGACGAGCCATGCGATTTGTTTCACTTTTTATATAATTTAACCACTTATTGTCTCCGATTTCTCCGGAAAGAGCATCTGCATTGGCAGCCACCACAGAGACTGGTGTTTTCAGCTCGTGGCCAGCATCTGCAATGAATTGCTTTTGTGTTTCAAAGGCCTCTTGTACTGGTCGTACAGAACGTTTTGCCACAAACCAAGCTACCGCAGCAGAAATCATAATGGAAAGAAGATAAATTCCCACGCTTACCAGCATCATGCGACCAGCAGTTTTCATTTCTCTGGTAAAATCTGCCAATGCCACCAAGGAGCCTTGATTAGTATTTTTCTTGATATACAAAAAGCTCCCCATGGAAGAAAAAAACATTTTTGGTTTTTCTGTAAATTCTAAATCCAAGCCAAGATTAATAAACTCATTCATTTCCTCATCAGTGTAACGAGGAAAGGTGTCGAGAATAGAAGCCAGCTTTCCTTCCATATCGTAGGTTATGCCAAAAAAATTCTTGGCAAGGGTTTCATTTGCAAAGGGCATAACATTGGCAAAAAAATTACGCCAAGCATTTTCATCCTTTGGAGGTGTATTCTGATTCCGTAAAGGCACCTGAGATTCCGTCAAGGGAATATCCTTCATGCGACTTTGTACCCAGTCATGCCGCTTTTCCAAAATCGGGATATTATGACGTACAAAGTGATAAAGAGATCCCTTCATTTCCCGTAATACAGAAAAAGACACCATAAGATTTAGGGAAATAAGCACCAAGGCAAAGACAATAGCTTGAATTACCAGCACAGTCACTACCATCTTTCGTTGTAGCCGCTTTATAACCTTCATACCAAAGAATATCCTATACCACGACTTGTTCTGATTTCCACAGAGGAACCAAGAAAACGAATCTTTTTTCTAATAAAAGAAATGAAAACCTCAAGATTATTGTGTTCAGCATTTGAATCCCCACCCCAAATCTTTTCGATGATTCGCTCCTTAGTAAGGATTTGACAGGGATTTTGCAGAAGCATTTCCATAATGTGAAATTCCTTTTGAGAAAGGGCAACCTTATTGGTACCATCACCATTTTGAGTAGAAAGCTCCATATTCTTGGGATTTAAGACTAAATCCTTGTATTCCAGCACATCTAGCATAAGCTCACCTCGGCGACGAGTTAATGCACGAACACGGGCCAAAAGCTCATCGGTGGAAAAGGGCTTGGTCATGTAGTCATCGGCACCAAAATCAAGACCACTTACCTTATCCTGCACCTCATCCCGAGCAGTAAGCATTAACACTGGAATGGAATTCTTTTCACTGCGGATTGTTCTCAACACAGAAATACCATCCATTTTTGGCATCATGATATCGAGAATCACTAAATCATATACCCCACTACGAATATATTCCAAGGCACTTTGGCCATCGTACACAGGGTCTACATCATACTTTTGCTTTGAAAGAATTTCACAGAGAGCACTAGAAAGATGCTGCTCGTCCTCAGCCAACAACAATCTCATAGTAATTTATTGTAATAGAGAATATTAAAATAACCTTAAAACCAGCTTAGAGGGGCAAGGATTTCACAGAAGAAATTACAATCCTAGGATTGAAATCGACTTAAAAATGCCTTTGTTCTTTCCTGTTGGGGATTATTGATTACTTCCTGGGCAGGCCCCTGCTCCACAATAACGCCACCGTCCATGAAAATAATCCTGTCGGACAAGTCCCGGGCAAAGGCCATTTCGTGAGTTACTACCACCATGGTCATGTGCTCCTGAGCCAGCTCACGAATAACCTTCAGGATTTCTCCCGTTAACTCTGGGTCAAGGGCACTGGTAGGCTCGTCAAAGAACAAGACCTGGGGATCCAAGGCCAAGGCACGGGCAATGGATACACGCTGCTGCTGACCTCCAGAAAGCTCACAGGGATAGGCATTTTTCTTGTCAGAAAGTCCCATTTTTGCCAAAAGCTCCCGACCTCGCTGCTGGGCCTGAGCATTGCTGCGTCCAAGCACGTGAACCTGAGCCTCGGTAATGTTCCGCAAAACAGTAAAATGAGGAAAAAGATTGAAATTCTGGAACACCAATCCAGCATTCAAACCGATTTGATGGAGCTCCTTCTTATTTGCATAGATTCCATCCTTTACCATCTGCTTGCCACAAATGCTGATGGAACCACCAGAAACCTTTTCCAACTGAGTGATACAACGGAGCATGGTGGACTTACCAGAGCCTGAAGGCCCAATAATTCCCAGTACCTCACCTCGGCCCACAGTAAAGGATACATCACGAATAACCTCCAGTGAACCAAAGGACTTGGAAAGATTTTCCACCTGTACAATAACTTCTGACATGATTTCCTCCTACTTGTAGTAATCCAGTTTTTTTTCTATGCGGAGGAAGACCGCAGAAACAACCCAGTTCATGATAAAGTAAAAGATTCCTGCCACGAAGATAGGCATGGTGGAAAATTCTCGGCTTGCTGCATTTTGAGCGGCACGGAACAATTCAGACACACCAATAACCTGAGCCAAGGCTGTATCCTTTACTAGGGTAATGACCTCATTGCCAGTGGCAGGCAAAATCCGCTTAACCACCTGGGGAAGTACAATACGGAAAAAGGTCTGCATTCGGGTAAAGCCCAAAACCTTGCCTGCCTCATATTGACCTGCTGGAATGGACTCAATGCCTCCACGATAAATTTCTGCAAAATAGGCTGCATAATTAATGGACATGGCCACAATGGCAGCTGTAAATCTGTCGTAGGACATTTTAAAAAGATAATAGGGAGCAAAATAAACAAATATTAATTGAAGAATAAGGGGAGTTCCCCGAATTACCAGCAAGAATACTCGTGCTGGCCAAGAAATAAATACATTTTTTGACATTCGGGCGGCTGCCAAGGGAAGTCCCAAGGGCAGAGAAAACAAAAGGGTCAAACAGAATATCTTAATTGATACAAGAGACCCCTGTAACAATACCACCAGTAACTTTTCCATACCAGCCGCCTCTATAAATTAGTTCTTTCCGATTACAGAAATATCAGATCCAAACCACTTGGCAGAAATAGCGGCAACAGTACCGTCAGCAGCCATTTCTTCAAGAATCTTCTGAACTTCGTCACGGAGCTTTACGTCAGCCTTGCGGAAACCAATTCCGTACTTCTCGGATGACAAGCTTTCAGACAGAACTACAAAGTTCTTACCTGTTGTCATGATGCTGTAGTTACCTACAACCATGTCCATTACAACACCGTCTACACCACCGATTTCCAAGTCCATAAGAGCAGTCAAGTTGTCCTTAAACTCAACAACTTCAGCCAAGGTTGCCTTGAAGTTAGGATTTGCTTCAACAGCATCAGCAGCACTGGAACCAGCCTGAAGACCAACCTTCTTGCCGGCCAAATCAGCCAAGGAAGCGATTCCTGCATCACCACGAACAATTACCACCTGGGCATTGTCCAAGTAAGGCTTTGTAAAAGACAGAGCAGCTTCACGCTCAGGAGTCATGGTAAAACCATTCCAGATACAGTCGATGTTACCGGTGTTCAGCTCTTGCTCCTTAGCTGCCCAGTCAATGGGCTGGCACTTCAGTTCAACACCAAGGCGCTTGCAAACTTCTGCAGCCAAGTCGATGTCGTAACCAACGATGTTATTAGCATCATCACGGAATCCCAGAGGAGGGAATGCATCATCCAAGCCCAAAACGAATACACCGCGAGCCTTCAAATCCTCAAGGGAATTGTCAACACCAGAATCCTTCTTTCCACCAGCAAAGGCCAGGGAAACAGCCATAAGGCAAACCAACATGATTGAAAAGATTTTTTTCATCTTTTTCTATTCTCCTAAAAAAAACTTTAGTGACACTGTACACTAAATAGTATAATTTGACAAGTATAGATGAATTCTACAAATAGGACACTACCTTACCCAGCTCCATTTTCAAAACCTTATCCATTTGCGCAGGATGACGCAGGTCGTGGGTAATGAAAAGCAAGCTACGATCCTGGCAGAACTCAAGGATTTTTTCCAAAAGCTGGTGAGCGGTAATGTTGTCCAAATTCTTTAAGGCTTCATCAAGGATAACGATGGGCTTGTCCTCCAGCTTCATGCGGGCAAGGGCAAGACGCTGCCGTTCCCCAGCGGAAAAATTCTGGGCATTTGGAGACAAGAGGGTATCAAGGCCCTGGGGCAAGTCTCGAACCATCTGGGCTAAATCTGCCCACTCCAAGGCAGTCCACAATACCTCATCGGTAGCCAGGTCAGGTTCTTTGGCAGCAAGCTGCAAATTCTCTCGCAGGGTTGCAGTAAAAACATAGGGATGCTGATTTACCAAGGAAATCTGAGCCACAACGGCTTCCTTTCCCCATTCCGTCAGGGAGCGGCCCCCTAACAAAATCTCTCCCTGTTGAGGCATATATTCTCCCATAAGCAAGGAGGCAAGACTACTTTTTCCACTACCGATATGACCGATAATGGCTGTCTTGCTTTTTGCAGGAAAGGTAAGGCTTACCTTTTGCAAGGCGGGCTTTTTGCCAGCAGGATAGGTAAAATCTACATCAACAAATTCAATGTCCAAGGGTACATCTTGGCGGGATGAAGTTGCTTCAGCAAGACGAGGAAGTCCCGTTGGTTTACCCTCCGTCACTTCCAACATATCCTCTATGGCAGCCACACTATCATAATAGTAGGAAACTGCTAGGGGCAAGGGCTGAACCGCCTCCATGATGCCCAGAACAATCAAGGCCACAGACAAAAGATAGATTCCCTCCAGTTCACCAGAGGCTACAGCCTGGGCACTGAAAAAGAGGGTTGAAGTCATCGCCAAGCCAGAAATCACTCCAGACAGGGCATTGAGTCTTCCTCGCCGCACCTCTCCGTCCATGCGAACCTTGTTCCCTTCCATAAACGATTGCAATACGGTGGCAGCCATGGGCTTCCATCGGTTATAGGTCCACAAGGCATCAAGGCCTTCCACATAATCCTGTAGCTTTTGATGATACCTTAATTCATGGACTTGGGCAGCTTCTGCGTTTGCCCTTCCATTACGGCGAGATAAAATAGGAAGAATAACACCATTCAAAGCGGCGGCAAGCCACAAAATAGGAATCGCCACTGGCAGGAAAAAAGCCAGCACCACAGAGGCAATGATCAAGGCCACCAAAGCCGTCAAGGGAGCGGCAACGACTCGCAGATAAAAGAATTTGAGAATTTCAATGTCATCGGTAATGGTTTTAAAAAGTCGGGCAGTCTTATTCCCTACTCCACCAGGCACCAAGGGCAAAAGCTGCTGATAATACCACACCCGTAAATCAGACAAAAGCTTGAGGGTAATGGAGTGACTTGCTAGTCGCTCCCAATACCGAAACAAGGCTCGGGAGATTCCGCATAATCGCACCGCAGCAGACATGGGCATTAAGTCCAGCAAGGGAGGCATAAGAGCAGCCATACTAATGAGAATAGCAGACACAGCCAAAAGCCCTGTATTGGCAACAATGGTCATGGCTCCCACCACCGCAGTTCCCATCATGGGCAACAAGTAGGGGCGTAGCAAACCAAACAAGGTTTTGATTCCAGAGGATTTTTTACTCATACCGCCAATCCCTCCTGCAGCATACGGGCAAAGGAACCATCTTTATCCTGTGCCAATTCCTGATAGCTTCCCTGCTGCACAATTTTTCCTTCTTCCAATACGAATATTTTCTTTGCCCGCTCCAAAGTATGGAGACGATGGGCACTAATCAATACCGTCCGTCCGGCATACAATTTGTCCAAGGCAGCTTCCACCACAGCTTCCGTCTGGGCATCCAAGCTACTGGTAGCCTCATCACAAAGCAAAAGTCCATTTTTGTTTTCATCCACCATGGCTCTGGCAATGGACACCAACTGTCCTTGGCCACCAGAAAGTCGTATTCCCTCCTGTCCTAGGATAGTGTCGTAGCCTTGAGGGAGTTGCAAAATGAAATCCTCAGCACCGATAATCCTGCAGACCTTCTGCACCTGCTCCAGAGAAATATCCCGACCCATGGTAATATTTTCCAAAAGGCTTCCGTGGAAAAAATAAGGCTGAGCAGGAATCATGGCAAGATGACTCCATCCTTGGAAATCCTGTCCATTTACCTTATACTCACCAGTTTTCTGACTAAGGGCTCCTGCTAAAATCCGCAGCAGGGTAGTTTTTCCCGCACCGCTTCTTCCAGCTATTGCATAAATTTCACCTGGCTCTAGCTGAAGATGAATATCTTTCAAAACCTCTCGCTCCCCCCAGCTAAAGGAAAGATTTTTCAAAGCTATCTGTGGAGGCTGATTTTGAGACAGTTCCAAATTCTCTGTAGCAACAGAGTCCTTTTCTTCTTGAGCCTTCTTTGCAGATGAAACTCGTGCTAAAAATCCAAACATTTGGTCAGCAGAAAGAATTGCATTCTGGCTGTCATGGTATCGCTGTCCCAACTGACGCAGGGGCTGAAAATATTCTGGTGCCAGCAAAATGATAAACAGGGCCACTTCAAAAACCTCTCGTCCATCTGCCAGTCGGATTCCCAAGCCCACCGCCACCAGGGCAATACTAATAGTGGTTAACAATTCCAAACTTAAAGCAGAAAGAAAGGCTACTCGCAAGGTTTTCATAGAAGCAAGGCGAAAATCATCGCTTACCTTGCGAATCTGCTTTTCCTGCTGATACTCACGATTCCAATTCCGCAAAGTGGCAAGTCCTGCCAACACATCCTGCAAATAGCCCCCCATACGAGCCATTGCTTCCCAGCTGGAACCAGCCATCTTGCGGCTCCATTTTCCAATGAGCATCATAAAGCCAGGAATCAAAGGAGTGGCAATTAAAAAGATACAGCCAGAAATCCAATCAAAGGGAAAAACTACAATTAAATAAGCCACAGGAATCAATGCACTTTTAAAAAGCTGTGGCAAATAGCGACAAAAATATACGTCAAGATTACCCAAGCCCTGGGTTAAGAGGGTAAAAAATTCTCCTCGTTGACGATGCTCCATTTCACCAGGCCCCAGCACTCCCACCTGTTCCAGCAACTTGTCCAACAGGGTATGCTTTACTAAGCCTGCAACCTGCAGGGCAAAGTGCTCCTCCATCCACTGGAATAAGCCTCGCAATAAAATAATTGCCACCAACAAGATAAAAAGATTATAGGCCGAAGCCAAATTCTGCTGCAAGAAAAAAATGCGATTCACAATCCGAGCTACTACAAAGGCCTGAACCGCGGTACAAGCACCAGAACCAAGGGATAACGCAAGCACTGCACCTTGGCACTTCAAAGCCTTCTTATCCTGCACCTTCCAAAGGGTTTTACTGAACATATACTTCCTAATTCTTTTTAAGACAGTCGGTCAAGGGACGCTTCGCTTAAACCCTTGACTCGCCTTTGTTACGGTTCTCCAAAAATTGTAGAACCGTAATACAGTCGGTCAAGGGACGCCTCGCTTAAACCCTTGACTCGCCTTTGTTACGGTTCTCCAAAAATTGTAGAACCGTAATAAAAAAGGCTGACGATAGCATACACCACCATCAGCCTTCATGAAATTATGACCCCTTATGCAACGAGCCATAATTTTGAATCAATTAATAATGCAAATCCTTTTCTGTAACCCGCTTGCGGAATACCCAGTAGCTCCATACCAAGTAGGCAAGAACAACAGGTACTGCAGTCAAAGCAACAATGGTCATGATTTTCAATGTCTTGGGGCTGGAGCTTGCATTGTAAATATCAAGGCTCTGTCCACCAGCCAAGGTAGAAATCATTACATTGGGGAACATAGAGAAGAATACAGTTACAACAACCATAACAATGGCCAAGGAAGAGCAGATAAATGCCTTTCCATCAAGTCCCTTTGCCTGCAGCAATACTGCAAGAATCAAAAGAACGGCTGCCAAAGCTACAGCAATGATAGCAATAGGTCCATTGGTCAAAAGACGTGTCTTAAAGGCTGCAAATACAACCCAAGCCACAGTTACAACCAACATGGCAAGACCAAGCTTTGTTCCCAAAGCCTTTACTCTATCTTCAATTGCCTGAACACCATTCTTCAACTTCAAGAACAACAATCCGTGGAAGGTCAATACCAACAACATGGTAACACCACCCAACAAGGTGAAGGGGGTTAGCAAGGTAAAGAAGTTACCAGCATATTCCATGTTAGCATCGATAGGAACACCTGTCATAAAGTTGCTTACTGCTACACCGAAGAGAACGGAAGGCAACAGAGAACCAACACAGAACAAGATATCCCAAGTCTTGCGCCAAGTAGCACTGTCGTGCTTACTGCGGAAGTCAATGGCAACACCACGAATAATCAAAGCAAACAAAATAGCAAACAATGCCAAATAGAAGCCACTGAACAAGGTTGCATACCAGTTAGGGAATGCAGCAAAGATAGCTCCACCAGCAGTGAGCAACCAAACCTCGTTGGCATCCCAGTGAGGTCCAATAGTGTTCAAAACAACACGGCGCTCTGTATCATTCTTTGCAACGATGGGCAACAAGGTTCCAACACCGTAGTCAAATCCTTCCAGCACAAAGAAGCCGCTGAAAAGCACGGTAATCAGAATAAACCACAATGTATTTAAGTCCACAGTGAAGCCTCCTTATCGTTTTCAGCGATTTCAGTATCGGTAACAGGGTTCTTGATACCATGGCGAACCATCAACACAAGCTCAGCAATAGCCAATGCTGTATAAATTACGATGAAACCAACCAAAGAAATAAGAACTGAACCAGAACCTGTTACAGTGGAAACACCATCTTCCATCTTCATCAAGCCATAAACAACCCAAGGGTAACGTCCCATTTCAGCCATAACCCATCCGAAGGTATTAGCCAAGAAGGGAAGAACGATAGAGATTGAGAAGGCAACCATCAGCTTCTTGTAATTTGCCAAAGGTGTCTTCTTGCGGCTGATGATGATAGAAATAACACCCAGCAACAGCATGAGACAACCTGCACCAACCATGATGCGGAAGCTCCAGAACAATACAGCAACAGGAGGAATATAATTTCCAGGTCCATACTCAGCTTCCATCTGAGCCTGTACATCATTGATACCCAGTACTTCTCCAGAGGGCTTCAAGTAATACAAGAAGCTCAACATACCAGGAAGCTCAAGAGCATTGTCGTTTTTGCCCTCTTCTTGATTGATGTCAGCAACAATGGTAAAGGGAGCAGGATCAGCTGTTTCCCACAATGCTTCTGCAGCAGCGGCCTTCATGGGCTGCTCGTCTTTGATAGAAACCATCTGTCCGTGACCAACGAAAAGCACCAGAACAGTACCTACCAAAGCGGCAACTGCACCAAACTTAAAGGACTTGGTAAAGAAAGCATCATTGTTCTTTTTAATCAAGTTGATTGCAGATACACCTACGATAAAGAAACCAGCAGTTGTAAGACCAGCTGTCAATACGTGGGGGAACTGCCACCACAGGTGGGGGTTAGTCAACAAGGCAGTAAAGCTTTCCATTTCAGCGCGACCAGCAGCCTCGTTCAAAACATATCCTACAGGATTCTGCATGAAGGAGTTTGCTAACAAGATCCAGAAAGCTGAAAGAGATGTTGCCAATGCAGCCAACCAGATAGACAGCAGGTGTACCTTCTTTGAAAGTTTATCCCAACCGAAAATCCATACACCCAAGAAGGTGGATTCAATGAAGAATGCCACCAAGGCCTCAATAGCCAAAGGTGCGCCAAAGATATCCCCAACAAAACGGGAATATCCTGACCAGTTCATACCAAACTGGAATTCCTGTACGATACCAGTTACAACACCCATGGAGAAGTTAATCAAGAATAACTTTCCCCAGAACTTTGCCATTTGCTTGTACTTCTCATCACCTGTCTTTACATACACAGACTCAAGCACTGCCACTAAAAATGACAGACCAATGGTCAGTGGTACAAAGAGAAAGTGATAGATTGTGGTAACTGCAAACTGGGCTCGAGCTAAGCTCAAAGTGTCCACAATAGTTCCTCCTATTCCATTTTTCCTATAAAATTCTACTTTTATAGAAATATATTGTAAAACTGAATTTTACTTCCTAAAAAGCAATTCGTCAAGAACTTTTTTTATCTTTACTGCCAAATAATCACTATTTGGCAGTAAAAGCTACTAGTCTTTCTTGCACCACTGTCGCAATGACAGAATCTGCACTGCCACAGCCTCTGGTGCAGGACCACCAGTAAGATTGCGGGCTTTCATACAGGCTTGAGGTGTAATCAGAGAGTAGATATCATCCTCAATAAGATTGGAGCATGACTGTAAATCTGCTAGAGGTAAGTCTTCTATGTTACAGCCTCGATCAATACACATTCGTACAGCCTTTGCTGCAACTCCATGGGCTGTTCTGAAGGGCATTCCCTTGCGAACAAGATATTCTGCAACATCAGTGGCATTGGCATGTCCCCCAGTGCAAGAAGCTGCCATTCGATCGGTATTCCAACGTGCAGTTCCAATCATCTGGGTAAATACTTCAAGGCAGGAAGTAACTGTGTCGTAAGCATCAAAGAGGCTTTCCTTATCCTCCTGCATGTCACGGTTGTAGGATAAGGGCAAGCCCTTCACCATAGTAAGCAGGGCAATGAGATTTCCATAAACACGTCCAGTGCGACCACGAATCAACTCTGCAAAGTCAGGATTCTTTTTTTGGGGCATGATGCTGGAGCCTGTGGACCATTTTTCTGACAGGTCCATGAACTTGAATTCTTCTGTTGCCCAAATAATCACCTCCTCGCAAAAGCGAGAAAGATGGGTCATTAACAGGGAGAAGGCCGCAGTAAACTCAATGCAATAATCTCTATCTGCCACAGTATCAAGGGAATTAGGAGTAACACCGGCAAATCCCAAGGTTTGGGCCACCATCTCTCGGTTCAAAGGAAGAGAGCTCCCTGCCAAGGCACCAGCTCCCAAGGGACTCAGCTGAATGCGGGACAGTGCATCTTCCAACCGCTGATAATCCCGCTGCAGCATCCAGCACCAGGCACACAGATGGTGAGCCAGGGTAACAGGCTGGGCCCGCTGAAGATGAGTATATCCACTGAGCAGGCTTTCCTTATGTTCATCTGCAATATCAACCAAAACAGAAACTAAGGTCTGAATCTTTCCCTGCAAGGTGGGAATTGCATGACGCAAATACAAGCGTTCATCCAAGGCAATTTGGTCGTTACGGCTACGGCCAGTGTGAACCTTCTTACCAGCCTCCCCTATTCTATCTGTCAGCACTCCCTCTATAAAAGAGTGAATATCCTCAGCAGAATAATCTATGGTCAAGGCCCCACTTTCCAAATCCTTTGAGATTCCTTCCAGAGCTTGAATTATCTGGTCAGCCTCAGTTTGGGGAATAATTCCACTGGCTCCAAGCATAGCCACATGAGCCATGCTTCCTGCAATATCATCCTGAGCCATCCTTTGGTCTACATAGATCGAGGTTTCAAATTCTACTGCTTGAGCATCAGGCCCTTCCTCAAATCTGCCATGCCACAATGCAGCATGATTTCCGCCTTCCATAGCTCCCTTTGCTGTTGACTCCATGATATTCACCCCTATGATAAATTTTCTTTCATGAATTTCTGAATTCCTTGGAATACATCCTCATCAAGAATATGCTCGATGCGACAGGCATTTTCTTCAGCCTGCTGATGAGAAACCTTTGACACTTTTTCCAAAAATTCAGTGAGGATACAATGACGATGATAAATCTTTACTGCCAGCTCCCGTCCCTTTTCAGTAAGAAAAATGGGACCGTTATCGGCCATTTCGATATATCCATCCTGACGCAAAAGCCCCATTGCTCGACTAACGCTGGGCTTAGAAACAGACAATTTATGAGCCACATCTATGGAACGAACGATGACATTCTCTTGTTCCAGAATCAAGATTGCCTCTAAATAATTTTCACCAGATTCATACATAGGGTATTTATAACATAAGTTGAAAAAAAAAACTATGTGCGTTATATAAATACTCTATCAAATGTATACAATGGTGTTTAATTCAAAATCTATTAGTGATAGAATCAACAGCAATGCAAAAGATAATTCTTAAATTACCTGCCCTTGTTACCATGGGGATTAGCTGGTATCTTTCCTCTGGAACCCTAGAAACAGTTCAGCTACCTTCAGTATCTGACAAGCTGATTCATCTTGTTTGCTTTGCAGGTTTAGGTTTTTTCTGGACCTGGTGGTTCAAAAAAGAAGCTTGGTTACAAAAACCTGTAAAGCACATTCTTCTTGTTACCCTCATTGTAGCTGCCTATGGTATTGTAGACGAAATCCACCAATATTTTGTGCCAGGTCGTTATGCTTCTATCCTAGATTGGGTGGCAGACTTGGTAGGTGGATTTTTAGGAGGAATATCTGGCTTTGTAGGAGCTTGGCTCCTACAAAAAATAAATGCTAAAAACTCTGATTCGTTGCAGTCTTAATATAGTCCCAATCTTCAAATTCTGGGAATTCAGGCTGGGGAATCATGTATTTTCGTAAATCCTCAATTTCAGCATAGCGAAAATCTAAATCTCCCAAGGGAATCGGTGGTGGTGGCGGTGGAGCCTTGCGACTGTTTGCCTCTGTAATCAGCTGATAAAGCTCAGAAGCCTTATTATCCATCAAGGATAGATAGGCTGATTTTTGCACCACAATTCGATTGTCGCTACTCATAGTAAAGCTTGAAATATCCAAGGGAATTTCTTCTACATTGCGAATGTCAACCCGTCTGCCAGCAACACAGGTGTAGACAGTATTGCCAATCAGTAAGTGCTTTGGTACTGGATAATTTCCATCCTCACCAGAAAGAATTGCTTGGGTTTCACCATCATATTCCATGTCAGTTTGCCAATAGCGAATCTTGTACATGCGGGAACCTGTTACAAGATAAGAAGTTACCTCTTTGTCTAGTAACGGCGTGCTAATGGTGATTCCGTTGGTGTTAGAAGCTGCTTGAAAAAATCGGGAAACATTGTCATTTGATCCAAGATAGAAATTTACGTATAGCTTTCCATCAAAGACAGCTACAGGAATAGCTTGACGTTCCTTTGTGTCTGGATAGGTAATCCAAATATTCCAAGCACCACTCTCTTCTGTTTCTGGGATAAGTGGTTCAAATTCCACTAAAAGATGCTGGCCTTGAGGTGAGGTAGCATCGTTTTTGGGACGAGGAGGAAGGGATTCAAATTGAAGTACTTCTTCTGTAACGGAAACACTATTGCGAGCAACAAAATCTTGTTGGGAGGTACCACTGTAATTGTAGTCAGGTTGAGTGGTACTCATGATTGACTCACTCATTGTCCCTGTTCCAGGCTCTGCAGCACGGTCGTAATACCAGCCATAGAATAGTTTTAAGATGATGCTGGCAGAATCCAAGCTTTCAAAAGACACAATCCGCTGGCTGTTCTGCCATAAACCAGCTAACAGGGGAGGAAGAGAAGAAGAAACACCATCAGTAGAAACTTCAAAAAAATCCTGCCCAACTCCATCTTCCATATATTCCTGGCCGTACAATTCCACTGGCTGACACCAGAGAAGGACACAGAAACAAGTGGTGAGAAAAAATACTGCAGCTCTGCCAAAAGACAACTTCATACAATCAGTATCGGCT
This sequence comes from Treponema sp., assembly GCA_036300185.1. GTDB lineage: Bacteria > Spirochaetota > Spirochaetia > Treponematales > Treponemataceae > Treponema_F. The sequence continues at coordinate 17,139 of JAXJGY010000012.1, read as the reverse complement.
ATCTTTTGGCCAAGCAACAGATTTCTTTCTTAGTCAAACAATGTGGCAATTTCATCCTTGTAGATTTCTACAATTTTGTGACGCATCATTTCCTGCTTTCCAGATAATTCCTTGCCTACTGTAAAGCTTTCCTTCAACAGTGCAAAACGATAGATTCGCTCACAAATTCTAAATCCTGCTGTGTCACAAATCTTTGAATCGATTTCGTTCCGGATAAGATCCATAATGTGATGATTTTCCAAAAGAGCTTCGTAGGAGTCTGTGGCAATACCATGCTCTTGGGCATAGGCCAAAAGTGCATCCTTTACAGGAACAATCAGGGCTCCAAGATATTTCTTGTCCTGACCAAGAATTACAGCCATTTCGATGTAGGGACTTCCACGTAAGGCTGCTTCCAAAACCTGGGGCTCAATATTTTCACCCCCCAAAAGTACAATGGTATCCTTGGCTCGACCAGTAATCTTGATTTCATTGTCATAGGTGAGCATTCCCAGGTCTCCAGTATTAAGCCAGCCATCTTCATCGATAACCTGGGCTGTCAGGTCGGGACGCTTGTAATAGCCCTTCATGATCTGGCGACCACGAGCAAGTACTAAACCACGCTTACCAGGAGGAAGGGGTTCAGATGAAATGATTTTTCCATGCTCCTCTGCTACAATCTTTATTTCAGCACTGGGATATACCTGACCAACACAACCAGATCGAGCCTTAGAGGGCCAACGGATGGACAAAATGGGGGCTGCCTCGGTAATTCCATAACCTTCCAGCAGGTTAAAACCAATGGCATGGTAGAACATGTCTGTGTCGTACTGCAAAGTTCCTCCACCAGATAAGGCACAGCCAATTCTTCCACCAAATTTTTCACGAACCTTTTTGTATACTAAAATATTTCCCAAGGCATAAAGGGGAGAAAGAAGAATATAGGGAACAATACCTACCAGTGCATCTAAGAAACGACATCTGCGATGCACCTGAACAATGAGGCCCTTTACATGGGTTTTTGCCCAGTAGTATTTTTTTCCCACTGCCACAAAGAAGCGGAAAATAAGATAATTTAAGCCACCTTCCTTTCTGGCATTTTTCCAAATATTTTGAGCCATGGATTCCCATAATCGAGGAACACCAATCATACCGTGGGGACGAACAGCAGCCATATCTGCCAGCATAACGTTGGGGGCCATCTTGGAATATACCAAGCCACTATTCAACCCAATAACAAAATACTGAAAGGCCCGCTCAAAGCTATGCCATACAGGCAAAACACTGAACCATAATTCACCGTCTTCCGTGGTGGTAAGGACAGAACGAGCCACCTCTACCTGAGCCAAGAAATTGTCATGGGTCAACATAACTCCCTTGGGAATACCTGTAGTACCTGAAGTAAAGATAATGGTGGCTACTTCATCAGCCTCTGTTATGTCCATTTCGTGTTCAATAACAGCACGTTCAGCCTCGCTGGCAGTTTCTCCCATTTTTTCCAGTTCAGTATAGGCTATAACAGTAATTCCAGCCTCTTTTGCTATTTGCAATACTTCTTCTGTTGCTTTTTCAAAGAGAATTGCAGTTTTTAACGTGGGAATTTCTTCCCTTTTTTCTAAAACCTTTGATAACTGCCAGCCAGTTTCAAAAAATCCGATTTTACACTCCACAAAAGAAATAATAAATCGGATCTCAGCTCCCATGGAATCACAGCCTCTTGGAACATCAGCTGCCCCCAGAGACAAAAGAGCCATATCTGCAATCAACCATTCTCGTCGGTTATCTGAAATCAGTGCGATTTTATCCCCTCGTTGAATTCCAATCTTTTTTAGAGCACAGGCCATTTCCACAACCTTTTTGTACACCTGCTTATAGCTGTACATCTGGAAAATACCCTGCTCATCCTTTGCTGCCTGTAAGGTAATTTCTGGGCAAGAAATCATTCTTGAACGTAGCAACAGGGGAATATTTTTACGAACACTTGTGTCAATTATATTCTTCTTTTTAGCCATACTTCCTCCAGTAGAAGAATTACATTATCACATTTTTTGTCATATTGCAATATGTTTACAGAAAGAGAAAAATCAAGTAAAATCTTCCTATGGCAGAAAATATCACCTATCTAGCGAAACTTGGAGAACTTACTCTCAAAGGCTCCAATCTAAAGGAATTTGAAAATCGGCTTACCGCTAACGTGAAGCTCTATCTTGAATCTGTAAAAGCCTCTGTACGGCTGAGAGCAGGTCGTTTGTATATTGAAGGACCAGAGGAATCCTGTGCCGCCATTGAATTCACCCTGCAGCACCTTATTGGAATTACTGGTTGGGCTCGTACTACAGTTTGCGAAAAAGACATTATGGCCATCAGAAAAGCTGTCTACCAAGAAGCACTGGCAGCCAAAGAGGCTGGAGCAAAAACCTTTAAAATAGAAAGTCGACGGGCAGACAAGAATTTCCCCATGAACTCCTATCAGATTTCCTGTGAGGCTGCCACCGATGTGTTTGACCAAGGACTCCTAGAGGTACGACTCCAAAATCCCGACGTGATTATTCGTGTGGAAGTACGGGAAAAGGTTTTTGTCTACTGTGACAGAAATAAGGGATGTCGAGGCTTACCTGTGGGAACAGGAGGACATGGACTGTTGCTACTTTCTGGCGGCCTTGATTCACCAGTGGCAGGCTATCGTATGATGCGGCGAGGTATGAAGGTGGATTGCGTGTATTTCCACGCCTATCCCTACACCTCTGCAGAGGCACAGCAAAAGGTAGAGGACTTGGCAAAGATTATTGCCCGCTACGGTGTAGACACCCACATCAACATCATTCCCTTTACAGAAGTACAAATGCGGATTAGACAGCGAGCTCCAGAAAATTTCAGTACCCTTCTCCTTCGTATGTGCATGATGCGGGCAGCAACCTTGTTGGCAGATAGAATCAAGGCTCACTGTCTTATTAGTGGAGAAAGCCTTGGTCAGGTGGCAAGTCAGACGGTTCAGAACATGGCCGTTACAGAATCTGCCAGCACATATCCTTTGTTACGGCCCTTGGTGGGACTAGACAAGGAAGAAATTGTAGAGACCGCCAAAGCCATTGGTACCTATGAAACGTCAATCCTGCCCTATGAAGATTGCTGCGTACTCTTTTCACCAAAGCATCCTGTTCTCCGAGCCTCGGTGGAAGAAGCCCAACGCTTGTACCAGGAACTAGACGCAGAAGAATTGATCCAAGCTGCCTTTGACAAGCGAGAGCACAAGCGATTTTCTGTACAGGATTACATTACAGAGAATTTTTCTAAAAAAGAATAGTTAACCGAAAATATAGCCTAACCCAATGATGGTAAGAACAGTGGTGGCAGAAAGGGCCTTATCAAGCTCACTGCCACCAGTTTTTTTTCCAGAGTGATGGTCAGCAATACAGGTAGCATATGCAGCTTCCAATCTATTAGTGAGGGCTGACATAGACCACCGTTTGCTCCAGACTCTTCCCTCCTGACTTTTTTCCTGATACAGGGCATCATCAGTTAATAGCTGGTACACTTTCTGGGAAAATACCTCCACGTCTTCTGGTACCATAAAGCCACCGTTATCCCCCTGCATTACATCGATAGTGCCCATCTCTCCAATAGCCACCACGGGAAGTCCTGCAGCCATTGCCTCCACCGTCACCAAGCCCTGGGTTTCTGTCTTGCTAGGAAAGGTAAATACATCTGACACATGGTACAAGGAGGTAAGCTCCTGTCTATCTACATAACCGAGGTAAAAAACATCTTGAGAAAGCCCATGTTGTGCCACTAACTCCTTCAATTCCTGCATGAAATTGCCGTCTCCAGCCACCAATAAGGCAGCTGGTTGTTTGGACTCAGAAGAGGTGGCTTCTAGCAACTGGTTTACCCGCTGTAATACGGGAAGCAGAAAGGGCAAGTTTTTTTCCTTTGCTACCCGACCAGCAAACAGGAGGATTTTTCTGTCCTTTAACTGGGGAAAACGAGAAAACAAATCCTTTCGAACCTTTTCAATTTCTCCTTTATCTTCTTGGAACATGGAATCTGGTATTCCTGTAGGCAAAAGCTCCACTGGTGTATTAATGCCATATTTAATAACAGTTTGGGCTGTTTGGGGTGTAGGAGCAAGAATGTGGTTTGCAGTTTTTAGGTAGAACTTGACAATATCACGGCCAATTTTCTTTGAAATTTTTTCTCGCAAAATTGGAGCATAATTTTGGATATAATCCTCCCACAAGGTATGGAAGGTAAAAATACAGGGAACTCTTCGGTGATAGGCATAGATTGCTCCAAAATAAGCCACTAGCCATTCACTATTTATATGAAGAATATCTGGTTGGAATTCATCAAGAATACCTTTCAAAATATTCCATTGCTTGAGACGCACCAAGCGATCTTCTTTAGAAAAGATAATTTCCTTTGAACAAAGGCGATTTAGTGAAAAATTAGGATGATCTATTATTCCTGTTGTAGAGTTATTTTTTTTGTTAAACTCATAATCGTCAGGATAATCCACAGTGATAACTTTTACAATGTGTCCACGGTTTATCAATTCTTGTACAAAGGAATAAACCGACACTACCACCCCATTTACACGAGGATAGTAGCAGTCTGAAAACATAGCTATTCGCATACAATGAAAGTATAATAAAATAAAATACAGTTGTAAAGGTTCGGTAAAAATATCCATTGTTTTTTTACATTTACTCTGTTATAGTAAAACTATGGACGTTTCCTTGGAAATCATGTATCGGACAAGTTTGCTGGGTTTTTTTAAGATTTTTTCTGCAATGACAGCATTCCTTATCTTTGCATTTTCAGTCCAGAAACGGGGGCATCTTCCTGCCTTTAAATACCTAAAATTTGTTGCCCTTACCTTGGGATTATGGGATTTACTTGAAGGCATCTTTTATCTCACCCCCAACACAAGCCTTCTGCCCTTTATTGCACTGCTTTTTTACATCGTGATTCCTTTTACCTCTTTAAGCTTCTTTTTCTTTTGCTTTACCTATGTTTTTCCTAACAGTGAAAGGCTCATGAAAAAATTTTTCTGGCTATTTATCATTCCTGGAATAACCCTAGTAATGATAGCTTGTCCACCCTTACATAAATTCTTCATAATCTTTCCAGGAGACATTATCTTTCACCCTTTGAGAGATACAACTCGTATTTACCAACCTTGGTTTTACGTTTTTTATGCACAATGTGGTCTACTTATTGTAGTAAGTGCATTTCTTTTGCTCTTTCGCATATTGCGTCCTGGAAATAATAATCCCATAAAGTGCATGCTCATTGGACTTTCTGCCCTGGCCTTTCTTGGAGTAAATGCATACAATGTGTTCTTTGATTCAGATAAAATCCTTTTTATTTTTCCCCTTCTTACTGTTATTTGTCTTAATACCTTTTATTGGACCTTATTCTTTGATGAAACAGAAAAAACTATTTATTCTAGCCAAGGTGAATTAGTAGATACTTTAAAATTTCCAGTTATCGTTATAAACAAGAAAAATTTTATCATCTATATGAATCAAGAAGCACAAAATAATACAACTATGAAAATAGGTCAGAAAATTGATCCAGAAAAATATCGTGAATCATTTCCTGACTTTATTCCCCATCAATTTGACTTAGATAATTTTTCACATAATGACTTTATCAGTACAAATATAATTCTCACCCATAAATCCACAGGATTTTCTTACTATCTTCACGATCACGTGATTCATTCTGCCAACAAAAAGCAATCTGAAATGGGCCGAATGATTATTCTCATTACCATTTCTGTTTTTAATACCTTTTTTCATGAATTGGAACAAAAGGCCTTTACCGACCATCACAGTGGGTGCTACAATCGACACTTTTTTGCTCTCAAATCCCGGGAATTCCAAAACCAAGAAGCCCTTCCCCTTTCCTGCATTATCTGTGACCTCGATAACTTAAAGCTGGTTAATGACACCCTTGGCCATGGTGAAGGTGATGTGTATATAACTTCTTGTGTAAAGCATATTTCTTCTTCCATCCGAAAAAACGATTTAGTCTTTAGAATTGGTGGCGATGAATTTCTTGTGCTTTTACCAAACACCCCAGAAAAAATAGTTCAAGATATTGCTCAAAACATTCAGAAAAAGTCCACTGAAGCTACAAAGAATTATTCCTTTCCCACAGGAATTTCTGTAGGTTATAGCTCTATTGAAACCTTTCCCTTCAGTATAGAAAAATTGATTGTAGATGCAGATCAATCTATGTACCAGAACAAGAAAAAGCGAAAATCAGCTCAATAATCTCACTTATTTTAGACATAATAATTAATTTGCGGTTTTAAGTTTTCGGGTGTATACTGAAGCTATGAAGACTATTACACTTACCTTTCCTGATGGTTCTTCCATCACCACAGAAGCTGGAATCAAAGCAAGTGATGTGGCTCAAAGAATTTGCAGGGAGCCAGAGCAATTACTGGCAGTGGTTGTGAACAACGAAATCTGCTCTCTTTCTACCCACTTGGATATTAATGCCCACTTGGAGCCTGTTCTCCCAGGCAGTCGAGTGAGTTCCGCCATTTATCGTCGTTCTCTGTGTCTCATTTTAGCAGCTGCAGCCCACAAAGTCTTTCCTGGTGTGCGCCTTTTAGTTGGTCACAGTTTGGGATACGGATATTACTATACCTTAGAAACAGGAAAAACCCTTGATGCCAATAGCATCCAACAGCTCCATCAAAAGATGAAGGAGTTGATTCAACAGGATATTCCCATTGAAACAGATGTTATCGCCTACCAAGATGCACTTAAATTGTTCGATGATATTGGACAGATAGAAACCCGCAAACAACTAAACTTTATCTGCCCTCCAAAAATCACCATTAACAGAATTGACGACTACAGCGACCTGTACTTTGGCCCTTTAGTTCCCTCCACTGGCAAGACCCCTGTCTTTGACCTTATGCCCTATGGCGAAGGATTTTTGCTCAGGTTCCCCTCTACAGCAGATCCTGCTAGCCTGCCTACCTTTGAGGATATTCCCCAGCTCTTTGCTGTTTATTCTCGCTACAAGAAATGGGGAAAGCAACAGGGCATTACCTCTGCAGCAGATGTAAACGACCTAATTCACCGCCGCTCTGTAGCAGATTTTATCGATACGGTGGAAACCTTCCAGCAAAAATGTATTGCAGATATTGCAGACCAAATCCACCAACGAGGCAACATAAAAACGGTGCTTATTGCAGGTCCTTCTAGCTCTGGAAAAACCACCACATCAAAAAAGCTTTCTCTTCAGCTAAAAGCCTTGGGATATCGGCCAAAGGTTATTGAATTAGACACCTACTACGTGAATCGTGAGGTGACCCCACGTGATGCAGACGGAAAGTACGATTATGAATGTCTTGAAGCCTTGGATGTAGCCCAGTTGAACCAGGATTTGGTAGACTTGTTTGCTGGAAAAGAAATTAAGCTTCCTACCTACGATTTTGTGGAAGGTAAGCGTTTCTATAGTGGCAAAACCATGAAGCTTGATCCTCAGGATATTTTGATTCTTGAAGGAATCCACGGCTTGAACGACAAGCTTACTCCCCTTGTTCCTGCTGAGTACAAGTTCAAGATTTATCTTTCTGCCCTGACCCAGCTGAATCTAGACGACCATAACCGTGTTCCCACCAGTGACAATCGCCTTATCCGACGCATTGTACGAGATTCTCAGTTTAGAGGTAAGTCTGCCGCAGACACCATTGCCATGTGGGATAGCGTCCAACGAGGAGAGAGACTTCACATCTTCCCCTTCCAGGACAATGCAGATGCCATGCTGAACACAGCATTAGACTATGAGCTTCCTGTATTAAAGGTCTTTGCAGAGCCGTTGCTCCGCTGTGTAAGTCCCTTGCAAAAGGAATATGCAGAAGCATCTCGTCTTTTGCGCTTCTTGAACAATTTTTCTCCCATTTCTGCCAACAATGTACCGGGAAAATCTATTATACGAGAATTCATTGGTGGTAGCGAATTCAAGTATTAGTTTCTACAAAGAAGAAAGTGCAAATACTTGATTTAGAAAAAATGAAGGCTGTCCTTGGAATAAACCTTGGACAGCCTTTTTTAGTTTAATAATCTTGACCATGGTCGTGACGAGAGGTAACTAAATCGTCCACCGCATTATCTTCTGCCACAAGGGCTTCTTTCTTGTATTGGGCAAATTGCTTTTCTTTTAGATTAGAAAGAATCTTCCGTTGCTTCATGGCTTCTGCAAAAACTTCTCGTTTTTCATCTACCACCAGCTGGGCGGCGGCTAATTCTTCCAAAAGACGCTCCTTTGTAATTTCCAGTCGCTTCATGTAATTTTCATGAACAAGAAACTCATTCAAAGAAACATCTTTGAGCTTAACCTGAAGCATCCGCATTTTTTCTTGTGCTACAGCCTCTAGCTCACCGTTAATACGATTTACCTCTGCCACCGCCTGTCCTAGTTCGATTTGAGCTTGACGTTCGGCAAATTCTCGGATATCAAGAATCTTTTGCATAGAGAAGACAAATCGTTTCATTTGTCTTTACCCTATAACTCAACAGAGGTAATAGCTATCTGAGCTTCTTCTGGAGAAGCATCTCCTGCTCTGCCATATTCTTCAACAGGAATTTCCACACCAGTAATCTCTGCCAGCTTGGAAATAGTTTCTTCCAAACTGGAAGGAGCAAATTCCTCCTGAATCAAGAAGGCTTCAATAGCATCATGACTTTTGATGGCATCGTCAATCGCAGGAGAGGAACCAGTTTGATAGGCACCAGCGGTAATCATGTCCTCATTTTCTGCATATAATGCCATTTTTCTTCGCATAACAAGCACTGCTTCCTGGGTTTTTTGTCCAGAAACACGCTTAGCAAGACGGCTAATACTAGCAAGAATGTCGATGGCAGGGAAATGGGCACGGTGAGCCAACTTACGACTCAAAACAATGTGTCCGTCCAAGGTACCACGAACCTTGTCGGTAATGGGTTCATCCATGTCGTCACCGTCAACCAGTACGGTGTAAAAGCCTGTGATAGAACCTTTTTTGCTGGTACCACTTCGCTCCAGCAGTTTTGGAAGCATATCGAATACGCTAGGAGGATATCCACGCTGAGCTGGTGGCTCGCCTGCTGCAAGACCAATTTCACGCTGGGCATGGGCAAAACGTGTTACAGAGTCGAACATGAGCATAACGTCTTTGCCCTGATCTCGGAAATATTCAGCAACGGCGGTGGCAGTATAAGCTGCTCGCAATCGAGAAATGGAACTTTGGTCAGAGGTTGATACAACGAGTACGGAACGTTTTAGTCCCTCCTCTCCCAAGTCACGGTGAATAAAGTCTAAAACCTCGCGTCCACGTTCACCTACCAAGGCAATAACGTTTACGTCTGCATTAGTATTACGGGCAATCATACTCAGCAAGGTTGATTTACCAACACCAGATCCAGCAAAAATTCCCAAACGCTGACCCTTTGCCACCGCCAACATGGAGTCTATAGCACGTACACCAGTAATAATTCGCTCTGAAACAGGCTTTCTGTCCAAGGGAGAAGGAGGACTTGCCAAGGCTGGATAATGGACGTTAGTGGCGATTTCACCTTTTCCATCATAGGGCTTCCCAGTGGAATCAATGACTCGACCTAGCAATTCTGGTCCTACAGCTACCTGTAGCACGTGACCAGAGGCAACTACATCACAGCCCACCTCAATACCCTTTGTTTCGCCATAAGCCATAAGACGAACTGTGGTATCATCGAGACCAACAACCTCAGCAAGAACAGACCCTCCGCCACGCATTAGCTTGATGGTACACATCTCCCCAATTACGGACCGAGGGCCAGTACTTTCAATCAGCATTCCCCGTACAGACATAACCTTTCCCGTATAGAGAATGGTTTCTGTCTCACGGACGCTGTCAATATATTTGTCAAAAAAAGAGCCCATTAAAGCCTCATTTTATCAGGATTTTGATTCAAGTCCAGAGGTTTTAGCCACAGACTTGATGGGAGAAATCTCCAAAATCTTTTGCTCCAATTCAGCCAACTGACTTGAAATACGAGCATCAATGGCACCAAAGTCAGTTTCAACAATACAACCACCTCGGTCTATGGAAGAATCCTCTGCAATGGTAATATTCTGAATATTTTCCACTGCTGCCATAAATTCCTTAGTATGCTCAGTGGTAAGCTTTACGTCGGCAAGGTTGACACGAACAGTAACATCACCTCGTCCCTTAACCTTACGAAGAGCTTGCAAAACATTGGACATAACAACATTACGCTGATTCTCGGAAATGATTTTAACAACCTTACGGGTCATCAAAAGCACCAACTCCACAATCTGCTGTTCTGTTCCTTCAAGGATTTCCTCTCGCTTGTCCATGATTCTGTCAAGCATAACGTGAAGTCTATCGATAAGGCGCTGGGCTTCCATATTGCCTTCTGCAAAGCCCTTTTCCTGCCCTTCGATAAAGCCTGCAGAATAGGCTTCATCACGAATTTTTTGTTTTTGAGCTTCTGCGTCTGCAATGATAGTAGCAGCCTCTTCTTGAGCCTTACGTAGAAGTTCTGCAGCCTCAGTTTCTGCTGTAGTTTTGATAACCTGAGCCTGGTCACTCTGCCGCTTAACTTCCTCAAAGGCAGATTGCTCAGCCTTTGCTACAATTTCATTTGCGGAAGCCTGGGCCTGCTCCAGCATTTGCTGCTTTTCAGCCTCCCACTGCACCTTGAATTCCTCTGCCTCACGACGCAAGTCATCAGCAGTAGGCCCCTCATAGACAGGCTCCTCTACTACAGGAACCTCCTCCACCTCGGGCTCAAAGTTGTGGGGCAACTTAAACATAACCTTTTCGTCAATGGTCTTAATTTCGTAGGGCCGAAAAACTGTCTTAGCCATATACTATACCACCAATTCATCCTCGCCGGAGCGGGCAATAACAATTTCACCAGAATCCTCAAGCCGCCTGATTGTAGATACAATCTTCTGCTGAGCTTCTTCTACGTCCTTCAATCGTACTGGACCCATAAATTCCATGTCTTCCTTCAACATGCTGGCAGCACGCTTGGACATATTGCGGAAAATCTTGTCCTGAACTTCCGTATCCACAGACTTGAGGGCCTTTGCCAATTCCTGAGCATCCACCTCCCGCATAACCTTCTGGATAGCACGGTCGTCCAGCATAACAATATCTTCGAACACGAACATTCGCTTTTTGATTTCTTCTGCCAAGTCTGGATCTTCTTCTTCCAAAGATTCGATGATGGATTTTTCTGAGGAACGGTCTACCAAGTTCAAGATTTCTACGATGCTTTCAACACCACCAGCTGCTGTGTAGTCTTCGCTGGACAGGGTGGAAAGTTTCTTTTCAAGAACACGCTCAACCTCACGGAGAACGTCAGGAGAGGTACGGTCCATGGTTGCAATACGCTTAGCTACCTCACTCTGAATATCTTCAGGCAGATTCTGCAAAATAACAGAAGCCTTATTGGGCTCCAAGTAAGCAAGAATCAAAGCAATAGTCTGGGGATATTCCTGCTGAATAAAGTTCAACAGGTGGGCAGGGTCGGTACGACGGATAAAGTCAAAGGGACGAACCTGCAATGAGCTAGTAAGGCGGTTGATGATATCGATGGCCTTTTGGCTACCTAAGGATTTTTCCAACAACTCACGAGCGTAGTCGATACCACCAGTGGTGATAAAGTTCTGAGCTGCCATCAGCTCCTGGAATTCCTCCAGAACACTATCCTTCAACTCTGAATCGATGTTTTCCAGACGAGCAATTTCAAAGGTCAAGGTTTCGATTTCATCTTCACGCAAATGCTTGAAGATATCGGAGGAAACTTCTGATCCTAGTGAAACCAAGAAGATAGCCGCTTTTTGACGACCATTTAAGTTTTTAAAGTCTTTTGCCTTCTTGCTACCAGAGGACTTTGACTTTGTTGCATTCTGATCTGACATCCTATTCCTCCATCAACCAAGTTCTAATAAGCATGGCCACATCCTCTGGATGCTCCTTTGCCATGGATACAGCATTTTCCTGCAGTTCTGCACGACGACGCTCTTCAACAGACATGGTAACTTCCATTCCAGCCTGCTCTGCTTCCCAAATTGTCTTTTCACGCTCCAACTGGCTCTGACGCAACAATTCCTCTTGCTTCAGGCGGCGGCGACGCTCGATAGAACGACTGATAAGCCTGATAACCATAAAGGCAATCAAGATGGCGGCAACACCTGCAATAGAAATCAGGATAGTGGTCTTTTGCTGGCGAGACCGCATGTAAGCCATGCTTTCTTCCTCGAATTGTTTGCTACGGTCGTAGCGGATATTCTGTACCGTTACGGAGTCTCCTCGAGAACGATTAAAACCAATGGCATCCTGTACAAGCAATGTGGCAGCAGCAATGTCAGCTGCATCAACAGGAATGTATTCCCGCTCAATCTCACCATTTGGTGAAATAATCAGTTTACCCTTTTCGTCATACATCTTTTTCCAGGTACCATCAATGTTAACAGAAACAGTGATTCTGTCGATGGTGGGGCTTCGCTCCTTTTGGTACTCCATGGTATTGATGACGTTATTCTGCTTTACACCAGTTTCCTCAGAGGTACCGTAGAGGTTGGACATATCGGAATACACGGGAGGATTGTGTCCCTCTGTTCCGGCAGGTCCCTCGGGAGTAAGAGCTGTACCTGTCCAACGCTTGGTAACAGTTTCTGATGATATGGGCAAATAATCTCTATATTCAGAGTCATCGTAAGGAGTATCGGGATTGTCAGCCTTGATCTCGATGGGAGTGTATTCAACACCAGACTGAATATCCTTGGACATATCCATATCGATTTTTACGTTAAGGTCACGAACACGATCCTTACCAAAGATTCCCTGCAGGGACTGGAGCACCTGAGCACGATAATACATTTCCTGCTCTCGTACCCACTTTTGTTCCTTGGCAATAATGTCTACTCGCTCACTGGCTTCCATTCCTTCAAAATCATTGATGATGATTCCAGAAGGATCAGAAATGGCAATATTTTCAGCAGTAAGACCTTCTACAGCCCGCATCAAAAGCTTTTGGATTCCTAGAATCTTTTTCTTGTTGCTGGTAATATCGCTACCTGGCTTGGGAGTAATGATAACACTGGCAGTGGTAGGATTTTGATCTGCAGCAAAAAGAGCCTTGTCTGGCATGGTCAGCGTTACGTTGGCATCATCTACATCATCCAGAGCCTCAATGTGCTGGGTAACCATCTGGGTGATGGAGCGCTGGAGATTAACATTTCGTTCAAAATCAGTGGTTGTCCATCGCTCTACGTCAAAGAGTTGCCAAGGGTCCACGTTGTTGGGAACTAAGTCTTCACGTACCAAGATACTACGCATACGACGGGCGGTGGCCTGATCTGCCACGGAAATCTTTCCGTCAGAGCTAACATGAGCCTCAACATTTTCTTCTGACAAACGGAACAGAATGTTGTCACGAGCAACAGTATCTGTTATGGCAACATCAAACAAAGGAACAGTTGTAGGTGCTGCAGAAATCCGTGTCACAAAAATAAGGACAACAACAATTGCAGCAATCACTCCAAAGAGTATAATCTTTTGGACTATGGACCACTTTGTCCATAGCCCCTTTGCTGAGTCAATCAACTTCTTCAGTTTTTCGTTCATTTATGCCTCCCATAGGAGAGGTATTCCCCCCCTCCAACGAACGAACCAGAAACAATTTCTAATCGTTATAACAAATGCCACTTGTAACCACAATTTTTCAACTATAGCCACAATTCCAAAAACCCTGCTGAAAAGGCATGTACAGCAAACCCGAAAATGCCTTACCGTGTTGTAGTAATTTCGTTCCAGCTGCTGACCATGCGACTAATTACCGTCTGTGCAAGGCTCAAGGACATGTTTGCCTCTGCCATGGCTGTTGTCACATCATGAATATCAACTGAATCAGGATCGATTATTAATTTCTCCACATTAGCAGCGGAGGCCATCTGCTTGTTGTTTACATAATCCACAGCCTCCACCAGATAACTGTCAAAGGAACGAGCCTTACCAAGGCCCTCACCCTGACTGGAACCAGACAATTGACCTGCACCAGCCATACCACGGGCAGAAACAACTGGTGTAGAACCGATATGAGCTACATGAGTCCGTGTTAATTCCAAGTTACCTATCATCCTCTACCTCCAAAACTACTTTTTTATAAAATCAGTGCCTTTCTTTACTTATTATCTTACTGGGCAATTTGTAAGGCACTATTAAACATTTCCTTTGATCCCTGAATTACAGAAGAGTTTGCCTCGTAAGCACGGGATGCGGAAATCAAATCAACCATTTCGTTTACTACGTTAACATTGGGATACTCTACATAACCAGCATTGGGCCCAGACTTAATGGCATCTGGGTGGCTAGGATCATAGACCATACGTCCCTCAGAAGTATCTGACACGATGCGGCTTACCTTTACCCCTAATCCAGGTCCTTCGTCTAAATCAGAGGGAACATAGGGATTACGGAAAATGTTTTCCTGACCTAGGGTCTGGAGCACCACAGTCTGACGCTGAAATTTTCCTCCCTCTGGAGTACGGGTGGTGGATGCATTGGCAATGTTATTGGCAATTACGTCTGTTCGAAGACGCTCAACGCTCATTCCTGTAGCTGCAATATTTATACTGGTAAAAAGTCCCATTCTTTAATTCCTCCAAACCTTATTTCTGCATAGCGATTTTCACTTGGGAAAATTCAAAGGCCTGCATCTGGGTCAAAAGCTGATAATTCAGCTGTGTCTTTAAGATATCCATAGCTTCCTGCTCAGCATCCACGTTATTACCGTTGGCCTTTGAAGCAGTGTAGTAATCAGTTACCCTGCGAGGCTCCACATTACGATAATCCTGAAAACCTTCAGACTGAATGTGTCCCTCGTGGGTGGTAGTCATCTGGAAGGCGTCCTTGGAATTCCGTTCAGATTCAATAGCACGCTTCAGCTCGCTTTCAAAGCTGACTGATGTTCGTTTGAAATTAGGTACCTCGGCATTAGCTAAGTTGTTGGCAGATACCTGATACCGCAAGGTGCTGGCATCCATTGCTCTGTGCAACAAGTCTACTGACCGTGAAAATGAACTCATTCCATTAACCTCCAAATTAGGTAAAACAAAAAAAGGTTTTACTATTCTAGTACTTCATATCGGCAAATTCAAGTCGTATGTTTAGTAGAAAGCTACAAAATATACCGTGACAAGTCTTGATTTTCCACAATATTCTGTAACCTTTTGTCCACATACTCGCTGGTAATGGTGATTGTTTCCCCTGCGTGCTCGTCTGCCTCAAAGGAAAGCTCCTCCAGCAGGGTCTCCATAATGGTGTGGAGCCGCCGAGCACCAATATTCTCTGAACGAGAATTCACATCTGCTGCCAAGAAGCTCATGCGGTCTATGGCATCGTCGGCAAAAACAATGGTTACCTTTTCTGTAGCCAAAAGGGCGGCGTACTGCTTGGTAAGGGCATTCTTGGGCTCCAGCAAAATACGGCGGAAATCCTCGGTGTGGAGGGAGTCTAGCTCAACCCGCAGAGGGAAGCGACCTTGAAGCTCAGGAATCAAGTCTGAAGGTGATGCCAGACTAAAGGCTCCTGCTGCAATAAACAAGATGTGGGTGGTGTCTACCACGCCGTACTTGGTGTTAACCTTGGAACCTTCTACGATGGGAAGAATGTCCCGCTGTACACCTTCACGGGAAACGTCCTGTCCACCACGTTCACCCTTCACTGCAATCTTGTCGATTTCGTCGATGAAGATGATGCCAGACTGCTCTACCCGCTGGCGAGCTTCGTCAGAAACCTTATCTGGGTCAATCATCCTGTCCAAGTGGTCTTCTGTCAGAATAATACGGGCTTCGCGAATAGAAACGGTCTTTTTCTTGGAACGGCTTCCGTTGAACAAGGAGGTAATCTGACGCATTCCTGCTTCCAAATCTTCCATATTACCACCAGCAAAAATCTCCATGGTGGGCATGTTGTTCTGCTTTTTCACTGTAACATCAACTTCCCGCTCCTCCAATTTACCTTCTCGCAGCATGGTGCGGAATTTTTCTCGGGTGGAAGAAAGCTGCTGAGCATCCTGACTTTCAATTTTTGGGGTGGAGCCATTGTCGCTGGAAGTAGGAGCTGGTGTTCCAAAGATGGTAAAGGGCAAGGTTCCACCAGATGAAGCATCACTAGCTTTTTCAGGGCGACTTCCAGGCAAGAGAAGATCAAGAAGGTCTTCCTCTACCCTCGTTTCTGCCTGCTGACGAAGGGTTTCCTGCATTTCTTCCTTTACCATGTTGTAGCCCACGGCCATCAGGTCACGAACCATGGATTCTACATCACGGCCTACATACCCAACCTCTGTGTACTTGGTGGCCTCCACCTTCAGGAAGGGAGCCTTGCACAACTTAGCAAGACGACGGGCAATTTCTGTCTTTCCCACACCAGTGGGACCAATCATCAGGATGTTTTTTGGAGCCACCTCATCACGAATATCCTCTGACAGAAGGAGGCGGCGATAGCGATTTCTTAAAGCAATGGCAACGGCTTTTTTTGCCTGCTGCTGCCCAATAATATAGGTATCGAGACGGGCCACAATTTCTTTTGGAGTCAAGGCTGATCCATCTTCTTTATGTTCAAGTACTTCCATGATTAAAGCTCCTTGGTGGAGGACAATTCTTCCACTGTAATGTGATTGTTTGTGTAAATACAGATGTCGCCAGCAATTTTCAGGCTTTTTTCTGCAATTTCCTTGGCAGATAAATCGGAGGATTCAAGATAGGCCAAGGCAGCGGCATAGGCATAATTTCCCCCAGAACCGATGGCCAACACATCCTTTTCTGGCTCAATAACATCGCCAGTTCCAGAAATCAAAAGGATTTTATTTTGGTCTGCCACCAACAACAGGGCTTCCAGCTGACGGAGAGCCTTGTCGGTACGCCATTGCTTGGCTAGCTCCACTGCTGCACGAGTTAAATCTCCTGCATATTCCTTGATTTTTGCTTCGAATTTATCAAAAAGGTTAAAGGCATCGGCAGTGGCTCCTGCAAAACCAGTTAATACCTTTCCGTCATACATGCGACGAACCTTGCGGGCATTGCCCTTCATAACTGTATTTCCCATGGTTACCTGACCGTCACCAGCCATGGCCACCT
>JAXJGY010000011.1:0-57892 GCA_036300185.1 Treponema sp. | reverse complement strand
GTATAAGAGACAGTCTGTATCCCGCTGAATGCTGTCGTAGCGATTGGTGGCCATATCCTCTAGCTGATGGAAGCGGTCTTCTGTGTCTCGCTGAATGCTGTCGTAGCGATTGGTGGCCATATCCTCCAGCTGATGGAAGCGGTCTTCTGTATCCCGCTGAATGCTGTCGTAGCGATTGGTGGCTAAATCCTCCAGCTGCTGGAAGCGGTCTTCTGTGTCCCGCTGAATGCTGTCGTAGCGACTGGTGGCCATATCCTCCAGCTGGGTAAAATCAGAGTCAAAATGATTTTTTAAGGATTCAAACTGATTGCGAGTAGCTTCTTCCCAGCTGGCCAGATCCTGCTGAGATAGACTTTCAAACTCAGCAAAGGCAGAACGCTCCTTTTCCAAAGCAAAATTCATGGCCTGATCGTAGAGACTGCGATACTTATCTTCCAGCTGACTCATTCTGTCTTGATTTTGCTGAGACAGATTATCTACAAGTTGCTGATTTTCCTGGGCCAGCTCTTCCATCTGGCGAACAACTTCCTCGGTTTGGGCAGCTTTTTCGTCAAGATTGGAGGTAGCCTGTAACAAACGCTCTTCTATTCTATTCTGGAAATCAGTTACTTCATTTGTAATAGTAGATTGAATGTTTTCCAATCGCTGGCTTGAGTCTGCATGGAAATCATCAATTTCTGAGTTAATTGAAGACTGAATAGATTCCAAACGATTATGAGACTCATTTTGGAAGCTTGCAATTTCATTTTTAAGGACAGACTGAACATTTTCTACAGAGGAGCGGGTGTCATCTTCCACCTGCTGCAGTTGAGATTCTATCTGGCTACGGAACTGAAGCAATTCATCTTCCAAATCCTGCTGCAAACGAGAAGTCTTAGAACGTGAGCTTTCCTCCAGCTGACGAAGCAA
Organism: Treponema sp.; assembly: GCA_036300185.1. GTDB lineage: Bacteria > Spirochaetota > Spirochaetia > Treponematales > Treponemataceae > Treponema_F. The sequence continues at coordinate 56,983 of JAXJGY010000011.1, read as the reverse complement.
ATTATCTTCCTTTTCATCAATGGAAGCCAAGGCATTTTCGTAGGTGGAAAGATATTCCTGACGAAGCTGCTCAATGCGGTGGACAATATCTGCTTGAACGGAATCCAAGCTGGAATTATTTTCGCCAGCAAGACTTGAAACCTGCTCTGCCACTTCTCGAGCTAGGTTTGCACTGGAATTAATATTTGCTTCTGCCTCACTAATACGAGTAGCCACCTCATTTTCCATGGAACCAAGTCGATCCATGGTGTTTTGTTGGGTGGAGTCAATGGCTGTTTCCAGCATCTGACGAAGCTGATCCAGCTTATCTTCAATATCGCTTTGTAGGTTTTCTTTATTTTGCAGGGAAAGTGCCTGAAAGGAATCTAATGCAGCGTTTTCCTTTTCAGCAATTTCTGCCATGGCTCTCTCGTAGGCCTGAGCATACTCATCTTCTAGCTCTGCAATACGATTGGAAATAGAATCCTGAACAGAGGCCAAGACTCTGCTGTTACCAGAACTTTCTTCTGCTAGACGACTGGAAAGCTGTTCTATTGAAGTAGTTCGCTCATCTAATTCTCCATGGAGACTAGCAATTTGAGAGGTAAGATAATCCTGAAGATTTTCTACACGGATATTTGTATCATCCTGAAGCTTTTCTATAGCATTATCAAAGGCACGCTGTAGCTGGGAAAGATTTTCTTGGGTTCTATTCTGAAGCTGGATAAAGGACTGATCCTCCAAATCCTGAGCTTTTTTTGCTGCATTGGAATAAATATCTGCTACGCTATTGGTAATGTTCTGTAAAATCTCCTGATTTTTTGTGACGGAGGCTTCTGTGGAGGATTCTAGCTGCTGAACCTGCTCGTCAAAGCGATTCAGCAATTCAGCTCCCATCTGTTTAAGCTGCTTGCCGTTTTCCTCGGCAAAATCAGCAGTAAGCTTGGAAACACGCCCTTCGAGAGTAGATACATTTTTCTGATATTGGTGCATTTGCTTTTCTAGCTTATCTACAATAGCTGTTTCTGAGCCAACACGACGCATATTTTCTTCTAGATTGGCAGTCATTTCCACCAGCTGCTGAAGGGTATTATCATAGGCGGAAATCTTATGGTCGATGGTGTCTACAGCTTGAATTCGAGAATTGAATTCCTGAGTTAAGTGGTCAAACTCACCAATTTTTTCTTCCAGATTTCGTACCGTAGCAATAGCCTGAGTTTGCTTTACTTCCACCTCGTTGTACTCATTTTTGAGACGACTCATCTGTTCGTTAAATTTTGTATCAAGATCATCCTTCTGGATGCCGATATATTTCTTGACCTTATCCAAGGAACGATTGTCCTTGTCAATATAACGAAGTGCCAGCGAAAAGATAGACGAAATACCAACAGCTATGAGTATTCCAAAGATAGACATATTTTATTCCCCACCCAAAAAAACTTCTTACTAGTTTAACACACTTTTTTCCAATTGGCGATAGTTTTTGAAAGAAATATCAGCCTCTTTCAAAGGCAAGCCCAACAAACCACGCCAAAAGGGTAAAATGTAGGCCGTTTTCATTCCCGCCTCTGTAGCCCCTTCCACATCAGAGGGAATACTGTTTCCTACATATAGAATAGCTTCCGGTGGCAATTCCAGCTTGAGAGCAAGACTGCCAAAGGTATATTTTGACGGCTTTAGAGCACCAAGCTCCTCTGAACCGCAAATTACATCGAATAATTCTCGTGTTCCCCAGATGTCTCCCTTCTGTTCAGGAGGAAAATCCGAAAGGATGGCAAGCTTGTAGCCCTTATCTTTGAAAGCTTGAATAGTTTCTCGAATATGGGCATAGGGCTTTACTGCCTTGAGATAGGGCATCATTCCCTTGTACACAATGGTTTCTATCATGTGCCGAGCAGTCTCGTTGTCCACTCCTAGTTCTAGGGCAAGGAGGCGAGCCTGATACTCATAAAAATCCCCAGAAGGAGCAGTTCTATGAAGTATAGAACGAACCTTACTATACTTGAGGAAAAAACGGAGATGTTTTAGTACGTATGGGATGATACGAATGTACAGTCGCCAACTTGGATACAGCGTTCCATCAATGTCAAAGGCGACCGCTTTGATGCCACTGGTCATTTTTTTATTATATTATATTTAAAGCGAACCTGTCCAGAACCCTTAGCTGCTTGAAAACGCCATTTTTCAAGTTGATTTTTTATTTCAGCCTGAACCAGTCTATGAACTAGGGCTTCCGGGCTTATTTTAATGGAGCCAGGAAGTACCAGTCCTTCTGGTGTAATGTCAAAGGTAATAGTTACCTCAGTGGAGCCTTTAATAAGAGATTGATTTTGAACTGAAATAACAATTATTGGTTCCTGGGGCTCCAGCAAACGACGACTTCCCCCACCCACCAAACTTATATCGGTACCAGGTGTAGTGGGAGTTGCTACAGCTCCTGTACCAGCACTGTCTGCCTGGGAGGCTTTCGCAAAACCACTTCCCTGCCCGCCTTCTGCTGCTGAAGCAATTTGATCTAAGGCTACCGCAGTATCTTGACTGAGGATTTGAGAGGATGCAGCGTTAGACTGGAGAGATGAGGCTATGACACCAGCACTTTCATTGCCTGAACTTGCAGAAGCTGCCACACCAGAAAGAAGTGATGAAGCATCTGAAGAAGACGAGATTGAGCTAGAAGGTGTATTGTTGTAGGATCTCCCACCCTTTTCTGTAAAAAGAGCTTCCCAAGCAGCTTCATCAAGGGACTCAACATCTGGGGCTTTTACTGGTGGAGTTGCAGGAGCTGGGGAAAGAGCTGGAGATACAGCTGATGCACCAACCGAGGCTACTGCATCTTGAACTGACTTTTGGGACGAAGCTTGTGCTACAGGCTTTGAAGCAATAGTCGGATTCGGGGTCTTTTCTGTGGGCTTTGTAACAACAGCCGGTTCTGGGGATTTTTCTGGCAGTGGAGAGGCTTCTGGAGCAGAGATAGAAGGAACTTCAGATGGAGCTGGAGAAGAAGACTGGGATGAGGCTATCTCAGCAAGGGGCTCTGGTAAAGGAGCTCCTCCTTCTTGCGCTACTACATTGAGAGCAATGCTTTGATACACAGAAACTGTCTCTTTTTTAAGAGACTGTGGAGGCAAAAGGATACAGAAGGCGGCTACCACCAGCCACACCATGGCGGTAAGAATCAAGGCCACCACTTGAGATTCTGCTTCAGGAGACCTTTTTTTTAGCTCCTGTTCTCCCCCTCTAGCCATTATTCTTCTACCGTCCGTAAATTCACTGCTGAAAAACCATTTTTTCGCAAAAGGTCAAAGAGCTGAACAATGGTTCCATTGGTAACAAGGGCATCAGCCTCCAGTTGAATGGGATACTGCTCCCGTGGTACAGCTTCTGTATCAAACTGAGCCAGAGCTTGATTCAATTCCTCCATGGTTACCTGCTGATCATTAAACCAAATTCCGCCTTCAGCACTGAGGGTAATAATTAAGCCTCTGGTTTCAGCCCCTTCTGCAGTGGAGGATTCTGGAAGCTGTACCGTAATACCAGGCAATAAGGCAAAGGTGGTGGACACCAGAAAAAAGAGAATCAGCTGAAAAACGATATCAATCATGGGAATCATATCCAGAAAAACCATCTTTCTGGAAACTCTTCTTCTGAAAAAACCATGTTGAGATGGGGCTACAGGGGTAGATTGATTTTTCATAGCTCCTTTCCCATAAGATTGCGACCACAGACTTGAATCACCACAGAGGTGGCAATGGCTTCCATGGCAGTAAGACGTTTGTTTACAAGAGAAACAAAATAATTGTGAAAAATAACGGAAGGAATGGAGATACACAAACCTGCTGCTGTAGTTACAAGGGCTTCTGAAATTGAACCAGCCAAAAGAGCAGGATTTCCCATGGATTGCCCTCCACCAAGAACCCCAAAGGCTTGAATATTACCAGTTACTGTTCCCAGTAACCCCAACAAGGTGGACACGTTAGCAATGGTTCCCAAGGCAGTAAGGAATCGGTCAAGACGAGGAATTTGTTTGTCCAGCTCTACTGCCACCAGCTCTCGAACATCTTGTTCTGGCAAATGACGGAGCAAAACAGCCTTTGCAGCTACCTGAGCAGCAGGAGTTCTAAGACTTGTACACCAAGACAGTGCCTCTTCATAACGACAGCTATTAATTAAGGAAAGGAGTCTATCTAAAAAGAAATCATCCTTCTTTTTAATTCGAACGTAATAGATACTTCTTTCGATTATGATAAAGGTGGCCAGCAAGGCACATAAGCCCAAAGGAATCATCAAGGGGCCACCGCTTTTTATCAATTCAATCATATATACTCCTAAAAATTAAATTGTAGGGAAAGGGCTACAGAGCCACCTTCCTTCATGTATGGTTCCACAAAAACACGCTGTTTTCCTAAAAAGAGCTTCAGCATATCCTTAAAGTGTAACGCAACCTGTAGGTTTTCTACTGGCTTATAGTACACCTGAGCTGACAATAGTGGCAGGGAATCTGTTGCCTTAAAGCCAAAATCAGCCTTTAGTCTAGCACCCCAGGGATGGTTTGGACAATCATACCCTCCAGAAAGCAGTAGCCTTTGAGCAGGCTCATACACAGGATGATACAACCACTGACTATTCCAGCCTGCTTTAAATAAAAAATTTGATACCATCACTGTTACAGCAAGCTCTGAAAAAAGAACTTTGCGAGCCTTCGTTTTAGCGGGAAACAAGCCTGTCCACTCATCAATTCCTGCTGCATAATCTCCCACAAGCACGTTGTTTCCAAAGGCCGACTGCCGATATTCCAGTCCTAGCTGAAGAAAAAGCTCTTGAAAAACAGAGCTTTCTCCTAACACCACAGGAATACTAGAATGAGCCTTAAGGAACCAGTCACTTTCTTCTCCGTTAACAATCAAATCCTGGGGAGAAAAATTTACATAGGGAGCAGCTGCTTCTAGCTGATAAAAATTGTGGTAGCGAGAATCAAGTCCACCTTCCACCGAAAAGCTCAGCGGGGAAAGGCTCTCAGGAATACCCCTTTCCCCTGTGTTTTTCTTAAGTTGCCAGTCTGGTTCCTTCCAGTAATTTGCGTTCCACCCCATTCCCAAGCTAAATGGTACAAGAAACTTTGTCTTGTCCTGACCAGAACCAGTGGGAAGATATACCAGTCCAAGGCTAGAAAAAATTTCCAAGCAAGAATTCCACAGCCACGAACCAGAAAGAACAACACTACCTCTATTTTGAAAGCTACCGATTCCTTGGTCAAGACTGGCCCTATAGTTCCAGTTCATCAACAGCTGGGCAGAAAATTCGTGAGTCCTAGGAATACCATTGCTGGTACCGCCATCAAAGCTTTCAGAATCCCAGTTAACGGAAAACCAGGGAGAAAGGCCTAAAACAGAAACCCCTATTGCTCCGTTTTCCCCTGTTCTACCAACGGTATTAGAAAAACCAGCATAGCGGTTGTACCAGTCTAGGGGAAGACCACCTGCCATGGAAAACTCTTGACCAAGAGGAAGCCCTAGCTGTAGCTGGACACCAAAACCTCGGCGGTTCACATCATCAAACAAGAGACTTTGTCCCTGAAGTCCATTATCCATGGACTTGTAGTTTCCCTGAATCTGGAGAGACACATTTTCTAAAAGAAATCTTTTTCCCACCTGCAAAAAACTTTTGTTGTGAAAAAATCCATCTTCAGCCTGCTCCAGTCCATATCCACCAACAGTCTTGTAGCCAAAGTCCAAGAAAAAAGCCTCTGGGGTAGCAGTAAAAACGGAAAATGACGTGTCTAAGGATAGAGGCCAGGCAGGTTCAATATATCCTTCCACAAAAAATTCCTTTGCTTCCTTGGCAGAAGCCAATTCGACTATAGAAGGAGGGAGCTCTGGCAAAAGCTCACCTTCTAACGACTCCAGTACCGCCGGTTCTGGTGAAGGGGGAGCTTCTGGCAGCTGAAGATGATAGTCAGGCAAGGCTTCCTGGGACACTAGCCAATCCTCACCACCAATTACAGTAACCAGGTCTGGAAGATATACCTTATCTTTTTGTGTAGTAGCCACGTCTTGAGCTTCTGCGACATTTGAGACAATCTGACTTTCATCTGGGGACTCAGCATTCAGTGACAGGTTCAAAAGCATACAGCCTGTTAGAACTATAAAATGTATTTTTTTCACCAACACCCTCCTACAAAAAGATTTGGGCGGCCTTTGTCCAAGGAGATTGTGGAAACAAGGTAGAAAGCTGTAGTGCCACCGCCTGAGAATCTGCTGCCATACCAGCTACATCAAAGCTTTCTGCTCCACGATACAGGGCAGCCGCAGCTTCTTCCTGCAAGCTTCCCATTTCAAGATAAAGCTGAGCGGCCTGCAAGAAATAGCCAGCCGCCTCCCGATATCGATTTTGTCCACGATACAGTTTTCCCAAAAGAGAGGCTGCACCTGCGGCAATATCTTCTTCTCCAGTTTCAATATGCTCCAGTAGCTGAAGTAATAAGATTTCTCCTGCATCTTCACCATCAGCAGAATTCACATAAAAATGGGCCAGCTCCAGTCCCAATCGCCGCCCTTCTGGGCTTTCATGCTCCCCTGCTCCACGATATTCTGCCAATAAGGAAGCCTCCTTGAGCTCCATTCCCTGTTCCAGTAATCGAAGCTCCACCATTTTTCCAGGAATTCCCGCTGCTTGAGTCTGCAGGGGAAATTGAGCTAAGAGTCTGTTTCCCACAGTCACGGCAGAGCCATATTCTCCAGTTGTCTTGTACAAGTCCATAAGAGCTACCAAGGAGCTAAAAACGTAGGGACTGTCAGGATGGCGTTTTAGCAGGGTTTCATGCTGTAAAATTGCTCGATGAATGTGCTCTTCCTTTGCCAATGCCTCCCCAGTAAAGTATAAGGCAGCGTCGGTGTAAGTTCCAGAAGGATATTTTTGTCGGTAGGAGAGGAAGGAAGCCACTGCTTCCTGATATTTTCCCAAGGAATATAAAAGCTCTCCTTGACGATAGGCAGCCTTATCACCGAAAGCAATAATTTCTTGAGAGGCAGATGACTGCTGAAAGGTAGAACAAATTTCAGCAATCCGACCATATTCTTGAATGGCAGCCTCTAGCTTACCTTGAGAAACAAGTAGCTCACAGCTGAGAAAACCACAGGCTAAGGAGAGCTCATCTCGTCCCTGACGATATGGGACCAAAAGCTCCAATGCCTGCTGATATTTTCCTCCATCACCATAAATCCTTGCCGCCAGCAACACTGCCTCCTGCCTTTCACTTGGAGTTTCAGCACTGGCTATCAAATCCTGAGCCAAGATACAGCTCTTTTCCCACCAGACAGAAGATTGCCTTTGGGAATACAGCTGCAAGGCACAATGGAGGGCAATGGACAGAGCATGTCTCCCCTCCTTAAAAAACGAGCTGCCCTGTGAAGGAGTCCATACTTTCTGCTGCACCAAAGGCTCCAGAGTATTGAAAGCTCCTTCTACCTTCCCCTGACGAAACTGTGCCAGCCCCAGATAGTAGGTTTGGAAAAGCTCTTTTTTTAAAGGAGCCATTTTTTCAGTAGGATAGCTAGCTTGCTTCAAGCTTTTTTTGAAAAAAGCCTCTGCCTCCTGCCATTTTCCCAAGTTAAAAGCACTGATTCCAGCCAAATAGGAAAAATCAAAGGCTGGCGTTGCAATGGATTCAGCCCATTGGGAAAACACCTGATATGCCACCTGATAATCACCATTTCGAAGAGCGGTTAGACCATAGTTGTACAAGCCCTCCTCATGAAGTAAACCCTGTTTATGGAATGAAGCATAGGATTTTAAGGCTTCGGTAAGGTTACCAGTTTTAATGAGTGCTAGACAGTAGAGATTAGTGGCAGTGATCAAATGGTCATGATTTTGCGGTGAAAGTGACCAAGCTGCTATTACCTCCCCCAAAAGCCCAAGAGCTTCGGGATAATTTTCAGCTCGAAAGGCTTCTACCCCAGTCCAAAATTGCTTTTCAAAGAAAGCTGATTCTTTAAGAATAAAATCTTGTTCAAGTGAATTACTGTGACCAAATACTGGAAAAGATAATAGAAAAGAAAGAAAGCAACAAAGAATACAAAGAGTTTTATAATACACAAAATCCTCAATCATGATGTTTCGAGAAAGGCTCAAAGCTAATGAACAAGATCACAGCCTTTAACCTTTCTCTTATAAAACAATCATCACTGAGGAAAGAAACGTTCGGAAGCATTGATTCTTACCAAATGGAGGTAGGAATCCTTGTATTTTTCCATAAATGTTTCTAAAGAAATTTCCTTACCTTTTTCAAAGATAACCACTTCAAATCGGTTGTAGGCATCAAAGTAAGGGAAGATTGCCACTGCCTCGGTGAAAAAATGAACCTCTGGAGCTTCTGTTACAGAACGATTATTTTGACGGACGGCCCCTAGATACATTTTTCCAGGCTCCGTAGCAGCCAATACATATAAAAGCCCTTTGATGGAGTTGATTCGGTATCCACTATCCTGAAGATAGCCCAAGGAATTGGCCAATTTACCATCCTTACTAATCTCGGAGGAAAAAGGCTCAATCTGCACATCGCAGCCAGAGGTATTGTGATAGAAATTTCTTCCAGAATAAATAGAAAGCACCGCTGCAGCCAGATTTCTTGTCCAGTTCAAGGAAAAAGAAACCTCGTATTCATCTCTAATGCCTTCAGCAAAGCTTCCTTGACGGAATTCCACCGTAGGAATTACCAAGGGATCCAAACGAGTATAACTTCCTGCCACAGGAATTACTAAACCGTCTACAATCCACTTCAAAAAACCAGCGGAGGAAAGAGCCAGCTCTCCTGCTTCTGCAATTTCGGGAGCCTCAATCCGCTGCTTACCAGTGGAAATGTAAATGGGAGCACCATCCTCATCGTAGGCTGCATCCTCTAAATAATGAATACGATCGAGGTTTTCTCGAATAACGGCAATCATCTGTAAAACAGGATGATACAAGGCAGGCATGGTGTTGATGTAATTCCAAGGAAGGGTTTGCTTTGTCAGCTCGTGAACTTCTAAAAAAGATGCCTTGTACAGCCGCTGAAAGGGAAGTCCCACAGGAACACCTCTGGCAGCATAAGAGCCGTATACCACAAAGTCTGCCACCGCCTTGGAGCCCATAGCACTTATTTGCATGAACACATCTGCATCACTAGCAAAATAATAGCGAATAAAAAGTGGTGCACCAGTAGTGGGATTGCGATACAAAATCCAGCTGCCAGAATTATTGGCAGGATATACGTCCACGGAAGAAGCTCGCACCTCTCCACCGGAATACATGTCAACGGCCATTTTCTGGCGGGGAGCCACAATAATCATCAGATGCTCGTCATTTTCTTCTGCTCGTACCTGAAATATGGTTCCCACATTATTTCTATGAAGCTCTGGCATCTTGCCACGCACCGCTTCAACAGGAGCCGTAAACCAAGATTCCACCAAATTCTGCCTAATTTCTGAAGAATCAGGAATTCCTTGTCTATTGTACAGGGCAAAAGATGATGCCCCCATCATAATCAGCAATAGACATAAGAAACCCATTCGTTTATTCATAATTCCTCCCGAAATAAAACACCTGCCAATAGTTTTTTAAATTATCGGATTTTTAAGACGAGACTCAAGGGGTAACAAAGAAAATCACAGCAAGGGTGTTAAAAAACAAAAAAGAGACTGGCACTCCAGTCTCTTTTCATATCTCGACAAAACTTTAGCTTAACTCAAGATAAATCTGATCTGCCAGACCAAAGCCTGCGTTTTTAGTCATACTTACCGCCAGCTCATCGTATAGCATGTCCTCGTACATGTTCTGGGCATAGCTTTTTTCTTCTCCGTTAATGGAGGTACCAGAAAGGGTACTCCTCATAGAAGAAAGCATCATCTTTACAAAATAGGATTCCAATTCTAAAGACTTTTCGTACAAGTCGCTGGTTCGGTCAATAGTTTTATTAGGAACAACCTTGGAGGAATTAGCTGCAGCACCAGTAGGCAGGGCAGTCTTGTCAGCCTCTGAGGTAAAGCTTCCGTCAAAGCCAGAAGTATACTCACCATTCAGACGACCAGACTGAGCAATTTGAGAGGAGGCAACATTTCCCTGCATATTGGGCTGTTCAGAGCTAGCCTTCATGGAATCCAGCAATGCCTGGAATTTACCAATCTCACCCTGCAGTTGGGCTGCCTCACTGGCAGAAGCACCACCTGTAATGGCTGCACTGTTTCCATACATTCCACCAAGCTTCTGAATATCCACGCTCTTCCTCCTAAAAAATCACCACAATTATCAATAAAGTAAGGCGGGAAAAAATCCTCCCGCCTGCTCATTCAATTTATCGCTTTAAGTTTACCGCAGAAGACAACATTGTGTCACTGGTCTGGATGGCCTTAGAACTAAATTCGTAAGCACGCTGGGCCACAATCATCTGAACCATTTCGTTTACAACAGAAACATTGGACATTTCCAAGAACTTGTGCTTGGTAACACCCATTCCATCATAACCAGGACGACCAGCAATTGCCATACCAGAAGCATTTGTCACCTTGAACAGATTGCTTCCAACAGCCTCAAGACCAACGGCATTGGGGAAACGGTACAGCTCAATCTGACCAACCAAAATGGGATCATTGCCACCATCAACCTTTACTGTAACACGACCATCATCGCTAATAGCCAAGGTAGAAAGGTTAAAGCCTTCTGGCAAAATGATTTCAGGCATTACACGAAGACCCTCGGAGGTTACCAACTGACCGTTCATGTCTACCTTAAAGGCACCATCACGAGTATAGGCAAAGCTTCCGTCATACTGCTGCACACGGAAATATCCCTCACCTACTACGGCCATATCTGTATCTACACCAGTATTCTGGAGAGAACCCTGAGTAACGATTCTCTGGGTAGCACCAACCTTAACACCAGTTCCCATCTGGATACCTACGGGAGTAACAGTATCTTCGGTGGCGGGAGTTCCAGCTGCCTTCACTGTCTGATACATCAAGTCCTCAAATTCTACTCGCTGCTGCTTGTAGCCAGTAGTGTTTACATTGGACAAGTTGTTGGAAATTGCATCAATATTTGCCTGCTGACCGTTCATACCAGTGGCTGCTGTCCATAAACTTCGTACCATATTTATCGTTCCTCTCAGTTTCTTCGTATCTTCTTATACTATCGGCGAAATTAAAATCCTCTAAAGTCCTACCTTAAGAGAGCCAGTGTTCCGCCACCACTAAACTTAGCGAGACAACACCACCTTACCCCACAGGGTACTCATCATGGTGTCTTGAGCCTGAATGGTTTTCTGGTTAGCTTCGTAGGCTCGGTTCACCTCAATCATGCTCACCATTTCGTTTACTACATTTACGTTGGAGGTTTCTACATAATTCTGCAGTACAACAGGACGCTCTTTACCTTCTGCAACATAGGCAGGTCCAGTAACATCAGTATCCTTGTAAAGACTGGAACCCATCTTCTGCAGATAGCGTTCGTTGTCAAAGCGAACAATCTTAAAGCGGTCAATCAGTTCCATGTTGTTTTCGGAATACACCATTCCGTCCTGATTTACAGTAAAGCGATCCTCAGCCACACGGATGTAGCCATTTTCACCCAACACAGGATATCCTTCCTTAGTAACAAGGATTCCTTCCTTGCCCACCAAAAAGTTTCCGTTACGAGTGTATCGCTCGCCACTGGGAGTTTCCACTGCAAAGAAGCCCTCTCCACTCAAGGCCATGTCGGTATGGGTGGAAGTCTGCTTAAAGGACCCCTGCTCAAAGTCGGTGTACAGTTCGTTTGTTTCTACACCCAAGCCAATCTTTCCAATAATAGGAGCCACGTCTGCAGAACCAAAGGATGTTTCGTATACACCGTCATCATTCATGCGACGCATCAAAAGCTCAGGAAAAGACTTGCTAACAGCAATATCACGCTTAAAACCAGTGGTGTCAGCATTTGCCAAATTGTTAGAAATGGCATCAAGCCGAGTCTGCTGGGCATTCATGCCACTAGAACCAATATACCAACCTCGAATCATAAAAAACCTCTCAGTTGTTTATCGGCTCAAGAAGGGAAATTGTTAAGAAAAAAGGAAAAAAAACAGACTTTCTTGACAGACCTTTACATTACATTTATCATTTACATACAAGAGGTGCATAAATGGTAGCAAATCTCAACATACGAACTGAAAAAGAAATAAAAGAGTCAGCAGAAATAGTTCTTTCTCAACTAGGGCTCACCATGTCTGCCGCAGTGAATATTTTCTTACGGCAGGTCATCAGAGAAAATGGCATCCCCTTTGAACTCAAGCTAAAAGAGCCAAACACTGAAACTATAGAGGCCATACAGGAAGCTCGTCTCATTGCAAATGACAAATCAGTACAGGGATACACATCTATACAAGAATTGAGAACTGCATTGGATGTATGAGATAAAATTTACCACAAAATTAAAAAAGGATCTCAAGCGGCTCAAACGCCAAGGGAAGGATATGGACAAGTTCTTTCAAGTAGTTGAAAAATTGTCAAAAGGCCACCCTCTCGCTGAAAGAAACAGAGATCACGCATTGGTAGGCAATTATATTGGTTGCCGAGAATGTCACATTGAACCAGACTGGTTATTAATTTACGAAGTTATTCACCAAACCCTTGTACTCGTTTTAACCCGAACAGGTAGCCACAGCGAGTTATTTTAATTTTTCTTTTTTTTCATAAAAATAAAAAAATCTCTTGACAAGATACATGGGGGGGGGGGGGGGATAGAATTATTTGAGTTTTTATTCAGGAGGATTTTTCATGAAAAGAAAAATGGGATTGTTGGCAGGATTGGCTGTCGTGGTTATGATGTTGGTGGGGTGCACAACATTCAAAGCAGACGGGCTTGCATTCATGCCAATGGATGATGATATGATGGTGGTAGGAAACTTTGAAGATTCAGTGATGGTTCACAAGTTCTTGGGAACCTCTGGTGGAACAAACTTATTCAATATTTCATCTGGAGCTACTGTAGACAAGCTTTCTAGTGCAGTATGGAAAAATGTCCAAAAAATGGGAGGCACAGGAGCTATAAATGTAAAAATTTCCTATGGTAGCAATTTTCTCCATTGGTTCCTTAATGGGCTTACATGGAATATTTGGGCACCATCAAAAATAACTATATCTGGAACTGTTGTGAAAACAAAAGATTCCGCAATGATGACCCCGCAGGAGGCTGAGAATTTAGTACAACAAGTACTTTCTGAAACCCCTGCAGAATAAAAAGCTAAAAACCAGACAGATCCCGACCAGTTTCATATTGATGGAGTTGGTCTCTTGAATCTTGAACAATCTGACGGATACCTACACGAGGAGCAACGTTATAATATTCGGTAATACTGATTTTTTCCATCATAGAAAAGCTATAGTAATATTTTTCTGTTGGATGAAAAGAAAATAGGGAATCACCTTTTTTTAAGCCAAACTTTTTATTTCCGCCAATAAAAATTGGAACAATATCACAACCAGTCGCCAATGCTATACGAGCAAAACCTTTTCTAAACGGAAAAAGGTCTTCATAAGGAGAACGAGTTCCTTCTGGAAAAATTATGAGACACTCCCCTCTTTCCAAAGCAGTTTTACAGGCTGAAACCAATTCATCAAAATCACCATCATTAGGTATATATAAACTTTTTACCACTCCACCTACAACAGTATGAACAAGTGCAGAACGAACGATACAATTTGCATTTGGAATAAGAGAAATAAGGAAAACAACATCCAGTAATGAAGGATGATTAGCAATAACTATCTTTGAATTTAAATTTTTATATAAAGCTCTGTCATCTATAGATACAGAGATAACTCTAATAAACCTCATAAAATAAACAAATAAACTCATAACTTTGCTAATAAAAAAACGTGCACAATATAAATACCGATCTTGAGGATGAATACAGATCCTCATAACAGGAAAAACTGCAATAAAAAGGATAATTGCACCTACCCCAAAAATAAAGAAAGAGAGTATTTTTCCAAAAACACGCCAATAATAAACAACTTTATTAGCAACTAAACCAAAAATGTTACTCATTTACCAAGTTTAAAAGGGATTCGTTCCTTTCATATAATTTCAACAAGAAATCTTGTGGTCTTTTTATGGAATTGTCTGTAAAATCCTGAGCATTTATAGACCCCATGGATGAATCCTGTCCACATTCCAGCAAAGCCGCAAAGCCCCAAGTTTCACCACAAGCTCCTTCCAAAGCTTGATATTCCTCTGGAGCTTGCGCATCTCCATACACCATTAAAACTTGAGAATTGTTTCCACCGAGTATGGATGAAAAAACACACTGAACTGCAGAAAAAAATTCCTGTGAAGGAGGATATAATGCAGAATATCCATTTTTTAATCCCAACACAATGGAAGCCATAGCTGGAGGGGTATTAAATACAGATGTAGAAAAGGTTGCAGGAAGCACTTCTCCATCCTGCAATACCATGGAATTCACTTGAAACTGACGTTCTGACTCTCCTGCTAAAGAGATAAAATAAATCTTTGCATCTGGGTGAATTTTATCCTGCACACTATGAATTAAAACTGCAACAAGTTTAGATAAAGGAGTCATCCGTCTTCTTTGTAAAGCTGGTATAAAGGAGTGATTGGGAAGAGACTTCTTATCATCGGCGAACTGTACATCTTTTTCACCTCGTGCCCAAAGAAGCAAATCATTCTTTTCAGTAACACCTGGCACCCAAGCACTGAGGGCCGTAACACGCAAATCCAATTTCTCCCTCTCCTTTATGCTTTCTTAAAATGCAACAAGGAATAGCTATTTGATCCAAGATTATGATGAGCTGTCTTTAAAGTAAAGCCAGCCTGCTCAATCGCATTCACCAACTCCTGGAATCGATACATCTTGCTACAACCGTTCGCCATACAGGTAAAATACAAAGATGTTGCCTGCAACGAATATGACGAAGCTTCAAATTGCTGCATATCCCACAAGGGCTCCAGTACGAATACATCAGTTTCCTTGGTAGCCATAGCAGCAACCTTTTCCAAAATCATGGTCACTTGCTCCAAGGCAAAACAGTCCAAGAACTGACTCATCCACACAGCATCATAACCAACAGGAAGCTTCAATTCTTTGTCAAGAATATTACCAGTGAAAAAATCTACACGGTCCTCAAAGCTAGCAGCAGCAACATTTTTTTCTGCCACCGCTGTTTGACCAGGAAGGTCTACAATAGTAACATGAACATCTTTATTGTAATTGCAACAAGCAAGAGCCCACTTCGCTGTATTACCACCAATGTCCAACAATCGTTTGGGGGACTGAGCAAATACAAGGGGAAGAGCGGAGGGAAAAGCTATATCTGAATAGAAGTGGTCAAATTCAAACCAACTTTTTTTTGCTTTTTCAGGCAATGAAGAAAGTGCTTCATAAATGGTATTCCACTTTTCTCCAAAAACATGAAGTCCTGCAGGACGATTTTCCAGAACTGACTCATTCATGAACCATGCCCCTTGATAACAAATATCAGCAGAGAAGTTAAAATTCACTCGAGTCATGTCATCTTCTAAGAGGAACCATCCAATTTTACCAAGAACAAACTTAGAAGCATCATTCTTGTGGAGCTTCAAAACCCCCATTCCCAAAGCAATCTCCGTCAAAACAGAAACTCCATAGGGAGAAATTTTTGTATGTTCCACCACTTCTTGTACAGTCATTCCATCATGCTCAGAAATTAGCTGTAGAATTCCCAAATCAAACAATGCCTTAATGGCATTAAATGTTAGTGGAGAAAAAGCAATTTTCTGAGCCTCAAACTTAGCATCCACAGCCCGGATCTTATCATCAGAGTATAAAGTTGTATAATCAGTAATTCTCATAAATTTGTTTCTCTATGTTCGCAATCCAACGAGTATAATTTCTATGAATCTTATTCTTTTCAGGGTTTGCATCAAGATTCCAGCTATCCTGATATTCATACCAATACTCATCTTCCCAGTAACAGATATTCATTTCTACCCACCAATCACGCTTCTCTAAGCGCAACCGGATTACGCCTGAGTCCTGCCCTAAGACCCTCCATCCATGATGGCGTGCACCACGGGAAGCAACACTTAAGAATCTATCCATATCGATGGGAGTATCCACCATGCCACCAGTGATAACCTCAAAATTTCCCTCTCGTGCGGGAATTTTCTTTACAGGTTTATCAAACTGCTGAGCAAACATTAACGAAACAATAAAAAAAATCAAAAAAATCATGACAATTTTTTTTATCAAAACACCATCTCCCCAGTCTAAATTTGTATATCAAATTATAATAAAAAAAATACATAACAGCAAGTATTTTCTTTTCGAAAAAATAACAGCCAAGTACAAGTTGAAAAACTACTGATTACTTGATTTTTTGACTCTTCTTCGTTATAATATGAAGGATTTTAGGAAATCTAAAAAATTAACAGAGGGGTATCATGCAGGATTTAAATCTTGAAATCAAAAAAGTAATCATCGACAGTCTTGACTTAGAAGATATTACACCTGAGCAGATATCAGATACCGATGCCCTGTTTGGGGATGGACTTGGACTAGATTCCATCGATGCCTTAGAACTGGGAATTGCTTTGAAAAAAAAATTTGGTGTAAAGTTTTCTGCTGAGAGCGAAGACAATCGGAAGCATTTTGCATCAGTCAATGCATTGGCCAGTTATATTACCCAACAAACAAGAGAGTAAATAGTATGACAAAGGAATTAATTTTTTCAAAACTTCAAGAAGCACTTTCAAGCGAATTTGAAATTTCTCCAGATAGAGTAACCTTAGATGCAAGATTATTCGAAGATCTTGAGCTAGATAGTATAGATGCTGTTGACATGATAGTGAAGATGAAGCCCTATTTGACGAGCCAAGTTAATCCCGAAATGTTCAAAAGCGTAAAAACTATTCAGGATGTTGTGGACATATTAGAGCCTTTAACAAAATAGATTTCCAATGGCAAAAAAGTTAAAGGTTTTATTAAATATCCTTTCTTTTACGTATCCGGCGGTAGTTTTTTTACTCCTTGTAGTACTTAAATTACCTGTTAGGGTTTTTTCCTTGTTTATTTTGGTACTGCTCGTTGGATACGTTAGCATTTCAGCAATTAAGAACAAACAAGAAAAGAGAAGGTTTGAAAGAAAGATGGCTTTAGTTACAGGCCTTCTTTTTTTTCTTGTGGCAGCAAGTTTTATTACTAATTTATCAACCTTCATTCGACTCTACTCTTTTTTTGTTAATATGGGGCTTCTTGTGGGATTCGCCTCGTCCCTTTTTTTACCAGAACCCATTATCTATAGATTTGCCACATTAGCACAACCATCAATCAAACACTCAATTACGAGAGAGAAAGTAAAAGCATATTGTAAAAAAGTTACAATGATTTGGTGTGCATTTTTCGTTATTAATGGAGCAATAGCTTTTTTCACCGCTATTTTTTTTCCCGAAAAAATATGGGCTATTTACAATGGGCTTGTTTCGTATATACTTATAGGTATATTGTTTACAGGAGAGTTTATCGTGAGAGTCATCGTCCAAAAAGGTATGGAAAAAGAAATTCCTTTATCTAAGCTACAAGAACATTCTCGACATCCTGATACTATTTTGTGTTATGAAGGAAATTGGAGCAAAAAAATATATAAAACGTGGAATGATTTTGTACTCGATACGGCTAAATTAAGATTTTATATCAATCAGCACCCACAAGAACAGTGGTTATTGCATTGTGATGATACCTGGTTCTTTTTAGTAGCATACACAGCACTGCTTCAGGCTAAAAAAACTGTGATGTTGACAGCAAATATCACTCCAGCTTTTTTACAAGAAATACGTACTGAAGATACCCCCTTTCTTACAGATCAAGCACTACCTAACACTGTTTTAATTTCAAAAATTTTAGAGGAAGAACCAGAACTTTCCCCTCAGCAATTAATTTTTCCAGCAATTAATCCAGATGAAACAGCCATCATCCTATATACCTCAGGCAGTACTGGACAACCTAAAGCAGTAAAACAACGGCTTACAGAATTTGAACAGGATAATCGATTTATTCTTTCACAGTGGGGTCCACAGTTAATTGTAAGAAGACTCTGTACAACAGCAAGTCATCACCATATATATGGGTTACTTTTTTCTATCATGCTTCCTTTTACTGCAGGCGTTCCATTTCGGCGAAACAGAATAGAGCATCCAGAGGAATTCTTAGCCCTTACAGATACGTCCTATACCATCATTACCGTACCAGCCTTTTTGAAGCGAGCAAACGAATTAAACTTAACACAGCAGCTTTCCAATCCATGGATTTTTACTTCTGGAGGAGTTCTGACTCCAGAAGAAGCCCAGAGAACGAGTGTAAATTTTGGAGCTTGGCCTATAGAAGTTTATGGAAGCACAGAAACCAGTGGAATTGCATGGCGCTGTTCAAAAAATGGAATTGAATGGACTCCTTTTGATAATGCAGAAATTACATTGGCAGAAAATGGTTGCATCAAAGTAAAGTCTCCGTACATCAAAGATCCAGAAGGATTTATTACAGGGGATTTGGCAAATATACAAGAAAATGGAAAGTTTATCTTAATGGGAAGAGCTGATTCAATCGTTAAGATAGAGGAAAAACGTATTTCTACTACAGAAATCGAATTTCGATTGATGCAAACGAAGCTTGTACAAGAAGCTGTGGTGGTTCCATTGCAAAATAATCATCGTCAAATTTTAGGAGCCGTTGTGATTCTCAATCAAGCAGGTAAAGATAAATTTGCCAGCAGCTCTAAATTGGAAATCAACAATTATTTTAAGAAATATCTTTGTACATTTTTTGAACAGGTTGTAGTTCCACGAAAATGGCGTTTTATAGATTCAATTCCTCTAGATACTCAAGGAAAAAAGAGCAGGACATTTATTTTGGGACTCTTTGAAAAAGAAAAACTATTCTCTATACATTATAAAGAGATACATGAAGATTCTGCTGAAGTTCTGTTGAGTGTTCCCGCCACTTCACCTTATTTTGATGGTCATTTTCCAGACTTTCCATTGTTGCCAGCAGTGGCTCAAGTAAATATAGGGATGGAATTGGCAAAACAGTGTTTTGGTGTAACAACTGCTCCCTATCAAATAAAGAAATGCAAATTCTCTAATATTCTTGTGCCAGAAACAGAGGTTAAAGTTAGCTTAAAACTCTCTCAAGACAGGGAAACGATAACAATCAAAATAGAAGATGCTCAAACTGAAAAAATGATTTATTCTCAAAGTGTCATAAAAATGAGAAAGGAATGATGGTGGAACAGACAAAATATGGATTTCTCATCCCTGTATATAATCATGGGAAAGAATTGTATGAAGTACTTAAAAATCTTGAAGTTTTTTCTCTGCCCTTCATAATTATAGATGATGGTAGTGACCAAGAAACAAAAAATCATCTACAAAAAATTTGTGAAATATACCCTAGGGTTAATCTCGTTGAATTACCCCAGAATACTGGAAAAGGTGGTGCCGTATCCGCAGGAATTCACTATGCTTTCCATCAGGGATACAGTCATGTTTTTCAGATTGATGCAGACGGCCAACATGACACCTCTTGCTGTACAATCTTCCTAGAACACTCCTACAGATTTCCCCAAGCACTTATCTGTGGAGAGCCAGTATATGACGAGACTGTTCCAAAATCTAGACTGAATGGAAGAAAGATTGGGAATACTTGGGTGAAAATTATAACTTGGTCTCAAGATATACGAGATGCAATGTGTGGTTTTAGAATTTACCCCGTCAATCCATGTGAGCAGGTAATTTCTCGTACGTCGCTTATAGATAAGCGAATGGGATTTGACCTAGAAATATTAATACGGCTGAAATGGAAGAATCTCGCCCTAATATATTTACCGGTTAAAGTCACGTATCCTGAAAATGGGATTTCCCACTACCATTTAGTTCGCGATAATGTTCGTCTTTCTATCATGTTTACCCGAACCTTTTTTGGAATGCTATTGCGCATTCCTATCATTATAGCTAGAAAAATAATGAAAAGGAAAAAAAGCAATGAAAGATGATGTCACACAGACCCATTGGTCCCAAAAAAAAGAAACAGCTTCCTCCTATACGGGGTTTAAAATTCTTATGGGTCTTTCAAAAGTTATTCCCTATGTAATTATCAAAATCATTGCAATACCAGTGAGCCTGTTTTATTTTATTTTTGCAAGAACAAGCAGGGAACATTCCAAGGATTTTTTAGATAGAGTGTCAAAAATAACAGAAAATAAGAAAACTTCGTCATTAATGCACTTTATATCTTTCTCCTTAAATCTAGTAGAAAAAATGGAATCCTGGAGTGGTAAATTTTCCTTTAACAAGATTCAGTTTCAGCAAGATGATGTCATGCAGTTGGTGGTTGCACTAGAACAGGGACAAGGAGCACTTCTCATCTGTTCTCATCTTGGTAATGCAGAATTATTGCGGGCATTGGCAGAAATGAATCGTACTGGTGTATCTCGACAAATCCAAACTATCTCTATTGTAGATTTTTCCATCTCGCCTAACTTTACGAAAATGATAAAAGAGATAAATCCTGGTTCTCTTCACCACATTATTAGTGCAAAAGATATTGGGCCTGACACAGTAATAATTTTACAGCAATGCATTGAAGCGGGGGGACTTGTAGTAATTGCAGGAGATAGAACAAGTGCTACCACCATAGATAGCTATTTTATGCTCCCCTTTTTGAATGAACCAGCACCTTTTGCTACAGGCCCCTTCGTGCTTGCACGCATTTTAGAAGCACCCTGTTATACTGTTTTTGGATTAAGACATAAAACCTTATCTTTTTTTCCTACATATAAAATGCACGTAAAAAAAATCAATTTACCTCAACAAACAAATCGTAGAGAACGACAATATGTTACAGAAGCCATTGCCCAACAATTTGTTGCAGAATTAGAATACCAGACGTTAAAAAATCCACATCAATGGTATAATTTCTATAACTTTTGGGCAAAACCAGCATTATAATCAATGGAGGCATGATGAAAAACAATAAACTTTCTGCACAAATCGAATTTTCCGTGGAGTTCTACGATGTGGACTCAATGAACATTGTCTGGCACGGTAACTACATCAAATATTTTGAAAAAGCCCGTTGTGCTCTATTGGAAAAAATAGGGTACGGTTATCCACAAATGACTGCCTCAGGTTATGCATTTCCCATTACTGAGGTTAAGGTAAAATACATTAAGCCACTGTTTTTCCAACAGAGGGTACGTGCAACTGCAACCCTTGAAGAATATGAGTCTATGCTACGAATCAGCTATATCCTGCAAGATGTAGATACAGGAGCAATTACCACCAAAGGAAGCAGCTCTCAAGTAGCAATTAAAATTAACACCCGTACAACATGCTTCGATTGTCCAGATATATTTATTGAGAAGGTTCAGTCATTGCTAAAACAGGAGGGAATGTGAAGAAGATAGTTTTTAGACAATTCTCATTATTAGGACTGCTTCTCGTACTTGTCTCTTTTAAAGCCGTTGCACAGAGCACAACTCCATCTGTGACACTGGAAGAAATAAGCAAACTACT
The DNA here is from genome assembly GCA_036300185.1 of Treponema sp. Taxonomy (GTDB): domain Bacteria; phylum Spirochaetota; class Spirochaetia; order Treponematales; family Treponemataceae; genus Treponema_F. The sequence continues at coordinate 35,434 of JAXJGY010000011.1, read as the reverse complement.
TTCACACCATCCTTGTACAAGAGGAAATTTTATCCAAGATAAGTACATCCAATCCATCAACAGAACATTAACTTCTTCAGGAACATTTTTAATTACAGCAAAAGATGGAATTATCTGGCAAACAGAACAACCATACCCCTCCATTATGGTTGTTGGAATGAACCACATAAGCCAAGGAACAGCTTTTGATTCCATGACAAAAATGGATACAAGCAACAATAGACTTTTTGTAGAATTTGCAAAGGCTATTAGTTCAGCTTTTTCTGGAAATCTTCAAGAAATTAACAATACCTTTCAAGCGAATTTTCTTTCAGAGGGTTCTCAGTGGCAACTTTTACTAGAACCACGAGAAAAAGCCGTTAGCCAAATTATACAATCAATCCAACTACAGGGAAGAAATGTCCTTGAAAGTGTGACTATGACAGAACAAAATGGAAGCACTATTACCTACCATTTTTCTCAGCATAGTTTTTCACAGGAACCTACAGAATATGAAAAACAACTTCTTGCAGAGTAACTATCAAAAACGCTCTCAGTTTATCTGGATTTTTTTTCACGTTATTTTACTTTTAGCGGTATTCATTCGAGGAAGTTTTTCCGTAAATACAAATCTCTTTGATATACTTCCTCCCTCTCATTCCATGCAAGCTGTGGCAGAAGCAGATAAAATTGTGTCAGAAAAAAACTCTCGGAATGTGATTATTCTTGCTAGCCACGAAGATTTTTCTGTAGCAAAAAATGCCATTGAGGAGTTGTATGTCACTTTTAAAGATAACCCTGCATTTGAATCCATTGAATTATATTTTGATACAACAATAGTAAATCAAATTTCAGATTATATATTTACCAATCGGTATAGTCTTTTAAATCAAAAAACAAGAAATTTATTACATAATGGACAGGGAGAAATACTTGCAAACCAAGCACTGTCCATTATTTACAGCCCCTTTACCCTCACTGGATTGAAATATTTTAATCAAGATCCTTTTATGCTTACAGAAAGTCAATTTCAAGATTTTTTATCATCAAGCTTAGCGGGAAGTACAGCCATGAGTCCAAAGGAGGATATCCTTTGTACTTACCAAGAGGGAAAATGGTATACCATGTTGCAGGGAAAACTCACAAAGGAAGCAACATCCATTACTGAAAAAGAAGGTGTTATTTCTGCACTGAAAGCTTTTTCTCACCAAAAAGAAAAAACGATACCTGACTTAGACTTTATTCTTTCAGGGGTTCCCTTTCATTCGTTCGAAAGTTCTACCAATGCCCAAAGGGAAATTTCACTGATTTCGACCATCTCCTTGATTATTGTATTCATAGTCCTCATATTTATCTTTAAATCAATTGTACCTGTTATAGTATCAATGGGATGTATAATTATAAGTTCTGTAATAGCAGTGGCAGCCGTACTCCTATTTTTTGGAGAAATGCATATAATGACACTGGTTTTTGGTACCACACTCATTGGGTTAGGAGTAGATTATTCCATTCATTTTTTTATAGCACAAACAAAAGGCTCTGCAAAAAATGGACATGAAGCACTCTCTTCTATATTTAAGGGAATTACCTTTGGCTTTATTTCTACCCAAATATGTTTTATTTTGTTATTTTTTGCCCCCTTTCCAATATTAAAACAAATAACAATCTTTTTATCTTTTGGTCTTTTAAGTACTTATCTTTCCGTAATTTGTCTTTATCCAGTTTTAAAGCTCAGTACTAAAAAACAAGCACAAGAAAAAATCGCAACGAATAGATTCATTTTATCCCACAAATTACGAACAGGAATTCTTTTACTTCTTTTTATTTTTACTACAGGAATGATTGTAATTCAGTGGCAAAATGTAAAAGTTGAAAATAACCTATCTCAACTGTACACCATGTCTCCAGAATTGAGTCATGATGAAATGACTTGTGCCAAAGTTTTAAATCATGGTTCTTCTGGTTGGTATTACATTGTTGTAGGACGTAACCAAGATGAGCTTTTACAAAACGAAGAAATTCTGTGTCAGCAATTAGACAAGGAAATTATGAACGGCACACTGTCTTCATATCTAGCAACCTCTCTTTTTGTGCCGTCTGTTCAACGTCAACAAGAAAATCATAAAGCTTTACAAAATCTTATAGGTCTCGCACCCCAACATTTAGCAACAATTGGCTTTACTGAACAAGAGAGAGAGAGTTTTATCAGTAATTTACAAAAACCACCAGTTCCCATCGATGTCGAAAAAGATTTGCCTCCCTATATCAAAAATGCGTTAGAAAATCTCTGGGTGGGAGAGTTACAGGGGAACTGGTATTCTGTAGTTATGCCGCTTCACACTACAGAAGAAAGTGTTTTTCGAGAGATTGCCAACTCCAATCATACTGTCTTTTTTGCTAACTTAACGAAAGATGTGAGCAGTGAATTAAATTCCCTCACAAAGATGATGCTGATACTCATGGCGGTAGCAATAGTGATAATACTTCTCGTACTTAAAACACGGTATAGCACACAAGAGATTATTCGTATTGGATGTATTCCACTGTTTATTTTTATTACCACAATAGCTATTCTCGCTCTTGTAAATATACCTATTGGATTTTTCTCCATTGCAGCACTTCTTTTAGTATTTGGTACAGGGATTGATTATATTATTTACACCCTTGAAGGAGAAAAAAACAATAAAAATACGTCCATAGCCCTGGCAATCTTTTTGTCTTATATAACAACGGCCCTTTCTTTTGGAGCTTTATCACTTACCAGTTTTACACCAGTTCATATTTTTGGATTAACGGTACTCATAGGACTTTCTGCTGCATATATCTGCTCGCTGCTTCTTAAATGCCAACCATCCCCAAGATGCAGCGAATGCTCAGGTACAGGAAATGGAGCAGCAACTGTTAGTACATATCCTTCCAGTGAAGGTGAGGTCAATAAAAACTGATGAAAATAAAAAGGATGAGCTGCTTCTTGAGGTGTGACACTAAAGCCCGGTGCTGAAGATATATCAAAAATGGATTTGCCCAAGGTTTTAAGCCACGCCTCTTTTGCTGTCCAAATTCTATAGAAACGCTCAAATCGTTCATTATCCTGGGCAGCGAAAATCCAGCTCACCTCCTGTGGATAAAAATAATTTTGTGCAATCTCAAGTCGAGAAGCACGATACTGGATGCATTCAAGATCACATCCCACCGTAATTGAAGCAGATTCTAAACTGCAACCAACAAAAACAGCAAGTGCTTCCTTTGAGTGAGAAATATTAAAATCAGCAGATGCATCCTTATAAATCTTTTTTTCCAGTTGCAGAAAGGGTCTTCCTGATGCTTTTTGAGAAATACTGTAGTTCTCACCTATTCCTGTTATCTGAAAAAAATCATCTAGAATTTGCTGTACTAGGGATCCCTTATGGGAGGGGATTCGGCTAGTCCCACCAGTAGCTTTCCCAAGACAAGAAGATAAAATTGACAAAATGCATATTTGGACATATAATTCGTTATGCTTCATTCTCGTAAATATTCCATTTTTGTAAGTAAATTGTCAATCATATGTTATATTATTCCTACAATATTGCTAGTATCCTGTACCAGTACAAAAATTAATCCTGACACCGAAAAACAAGTTTACCTTACAGACCGAGCTGCAGTAACACTTTTACCAACCACAGCCACAGAAAATACTATTCAGATGTTTCAATCCCTTACAGGGAACTACAGCGGAAAAAGCTTTCAGATGGATGCATTCCTTATTTTGAATCAAGATGAAATTCATGTAACATTATTAAATTCCTTTGGAACAACCATGGGAACACTTCTGTATACACCTTCTACGTTGACTTTTGATTCTCCGGTATTGCCCAGAAGTATAAAACCAGCGTATATCGCTTTTGATTTTCAATTATGCTTCTACAGTGAAGAAGATATATGCCATGAATTAGAAAAGGCTGGTTTCACACTAAAAACAGCTACAAAGGATGAGCAACAATTACGGGAAGTGTACGAAGGAAATCGTCTGATTATTTCAATCCTTAAAGAAAAAGAGAAAATTCAGTTTGTAAATAAAGAGCGAAACTATTCATATATCATCTATGGAGATTTTGATGGCATTAAATAAAAAAATTTATTTATACTCAGATGCGGCTATTAGCTGCGGAGGAACAACAGGAGATGGTTCTTTACAAAAGAATCTTGTTAATCCAGATTATAGACGGATTTTTCAATCTCGAACTCATGGAGAGAAACAATACCCAGTAGCTATAATTCCTGATGATTATTTTATAAACTCATCCTGCAAAAATAGGATTGAAAGCATTTTAGACCACGTATTAGAGCAAGTACAGAATGAAGTACTGAACTGTGTTCAAAAATATGGTTCCCAACGGATTGGTATTTGCCTTGGTTCTTGTGATAATGGTTCAGCAAATTCTTTGTCAGCCCACAATGAGTACCTTAAGACAACAAATTTTCCAACAGACTACAAGCTCTTTCAACAAAATCCTGTCCACTTAGCATCCTATGCAAAGACAAAGCTCGGTTTAGAAGGCCCTACCTGTGCTATAGCAACAGCCTGTGCCTCCAGTGCTACGGCAGTTATAGAAGCAGCCCAAATGATACGTGCAGGATTTTGTGATGCTATGTTGGTGGTGGGAGTTGATATCATTTCTCCCACAGTATTCCTTGGTTTCAATGCTTTGGAAGCCGTATCTCCTACTGGCTGCAATCCCTTTAGTAAAAATAGAAAAGGTATAACTTTAGGCGAAGGTGCTGCCGCTGTTATCCTCTGTAAAGATAAACCTAATACCGCAGACTATGTCCAATTGTTGGGTTACGGAGAGTCTGCTGATGCAAACCACATGACAGCACCGCTGGAAAATGGAGCAGGGGCAATAGTAGCAATGGAGAAAGCCATAGCTATGGCACAAATTGATAGAGACCAAATCTCATATATTAACCTTCATGGAACAGGCACTCCATTGAACGATGCCATGGAAAGTGTTGCACTTTCACAGGTATTTTCACATAGTTTACAAGAAAAGCTTTATCCCAAGGTCAGTACCACTAAAGCTATCACTGGTCATACATTAGGTGCTGCTGGATGTTTGGAATTATCCATTTGTATGAGAATTCTCTACGACAAGCTTCTGGAAGGAAATCTGCCTATACATCACTGGGACGGAGAGGCTGATTCAAATCTACCAATGCTTCCCTTTGTAAAACCAGGAGATAAAATTGCTACAAGTATATGCATGACAAACTCTTTTGCTTTTGGAGGTTGTAATACCTCTCTTATCATTGGAAAGGATAACCACGAATAGCAAATTTCGGAGCGATTTGATATGAATGAATACAGTGTAGAGAGTTTGATTCCTCATAGAGGGAAAATGCGACTGATAGATGAGATCTTAGAAATCAATCCAACTGAACGGCTCTTGATTAGCCAAGTTGTTGTGACAAAACAAGATATATTTTTTGACCATACCATAAATGGGGTTCCAGCCTATGTAAGCTTTGAATACATGGCCCAAAGTATTTCAGCTTTGTCTGCTATAACAGATAAACGGGAAAAACCGAAACCAGGAGTTATACTCAGTGTGTCAAATCTTTCCTGTACTCAAGATATTTTTTCTGAAAATACCCAGATACGCATTCAGGTAAAAGAAAGTTATACAGTAGGAGGAGTATTCACCTTTGATTGCACCGCATCTATTCAAGGAGAAATTGTAGTTTCTTGTACCTTAATGGTAATGGAAACAGAATCTTTAGAGAATTTAATTAAATTGAGGGAAGGACAATAAGCATGGAACAGGACAACAAAACAAAGATTGTATTAGTGACAGGTGCCAGTGGTGGAATCGGACAAGCAATAGCAACAGCCATAGCAAAAAAAGGCTACCATGTCATTGTCCACTATGGAAAAAATCGAGATGGAGCAGAAAAAACTTTAACTCAAATCAAAGAGATTGGTGGAAGCGGGGAATTACTATCCTTTGACATAAGTAACCGCATTGAATGTTTCCAAGAACTAGAAAAAATAAATGAGAAATATGGTGCCCTTTGGGGAGTCATTAATAATGCAGGCATCTGTTCTGACGGAGCCTTTCCTGCCCTTTCAGAACAACAATGGGATTCCGTTGTCCATACAAATCTCGACAGTTTCTTTAATGTAATCCAACCACTTACACTACCCATGTGCCGAAAGAAAAAAGGGAGAATCATTACCATCGCATCAGTTTCAGGTATTATAGGAAACCGTGGTCAAGTAAATTACAGTGCAGCAAAAGCAGGTATTATTGGAGCAACAAAGGCATTGGCAACAGAATTAGCTAGTCGTTCTATAACAGTAAACTGTATCGCACCTGGTCTCATAGAAACAGACATGATAAAAGATGCTCCTATGGAGTATATTTTACCAACCATTCCCATGGGACGTGTTGGTAAACCAGAAGAAGTAGCTGCAGTTGCAGTTTTCCTCCTTTCAGAGGAAGCTTCATATATCACAAGACAAGTTATTTCGGTAAATGGAGGATTAGCATGAGTAGACGAGTTGTAATTACAGGTGGAGGCTGTTTTTCCGCACTGGGAATGCAGTGGGAAGAGATTTTGCAAAGGCTCAAATCAAAGAAAAATTGCATTGTTCAAATGGAGTCTTGGAATCAATACGAACAGATGAATACACGATTAGCAGCTCCAGTTCTTGCTCCGTTTCCTGAAATGTCCAGAAAAAAAATTAGAGGCATGGGAAGAGTTGCCTTACTTTCACTTCTCGCCACAAGAGAAGCTCTCAAGATGGCGGGAATCTCTGATGGAGAATCAGTTCCAGATGAATTGAAACAAGGACGCTTTGGTGTAGCCTATGGTTCCTCTGCAGGAAGCGTCGATTCCCTGTTAGATTTTTATGCCATGCTTACCGATGGAAATTCTAGTAAAATTTCTGCAACAACCTATATTAGAATGATGCCTCAAACATGTGCCGTAAACTTGGGAGTGTACTACGGATTAACGGGAAGAATCTTAACCACAAATACTGCTTGTACTTCAGGAAGCATGTCCATTGGATTGGCCTATGAGGCAATTAAAAATAACCAACAAGATATCATGATTGCTGGTGGCGCAGAAGAATTGTCTCCTGCAGATGCAGCTGTATTCGACACATTATTTGCCGCTAGTACTAAAAATGATACACCAGAGCTGACCCCACGAGCTTACGACAAAAACAGAGATGGTCTTGTCATTGGAGAAGGAGCTGCAACATTGGTACTAGAAGAGTTGGAGCATGCAAAGAAACGCAATGCACCAATTCTTGCCGAAATCATCGGATTTGGAACCAATTCTGATGGAAAACACGTTACTCAGCCTAATAGTGAAACTATGGCACAAGCAATGTCCCTGGCCTTACAAGATGCAAATATATCAGCAGATAAGATTGCCTACATAAATATGCATGGTACAGCTACTACCGCTGGAGATGTAGCAGAGAGCAGCGCCGTTTCTAAGATTTTAGGTAACAATATCCCTGTCAGCACATTGAAAAATTACACTGGTCACACACTTGGTGCTTGTGGTGCCATTGAAGCATGGGTTTCAATCAACATGATGAAAGAAGGGTGGTTCTGTCCCAACATCAATTTAAACGAAGTTGATCCAGAATGTGCTCCCCTTGATTACATTACTGGTGATGGAAGAGAAATAGAAGCAGAATACATAATGTCAAACAATTTTGCATTTGGTGGAATCAATACTTCTTTAATTTTCAAGAAATGGAGTGAATAAATGAACGAGAGTAAGATTGTATTTGGTGTAACTCCTCTCACCATTGAAGCAGTTTTAGATATTGCCCACAAGAAAATAAACCTTGAGCTGTGTACTGATGAAAGCTACAAGAAAAAAATTGACAGTGGTGCTCTGTTTTTAGATGAAATGCTGGAAAAGCATGATGGTATTTATGGTGTAACAACAGGATATGGGGATTCCTGTACAGAAACAGTTCCCCCAGAGTTATATTATCAGTTGCCGATTCATCTCACAAGATTTCATGGTTGTGGTTTAGGAAATTATTTTATCCCAGAAATTACGAGAGCCATCATGGCAGTTCGTCTTAACACTCTTGCTCAAGGATTTTCTGGAGTGAGTTACAAACTATTGTCCTACATCACATTCTTTATCCAAAATGATATTCTTCCCCTTATACCAGAAGAAGGTTCTGTAGGTGCATCAGGAGATTTAACTCCCTTATCGTATCTTGCTGGAGCACTTATCGGAGAACGAGATGTACTGTATCAAGGAAAAATCCGTTCTTCAGCAGAGGTTTTACAAGAATTGGGACAACCTCTATACCAATTCAGACCAAAGGAAGCAATAGCCATCATGAACGGTACAGCCGTAATGAATGCTATAGCTTGTATGGTTTTTTCCAGAAGTTGTTATTTAGCTGATTTAGCATGCCGCATTACAGCCATGAATTCTATTGCTCTGAAAGGAAACGATTATCATTTTTTCAAACGCCTTTTTGATGTTAAACCACATCCAGGACAAAGTAAGGCCGCAGATAAAATCAGAAAAGCTATTACTTCCACACAGGAAAGCAATGTTATTCCAGAACGGATTCAAGATCCCTACTCCATTCGCTGTGCCCCCCACATCATCGGGGTCTTCTATGAAGCTGAATCTCTATTCCGCACTATCATAGAAACAGAAATGAATAGTGCCAACGATAATCCTATCATTGATCCTGAAACTCGATCTATTTTCCATGGTGGACATTTTTATGGCGGACATATTTGCTTTGTGATGGATAGCATCAAAAACACAATGTGTAATTTGGCAGATTTGTTAGATAGACAGCTTGCCGTTATGGTAGATATTAAATTTAACCGTGGATTACCACCGAACCTTTCTGGGTCAAGCACTAGTTTTTCTATCAACCACGGATTCAAAGCCGTCCAAATTGGAGCATCTGCATGGACAGCCGAGGCATTAAAAAATGCTATCCCAGTCAGTGTATTTTCTCGTTCAACAGAATGTCACAACCAAGATAAGGTTAGTATGGGAACAATTGCCGCCCGAGACTGCTTGAGAGTCATAGAGCTTACAGAACAAGTTACAGCGGCTACCTTATTGGCAGCTCACCAGGCTTTGAGAATCAGACGGGACCGAAAAGAAATCTCTGGTGAAAAAATGAAAGGAATTCAACAGACTTTCAATGAAATCGCTGAATCTTTTGGAATACTAGAAGAGGACAGACCCTTGGAAAAGGATCTCAGAGAAACCTTAAAGAAAATCAGAGATAAAGACTTTACCTGCTAACAATATATTCATGTTAGAGTACAAATAATATTCCCGTATAAAGAATCACACAAAAAGACTGTCAGCCTTCACTGACAGTCTTTTTTTCACTCCCACCACATGTCAAAACCTTTCTTTCCCTCTCTCTCTACAGCAATATACTCATAAAACACAACAAAATAATCATAAACTTGTCATTTTCCCTTCACAATTCCACAAAATGATTCTATAATGAGAGAATACTATTATTTTTTTCGAGGATTGGAATGATTATTTTAACATTGAACTGCGGTAGCTCCTCCGCTAAATATCAGGTATACGATTGGAGTGAAAAGGATGTTCTGGCTTCTGGTGTTGTAGAGCGAGTAACTCAGGATGGTTCCGTAATTTCCCACAAGGCAAAGGGAAAGGATGAGTTCGTAAAGGAACAGCCCTGTCCTACCCACAAGGAGGCTATCGAGCTGATTATCAACACTATCACCGATGCCACCACTGGTGTTATCTCCGACATGTCTGTTATTAAGGCTGTAGGACATCGTGTTGTTCACGGTGGAGACAAGTTCACCAAATCTGTAATCGTAACTCCAGAAGTTATTGAGCAGTTCCGTGAGATTCAGGATTTGGCTCCTCTCCACAACCCTGCCAACATCATGGGTATTGAGGCTGCTCAGAAGGTTCTCCCTGATGTTCCTCACTGTGCCATCATGGACACCGCTTGGCACCAGACCATGCCCGACACATCCTTCATGTATGCCATTCCCCACGAATGGTACGAAAAGTACTCTGCTCGTCGCTACGGATTCCACGGAACATCTTTCTTGTACACTGCAAAGCGTGCCAGTGTACTTTTGGGAAAGAAGCCCGAAGACACAAACATCATCATTGCCCACGTAGGTAACGGTGCTTCTATGTGTGCTGTAAAGAACGGAAAGTGCTTTGACACCTCCATGGGTCTTTCTCCACTGGAAGGATTGGTAATGGGAACCCGCTCTGGTGACTGTGACCCAGCTCTGCCCTTCTATGTTATGAAGAAGACTGGAATGTCTGCTGCAGAAATGGATGCTGCATTGAACAAGAAGTCTGGACTTTTGGGTGTTACCGGAAGCTTGATTGACCGCCGTGACGTTCAGTCTGCTGCCGAAAAGGGTGATGCAAAGGCAAAGCTTGCTCAGGACATGGAATGTTACCGCATGGCCAAGTACTTTGGTGCTTACATGGCAGCTGTTGGACCCATTGATGCCATCGTATTTACTGCTGGTGTTGGTGAGTTCTCTGATGCAATCCGTGGACAGGTTTGTGCTCAGCTGGAGCACCTGGGAATCAAGATTGATCCTGCCAAGAACAAGATGGCCCGCACTCGCAACACTGAGCTGTGCATCAGTGCCGATGACTCCAAGATTAAGATTTTCGTAATCCCCACCGACGAGGAATTGGTAATGACAGAAGATGCTTATGCATTGATGGCTGGAACCTACGATGTTCACACCAACTTTACCTACTCCTTCCAGAGCCCCGACTATGTAAACAAAGCTCGTGAGGCTGGATTGCAGAAGGACTTGGCAAAGAACCCTGACTTGGCTAAGATTATCGCCAAACCTGTGGTTTGCTAACCTCAGGTTTGCTAACCTCAGGTTACAGTTTTATACATGACAATCTACGGTATTGGTAGAGCCATCGTAGATTACTATGTGGAAGGAAGGATTGATGAAGGTTTTATAAAGCAGGCCTTTGGTCAGTTTCCAGAAAACAATCTTCCTTCCCCTACAGGCCGTCCTATTCATGTAGAAGGGGCGGCCTTCTCTTTTGTACTGAATCAAATCTGCACGCTAGATGGCTACAAACTGATAAGAGAGACAGGTGGCACCTGTGTTAATATTCTCAAAACCCTAGGGACCATAACCCCGCAAGCAACCTGTTTTTTTACAGGGACAGTGGGAAGTGATTCTTACCAGTCACAGCTGGATGAAGATGGTTCTTTTTTTCAGACTGAAATGGAAAGGCTTGGCATTCACCACCAGATCCGTGTACTACCAGGAAGCACGGGCCGCTGTCTCGTTTTAGCTAGAGAAGGACAAGGCTGGCTGGCTTTGGCAAGCCCCGCAGTGGCCACAGCTATTGAGCCAGAACAAGTACGTGCCTTCCTACAAGCAGCACATAAGGCAAAACAGCCTTCCCCAGCTTTTATCCTGGTGGAAGGTATGGAGCTAGAAAAGCAGTGGCTATGCCACCAGCTCAGTTCCAGTCCCCTTCCCCTTGTTCTCGCCTGTGGCACTCCTTTTGGAGCCAGAATGACGGCACAGTTCTTACAAGAGCAATTCCAGCAGCAATCATCATCAGGTCATTCCCAGCCACAAGAAAGGATCTTTGTCCCATTAGTCCTGGCAAACGATGTGGAAGCAAGAATCCTAGAGCAAGGCAACATTGACTTTGCAGAATGGAGTCGTACCTACAATATACTCTTTGTCATTACCCATGGCTGTGGTGGAAGTAGCTGTTATTTTCAGGGAACACGATTATTTACCCCAGCCACAAAGGTGGCTACAGAGCTCATTGTAGATGCCACAGGAGCAGGAGATACATTTTCAGGAGCCTTTTTAAGTCAGCTGGCACCAGAGCTTTTTTCATCCCAATTAACCACAAAAAAAATTATGGCTGCCATGGAATATGCTTCCAAGACAGCCAGTAAAATTATACAGGTTCCCCTGTGCCAACCAGCACAGCTGTGCCTGACAACTTTTTAACACAAGAAAGTTAAGAAATAAAGTTATCGGAACAAAGCACTAGAAGCAAGCTTGGCAGCAGCCTCCTGACCTACAAACTCATGAGCCAAAATTAAAGAAAATTCCTCTGCGGTACCAGGACCTGCAGCGGTAAATAGGTTTCCGTCCACCTCCACTCGGCTTCCAGTATACTGGCTTCCTGCAGTCAACTCCTGCCATTGTGGGCCACCCCATTTTTCCAGCTGAGCCTCCATAGAAGGATAGCAGGTAAATCTTTTTTCCTTCAGCACCCCGAGCTTTGCCAGTGTCACCACAGGAGCGGCACAAAGGGCAGCCACCACCTTACCAACAGCCATCATTTGAGAAATCAATTTTCCAGCAGCTTCACACTGGGCCACATTGGCAGCTCCAGGCATTCCTCCTGGTACTACAATTCCATCCGCAAGGTGCTCCTGAGTCAACGCCTCTGAAACCATCATATCAGCCACCACAGGAATATTGTGAGAACCGCGAACCGTCAAGGATTCTCCACAGGAAAGAGTATATACCTCCACCCCTACCCGACGTAAATAATCCACAGGAGTTAAAGCTTCTATCTCCTCAAATCCTTCTGCTAACAAAACATAGACACACATAATATCCCCCTTAATCTTTGTAAAACCCTTATTCTTGCTTATAGCATATCCCTTTATTTTATAAAAAAGCAAGAGCGTATCTTGTCAAATTATAATTTTACTTGTATCATAAAAAGATATGAAGCAGGTATTATTGTTGGATCCCTCGCCGATTTTTAGAGATTTTGTTAAAGAAAAGTTGGCCTCAGTAAAAGTTTCCGTAGATTTTGTTCAAGGGCGTCGAGATGCATTTACCAGATTACTGTCAGTTTTACCTGATTTGGTAATAATCGATGTTGAGCAGGATTTTGCTAGTACCATTGAATTTTTAGAGAAGAAACGTCAGAATCCCAATACTGCTTCCTTGCCTGTTATTATCGTTGGGCCTGCCATCGGCTCTGAAGAAATTATTGGTCTCATTAGATTAGGTGTAATAAAATATTTTGCACGTCCCTTTATGATGGACGTGCTTATGAAAACCTTGGGAGTTTTTCTTACTAGTCCCATAAACATGGACACAACCCCCTGTATCATAGAAGCCCACAAAAATAAGAACATTCTTGTGGTAGAGGTTGCAGAGGGATTAAACCTAGACAAGATTACAATGTTGAAATTCCATCTTGCTGATTTAATTGCAAACCATGGTATTTCTAGTCCAAAAATTTTGATCATTATGTCAAACCTACATTTGGGCTTTGTAGATGGTCTCAATTTAGAAAAATTCTTTGACAGCATTGTGTACGCACCACGAGTATCAAAAAAAGAAGTAAAAGTTCTTGCTACAGATCCCTTTGTAAAACAATTTATCGAAGGTCATCAGGAATATACAGGCATACAGGTAGAGGATAACCTTATTACTATGCTGAATTCCTTTGTGGAAAGCACTGTTTCCCATTCACTCAGTGAATTAGTAGAAACTAAATTGTTGAGCATAGATAAAAATACCATTCCTTGTTGCACCGATATGATTTTCAATTTTGATATTGAAGAGCGTAAACAAGAAATTACCTCAGAATAAGGCCATGACACCTCCAAATATTGCAGCACTGGCTTCTACTCTCCATGAAATCAGAACTCCCATCCAGACTATTCTCGGTACAACGGAGTTACTGAAGTCAACGAGCCTTGATCCAGAACAGCAGGAATATGTGCGGCAAATTGCCTTCAGTGCAGATGTAATCCATACCCTAGCCAACGATGTCCTTGATTTTGAAAAGCTCCGTACAGGAAACCTAACCTTAGAGCATATTGAATTCAATCCCACAGATCTTGTTGAGCAGGTATTGAACCTCATCAGCATTGAAGCCTACAACAAGGGAATTGAACTGCTTTCCTATGTGCATCAGCAGGTTCCCCAAAAGCTTATTGGTGACCCCTTGAGAATTCAGCAAATTCTCTTGAATATGGTTAAAAACGCGGTGAAATTCACTCCCCAAGGCTATGTAAAAGTTGAGCTCCAACGAGATGGAGACCAGGCTTTTTTGTTTAAGATAATCGACTCTGGAGTAGGTGTTCCAGAAGACAAAAAAGCAACGATTTTCCAAGCCTTTATTCAAGCATCCACCAGCACCACCCGTCAATATGGAGGCTCTGGCTTAGGACTAAATATTTGTTCCCAGCTGGTTTCCCTCATGAAGGGAATCTTTGGAGTCCAAGACAATGCAGAAGGTGGCTCCGTCTTTTATTTTTCCATTCCTCTGGAAGAAGGGGAACATGGTGGCTACCAAGAATCCAAGCTGGATATTTCTGAGGGAGCAAGAGTTTTGGTTGTAGATGATAGTCCCCTCTATCTTGAAAACATTGCCAATACTATTGTCAATATGACAAACCTGACAGTGGCCACCGCCCCTTCAGGGGAAATTGCCCTCCAGATGCTTCGGGAAGCAGCAAAACAGCAGAAGGAATTCTTCCTTGTGCTTATGGATATGGGAATGCCAGCTATGGATGGTTGGCGTTTGGCGGCGGAAATCAACCAAGATCCCACCATCAATGGCACAAAGCTCTATCTGATGATTCCAGAAGGACAGCTGGGAGGCGAAGCCAAGATGAAGCTTTTGTCTTGGTTCAACGGCTATATATATAAACCCATACAGAGAAAAAAATTATTAGACTTGCTAGAGCATGCCTTTTCTCATCCCCTGGAGCTTCCTTCCGTGGAAAAACACGAAGTTGCAGAGCTACTAGAAGCAAAAAGCTCCACCACAAAAAAAACATTTTCAGCAACTGGAAGCGAAAGACTTTCTCTACCAGTACATAGCATGGCACATAAAATCAAACCACAGGAGACTGTGGCACAAACCATTATTCTGCCAGATCAAGCTTTACCAAGCCCCATCATTGCAGTAGACGACCATCCTGTAAACCTAAAGATTTTGACCACCTTTCTTAGCTCCTTTGGGGTGGAAGCCCATGGAGCCACCAGTGGACAGGATGCCATTGCTTTGGTGCAGCAGCATCCAGATACAAAAATTATCTTTATGGACATAGAAATGCCCTTTATGAATGGCTTTGAAACAAGCTCCAAGCTTCGTGAAAATGGCTTTGAAGGAATTATTGTAGCTTGTTCCGCCAATTCCACTCCCGATATAATTCAAGAATACATTAAATCAGGAATAAACGATTATTTTGCCAAGCCTTTTAAGAAGCAGCAGCTTGCAGATCTTTTAATAAAATGGCAAGGCCTACCTCAAATCGGCACAAATGGATTGTGGAAGGGCCCAAAATAATTTCCCTACACAACTTCCAATACCACAAGGAGCTATCATGATTCTCACCAATTATCATACCCACACAGAATTTTGTGATGGAACAGAAGCACCAGAAACCTTGGTGCAAGAGGCCATTCACAAGGGCTTTTCAGTTTTGGGCTTTTCTGGCCACTCAGTTCATCCCTTTGCTTCAGACTGGCACATTCCTGTGGAACGCTTATCTACCTATGTGACAGAAATCAACAGACTTAAAGAAAAATATCAGGGTCAGATTGAAATTCTTTGTGGCTTTGAGGCTGATTATCTTCCTCCCCTTTCTAGTCCACCACAGGGCCCCTACAGAGCTCTGGGAGCAGATTATTTAATTGGCTCTACCCACTACGTAATAGCCGACACAGGCTGCTTTACCGTAGATGACTCTGCAAAAAACGTAGCAGAAGGAATTGAAACCCATTTTAAGGGAGATGGTAAGAAGGTTGTACAAACATATTTTGCAGCTCAGCGAGAAATGATTGCCAAAGGTGGATTTGAAATTTTAGGCCATGCCGATGTTATCCGACGGAGAAATGGTGAACTTAAATTTTTTGACGAGGAAGCCCAGTGGTACAAGGATGAGCTCCAGGAAACAGCACGAGTTATCTCCCAATCAGAGGTGATTGTAGAAATCAACACAGGAGGTATGGCCAGAAAAAACACCACTACACCCTATCCCTCACCCTACTTCTTGTCCTTGCTGGCAAAGGCAGGAGTGCCTATTACCATTAATTCCGATGTACATAATGCTGGCTACCTAGATTACGCCTTTGCAGAAGCTAGAAAAGTAGCTTGGGATGCAGGCTACAGGGAAGCAAGCTATTTAACAATGGTTGACGGAAGGCTCACCAGAAAAACCACCCCCTTGGAGTTATAATTAGGATTATAAAACAAAAGGCTTCTACAGTGATGATTCACTACAGAAGCCTTTGCCTATCAGTGAGAATAAGATTTAACGACGTGGTCGGTAACGACCACATCGTTACCGACCACGTCGCTCCATGGCACTTTTACAATCCACGCAAAGTACAGCAGTGGGAATTGCTTCCAATCGGCCTTCAGGAATTTCGGTACCGCACTTCATGCAATATCCGTACTTTCCGGTGTCGATTCTTTTGATGGCTGCATCAATAAGCTCTAGCTGCTCCATTTCCTTTTTTTCCATGGATTCCAGCATCTTCAAGTCAATAACATCAGCAGCTTCATCAACGCTGTCCTTTCCGGTGGTTTCTTCCAAAATCTGCTTGAAATCTGCATTATGCTCGGCAATGGAGGCTAGCACCATATTCCGCTCTGCAATTAATTTTTCTTTCATTCCATCAATAAAATCCTGATTCATTATTACTCCTCTATGTTGACATGTCTATGAATTACTCATAAAATTATAAGTGTGAATTGCAAAAAAAACAACTTTTTTTTGCTTTTTTCTTTTCTTATCTGGAGGAACTGTGGCTAAAGAAGAAGCTATTGAAGTCGAAGGAATTGTTCGGGAAGCATTGCCAAATACAATGTTCAGGGTTGAGTTGCAGAACAAGCACATCATTCTCGCCCATTTGTCAGGAAAGATGCGCAAGCACTACATCAGAATTGTACCTGGTGACAGTGTAAAGGTTGCCCTTTCTCCCTACGACTTAAACCGAGGCCGTATCATTTTCCGCGAACGGTAAAACGATAAAACATGGTGTGGCCCAGCCCTCCATGTTTTACTCCTTCCCACCTCCCGTTTTTGAGCCTGGCTTAAAGATATATTTGATTGATCCCAAAGCCTTAGAAGCACCGCTCACAATTGCCCATAAGGACAAAATTGGTCCTATAGGGAAAAATATCAAAGAAATTCTAAAGAAGGTTAAGCCTAGGAAACAAGTAACTGCACCTCCCAATAAAGAGGAAAAAGCCTCTCCACGAGATGGTTCCCGTTTTTGCTGGTTTGACCAAGTGTAGGTGTATTGTCTCTGGTTAGCCTGCTGATTATAAGAGCGACCGTTTCCAAACATCTCCCAGAAAGGATCATAGCCCTCTGTGCCTTGATTCCATTGACTATACTGCTGGTTTGGACGAGCCTGTTGACCAGTGGAACCATAGAGATCGTATTCCCTTCGTTTTGTGGCATCACCTAAAACTGCGTAGGCAGCATTTATCTGCTTGAATTTTTCTTCTGCAGCTGCATCACCTCCGTTTCTGTCGGGATGATAGCGAAAAGCCGCATCTCTATACGCCTTCTTTATTTCATCGGCAGTGGCTGTTTTGGAAACTCCCAGAACAGCGTACAAATCGTCCATTGCTCCAACCTCTCTGATATAAAATAATCAATTTTCTTCTGTGTTACAAGGTTTTACTTATTTTTTTTAATAATTACCCAGGTGGCGCCATTGCCCCCTAGTTTTTTGTCTGGATGACCAGAGGCTCCTAACCGTCTGTCCAGCTCCACAAAGGTTCGTACCATGGCAGAAAGAATTGAAACATCAGATTGCTCCTTGGAGTGATGCCCCTTGCCATGGACAATCAACACCTTTTTGATGCCACGACGGGAGCAATCTCCAATAAAGGTATCAAGTCGCTCCCAAGCTTCATCTCGAGTGAGACCGTGGAGATCAATCTTAGCACCACAGGGAAGCTTCTTTAAATATTCTCGATTTTGCCCACGCTCCCGTTCCTCCACCTCTTTAGCTAAGGAATCCTTGTCCACTACGCCGTAGCGACGAAGCCACAAGTCCATGGGGTTTACCCGAGGCAAAGCATTTTCATCTTCTGTCTCAATATCAATTTCTTCAATTTCAAGGGACTGATCACCAGCATTTTTTTCAAGCCGAGGGGCATTGGGTAAGCGGGGACGAGGCTTATTTGTTCCACGAGCATTTTCCTTCCGTTCAGCCTCTTCCTTACTACAAAGCTGATCCCACTGATTCAGTATATCGCCAAAGTCCATAAAATCCCTCCTCCTTCATAATTTTATATCCTATTCCTGCTCAGCGGATGACTGAACTTTACTCTGAATAGGAACTACAAGCTCCTTGGGAATCCAGCCTTCAAGTCCCGCCACTTCAACATAATACCAGCCCAACACCTCCTTATGAATCTGTACCACAGAATAGGGGTCAACTGGGAAAAGATGGGTTGCATCTGGTTCTGGAATTCTGCTCAGATTGCTGGCTGCAAGAATACCTGTTGGCTGGAAGGAGGGCTTAAGATACACCAAGCTGACACTTAAAACAAGAATACAAAGAAAACCTAAAATTACACTTAAAAATAGCTTTTTTTTGCAAATAGCGACTATAGTTATAACAAGGGCTCCAAGGGCAAGGCCTACTCCAAGCCATCCTAGAAGTAAAACAGGCTCTTTAACACCAGGTGTAAGGCCCAGCTCCTGTTCAAACTGCTGACGATGCTGGGTAGCAGCAAGCCAGGGCAAACTTGTTCTTTCCTTCCAACGAAGCTGAGCCAATTCTTGAGCCACCTCAGGAAGCACTTGAAGCATTGGTTCTTCATCTTCTAGTGCTGGAGGACTAAAGGCAGCGGCTAAGGCAGCGGCTAAGGCAGCGGTAACAGCAGCATCCTCAGGAGGCAAGGAGGAATCCTTTTCTGGGGCAACCTGGGCAATTACAGGAATATTGCCTACAATCAAGCTATGGACATTTTCATCATAGCCCCGCACCTCAAGGGTAATGGGAGGAATCTGGATAATTCCTGTTTTGAGAGGAACAAAGCTAAAGCGAGCCACTGGTTGGAACTGATGAGAAAGCTCCGACACACTGAGATTGAAGCTTTCCTCATAATTTTCCACCTGTTGAAACAATGCTTGTGGGGTTAAATCCCAAGTAAGGCTTTGGAGGGCAGCAACATAACGAAGCTGAACTCCTATAAAAATTGGTTTACCAGCCACAGCCTGCAAGGATCCTTGATTTTGCCAAGCAAGCTCATTTCCAAGCTCATCCTGAAAAACTAGCTCCACCTGGGGCTTGAGACTTTTGGGATTTTGAAAGATATCCACTGGAGCAAAGGGAATGGAATGAAGCTGCCCTTCCACTAGCACCTCTAGCGGAGGAAGCTCTATAGTACCACTTTGAGAAAAGCTAATAATAAGTTCAATGATGGTGCCAGAATTCCTTCCCTCTACCCACAGGTTCTTAGAGGCAGTTATAAGAGTTGCACCAGAGGGAAGAACAGGATTTCCAAGGCTTACCTGAGACGGAACAATCTCAGGCAACACTACAGAAAAGTAACATTCTGTATCGGTAAGATACCAGGAGTTCGTACTGGTAACCTTTAAGTCTTTGTCTAGTGGAGGGAGAACAGCACTATCATCACCTTCTCCTTGTGCTACCACCGAAGACAAGTTAAAAAAAAGAACAAGGAGAAAAAGTCCTGCCAGCTTAATGTTCATGCAAACAAATTTCTTCATCAATAGTCATCTCCAGAGGGAAGTTGATCTTGATTCTGCTGGTTTTTCCAGCGATCCTGTTCCTGCTGCCGAATCAGTGAAAAGAGGGTTGAGCCTGCAATATCTTCAGTAGATTTTTCCTGCACAGGAATCAATTCTTGGGAAGATGCAGTGCTTTGATGTGTATTCTGCCCAAGAGATAGCTCCAGATTTATCTTTGCATCTAGATTAGAGGAATCTATTTCCAAAGCCTTTCTGAACAAGGTGGCAGCCTCTTGATATTTTCCCTGGTTATACGAAATCACACCTGTATTGTACAGGGCTGAAAAGGTAAGACTAGAAGGTGCCTCAGGAGAAATCTCCTTCAAACGATTCAAGGCAGCCTCCGTTTCTCCCTGCATGATGTAGGTGGTTGCAAGGCCGTAGGTACTGTATTGGAGCAATTCCTCCTGGGACATGGTAGAGGCTATATCCATGGCTTCCATAAAGCCAGAAATGGCCTTTTGATACTTTCCTTGATGCCAGAAAAAAGCACCTTCTAGCACACTTGCCGTTCCCTGCCACTGTTGGGAACAGCCTTGAAGCAGGAGGCTGCCCACTGCCACCAGCACCAATACGAGATTCCGTCCGCCACCAGTAGTGAGACGAAAAAGTTTTTTGAAAAAGGTTCCATTCAATTCACCAAAGAAAAAGCCTGCTAAAAGAAATACCATAGCGAGATTAGCAAAGATTCGCCACCGAGGCTTTTTTTCCAGCTGATAGGCAGTACCTGTCCACTGACCTGGTTCCTGATTGGTGTTACCCTGTTGTTCTCCAAGACCACCACCAGTTACTGCTGCAAGCACTCTGTATGCAGATCCAAGACTTTGTGCAGGAATGTACATAACCTTTCCACTGCTTCTATTTCCTTCTGTCGCTAAAGAGGCTTCTACAGAATTCACCAAGGCTTCAAGCTGTTCCTCTTGCAGGGATGAATGAACCACCGTTCTTCCGTCTCCAGCCATAATCTGAGTACCAGTAACGGAGCCAAAGCCAAGAAAAATCACATCAATTCCAGCAGCAACAAGGCGACGAGTTTCTGCTTCTAAGGTACCGTCAGTTTCCTCTCCATCAGTAAGCACCACTACGGTCTTTTTTGCCACCGACAAAACTGGAAATGAAGCAGCTGCTTTTTGCAAACCGCTTCCTAAGCTAGAACCTGTAGTAGTTATCAATCGGGGAGAAAGAGCGGGAAATAAGGCTCGAATAGCATTGAAATCTCTGGTAAGGGGAATCGCCACAACGCCTTCCCCCTTGGCAATCACCACGGAAACATCAGTGGAATCAAGCTGCTCCAACAAGGCTTCTCCGTAGCTTGCAGCAGCCTCCAAACGACTCACTGCCCGATTTTTTTCATATGCCACATCTTGGGCCATCATACTCCAAGAAATATCAAAAACCAAGGAAAGAGAGCTTCCCCTTTGCTGCACTGGCACCAGCTGACTTCCCCAAGAAAGACCACTGAGGGCCACCAGCAAAAAAATCCATGCCAGGGCCCAACAGCCACCACGTACTGGCAGAACAAGTCTTAACCGAGACATTAAACGGGCTTCTCCAAGCCTGGCTCGAAGCATTTTTCGATACCACAAAAAAAATAACAGGAGACTGGGAATAAGCAGAAGAATTCCCCAGAACACCCAGGGACGTTCACAGGTCAAGATCATAGGAATACCCCCAAATACCAGCGGCGAATAAGCCACGCCAAAATAAAGCTTGCGGCACTGGCCAACAAGAAATAGTGATAGAGGGCCTCTTCCTTTGTTTTGAGATAAAAGCTCATTACTGTTTGCTCTCGACTAGCAACAGTAGCAAGTGCTTCTGCCAAGGAACCGCTAGATTCCACGCCAAAATAACGCCCTCCACCAATAGCTGCAATCTGCTCCAGTGACTGAGAATCAAACTGAGACTCAATGTAGCCAGAATATACCTTACCTGTGACGGGATCCACGTATTCCAGGGGAACAGTTCCTCGTGTTCCCAAGCCTAAAACATAGAGGGTAATATTATTATCCTTAGCTAATTGGGCTGCTGTTTCGGGATGAATCGCCCCGCTGTTATTTTCACCGTCAGTAATCAAAACAATACATTTTTTGGGAGCTGCAGCTCCACTAAGATGATATACAGCTGTACTTAAGCCAGAACCCAAAGCAGTTCCATCTCCCAGGCCACCACTTTCCAAGGTAGTAAGACGAGCAAAAAACTCATCTCTATCCATGGTGGGCGGTACCACCAAGGCCGCTTCCGAAGCCATTGCCACTAAGCCGTAGCCAGTTCCTGCTGTTTGAGGAACTAAAGAAACAATAGCCTGTCGTGCCGCATCAAGGCGACTCATTCCTGCAATATCACGAGCCATCATGGAAGGGCTGGTATCTAGCACAAATACAATGTCGGTTCCACGAGAAGTATAAATTTTTTCCTGCTGAAGGCGAACGGGAGCCGCTAGCGCCACCACCAGACACAAAAATCCTACCGTAAAAATCACAGTAGAAAGAATACTGACAAATTTCCGCACTGGAGCCTTCCACTCAAAGCCTTCTCCCTGCCAATCCTTAAGAATCAGCGGAAAGGAAGGGGCGGAAAAAATTCCCAGCCTTCGCAAAAGGTAAAGAGAGGGAATACAAAGCAGAAGCAGGAAGGCCCAAGGCTGCTGAAAAACAGGCATCATTGTCTCCCCTGCCAGTAAATTGGATAATATTTCATTACTTTCCCTCCATAAAATCTAAGTAGCCTCTGAGCCGTTGAATCAAAACAGCCTGTTCTCCTGGTTCCAAGGTAGCAGCAGGAGCATAACGCAGGTAATCACAGCGTCGGAGCAGGTTACAAAGACCTTCTACCGCTTCCACCTGTTCATCAGAAAGCATTCCAACAAAGATTTCATCTAATAAAAACATAATCTCCGATGTGGCGGCAGATTTAAAGGAACGGCCAAATCGACCTTCCAGATAGGTTCTCGAAATAAGCTCTAAGCCTGCAGCCAGCTCCTTTCCTGAAAGCTCTTGACTAGAAAGCTTCCGTAGCTGACGTTGCACCCACTTGTAATTGCGAGAAAGACGAATGCCTGTTGCCAAGTTTTTAAAAAACATTCTCACTTGCTGGAATCGGGCCAACACTACAATTAAGACTATAAGAAGCAACAGTGCACCAATGGCAAGTCCATATACTACATAAATAGAACCTGGCACCAGCAGAGGAGGAGCTACAGGTCTCAGCTGTACTGTATTAAGCTTTTTTGTTAAGGAAGCAATTTCTATTTGTGGTAATTGCACTAGCAAAAACGTAGCACCAGAAGCTGCTACAAAATTTCTCACCTCTGGTATCGAAAGCAGGTTAAAGTATCCCATCTCAAGCTTTTGAGGAAGCCAAGGAGTAAGCACCACGCTCAAGGAATAGCCATCCTCCACTCGCTGCAGGGAAACTCCATAGAGACTCACCGATGCAGACTCCTGCTGAGCAAGGAGCCTTTGACGAAAGGCAAAATCACTACTCCCCCACACCTCATCAGGCTCATATTCCTTGGAAACAAATTCTACATCCTCAGGCAAAAGCTCAATACTCGGAGCTATGGTAAGTCGTAGCTCCACCTGATCCCCCACATAGGCTTCCTTAGGTAACAAGACCCATTCCTTGGGAGAAATAAAACCTATTGTTTGGCTTGATCTACTTTGGGCAAAAAGATCAGATAGAAAGCTGCTTCCTAATAATACAATTAGAAGAAAACAAAAACACCGTTTTTGGAAACCAAAAATCATTATGTTTCCCTCCCAGAAAAGAATCGCTGTAAGGCCACCGCCACATCCTCCTGGGTGGAAATTGTAAGTGGCCAGGCCCCTCGGCGATAGCACTCAGACTTCCAACGCTCCACTCGTTTTTTATCAGCATCCTTCCACGCCTGCTGAAAACTAGTACTTGAGGTGGGCAGAACACGACGATATCCAGATTCTGGGTCCACAAAGGGCAGGCTTCCCACTCCCTCCAGCTGATAGTCCACAGGATCAGTAATTCTCACGGCAATCACATCATGACGGGAAGCAAGAATAGCCAGATCCTGCTGATAACCAGCGGTACGAAAGTCAGACACCACCAAAACAAGAGAACGCTTTTTTAACAGGGAGGCGGCGCCCCGCAATGCCTTGTGGAGATTGGAGCCAGGGGAAGCAAGAGAAAGCTGACTTTGCTCTTTTTCAGCCTCATCTTCAGGAGATTGCAACACCGCCTCCAGCTGGTTTAAAAACATCAGTGCTTGATTATTACCAGCTCTTGGCTTGTGAGAATAACGAATATCTCCATCAAAGATAACTCCTCCCACAGAGCCACCTCCCAGACTTGCAGCCAAGGCCATTAATGCAGCCACCTCACAGCCAGTATGCAGCCTGTTCCGAGCCAGCTTACCGCCGCCAGTAGCCATGGACAAAGAACCATCCACCACCAAAAACAGCACCAGCTCTCGGTCCTCCTCAAACTGCTTTACAAAGGGACGCCCCATACGGGCAGTAACATTCCAGTCAATGGAACGCACATCATCTCCGAGGAAATACTCTCGCACTCCACTGAATTCGATGCCACGCCCCTTATAAATTGACTTGAAGGAGCCAGACCGAAGGCTTTCAAATAAAGTACGAGAAGTTACCTGCAGACTGCTGGCTCGTTTTACCAGCGACTGGCTATGCAATCCCTTGCCATCAAGGGTATTTCTTTCCATAATTATTTAACTCACGGTAATGGGAGCAGGGACAAAATACGGGCAATCAAATCATCGGTGGTAACACTTTCTGCAGCAGCCTCGTAGGAAAGCACCAATCGATGGCGCAAAACAGGAATTGCCATTGCCTTTACATCCTCAGGTAGCACAAAATCCCGGCCAGAAAGCAGGGCCTGAGCCTTTGCACAATGGAACAGAGCAATACCTGCTCTAGGAGAAGCTCCAAAGGAAATATATCGGTGTAGGGCTTCTTCCTTGCCACCTCTTCCTCCAGCCCTTCCACCACCAGCCTTCCCAGAAGAAGATCCTCCGTGATTTCCTGCAGGACGTGTAGCGGCCACAATAGATACCATATATTCTACAATCTTTTCGTCACAGGCCACTCGGTCTAAAAGCTGACGACAATATGACAGTCGATCTGCAGTTAAAAGCTCTGTTACAGGGGTATTCCCTTGTTTTCCCCCACCTTGAATAATCCGAACTTCCTCCTGTACAGAAGGATAAGACACCAACAGCTTCATTAAAAACCGATCAAGCTCTGCTTCAGGCAAATTATAAGTACCTTCCTGCTCAATGGGGTTTTGGGTTGCAAGTACAAAGAAGGGGGCTGGTAGCTTGTAGGTTTCCTCACCAATAGTTACCTGTCCTTCTGCCATGGCCTCCAGCAAGGCAGACTGCACCTTGGCAGGAGCACGATTGATTTCATCTGCCAACACCAGGTTTGCAAAAACAGGTCCCTTTCGTACAGAAAAATTTCCTGATCCCTGCTGATACACCAAGGTACCCGTTACGTCAGCAGGCAAAAGATCGGGGGTAAACTGAATTCGCTTAAAGCTTAATCCTGAAATATCAGAAATGGTTTTTACCAAAAGGGTCTTTGCCAATCCTGGCACACCTTCCAGCAACACGTGGCCCCCCACCAACAAAGACACCAGAATGCCTTCTACCACATCTTTTTGTCCAACCACACGCTTAGACACCTCTTCCTTACAGGCATTCAACAAGCTCATCACCTTCTGAAATTCAGGGGACTGGGTATTTTCTTGAGCCATATACTCTTCCTTGTCTTTTTCTTCCAATAGAATTCCTAAAGCTATGGTAAGTACAGACTTCCACAGTCAACACGACTTTTGAATGTGAGCATTGACACAAAAACCAGCTTTCAGGATAATACACTTTATCATGTTACACTGTTTAGCACAAGAATTGAACCAGGTTCTGGAGGGCACTACCCCAGGACAGTTGTTGTCGGATTTTGGTCGTAGAATGTATTTTCCCAAGGGAATTATTGCCCAAAGCAATGAGGCAAAGCAGTTGGGAAAGGTTGCAAATGCTACAATTGGCATGACAGTACACGCAGGAAAACCTGTGGTGCTTCCTTGTATTCAGAAACAGACTCCCGATTTAACTCCTCAGGAGTTGGTAGCCTATGCACCTACAGCAGGAAATCCTGAGCTCCGTGATTTATGGAAGGAAAAATTACTGCAAAAAAATCCTAGCCTCAAAGGCAAGAATTTCTCCTTGCCTGTAGTAGTTCCTGGACTTACAGCTGGATTATCCTATCTGTGCGACCTTTTCCTTGATGCTGATGAGGTATTATTGGCAGGAGATCCTTCTTGGGACAACTACACCCTCATGACCCAGCGTCGACAGGCTAGCTACCATCAGTTCAACTTGTTTACTGGAATGGGACTTGATCATGGCTTTAGTGTAGCAAATTTACGTACAGCCTTAGAAAAGTATGCAGCAGACGGACGAATCTGCCTTTTGTTGAATTTCCCCCAAAATCCATCTGGTTATTCTCCCACCAAGAAAGAAGCTGCAGAAATCTGCCAAGCAATAAAAGAAGTAGCCGAAAAGGGCTGCAAGATCATGGTTTGGTGTGACGATGCCTACTTTGGCTTGGATTACGAGGAAAACATCGAGCAGGAATCCCTCTTTGCCTATCTTGCAGACATCCATGAGAATGTTTTTGCAGCAAAGATTGACGGACCTACAAAGGAAGACTTTGTATGGGGATTCCGTTGTGGCTTTATCACCTTTGCGGGAAAGGGCTTAACTGACCAGCACTACGATGCACTGGTTAAAAAGCTTATGGGAGATATTCGATCCTCAGTATCGTGCTGCTCTACACCACCTCAGGCTATTCTGCTGAGAGCCTTTAAAGAGCCTACACTAGAGGCTGAAAAGAAGGCTTATCGTGATATGCTAGAAGAGCGATACCACAAGGTAAAGGCCTTCTTGGAAACAAAACGAGATCATTCCGTGTTGCAGCCCATGCCCTTTAATTCAGGTTATTTTATGAGTCTCCATTGTACGGGAGTTAATGCAGAGGAATTGAGACAGCACCTGTTGCAGGAAAAGGGTATTGGAACCGTTTCTATTGACGAGAAGACCCTTCGTGTTGCATTCTCCAGCATCGATGTTGAGCTCATCCATCAGGTTTATGAAGCTATTTACACCACCGCTGATGAACTTGCAAAACGTTAAACAGATTTTCAGGAGAGGAGCTCTAATAGTTCCTCTCCTTATTTCCCTTTTCTCTTGCACTGGTAATTTAAAAGAGCCGGTTATCATCTGGACAAATCAACAGGAATTTGCTTCCTACGCTGAATTATTTAACGTGGTGCAAGAAACGGTAAAGGTAGTGGTGGTGTACAAGGAAAATCCAGTTACCTCCCTGCCTCCCGCAAAAGACGAATTGCCTCCAGACCTCGTTATTGGGTCTTGGCTCAAAAACGACACCACCATCAAGCAATTCCGTCCTTTAAACTATCTTTTTTCCAAGCATAAAGTCGATCCTCTGATTCTTTATCCTCAGCTTTTGGAATATGGAAAGGTACAGAACAAGCAATATCTTTTGCCAGTAAGCTTTAACCTACCTACCATGATTTTTGCCACAAAAAATAATCAGCTGGTTACAGAAAACCACCTTTTAACTCCCGACCAAATACGGGACATGGCAGCCAAATTCAACAAAAAGAACAAATCTAATATTCATACAGCCATGGGCTTTGCTCCTAGTTGGAGTACAGAGTTCCAGTATATCGTATCCCAGCTACGTGGAGTCAATTTCAGAGGCGACAACGGTACCTTGGAGTGGAATCAAGAGCAGCTAGAATCAACCATGGATTATTTTCATCATTGGACCCAGAGTGTTAACGATTCTATTCAGGAAGAACAGGATTTTTCCTTTAAATACTTGTACACTCCAGAAGCACGCCACGTATTGTCTGATTCCTGTCTCTTTGCCTACTTACCTAGCGACGAACTGTTTTCTACACCACAGAATTTGCTCCAGGAAATTGGATTCCGTTGGATCCATCAGGACAATAAAATTCCTGTAAAAGACGACATGGTTTTTATGGGGATCTACAAAAAGTCCCGAAATACAGCTGGGGCAGAAGAATTTATCTCTTGGTTTATGATGGAGACAACTCAGCACCAGCTTTTGGAACGTTCCACCATCATGGATTTGAATGTAAATACCTTTGGTATTGCAGGAGGCTTTTCTGCTATCCAAAGTGTTACAGAACAGGTTTTTCCCTTATACTACAAAACCCTGTTGGATAATCTTCCTGCAGCACAATATATCACTCCCCCCACAGCCTTATTGCCACGGTGGGAAAGTCTTAAAGACAGAGTAATCATTCCTTGGCTTTCCGCAGCAATTGCTGTTGAAGATATAAATTCTACCACAAGTCTTAGTCAGCTTTTGTCCACTTGGTCAAAGCAATACCATTAAATAAGAAATTTTCGCCCCCTATCTAATATTTTTCTAAACAGATTCTTTTCTTATCCGATAAGGAATTTAGGGGGCGATATGGTATCCAATATTAGCAATATCAATATTTTTTCATACTCTTCTGTCGCCGGAGCTAGTGGCAAGGTAAAGGTTCCTGTTCAGCCAGGTCTTGTAATATATTCACAGCTAGAGCATATCTCTGGAGTAGCGGCAAAACCAAACCAGAGGGGAATCAATATCAACAAGATTCAGATTCTCAACACCTTAATTGACCGACTTTCAGCTGCAAAGCAGAATCCTACACCATCATCTATAGACGGCGTTACCGATCAAAAGCAACTTGATGCGTTGATTAAAAATTTTTCAGACCAAATTCAATTGGCAGTTTCTGCTGCTGAATCAACTATTTTTACAGTTCCTACAGTGCCTCCACAAACTGGGGCTATTTTCAGTGTTGCCGTATAAGAAATAGGAAAGAAATCAAAACTGATTATTCCGATAATTTTTTCTTGTAATAATCCATTCAAAACCCCTTTTCTGGTTGAATAAAAGACAGAAAAGGGGTATATTTTTTTCAGACTAGTCATGGGCAGGCCTCACAGGTAAATCGAGACCTGCCCTAAATAAGGAGTTTTTATGACAATCAATGACATCAAACATCCCAAAATCAAAGCTTGGGTTGAAGAAGTCGCAAAGATGTGCCAGCCTGATGATGTATATGTTTGTGACGGTTCAAAGGAAGAATACGACCGCTTGATGCAGGACATGATCAAGTCAGGACTTGCAACTCCTCTGAAGAAGCGCCCCAATAGCGTTCTGTTCCGCTCACAGCCTTCAGATGTTGCCCGTGTTGAAGGACGAACCTATATTGCCAGCGTAAAAGAAGACGATGCTGGTCCTACAAACCACTGGATTGACCCCAAAGAATTGAAGGCTACCATGACTGGTCTTTATACCGGTTGTATGAAGGGACGCACTATGTATGTAATCCCCTTCTCCATGGGTCCCGTTGGTTCAAATATTGCCAAGAATGGTATCGAAATTACTGATTCTGCATACGTTGTATGTAACATGGATATCATGACCCGCGTTGGAACTAAGGTTCTTGACGTTCTGGGTACTGACGGTGAATTTGTTCCCTGTCTTCACTCTGTTGGAAAGCCCCTTGCTGCTGGCGAAAGCGACAACGGCGAATGGCCCTGTGCAGACATGGACAACAAGTACATCTCCCACTTCCCCGAAGAGCGCACCATCTGGTCCTATGGTTCAGGTTACGGTGGAAACGCCCTGTTGGGAAAGAAGTGCTTTGCTCTCCGCATTGCATCTGTATTGGCTCGTGACGAGGGATGGCTTGCAGAACACATGCTTATCCTGAAGCTCACCAACCCCGAAGGAAAGGTAAAGTATGTAACAGGTGCCTTCCCCTCAGCTTGTGGAAAGACAAACTTGGCTATGCTTATTCCTACCATCCCAGGATGGAAGGTTGAAACTATTGGTGACGATATTGCTTGGATGAAGTTCGGTGAAGACGGACGTCTGTATGCTATCAACCCCGAAAACGGATTCTTTGGTGTTGCTCCTGGAACCAGCGACAGCTCCAACAAGAATGCAATGGAATCCATCAAGGAAAACACCATCTTCACAAACTGCGGTCTTACCGAAGACGGAGATATTTGGTGGGAAGGAATCGGCTATCCTGCTTCTGGAGAGCTGGTGGACTGGCACGGAAACAAGAAGCCTGCACCTGCAAAGGACAAGAGCCCCAAGGGAGAGGAAATTGCTCACCCCAACGCTCGCTTTACCGCACCTGCAAACCAGTGCCCCTGTATTGCTCCTGAATGGGAAGACCCCAAGGGTGTACCTATCAGTGCATTCCTCTTTGGCGGACGCCGTGCTACAACTGTACCTCTGGTACACCAGAGCCGTGACTGGAACCACGGTGTATTCTTGGGCTCCATTGTTGGATCCGAGGTTACCGCTGCTGTTATTTCTGATCAGGTTGGACAGGTTCGCCGTGATCCCTTCGCTATGTTGCCCTTCTGTGGATACAACATGGGAGACTACTTCCAGCACTGGATCAACATTGGTAAGAAGTCTGATGAAGACAAGCTGCCTAAGATTTTCTACGTTAACTGGTTCCGCAAGGACGAGTCCAACGACAAGCTGCCTGGTGGATTTATGTGGCCTGGTTACGGCGAAAACAGCCGTGTATTGGCATGGATCTTTGACCGCTGTGACGGTAAGGACAACTGCGTAGATACAGCCATCGGTTACATGCCTAAGGAAGGTGCTTTGAACCTGGATGGTCTTGAGGATATTTACAAGGAGAACATTCCTGCTATTACTTCCGTAGACAAGGAAGGATGGCTCAAGGAAATCGACGATATCCGCAACAACCACTATCCAAAGTTTGGTGCCCACCTGCCCAAGGAATTGGCTGCAGAATTGGACAAGCTTGAAGCTAACTTGAAGAAATAAGTTCTAGCTTTGTAAAAAAAACCTTCCGATTGAGTTTTCGTCGGAAGGTTTTTCTTTTTTATTGAGAGAACCAAAATTTTAAGGAACAAAAGGAAAAATTATGGCAATAGAACGAGTTCGTTCATTTTTTAGAGAGCATGGAATAGAGGAAAGGATTCAAGAATTCGAAGTTTCCAGTGCTACTGTGCAGTTGGCAGCCCAAGCTCTTAACTGTGAGCCCTGTCGCATTGCAAAAACCTTATCATTCATGGTACAGGATGCGCCTATTTTAATTGTGGCAGCAGGAGATGCAAAAATTGACAATTCCAAATACAAGGCACAGTTTAACGTAAAAGCAAAAATGCTTTCTCCAGATGAGGCCGAAAACCTCATAGGACATGCCGTGGGAGGAGTTTGTCCCTTTGGAATAAATGAGGGAGTAACAGTATACCTTGATGAGTCACTGAAACGCTTTGACACTGTTTTTCCCGCCTGTGGTAGTAGTAATAGTGCCATTCAGCTAACCATTCCAGAACTAGAAGAATACTCATCCTTTGCCCAATGGATAGATGTTTCAAAATTAAGCTGATAAATTATACTTGTATTTACCGCCATTTGTGATATAATCTAAATCACACTGAAACAATAAGGTTAGTTTATGAAAAAAATTATAGCGATCACCACAAACAAAAAGGTAATTTCAACGATTCAAGAAGCCTGTACTGAGTTTGCAGCCCACTTTGATGCTGATTTTTATTCAGACACACAAGAGGCCATTAGCTTTATTAGTTACGGACTGCCAGAAATCAAAGTATTAGACTTTACCAGCGAAGGACTAGATTGTCATCAAATCTTATCCACCATTTCTGCTGACCCCTGGCTTCATAACGGTGGCATTATAGCCATTGTAGGCCGACAGTCAGAAGCACAGTCTATCGAAATAAAAAAGGATCCCAATATTTTGATTGTTCAAACATTGGCAGCCTTTTGTAACGATTTTAGCAGAATTCTTCGACTTTTGTGGAATAACCAACAATTCCTATTTAATCGTGGAATGCAGGAACAACTGAGAGGCCGGGAATCAGGCTCCTTTATTTGCGAAAATGATCCACGAGACATTCGTGTATATGCATCCTTTTTAGTAAATTATCTTTACAGCACCAACCGAGTTACCTACGATGACCGCTTTGCATTGCAAACTGCATTGATGGAGCTTCTAACAAATGCCCTAGAGCATGGAAACTGTGATATTTCCTTTACCGAAAAAACTGCTTGGCTTTTTTCTGGTCGAGATATGATTGACCTGATTATGGAAAAAAACAAAAATCCAGAGATTGCTGCAAAACGAATTCACATCTCTTATCTTATTACTAGTGAAAAGTCTTATTTTAAGATTAAAGATGAAGGAAAGGGCTTTGACTGGCAATATCAAATGTCTCGAGAAGAGGATGAAACCCAGCTCCACGGTAGAGGAATCATGCTGAGCCAAGGCCTTGTATCAAACATTAAATATAACGACAAGGGAAATCAGGTTTCCTTTGAAATGGACAATATCCAGCTCCACTCCAATACCATTCCTGGTATTATGGAAACCTTTGAAATGGTTCATTTTACAGATAAACAGGTGGTTTGCCGACAAAATGAACCTAGCACCGACTTATACTTTATCGTGTCTGGTCGTTATGCAGTATATGCAGAAAAGAAATTGGTATCGGTACTGACTCCCAACGATATGTTTATTGGTGAAATGGCCTTTTTGTTAAATGATAGACGAAGTGCCACTATTTTGGCTGTTGGAAACGGCAAGCTTTTACGAATCCCCAAAAGTGCCTTCTTAAATCTTATCAGAAAGAATCCTCACTATGGCATCTTTTTGTCAAAGCTTTTGGCTCAGCGCCTTCTTAGACAAACTCAGAAAACTATCAAATTGTCCTCCAAGCTGAATGAATTGAAAAGTATTATTGAAATTCCTGATTACATTTCAGAGGTTTAGAAATACGGTCGATCAAGGGACACTTTGCTTAACCCCTTGACTCGCCTTTTTTACGATTTTCCAAAAATTGTAGAACCATAAAAAAAAGGGCCAGACTTTTGTCTGGCCTCATACCAACTAGTTCTGGTTAATCTTGAAGCGCTTGTTAAAGCGTTCGATACGACCAGCTGTGTCAACCAACTTCTGCTTACCGGTGAAGAATGGGTGGCAAGCAGAGCAAATTTCAACGTTAATGTCCTTAACTGTTGAACGTGTCTCGATTACGTTACCGCAAGCACAAGTAATCTTTGTCAACTGGTAGTTAGGGTGAATTCCCTCTTTCATTCTATCCTCCATAAATCATTATGATAATCACCTTGCCCTGATGCAGGGACATTTATCTTCTGCACCCACAAGATGACAAGTCTCAAAAATAAATTTGTTACTCTCCACCCATGCTATTCATGGACTTCAAGAACGCTTCATTATTCTTTGTTTTCTTCATTTTGTCAAGCAGAAGCTCGATTATTTCTCCATCATCCATGGGATTAATAACCTTTCGCAATACCCAAACCTTCTGAAGCTCTTCTTCTGTCAACAACAATTCTTCCTTTCGGGTACCAGATTTTTTGATGTTGATAGCAGGGAAAAGGCGACGGTCGGCCAATTTGCGATCCAGGTTAATTTCCATGTTACCGGTTCCCTTGAACTCTTCGAAGATAACTTCATCCATACGGCTACCAGTTTCAATTAAGGCAGTGGAAATGATAGTAAGGCTTCCACCCTCCTCCACGTTACGGGCAGCACCAAAGAATCGTTTGGGCTTGTGGAGGGCATTAGAATCCACACCTCCAGAAAGCACCTTACCAGAAGTGGGAACGGTTTGGTTATATGCACGAGCCAATCGAGTAATTGAATCCAAGAAAATAACTACATCCCGCTTGTGCTCTACCAATCGCTTGGCCTTTTCCAGAACCATTTCTGCAACCTGCACGTGGCGAGTAGCCTGCTCATCAAAGGTAGAAGAAATAACCTCCGCCTGAATAGAACGCTCCATTTCAGTAACTTCTTCAGGTCGTTCATCAATTAACAAAACGATAAGGTATACCTCTGGATGGTTTGCAGTGATGGCATTGGCAATCTTTTGCATCAAGATGGTTTTACCGGCCTTGGGAGGAGCTACAATTAAGGATCGCTGTCCCTTTCCAATGGGGCTGAACAAATCCATCACTCTAGTAGAAATTTCATCGGTAACTGTTTCAAGATTCAGCTTTTCATTGGGATACAGTGGGGTAAGGTTTTCAAAGGGAATACGAGTCTGAGCAACTCGTGTTTCATCAAAGTTTACTGTTTCAATACGGAGCAAGGCAAAGAACCGCTCTCCCTCTTTTGGAGATCGAATCTGACCATAAATGGTGTCTCCCGTTTTTAGATTGAACAATCGAATCTGACTGGGAGAAATGTAAATGTCATCTGGACCAGGCAAATAGCTATTTTGGGGAGAACGAAGGAAGCCGTAGCCATCAGGAAGAATTTCCAAAGCACCACTAGCAAAAATTATGCCTCCATGCTCTGTATGAGCCTTCAAAATGACAAAAATCAACTCCTGCTTTTTCATGGGAGCTAAATCATCATTGGAGAAGCCATACTGAATAGCCATGTCTCGCAAGCCCTTCATTCCCATGCTTGTTAGATCATTGATCAAAA
This sequence comes from Treponema sp., assembly GCA_036300185.1. Taxonomy (GTDB): domain Bacteria; phylum Spirochaetota; class Spirochaetia; order Treponematales; family Treponemataceae; genus Treponema_F. The sequence continues at coordinate 1,104 of JAXJGY010000011.1, read as the reverse complement.
GCCGTGGCTTAGAATCATTGTTGGCATCCTCAGCCATTGCAGAAGCACGAGCTTCTTCCATTTCTGCATTCAACTGCATGGTTCTATCAAAATTATTGGAAGGAGCATTGCGATTATAGGAAGGTCTAAATCCTGTATTGTTCCGCCCACGGCCGCGTGGGGTGTATTCTGAATCGCCAAAAGAATTGCGTCCCCGAGGACTTGGAGAAAAATCACCTGAACCTCTACTACGAGGACCGTGTTCACCTTCTCCATAGCTTCTGGCAACAGGCTTTTTTACCGCTCGTCGTACAACAACCCGCTCCCGAGGTGCTGGTGCTGCTTCTGTTGACGATGCTGTTTCTAAATTATCTTCTGAAATCGATGGTTCACTGATAGGATGGTTTTCTGTGGGAGTGGCAGCCGATGTATTTTCTGCCGTACTTTCAATTGATTCTTGTTCAGGTGGAAGGTGGGAATCTGCTACAGATGACTCAAACTCTAACTCTGGCTGGTCACTCTGAGGCGGATTTTCTGACGTGTCTACAAAACGACGTCTTTGAATCGGTGCCATTAAAAACTCTCCATATGTAAATGATTTGATTTATGCATCAGGAAATAATACAAAAAATATTGAATTAAACTAACTTATGGTTACAACATAACAGAACTCATATTTCATGTCAATAGGATTCAAATCTCCAGAATCGCCTTAATCTTGACTTTACCCTGCAATCAATTTATAGTACGGTAAATTATGGCACATCGAAAAGACTTTCATTCCAGTAAATTCGCAAAGAAAAATCAAACCTTTTCAAAAAAAGAAGCAGGATTTTCCCACACAATAGAAGGGATAAAGTTCCAAGAGCAAGTCTTTACCATTCCAGCTTCACTCCCCACAGGCTCTGTCGGTTATCTTGCCTTTCCCAATCAGGCAGAATTCCTACTTTCTGAGCTAGAAAACCGATTCCACCTAACAAAAGAGCTATTGGAAAAAGCCCATCGATATGAAAATCTTTTTATCTTTGAGCCACACCATTTGCCGGACAATTTCCGTGATTCACAAAACGTGCCACAGCCATACTGGTGCAGCACCATTTTGTTGGAGCCACAAATCATCAATTT
>JAXJGY010000010.1:0-18650 GCA_036300185.1 Treponema sp. | reverse complement strand
TTTTATGACTTATTTTAAAAAAAAACAAGCAGGAGAAATTTTAAAAAGAGACAAAAGAGATATTTTGGAAAAAATTATTGAGCGATACCCTTTTTATGGTCCAGTTCCATCTTTTCTTTAAGTACTCGCCCCTTCTTTTTGAGCTCTTCAGCTTCATCTTTTTCATCAAAAATAATGCAGAAGCGTCGCTGAGCTGCAATATACAAAAGAGCCTTTTGCATATCGTCCATACGGTGAGTAGAAAATTCGTATCGCTGGTGATACTGGTCAGCGGACTGGGCAATAAGCCTACGTACCAACTGAATATAATACATTGTTACATCATAATCTGGGGAACTGGGATCAAAGTACACACGAGAAGCTTCTTTTATTTCCAGCATGTTCTTAGCAACCACAGCAAATCGTCCATTTAACTCTACAAAGGCCCATTTCCACTTAGTATTTTCACCATAAGCATCAATAAGCATTCTGATAGCAAGTCCTAATTTGCGGACAATGAAGAATTTTTTTGCAATGGTAATATTCTGAATTGAGGCTACAGCATCCTCATAATCAGAATAAGGAGCGTCAATAATATTGGTAACGATTTCTTCGAGATAAATAACAGCCTTGTACAGGGTTTTACGACTTTCATTAAGGGCATCTGTATTCTTTACAGCCAACAATTCCTCCGACAAATTGTTAATGGTCAGATAAATAGTTGCAATGTAAATCATTTCTTCTGCCAAAATAACACGGCGATAACCAGCATCCGTTGCATCTGGAGTGATTGCGGAAAGAATTTCTTTTTCCTTTTTGAGAGCTTTTTCAATTTCGTTCTTGTATGGTTCACTCTTTGTAAAGAACTCGTCACGAGCTCCTGCTGCAATTTTTGCCATTTACTTTGTTCTCCCGTATAATAATGAACGAGCGTAATCAAGGGCATCTGCACCAGCACTGTCTCCCGACAACATGCGAGCAATTTCCTCAACCCGTTCTTCACCATCAATAACTCGAACCTGCGTTACCGTTGAGGTTGAGTTACTACTTTTCGCTATCTTTATCTGATTATCGGCACAAACAGCAATGCTGGCCACATGGGTAATACAGAAAATCTGACATTTTTCCGCCAATTTTTTAAGATGTGCCCCCACAGCTACTGAAATTTCACCACCGATACCTGTATCAATTTCATCAAAGACCAAGGTATCTACCGTGTCTGTTTCTGCTAAAATAGTTTTAAGGGCCAGCATAACACGAGAAATTTCTCCACCAGAAGCAATTTTTGCCAAGGGCTTGGCAGGAGAACCAGTATTAGCACTGATAAGGAATTCAATGTCATCCATTCCATAGGGGCCACAGCGTTGCATAACACCGCCAGCAGACTCAGGCTTTTCTTCCAGAGAAACTACAAATTTCGCTCCCTTCATTCCAAGATGAGCTAAAACAGCCTCCACTTCTTGAGACATAGAAGCTGTGGCAGCCTGTCGTTTTTCAGAAAGGGATTTTGCGGCCCTATAAACTTCTCCTTCTAACTTAGAGACAGTTTCTTCTAAAGCAGCCTTATTTTCCTGACTACAAGATAGATTTTCCAGCTCCACACGAGCCTTTTCTCCATAGTCCAACACTTCTTTAATGGGGGATTGAACAGAGGCTGCATATTTCTTTTTCAGTTTGAATAACAGGGCTGAACGTTCCTGCACCTCTTCGAGACGACCTGGCTCAAAGGTAAGATTCTGCAGATAGTTCTTAAGCTCATCTGCCACATCAGAAATTTCGTAGAAGGCACTTTCTATTCTGTTGGAAATGGCAGTTAAGCCACCATCGGCTGTGGCAGCCTGAGAAATTGATCCCTGGGCTTTTTTTAAAGCAGAAATAACAGAAACACCAGTAGAATCGTCGTGACTACCAGAAATAATAGCAGAAGCCTTGTCTAAGGCTGCATAAATTTCTTCGAATTGGGAAAGTCGTCGCTCCTCCATTGCCAGATCTTCATCCTCACCTTCTTTTAAGCGGGCTGCATCAATTTCTTCCAAGGCAAAGGAAAGCAGCTCAATACGACGGTCTCGGTCAGCCTCGGAATGATTAATATCATCAAGCTGTTGACGACTTTCCACCAGCTGGGAGTACAAGGATGTAAAGGCTTCCGTTTCTGCAGTAAGCCCTGCATAGGAATCGAGAAAACGACGGTGATGACTTACCTTAAGCAAGGACTGGTGCTCATGCTGACCGTGAATGTCCACCAGGAAGGAAGAAAAGGTAGCTAAATCAGCTCTGGTTACTGGCTGACCTTGAATCCAAGCACCGCTACGTCCAGAATCCTTTACATAACGCTTTAGCAACACTCTGCCATCTTCTGGCTCCATACCATGCTCTTCTAACCAAAGCAGGGCTTCTTTATGGCGAGGAGTGAGAAAAAAGGTACCTGATACCCGAGCTTCCTGAGCACCTGTACGTACCACTTCTGTTCCACCTTTTCCTCCTAAGAGAAAAGATAATGCACCGATAAGGATGGACTTTCCAGCTCCCGTTTCACCACTTAAAACAGTAAGTCCTTCCTCAAAATCAAGGGAAAGTGAATCGATAAGGGCAAAATCAGAAATTTGTATGCTTTCAAGCATTATTTCCTCCTGACCAGTGAAGTTTAGAACGAAGGGCACTGTAAAAATGCTGGGAACTACAGCCAGCCAACAAGACCTTATTCTTTGCTAGATGGAATTCTATTACATCACCAATCTGTAAGTCAACAGTAATTTGTCCATCTGCCGTCAATACCACTGATTGTGCCCGAGAAGGTTGAACTACAGCCTTAAGCTTTCCTTGAGGAGGTAGCACCAAGGGACGATTTGACAGAGAAAAGGGACTTACGGGAATAAGCAACAGAGCAGGAAGAGCTGGATCGATAATAGGCCCACCAGCGGCGGCAGAATAAGCTGTAGAACCAGTGGAGGTAGCCACAATTATCCCATCAGCATTAAACTTACCGAAGGGATTATCACAAAATGACATGTCTAAGGTAACCAAGCGTGCAGATTCCTTGGGAGAAATAACCATATCGTTAAGGCCAATTATAGAACGAATCAATTTGTTTTCGCGATACAGATTTGCTTGAACAAGGCTTCGAGAACTACAGGGAATTTCTCCTTCAAGAAAAGAATCCAATTGCTTTGCCCATTCTCTCTTTTGAATACTTGCAATAAATCCAAAATGACCAAAATTAATAGGAAAAATGGGAATACCCAAGGGAGCGCAGCCTCTAGCAGCAAAGAGAACTGTTCCATCACCACCTATTGTAATACAAAAATCGTGTCCATCAAAGGAACACCCATGATTTGCATCAGAAAATAAAAAGGTGGTACAGTGGATAGTTCGAGTTTCAAGATATTGCTTGATAATCTCTGCATAATCCATGCACTCGTCTTTGTAGGCATTAACGACAATCAAGCAGTTTCTCATACCACCCTCCCTTTACGGTAATGTTCCTAGTACCTTTGCAATGGTAGCAGCATGGGTAGCACCAAGTCGTGGATACAGAGGAAAATCTACTGTTCGTAGATATAAGGAACGAGCATTTATGCATCCTTCTAGCTCTTCATCCAAAAAAGCTGCAATACTACCGCTGAATGTAGGCTGAATTTCTATTCCCTTGCGGGAGGCATACTGGCGAACATCTTTTAGGCCACTACTTAAAACCACAGAAAAGGAATTCACAGAAGAATTGCCTTCTGGTGTTCGCATCAAGCACTTATGTCGGCTGGCCATTAAAGCCTTCTGAAAAGCAGAAAATAAATCCTGACGAATAGCCTCGTTACGAGAATATTCCTTCAACTGGATATAGGCCAAGGCACTGTTTAAGTCTGGAAGCAGATCTGTGGTAGGAGCTTCTTCTCCAAGCCGCTTCAGGATAATCCACTCTCGACGACCTGGGGCCATAAGCACTGCTCCACCGCCACCAGTAATTGCGTCTCCTTCTTCTAGTCCCATAATGGAAAAGACACCGAAGGTTCCAGCCCGCTTGATTTGCTGCTCCTCACCTTCTTTAACAGGAAGATTTCGGAAGGATCCCACACTACAAGAAACGTCTTCTACAAAAGGGATTCCCAAGGCTTGAATTCCCTCGAATTCAGGCAAGAATCCAGCTGTTTCTGAAAGAATTATGAGACGTCCACCTTGTTTAATACCTTCTTCCAAGGCTTCTAGGGTAACACAGGCTGTATCAGGGGAAACATCAACAATGACGGGCTTATATCCTAGCTCTTTGACAGCCTGTAGCTGCCACACTGGAGCCAAGGCAGAAATGATTACACCTGTACCAGGCTCCAGATCAAAGGCTTTAAATACATACTTTAATGCAATGGCAGGACTACGAAAAGCAAAGGCTCCGTCTACGGAAAAGAACTCCTTTACAGATTGAACGAGACGCCGTGCCATCTCTCCGGGACCGATTTTCTCGTCCACCATACAAGTAAGCACAGCGTCCATTTCCTTGCGACGGATTGTGGAACTATAGGTTTGAATCATATTAGTTTATATCCAGCAGCTTTCGCAGTTCCTTAGGATTGAACAAGCTACGGATATCCAGGATGATGAGATAACCATTATCCTGACGTACAACACCGTGGATATATTCTGTACCGATACCGCTGAGCATCTGTGGTGGTGGCTTGATTTCGTCACGGTTCACAGAAATTACACGAGCAACTCGGTCAATGATGATACCAATCTTCAGTCCATCAATATTGAGAATAATGAAACCACCTTCAAACTCATCAGCCATTTCATCATCCTTAATCTCAATCTTCTTGAGACGGAATCGCTTGTGCAGGTTGATGATGGGAATGATTTCGCTACGAAGATTGAAAATACCCTCAACATAATACGGAGCGTTAGGGATTGAACGGACATTCTGAATCTTTACAATTTCCTTAACATCCATAATATCCACACCATACAGCTCTTCACCAAGCTGGAATGTTACAAGCTGGAATACAGAATCACCAATAGCCATATAGCCTCCGCAAAAATATAATATCTTAATTATACTAAAAAATTAGTCACGGTCAAGTATCTTCTTTGCCTTGGTTTTATTGGAACTGTTTTTTTCTGCATTTGCAATGGCCTCCACTTCCTGTCGAACAGACGGAAAACGATTACGCTCGTAAATGTCCAGTCCCGTACCCACGGTGGCAACGTCTGTAGAGGCAAGATATTCACGACAAATATCTGCAAAGGCTGAATTTTCCATGGAAGCAAAAAGTTTTCCCAAGGCATATCGTAGATGAAGCTTTTTCTTGTCTGCAAGGCTTTCTCGTGCCAGTGCAATAACACTGTCGGTGGCAGAGGAACCACCGTAGGCTAAAAGTGCCTCACAGGCCTTTACCTTGATGGAATCGCCAGCATACTTTTCCTTTACCAGCTCCTGTAAATAGGCAATCCCCTCTTTATCACCAAGAATACCTAGGGCCTCATAGCAGGCATATTTTACTGCCGTCTCGGGGTCGTTCTTTGCTCTAAAAACAATGTGGGGAGCAGCATCTTTAATCTTGTGCTCCTTTACCGCAGCGATCGCTTCAAGACGAACCTTGTAGTGGGAATCCTTGATTCCTTCGATAATGAGGGACAAGGCTGTATCATCTGAAGGAAAATAAGATATACCCTTAATAACTGAGGCTCGAAGGTTAGGATCGGTGCTTTCAAAAAGATAGGCTAAAACCTCTACAGACTCGGTTTTTCCCATGGCACCAATGGCTTCTGCAGCATACATTCTGACGTAGGAATTTTTGTCTTCGTTCTGGGCAATTTCCACTAGGGCATCCCAGGTTTCCACAGCCTTGAGACGACCTAATGCCTTCATGACAGCCTGCTGCTGTCCAGTAGTAAGGTCTTCTCGATTGATGAATTCTGCTAAAAATTGAGCATCCTCTGAGGTTCCGATTTCGGCAAGGGCCTCAAGAGCACCATCAAAATACTCCATGTATTCATCTTCCAGCAATTCCCGTGCAAATGGACCAGCTTCTTCAATTTTTACCTTGGAAACATACTTGAACAGCAGGGCTACCGTGGAATTTCTTGTGTCAAAGGGATCTTCTATGATTTCCAAGGCATAGTCTGCAAGACGACCATCTTCTGCATCAGTAAAGTATGTGATGATTTTTTCACGGAGAGATACGGAACGAGTCCGCTCCAAAATACCTTCCAGCTCGTCTAGGTAGTAAAAGGTTTTGTTGGCGGTAAACTCATCTAGCATGGCAATGATTTCCGTGTCTAGACCATAGTTCAGGGTATTTATTTCTTTTTCTCGTTCAGATTCCTGGGGAGCTTCTTCTGTCTTTTTGTCTTCAGGACTATTTGAAGTAAGAACACCGCGAGGCTCAGGTACAAGAGAGGTTTCTTGTGCAAAAAGAGAAGAACCAATACAAGTGGTTAATAAAAAGATAATGGCTGCTGATTTGCTACACTTCATTACAACTCCTTTGACTACCCACAAGCAGGCACTCTTCCAATAAAGAAAAAAACTCTAAAATAAGTTACAAGTTTATTTTCCCCTGCTGATTCAATCAGTAAAACTAGCGACCACCATTGTATCGCTGAAGAAAATCCTTCTTGTATTGGGCAAACCGATCTTCTTCAATTGCCACACGAACCTCTGCCATCATTTGATGGAGGAAGGCAAGATTGTGGTAGGAGGCCAACATGGAGCTTAAAATTTCCTGCTCCTTGAAAAGATGACGAAGATAGGCTCTTGAATATTGTCGGCAAATCTTACAGGTGCATTCACTGTCTATAGGTCCAAAATCCCTGGCATACTTGGCATTCTTGATGGAAATAGCCCCATCACGGGTAAAATAAGAACCATTGCGGGCATTTCTGGTGGGTAATACACAGTCAAACATGTCGATGCCATTTTCCACTGCCTCCAGAATATAATCTGGAGTTCCAATTCCCATAACGTAGCGGGGCTTATCTTGAGGAAGCAAAGCCGCTGTGTAGGACAGCATTTCCGTATACTTTTCGTGAGGCTCCCCTACCGACAGGCCACCAATGGCAATGCCAGGAGACTGGAGGCTAGCAACAAACTCTGCTGACTCCTGTCGTAAATCCTCATAAAAATTGCCCTGAACAATGGGAAACAAAAGACCCTTGTAGCCAGTTTCCTGAGCCTCCTGCCAAGCACTCATGGCCCGCTTTGACCAGTCGCTGGTGATACGCAGGGCCTCTGCCGCATCCTTTTTAGAAATGCCGTAGCCTGTGCAAACATCAAGCTGCATCTGGATGTCGCTATTGTAGCGGCGCTGTAGATCCACTACAGATTCAGGAGTGAGAAAGTGACGGGAACCGTCGATGTGGCTTTGGAAGGCCACTCCTTGGTCAGTAATTTTGCGGAAGGGAGCCAGGGAAAAAACCTGAAAGCCCCCAGAATCTGTGAGAAAGTTCTTTTTCCACAGAGAAAAACCGTGGAGTCCCCCAGCCTCTTCTACAATCTCTACTCCTGGCCTCAGGTACAGGTGGTAGGTATTGGCCAAAAGAATCTCAAAGCCGATTTCTTCTAAATCATCCTTTGTCATGGCCTTAACGGTGGCACTGGTTCCCACTGGCATAAAAACTGGAGTGCGCACTGGGCCATGGGGAAGCTCCATAATACCAGTGCGGGCCTTGCTGGAAGTGTCAGCATGGAGCTGGGTGAAAATAGACAAAACATTCGACATAGATAACCTCACGTACGAGCGAATTTCAAAAGGACAATACTCAGGATAATAAATAAAATTACGGGAAACCAGGCTCCCACAAAGGGCGAAATGTAGCCAAACTGAGCTAGGAGCATGGTAACCATCTGGCTTACATAAAAAAGCACTGCCGCCATAATACAAAGAACGAGACTTATAAGCAACACATTTTTTCTTGTCTTACCAGAAAGACCAATGGACAGGAACACCACAATAAAAACAATGAAGGGAAAGGAAAATTTCTTGTAATATTGGGAGGTGGCCTCTGCCACAGGAAGACCAGCACGACGAAGCCGATCAATATAGGACTTGGCCTCTGCCACCGATACGGTTTCCACATCGATGGTATTATTTCTAAAGGTTTCTGGAGGCTCCGTTAGCAAGTGCATGGTTTCTTGGGAAGCAGGAGAACTGTTCATAAAATCTCCCTCCACCACATATTCTATGGCATTGGAGCATTCCCAATAGGTTTCTTTCCAGACAGCATTATTACAACGTAGGATTTTCTGAAGCTCCATATTTTCATCACGGAAAATCACAAACAGTCCTAGAAGCTGCTGCTGAGAATCGTTATAGTAATCTGCCTTGTAGACGATTTGTCCCTGTTTGGTAATGATAACGATTCTGTCATTATTGAGAGATTGCGTTTTATTCAGCAAGGAGTCCTGTAGCTCAGTTTTTTTTGCGTAGGTAGGGACTACCACCCTGTCTTCAAAGACAAAAAGTCCAAAGCTCAAAGCCAAAGACAAAAGTAGCAGGGGCAAGGTGAAGTGAAAGAGGGAAACACCAGAGGCAAAAATTGCGGTAAGCTCGTTTTTGGCATAGAGATCACTGAGGGTGTAGGACACGGCAAAGAGGATGGAAAGTGGCAGGGAAAAGGACAAGGTTTTTGGAATGTACAAGACCATTACCCGCAGAATATCCACAGGAGCTACCTCTTGTGAAATAAAGCTCCACAGGTTCATGAGTAAGTCCACCAGCACTAGCACCAGTGCAAAGAAAAAGATGGAGCCCAAAAAAACTGGTAAAAAACGACGGTATAAGTAAATGACAAATCTCATTTTTTCACCAGCATAAGATAAAATACAATACCTGCCACTCCCACAAAAAAATCAGGAAGCCACATCGTCCAAAAGCCACTGAGTCCCTGCCTGATACCAAAGGTTTGACCAAGAATCATGGCAGCCCAATAAGCTACACAGAGAAAGATTCCAATAATAAGCCCCACCGTAAGTCCATTGTGCTTTCCAAACAAGATGGCCAGGGGCATGGCCAACAGGGCAAAGAAAATGGATGCAAAGGGCAAGGAGAATTTCTTGTGGAATTCCAGCTTGTACATGTTCAATTGCAGAGGGGATGTTACTCCATCATCCTTTACCTGTTGAATAAACTTGAACAAGTCAAAGGAGGTCATTTCCCGAGGATTGTTAGTAGAAGAATCAGAAAAAAATGAACTAGCAAAAACATTCATACTTGTTTTTCCAGACTGCAGCACATCATAGCGATTCATTTCAGAGGTATCAAAGGCACAAACTGTAGCTGAATCCATACTCAGGTTCATCAAAATCCCAGGCTCTGTAGCATTGTTTATTTCCGTAGCTCCCGACACAATGACTCGGATTTGCCCCTGATCATCAACGTCAAAGAAAACTAAATCCGACACAAAGGTATCTGTTACCTCACCAATTACCAAGATAGTATCCTCTGTTCGTTTTACTGAATTGGACTCTAGCTCGATGGAAGGATCTGAAAATAAGATTTCTTTATAGAGTTTATTATAAGAAATGGTTCCCAAGGGCAATAAGTAGTCATTTACAAAGAAGGACAGCAGGGAAATAATGCCACCAAGAATCAGCACTGGAAGCAGGATAACCATAAAGGACTTTCCACTGGCTCGAATTACCATAATCTCGTTGTCTGTCATCATGCGTCCAAGACACATCAAAAAACCTACCAAGGTGGCAAAGGGAGCAGACTGAGCTATAATAAAGGGCAAGGAATAGCTCATAAGACGTGCCACATCCATAATGGGAACTCGCTTTTTCAAAATATCCTCTGCCATCAGCAAAATCTGATTTACAAAGAACACCATGAAAAAAAACAGGAAGGCAATAAGGAAGTATAACAACAACTCCTTTACCAGATAGACAATGAGAACATGACGATTTGACTGAAGTGAGAGTGCTGAAAACTTCATGCCAAGGCTTAGACTCCCGTGGAACCAAAGCCTCCCTGTCCCCGTTCCGTAGCAGACAAGGATTCTATCACCTGGAACTGGGCCTGAACCACTGGAGCAACAACCATTTGGGCAATTCTGTCTCCATGGGAAATAGTAAAATCCTGAGAACCAAGATTTATGAGAATCACCTTTACCTCTCCACGATAATCACTATCGATGGTGCCAGGACTATTCAGCACTGTAACCCCATGCTTTGCAGCAAGGCCAGAACGAGGCCGCACCTGGATTTCATAGCCAGAAGGGATGGCAAAGGAAAGACCAGTAGGAACTAAGGCCCACTGACCAGGAGAGAGAACGAGGGACTCTGTTAAGCAGGCACAAAGGTCAGCACCAGCAGCACCAGCAGTTTGGTAGGAAGGAAGCAGGGCTCCAGAAGCCACAGTACAGGGAATAGCTGTCATAAAATCTCCTTAACGGGATGAATCCCGATCTACATCCAATTCATTAGCAGCAGATTGAGCCTTTAATTCATTGGAATATACTTGTATTGCTGTTTCTGGAAGCCATCCAGAGGAAAATTGATACCAAATCACTTGTTTTTTTTCTACTGTTACAATACGTTGACCAACAATTTCCTGTACCGCACCACGTCTGCCATAACCAGCCACTGTAGCAGAAAGATTGGGCTCCTTACGATAAATAGCGTAAGGATCGATTACCACCGCCCACTGAGAATCTACTGGCAGAAGGGGTGCTTGTGATAAATCTATAATACCTGCTCTTTTAGAACAGCCTGAAAGAGTCAAGCTACAGAAAAATAAGGTACAAAGAAGGAGAAAAAAACAACCGAACCAAGGAGTTCTGACAACAGAAAAACTCCATCCTGCTGATTTGGATTTTTTTTTCATTAAATACATCCCTTTTTGGAAAAGTATTCCACAACTTGAGGATAAATCAACAAATCCGAATCAACAAAATGAAGCTGCTTTATTTCATCAAAAGTGACCCAACGGATTTCCGTGTGTTCCGTCAAAATCCACTGGGGAGTGTCTGTAGCAAGAAAGATTTCATAGCCTTCCAGCTGGATATCCTTACCGTTGTACTGGAACACCGCCTGGGCAATCTTTGGGCCAACAGTAACGGGAACGGAAAATTCCTCGTCAAACTCACGGCAAATGGCAACCTCTGCAGATTCCCCATTTTCCACCTTGCCACCAGGAAATTCCCATCGCTCCCCCATCTGGCCACCAGGAATACGGCGCCCTACCAAAACCTTTCCGTTATGAAACAAAATACAGGCAACAGAACACTTCATGGCTTACAGGAACAAAACCTTGGGGAATACAAAGTGGAGGGTGGCCACCACTAAACAACAAATTCCAATGGTACGACGATTTTCTACAAAAATCATCTGCAAAAGACCATTGGGAGCATAATCAATAGAATTAGTTTCCATGTAAAATTGAAGAAGAACACAGAAGCCACCCATCAAACCAGCCACTGCAGGAAAAAGGTCTCCAATAACAGGCACATCGTTTTGTACAACAGAAAGAAGCTTTAGCAAGCCTACCAGAACGCCCAGAACTCCCAGTACCAGCTTAAAATTCTTACTTTCCATAAAGCCTAAAATGGGATTACCTGAAGCCCCACCTTCTGCACCATCCTCTGAAAAGGAAAACTCCCCATCAAGAAGATCATCCTGAACCTGATCTCTTTCACAAAAAAGCACCAGTCCAGTAACAAGGTTTAACAAAATCGATAAAAAATAAAACTGCAACATATAACCGCCCCTTTAACTACGAGTGATATCCGAACGGAGAATCTGTGTCTCATTCCCTACGGTAACCACTGCCTCTACATACAATATATCATAATCTCCAAATGTTGTCCGTAAGAAAGCTTCCTTACCAGTGTAAAAAGTTTCCACTGTTTCCTGATAAATTACCTGTTGGTCAGTAGTATACAGGAGAAAATTACAGGAAACAAAGGGATGCTCAGAAAAATCTATCCTAGAATTTTCCTTGAGCTGTAAACTTATGTAGACAGTATCCTCAAAGGAAAAGGATGAAAGCTCCATAGGAACTAAAGCTACTGTAGAAACCTTTGCTCCTCGGTCCATAATGCTAGACAAAACCACAATAGCCATCATGGCTAGCATAACAATGAGAATGAGACGGGAAGATGGCGTTTGCACCAAGGACTGAAAAATTCCCTTGGGAGCCTGAGGCCCCTCTCCTGCATAATATTGCTTTACTATTTCATCAGCATTTTTAAGCCGTTCTCCAGGCTTTCCATAGTGATAGACAATTTTTTCTTCGTCCTCACCATATCCTTCTATATCGCCGCCAAGCTTCATTCTTACCCCTTAAGAATTGCATCAATCAAGCTATCTGTTCTCCACCACAGAACCCTTGCCTCTTCCTCTTCTGCTAGCAACATGGAAATAATTCCTTCTGGAGAAAGAGAAATGGAATGGTACAAGGTAGAGCGATGATCCATATCCAGATGACGGCGAAGTACGGTATCTCCGTTTTCCTGTACCATCTGAATACTATAGCCACTATCATCTGCAATAATAAAGAAAAGCCAACCAGAATCAGTTACACCAAGAAAATCATAGGCAAGGTTGTAAACCAAGCGAGAAAATCCATCAGTAACCTCCTGTTCGTAGGCAGGAATGGAAAAGGGCTCTCCATAAACACCTGTGTTAATGTCCAGCGGAAAAAGCATTGAACTCGTATAATCGATACCAGACTCTACGTTAGAAGCCTCATCAATAGAGCTGGTGTAATAATCTACCTTTACAAAGAGCTTTTCTTCTGTATAAGAGGGCACAATATTTTCCAAGGAAATGTATACCTCGTTAGTGGTTTCTCCCTCTAAAACATTGGGAAGCTGGTCTACTTTAAAGGGAATGGTAGTACGAAGATAACCTGTTGTGTCAAACCAATACACCACCATACCATCATTTACCTGACATACAACCACCAGCTCATTATTGTAGGTGGTATAAATGTTTTTAATGTAGGGAAAGGGCATACCACCAGGACCTCGCTGACCAATGTAATCGATAAAGGTTCCATCACTGGCAAATCGAAGAATAATTTGGCTTAAAAGAAGACGATTTTCCACATCCTGTTCGTGTCGCTCTGGTGGCAGTTGATCCACTACATAGATATATTTTCGAGAATCGGCAGCTATGGCTCCCAAGGAATTAAAGGGATACTCTACAGCCTTTCTTGTGGTGGAAACGATTTCAGAATCTGCAGTATCGGCAAAGCTAGGGGTTGGATTCCCCTCCCCATTGTAATAAATACTTAACAGATCTCCATAGGAATTAAGCTCTAGAACCTTCTGAGCCTCTCCATTAGCAACATAAAAGAAACCATCTCTCATGGCTAAGGATGTACGCACAGGAGAAGGAGTTGCCAGACTAAATAGATTTAATTGATCCTCAAAATTGCCGTATTTTAGGGAAAAAAGCTCATTTTCATCTAAGCTGATAATACCGCTAGATTCAGTACAGGAAAAAAAGATTATGGCAAGAATACCACCTGTTACAAGCCTCAAGAGCTTTTGAATATTCACGCACTTATTCATTCTAATAGCATAAAGGGGCGGGCAAGCAGTGTCAAGACGGGGATTGGGAAGGAGCTTGGAATAAAGAAATCACCCTTCCCTTGCCACACAAGCTAGTCAATCACCCACCCAGCGGCAATTAACTCTTCTACATCAGAAAATGTTGCAACAATCTCATCTGAGGGAACTGCTAAAAATCCACTTGGCTGCACCCCAAGAATTTTTATTCCAGCATCAGAGGTACAAAGGAAGCCATACTTTCCATTACCATTTTTAACCATTGCTCCAGGACCGATTTTTTCCCTAGTTTCATTTTTCTTTTCTTCACTCCAAGCCATACCTATCTCCTTAAAATTGTTTTATGGAATTATGAAGAAAATCAAGCCTAGTGCACTACCTATTTTATGTCAATACTTTTACAACGACATCAGCATACAAGCATATTAATCTTCCCTCCCTTGCCACACAAGCTAATAATATAGTAAATTATAGATATGCTTGATTCAGTATTGACCTTTTTCTTTGGTTCCAAGCGGGACCGAGATGTAAAACAGCTTTTACCTATTGTTGAACAAATAAACAACAAAGAATCTTGGGCTCAGGGATTGAGTGCCGAAGAATTTCCCCAGCAAACCCAAAGGTTCAAGGAACGCCTAGCTAATGGCGAAACCTTGGATGCCATTCTGCCAGAAGCCTTTGCCCTGGCACGAGAGGCTGCCAACCGTGTATTGGGAGAGCGAGCCTATGACGTACAGCTGATGGGTTCCATTGTGCTGAATTCTGGTCGCATTGTTGAAATGAAAACTGGTGAGGGAAAAACCCTTATGTCAGTGGCAGCTGCCTACCTCAATAGCTTAACTGGACGTGGTGTCCACGTGGTAACGGTAAACGACTACCTGGCCCAGCGTGATGCCGACTGGATGCGACCTGTGTATACCTATTTGGGTGTTACCGTTGGCTCCATTGTTTCTGGTATGGACAATAATGCCAGAAAAATTTCTTACAACTGTGATATTACCTACGGTACTAACAACGAGCTAGGCTTTGACTACCTGCGAGACAACATGCAGATTGATCCTAGCCAGAAGGTACAGCGTGACTTTGCCTTCTGTATTGTGGACGAAATTGACTCTATTTTAATCGATGAAGCTCGAACCCCATTGATTATTTCCGGTGCAGGAGAGGATGACACCTTTAAGTTTCACGAAGTGGACAAGTATGTTCGCCAGCTTACGGAAGTGGAAAAGGATCCTGAAACTGGTGAATACCCAGATGAGGCTCAGGGAGAAAATATTCAGGGTGACTACAAGCTGGATGAAAAGTCCCGCCGTGTTTCCTTTACCGACCAGGGTATGCTCAAGATTGAAGAAATCCTTCAGAAGCGAAACCTCATTACTGGAAGTCTCTTTGACGAAAGCAACTTTGAATATATTCACTACTTTACCCAGGCAGTTCGTGCCCATACCCTGTACAAGCCCGACGTAGACTATGTGGTGCGGGACGGACAGGTTCAGATTGTAGATGAGTTTACTGGTCGTATCTTGGAAGGTCGCCGTTATGGAGACGGTCTCCATCAGGCCATCGAAGCCAAGGAACACATTAAAATCGCCCAGCGCAACAGAACCTTGGCTACCATTACCTTCCAGAACTTCTTCCGTATGTACGACAAGCTTTCTGGAATGACCGGTACTGCAGAAACCGAGGCTGTGGAATTTGACAAGATTTATGGCCTTGAGGTAGTGGTTATTCCCACCAACAAGCCAGTAGCTCGAAAGGATGAGGACGATGAGGTCTACATGAGCGAGGCTGACAAGTGGGATGCCATCTGCAAGGAAATTATTGAATGCCACAGCAAGGGACAGCCCATTCTGGTAGGTACTGTTTCTATAGAAAAATCTGAGCATCTTTCAGCCCTGCTCACTCGCCGTGGTGTACGCCACGAGGTTTTGAATGCCAAAAACCATGCCCGCGAAGCTTTGATTATCGCAGAAGCTGGTGCCAAGGGTGCTGTTACTATTGCCACCAACATGGCTGGTCGTGGTACCGACATCAAACTGGGTGGTAATCCTGAGTTTAGGGCTCGCAAGCGGGCGGGAACAAGTGCCACAGAGCAGCAGTTTGAAGCTGCATTAAAGATTGAACGGGAAAAGTGGCTTGCAGACTATGAGGAAGTAAAAAATCTTGGTGGTTTGTATGTTATGGGTACCGAGCGACACGAAAGCCGCCGTATTGATAACCAGCTACGCGGTCGTTCTGGACGACAGGGTGACCCCGGACGATCCAAGTTCTACATCTCCATGGACGATGACTTAATGCGTCTCTTTGGTGGCGAAAAGATGAAGGGCATTATGTCCCGCATCGGAATGGAGCCAGGAGAGCCCATTAACCATCCTTGGCTGAACAAGGGAATCGAAAAGGCCCAAAAGAAAGTTGAAGAGCGAAACTTTGAAATCAGAAAGCACCTGCTGGAATACGACGATGTTCTAAACGAGCAGCGTAAGTTCATTTACGAGCAGCGTGACCAAATTTTGGTGGACGAAAACCTGAGGGACAGAGTTATGTCCACTGCCACCGACACTGTAGCCCAGCTAATGGAAAGCTACAGTGGCAAAAAAGCCATTGGTACTGAGGCTGATCTATTGACTCAGCTGAAGCAAACCTTTGGTCTTGTCATCCAACCAGAGGATCTGGCAAGCCAAAAGAACAGGGAAGAATACATCATCTCCTTACTGGAAAAAGACTTAACAGAAAAAGAGTCTTTGGCTGGTAAGGAAAACTTGAACATGTTTATCCGCTACCAGTATGTTCACTTCATTGACAAAAAATGGCTTGATCACCTGGAGCAGTTGGAGGGTCTGCGGGAGGCAGTATATCTGCGTTCCTACGGTTCAAAAAATCCCCTTACTGAATACAAAATTGATGGATTTAATATCTTCTACGATATGATTGACGCCATCAAGGAAGAAATTGCTTCCCGTGTATTCCGAGTAAAGGTGCAGATGGGAGATGAAGCCCAGCGCCGAGGCCCCCAGGTGCGGCAAATGAATGCCCAGCACAATGCTATGGAAGCCTTTGACGGAAATGCTGCTCGTCAGGCTGCCAGTGCCTCCCCCATGGCACAGCGGCGACAGGCAGATCAGGTAACTGTGGTACGTTCTGAGCCAAAGGTTGGACGAAATGATCCTTGTCCTTGTGGTTCAGGTCGCAAGTACAAGCAGTGCTGCGGACGCTAAGCTTACGAAAGCCAGTTGATGAAAAATCAGCTGGCTTACTTTTTTTATGAGGACTTTATGAATCAACATCCATCATTAATTACTCTTCAAAAGTGGCTTGACACCTACTTAAATTTTGAAAAACTACCACAAAAAGACATCTTTTGGCTTGATACCATGGAATATCTTTGCCAAATAACAAATCATCCACAAAAATCATTTCCTTCTGTTCATGTGGCAGGATCCAAGGGAAAGGGTTCCACCTCCGTTATGATTGCCTCCATTTTGGAAGCAGCTGGTTATAAAAGCGGCCTCTACACCTCTCCCCACATCTTGGATTTTTCCGAGCGGATTGGCGTAGCTCAAGGCCCCCTACCAGAGCAGGTGTACGAAGCCGCAACAAAAGAATTAATGACCGCCGTTGAAGCCATCCCTTCAGAAAATCTTCCTGGACAAAGAGCTCTCACCTGGTTTGAGCTAGTAACCACCTTTGCCTTTTTGTGCTTTCGACAGGCTCACCTTGATTGGGCTGTATTTGAAACTGGTCTTGGCGGCCGTCTTGATGCCACCAATGTGCTGGAGCCACGGCTTTCTGTTATCACTCCCATTGAGCTGGAACATACAGAGTTTTTAGGGGACACCATAGAAAAGATTGCTGGAGAAAAGGCTGGAATCATAAAACCAGGAACTCCAGTAGTCATTGCACCACAAAAAGAGGCAGCCCTAAAGGTTTTGGAAGCAAAGGCAAAAGAACTACAGTGTCCTTTACTGAAGGTGGAGGAGCTGATACAGGTTCAAGGTAAAATGGTTGCAGGCAAAATGGAATTACGCCTTGAATCAAAGCTTTTTGCCCGTCCCATCACCACAAGGCTTTCTCTTTTGGGAGAATATCAACTGTGGAATGCCGCCACTGCAGCTTTAGCGGTAAAAACCTTGCTCCCAGAATTACCAGAAGCAGCCATAGAAAAAGGCCTGTCTCAAGCCGAGTTACCTGGAAGGTTTGAGGTGCTTCAGTGGCAGGGAAATCCAGTGGTGTTAGAAGGAGCTCATACACCCACCAGCGTGGCATTAAGTTTACAAACCTTCCGCCAGTACCTTGAAGACACCCATCCATCTACTATCTGTGGAGAAACATGCCATGATACTACCAATGCAAGAAAGCCCCACCTCCTTTTTGCCTGTGCCGCAGACAAGGATGTAAATACTATGGCCCAGCTTTTTTCCGGTTTTGGCTCCATAGTACTGACTCGCCCTGGGGGAGAGAAGCAGTCAAATCCTCAGCTTTTGAAAAGTGCCTTTACAGAAGCAGGACATGAGTTTACCTATATCAGTGATTTTAAAGAAGCCATACAGAAAGCCCTAGAACAGGCAAAAAAAGATGCAGCACCACTGTTGGTGACTGGTTCCTTTTATCTTGTGGCAGAAGTGAAGAAATTTCTCCAAGAAGCTTCTAATTTTTAAAGGAGTACTCAGATAAAGAGCTTACTAAAGTAAGTTTTACTAAAATAAGCATTACTTTAATAATGATTTACGTAGGTTCCTCACTTGTTCCAGTCCTCACAAATACAAGCCTTAATCAAAGATTATTTCTTTGATTAAGGCAATTTTTTTCCGCAAATTTTGCTTCTCGCTCCATTTTTAACCTAAAAATGATGAAAAAATCCTGTAAAATATAGTTTTTATATATAATTGTTATTAAGTAGTATATTTTTATATACTATGTATATTTTATTATACATCTTAATAAAGTTTATAGAAATAATATTTTGAAAGAGTTTTTAGAGATATTAAAGTTATTTTATTAACAACTCCTACATATAAGTCTTATTATAACCTATTAGACGCAAATCAATTGACTGAGATGGAAGACGTTTGTAATAAATTTGATGATGAATATGATAATATTGTCTATTTAAATTGGTTGAAAAATGATGCGTTTACAGATGAAGATTTCTTTGATGCAGATCATTTGAATGA
>JAXJGY010000009.1:0-34375 GCA_036300185.1 Treponema sp. | reverse complement strand
TTTTTTGTGTCCTGCATTTGCTGCCTCATGCTCTGAATAGCTGAAAAAAAATCTGATTTGTTCATAGTTAGCAACATCCCACGATTTGTAAAATATAGCCTGAAAATTGATTTAAAAGCTCCTTTCGTTCCTCAAAAGTCAACTCAGCCCTATTTAATTGTCCTTCATAAGTTTGTTGCACCACGGTCATTCCACCTGATTTGAGTTTCAAGTTATTTTCTTCTTTTGCAAGATAAGCCTGCAACTCGGCATTGATTTTGGCAATCCGAACCTTTCTTTCATTGCGGTTTGCACTGCAAGTTGCAATAGACTGAAATAATTGTCCTGTGAATTCCTCAAAACTCTTTAATGCTGTAGAGGTAATGCCCTCCAAACTATTAAATGCTGCAGTTGTAATACTTCCACCTTTTGTTGTCATGATTTCATTAGTCATGTTGTCCTCCTAAATAAATCTATCTTGTTCTTTAATAACTAGAAGAATATAAATCTTTTTTTCTTGGGTAAAACATAGGTTGCTGCTAGTTCTTGAATAGCGAGAAATGCTTTGCTTCTCAATTCTAAGTCATTGTGTAACTTTGACAGTTTTTGATAAATTGGCTTGATTCTCAATATTTCTTGCTCCACTTTGTTTGTTAAAGACTTAAGTTCCGCTATTTTTTCATTTGCTGCAAGATTTGCTCCTAGTGTTCCGAGACCGGGAATAATGTTGAGAATGAGTGTTGCTGCGGTTGCTGTAGTATTGTCTAGTGTTGTGTCCTGAAAAGATGCTGCATCGTCACCAAGGACTTGTAAGTATCCTTTTAACTCATAATCTAAATCTAGGTCAGTTTTTAAAATTTTCAAAGCTTGTTTTTGATTTTCAGATAACTTGGTATTACGGTTGTATAATTCTGTTAATATACGTTTGTTTTTTCTTTTAAAGCGTAGCCATTCTTTCTCGCCTTTTAAGAATTCAGGTATCTTGTTTTGTAGTTTCTGGATCTCTTTTACAAGATAATTATGAGTATTTACTAAATCTTGGTAAATGTCACCTGCCTTATCTACTCGACTGGCAGCTCCAAATGTCACTACGTTCAATAATCCTCGTGAAAATCCCATTCAAATCCCCTTTTTGAGTCAAATATTACAATACTTTGATATTTATGATGTGTCAAGTATATCAATATAATAGTCAAAAATATATTGACTAGGAAACGTGGTGTTGAACGAACGGATAAAGCAGTTGAGATTAGAACGTGGGCTGAGTCAGGTGGACTTGGCAAGGAAACTTTCGGTTTCCAAGCAGAGCGTGTCGAACTGGGAAAATGATAATATTTTACCTTCAATAGAGATGTTGGTGAAACTTTCTCATCTCTTCTCCGTTAGTACAGATTTCTTGTTGGGAGAAGATGATAGACTATATATCGAAATTACAGGCTTGAATTCCACTCAATTAGCTCATATACAACAGATAATTGATGATATTAGGGGATCGTAAGATAAGAGACTGAATTGCTATTGAATAAAAAGTTTAAAATCTTCAACTTTTACGGTTATATCTGTAAGTCAACATCAATTTTAAATATTTTACGGTTATAACCGTAAAATATTTAAAATCTCAGAAAAAATACATGTATAACTGAGCAGTTTACACAAAGATTTTTTGAATCAAATCCTTGAATACTTCTCCACGATGGAATTCATTGTCAAAAAGGCCAAAGGAGGTGGCTCCGGGGGAAAAGACAACGGGGAAGAATTCTGGCATCTCATCCTTGTATTGACGTGCTGTCCAAGAGGCACTTGATTCCAAGCACAGCTTAAGGTCATGGAGCAAAAGTCCCAGGGTTGGGTAGGGGCCTCGGTAAGAAATGCCCTCTTGTACCAGCAGGGGAACTAGCTTGTTGGTGGCAGTCCCTGGCAACAGGTGAATGTTTGCTGGTGGATTTTCCTTGATTTTCTGGACAAATTCTGTAAAATCCAGTTCCTTGTCGGTGCCACCACAAATCAGCTGTACTGGAATGGAAAATGACTGGGCAGCAGCAGCAGATGCCTCTGGAACCGTGGCTGCCGTGTCGTTGTAAAATCGATATTCTAGTGGTGTATCGCTGTCTTTCAGCTGGACATGCCATCGGTGGAAATATTCTAGACGATGGGGAATTCCAGGCCAAAGGGACAAAACGCCTTGAATCTTTTGAGGTGGTACTTGAATCAAAGCTAAAACTAAGGCTGCCATTAAGGCATTTTGCTTTGAATGAATACCTGGTACCAGAAGTGAATCTAAAACAAGCTGTGGTTGGCTCTTTCCTGTTGCATTAGTGGCAAAGTTAGGAAAAAGCTCGGTGGGAAGAGACACCCAACCTTTACCTTCAGCATCTAGCCATCCACCGTTAGAAATGAGGTTTTGAGCTTGTTGTGGAGTGTTGGTTGTAGTAGAGTAACGCAGTACCTTGGCCTTTGTTTCTGAGGCAAAAACATCTCCCCAGCTATCAGTTCCACAGATTGTCCACTGGTTGGAAGTTTGGTCTGCATAAATCAGCTTTTTGTCTGCCACATAATTTTCCATGGAGCCGTACCAGTTTTGGTGATCTGGAACGATGGTGGTAATTAAGCTGATTTTTGGCTTCAGCACCCCTCTGCCCCGCAAATCCGCCAGCTGCCAGCTAGAAAGCTCCAGTACCACTGGAGTAGACTCGCTAGTTTCCTCTAAAAAGGTAAGAGGGCTTACGGTAATATTGCCTCCTAAGAAGGCGTTAAAGCCCGCAGCCTTTAACCCGTAGTGAATGGCACTGACGGTGGAGGATTTTCCCTTGCTTCCAGTTACGGCAATAATAGGTGCTTTGGTGAGACTCAAAAAAATAGAGAGATCTGTTTCAATAGCCTTTGCCAGCGAAAGATATTTATTTCCCTGAATCTTTACTCCAGGGTTTTTGATTACAATATCTGCTGAAGAAAAATCCTCTTCCTTGTGACCTCCCAAGACAAACCGAAGCTTTCTACCATATTTTCTCATTTCTGGTAAAAGTCTGTTTAAGGTAGGAGCTAACTGCTCCTTTGTCTTCATGTCTGTAGCGGTGACGGTAGCTCCGTGGGTCAAAAAGAAACGTACTGCAGCTTCTCCTCCGCCATTAAGACCAAGTCCCATAACGGTAATGCGTTTTCCTGCAATGTCTTCCAAAGAGGTAATGCTGCATCCGGGAGGATAGGAATATGGATTGCTCATGTTAGCTCCTGCTTGTTTGGAGAGAATTCCGCTGCTGATAGCGATCTAGACCCTGCTGGATAATCACATCCAGTAGACGACTATATTCCAGCCCTGCTGCTTGGCACATTTTAGGGAACATGCTGATGGAGGTAAAGCCAGGCATGGTGTTGATTTCATTGAGGTAGAGCTTGTCACTGTCCTTGTCTAGGAAGAAGTCCACCCGAGAAAGGCCAGTACAATCAAGGGCCTTGTAGGCTTGCATGGCCATGGAGCGGATAGTTTCCTGCATCTCCTGATTTATTTCAGCTGGAATAATGAGGCGAGCACCATCTGGGTCGTTGTATTTAGCATCGTAGTCATAGAACTGGTGGGTAGGGGCAATTTCTCCGGGAAGGTAGGAACGCACCTGGTTTACATCAAGCTCTGGCTGCTGTAATTCAGCTTTTAGTTCGTCTGTAGAAAGTGGTGTATTGGCTTCAGCTGCAGAGCTACTGGCAGAAAAATTAGCACCATTTCCTGTAACGGAGCACTCGATTTCTCGTGGGTTTAAGCCTGGCTCAATAAGCACCTTGTAATCCCACTTGAAGGCTTCCTGCAAGGCTTCCTTTAGCTGGTCAAAGTCCTTTGCCTTGGCTGCTCCAACGGAACTCCCTGCACTACAAGGCTTTACGAAAAGTGGATAACCAAAATCCTGTTCTGCGGAAGCCACTAGCTTGTGCAATTTTTCAGAATCCCATTCTGTTTTTGCCACATCACCACTGTGGAGACACAGGTGTGGCAGCACAGGTAAGCCTGCATTATGCCAAAGGGCCTTGGTAATTTCCTTATCCATGGAAACACCGCTGGAAATACAACCACATCCTGTATAGGGAATAGAGGCCATATCTAAAAGCCCTTGGATGGTTCCATCCTCACCGTAGGTTCCGTGAAGCACTAGGAATGCCGCATCGATTCTAATGTTTACAAAAATATTTCCAGCACCAGCCACACGGATTCCGTTGGTACAGCCACCTCCAGGAACAATCATCACCTCTCGCTGGGAATCCTGGTGAATCTCTAGGAGCTCGCTGTCGCTGGTTTTAACTCGTTCTATCTGGGTGTGATCTTGGTAGAACCAACGTCCTTCCTTAGAAATACCGATAAGAGTAATGTTATATTTTTCCTTGTCCAGATGACGAACGATAGAAGTGGCGGACACGATGGAAACCTCATGTTCTCCTGAACGACCGCCGTAAATAACTGCAATATTCATGCTTTCTCCTGACTTGTTTGACTTTCCCTGTGAAATCTATCTTTTGGCAAAGCCCATTTCTGCAAGGGCAATTTTAGCCTCGGCAATTTCGTCATAAGGCATGACAAAATCCTTGTAAATAATAGAATTTTCGTGGGCCTTACCTAAAAGCAATACCAAATCTCCCTGTTGTGCCTGGGCAAAGGCGGTACGAATGGCTGTTTGCCGATGGGGAATAATCAAAAGCCCGGAAGCTTCATCCTGCTTTCCCTCCTGCCTGCAGCCCACTGCAATGTCTTCCAGCAACGCCACTGGATCTTCTCCTCGAGGATCCTCGTCTGCCAGCACCACCACGTCACACCAATGGGCTGCAATTCGCCCCTGCTCAGGTCGCTTAGTGGTGTCTCGCTCTCCTCCGGAACCAAAGATAACAAAGATTTTACCAGTAATTCTTTGTCGCAGGGGAGGAAAGATGGTTTCAAATGATGAAGGAGTGTGGGCATAGTCCACAATTACTTCAAAGGGCTGACCACAATCTACCACAGTCATTCGTCCTGTTACTGGCTCCAAGTATTTTGCCTGCTCCACAACTGCTTCTAGGGGAAGCTCGGTGGCGGTGGCAACTGCCAATGAGGCTGCCATAATGTTATATGCATTGAAGGCACCGCTGGTGGGAGCTTCTACTGCCAATTCCTTTCCTTCCAAAGCAGGAATGTTACCCTTCATGGTAAAGCTGATACCAGAACCTGCTTGCCCCACACCAATATCGAAGGCTTCTACAAAGGGAATTGTTGGCGGGTTTTCTGCTACAGATTCTTTTCCTCGGCCTGCTTCTCCCTGGCTGGTAAAGCCCATAACGGGAGACTTGGTAGCCTCCACAAAGTAACTGGCAGCTGGGTCTTCCAGATTTACAATACCAAAGGCAGGAACCTGATGCTCCTGGCCACCGATGATTTTCTTGTGATTATGCTTATCCAAGGCTCTAAACAAGTTAGCCTTGTCGTCACGGTACTGCTGGTAGGTTCCGTGGAATTCCAAGTGTTCCTGGGTTACGTTCATCCACAGGGCTCCATCAAAGAGTACGTCTCCCAAACGGTTGGTTCTGGGGGAAAGGCCGTGGGAAGAAGACTCTACCACCGCATATTGGCAGCCTGCTTCCAGCATTTCGTATAGCTGCCGCTGAACAATGGGAGCCTCTGGTGTGGTTTGATGCTCTGGGTTTGCAATGGCCTCTCCACCCAAAGAATATTGCACCGTGGAAATAAATCCCGCCTTTTTTCCCATTCGTCGCAAAAGCTGCCACACAAAGGATACTGTGGAGCTTTTTCCCTCAGTTCCTGTTACCCCAATCACAATGAGCTTGCGAGAAGGAGAATCGTAAAAACAGTCTGCAATGGGAGACATGGCAAAGCGAGTATCTGGAACCTGTACCAAAGGCGGCACTGGCAAATCCTTTTGCTTTCTTTGGGAAATAGCTGCTTCTACCTGAGAAGGAAGCTGATCTTGATATAAAATTGCCGCCGCACCTTTTTCTATGGCTTGGGGAATAAAATTGTTTCCGTGGACGTGGGTTCCCGGCAGTGCAAAAAAGAGACTTCCTGTCTTTACAGCGCGGGAGTCAAAACATAAATCCTGTATCAGGGTTTTTCCCTCTGATTCTGTTACGGTGATAGGATTTGAAAGGGGCTTGTCAGTGGTGCCACCATTCAATGATTCAATAAGTTGTGCAAGGAATTTTTCCATAAGAATGGAGTATAACAGGATTATATCAATTGTAAAAGTGCTATTCTATGATATAATAGATAGACCGTTGTTTTCTAAGGAGGAGAAGGTGAAAAAAAGACTCATATTAATTGGTGGGCTTCTATGTTTAGGTGCTTTGCTGTGGGCTAAAGCGGGAGACACCATGTACGTAAATGTGGAGGAAGCTGAACTTAAATCTGGTACTGGATTTTTTTCCTCTAGCCTTGGATATTTGCCCTATGGAGCCAAGGTAACAATCCTGCAAGAATCAGGGAAATGGACAGAGATTGTCAGTGTTGATAATAGTAAAATTTCTGGTTGGTTGCCTGCTTCTAGTCTTACCAAGAAAAAGATTTTAGCAGATGACAGTCTCAACAGGGTATCGGCCTCTGCAGATGAGCTTGCTCTGGCAGGAAAAGGATTTTCTGCTGAAGTAGAAGCACTGTATACTACGGAGTCTAATGCCGCTATCTATCAACTGGTGGATGACATAGAATCTACCCCCATTGATAAGTCCGGTCTCTGGGAATTTATTCAGCAGGGAGTCCTTCACGATGGAACAGGAGGCGAAAAATGAAAATAGTAAAGCTTCTTCTATTACTTTTAGTTCTTACTGTTGTGATTTCCTCCTGTGCAGTTATGAAATCTATGGGAGATGTAACCTCCTTTGTAGGGGAGCTTACAGGAAATGACAATCTATCTGCTGTGGGGGATTCTGTAGCTGCCGTGGCAGAGGCTGGTGCTCCCATTTCTCCTGAGCAAGAATATTACATTGGTCGTTCTGTTACAGCTTCCTTGCTGGGTTCTTATAAGCTATATTCAAGTCCTGAGCTTACTAATTATGTAAATATGGTCTGTCAGGTTTTAGCCATGAATTCCCAGCGGCCACAGCTGTACAAAGGATATTATGTAGCGATACTAGATACTGATCAAATAAATGCCTTTGCTTCCTCAGGTGGTCATATTTTGGTGACCCGAGGATTATTGGAATGTGCTACTAGCGAAGATGCTTTGGCAGCAGTGATTGCCCACGAAATTGCCCATATTCAGCTGCAGCACGGCATTAAGGCTATTAAGAGTGACCGCTGGACAAATGCAGCTTTAACAACGGCATCTTCTTCCCTCTCGGTTTTGTCAGATGGTGAAATGAAGGAGCTAGTGGATGCCTTTGATGAATCTGTAAGTAATGTCGTTACCACCATGGTGAATACTGGTTATTCCCAGTCCCAGGAATACGATGCTGACGAGACAGCTCTGGAGATTATGGCCGCAGCAGGATACAATCCCCACGCCATGACAGAAATGCTGGGTGAGCTGAAGGTTCGTCAGCCTAAGTCTTCTGGTGGCTTTGCTTCTACCCATCCTTCTGCCGACAAGCGCCTGAAGCAGGTACAGAAAAAGCTGAAAAATTATGAGGAGATTTCAGTTCCAGAAACTAGAGTGTTACGCTACGATCTTATGATGGCTCGCTACTAGGCGGGATTTCATGCAGCGTATAGTAACATCCTAATGATGATAAACTAAGGAGGAGCCTATGGGGCGGGAAAAAACAAGGATTAAGAGCCATTCAATTCGCGTGGCTGTCATTGTGGTAGTTACGGTAGCTGTGGTACTGGTGCTGGAAGGTCTATCTTTGTTCCAACGGCCAGAAAACATGTGGTACGACAGTCGCATGGTTCGCACCGCCTCCTCCCATGGTCCCTCCGATGAAATTGCTGTAATACTGCTGGATCAAGATAGCCTTGACTGGGCCCAGCAGGAGCTGGGCTGGTCTTGGCCGTGGCCTCGCAGTGCTTATGGCGATATTGTTTCCTATTTTAATCTAGGCGGGGCGGCATCGGTAGCATTTGATGTTCTTTTTACCGAGCCCTCCGTCTATGGCCCCCAGGATGATGAGGCTTTTGCTCAAGCCTGTGCTGACTATGGCCGTGTGGTACAAACCGTGTACTTTGATACAGTTCAAGGAAACGCCTCTGATTGGAAGTCTTCCTTTCCTCAGCCTCCCTTAAACAATGATTTTGAAAATAACACAGGAAATTCTTCTCTATCTGATGATTTTACATCTCATGAGGGTTTACTCTTCCCCATAGATTCTATCGCTGCCTCCGCTGCAGTGTTAGGAAATATTACTGGTTCCTCCGACTGGGACAAGGTGATTCGTCGAGCAAAAGCCTATCGACCCTTTCAATCCTATTTAATCCCCACCTTAGGATTGGCTCCCTTGTATGCAGCTGGAGCAGAGGGGCCTGATCCTGCTACAGAGCCAGAGAATGGCCAGCTTTTGAGGTTCCAGCCTTCCTTGGATAGCTATGTTCCCTACAGTGCGGGGCAAATCTTGCAAAGCTATTATGCCATTCAAGCTGGCCAAGAGCCCTTGCTAGAAAGTGAAATGTTTCAGGATATGTACGTGTTTTTTGGATTTTACGCTCCGGGCCTCTTTGATATATGTACTACCCCTGTATCTGCAGTTTATCCCGGCGTGGGAGTCCACATTACTCAACTAGACAATTATCTACAAGACTCATTCTTGATTCCTGTGTCCTTCCCTGTAAAGCTTTTATTGGTGTTGCTGCTTGCCTTATTGGGAGCCATCCCCCTGTCCTTAGCAGAGTCATTTCGACTCCACAAGCTGAATGTTCTTGTTTCTGTGGCTTGGGTAGCAATTTTTGGCTTGCTTTTTGTGCTTCTTTCTTATGTCATCTTTAGTGCAGGCTATGTTCTTCCCATGATGCCTCCCTTGGTGGCTCTCCTTCTGTCATTTTTCTCTGCCATGCTTGTTTCCTACCGACAGGAAGGACGACAACGACGCTACCTTAAGTCAGCCTTCCGTCATTACTTGAGCCCTGCTGTTATAGACACCTTAATTGCCCATCCAGAAAGCTTGGTGCTAGGAGGTGAGCGTCGTCACATCAGTATTTTCTTTTCTGATGTACAGGGCTTTACCAGTATTTCTGAAAGATTAAGTCCAGAGGAGCTTACCTCCTTGCTGAACGATTATCTTTCCCAGATGACAGATATTTTGCTTGAATCAGGTGGCACCATCGACAAATACGAAGGGGATGCTATCATCGCCTTTTGGAATGCTCCCGTAGAGCTCCCTGATCACGGACGGCGAGCGGTGGAAGCCATGATTCGTTGCCAAGAAAAGCTTGCCCAATTACGTCTCGAATTAGAGCAACGGGCAGGTGGCCCCTTTCACATGAGAGTCGGCATTAACACTGGTGATGCGGTGGTGGGCAACATGGGAAGCTCTAGTCGCTTTGACTACACCATGCTGGGAGACGCTGTAAATCTCGCCGCCCGCCTAGAAGGCTTGAACAAGCAGTTTGGAACTTATTCCATGTGTAGTGCCGCTAGCAAAGAAGAAGCCCAGGAGTTTGGAACGGAGTTATGCTTCCGGGAATTGGCTCGTGTGGCTGTGGTGGGAAAAAAAGAAGCCGTTACCGTATTCGAGCCCATGACCTCCACTGAATATGTAGGGCGGCAAGCTGTTTTAGAAGCCTTTTCTCAGGCATTGCAGCTCTTTTATCAGGGAAAAATCCAAGAAGCCTTGGAAGCATTTTCTGCAATCCAAAAAGATGATGCTCCTGCCGCCCATTACGTGGCAAAGTGTCAGGAATTATTGGAAAATCCCCCTGATATGAGCTGTTGGGAAGGTGTGTGGGTGGCTACCTCAAAATAAGTCTAGTTCCGCCAGCACAATAGAGAGAAAGAGAATGACACAGCCAACAATCATTGCTGGAGTCATGATTTCTCGTAAGAAAATCCATGAGAAAAATACTCCAAAAAAGGCTTCCAAGGACAAGATAATTGCAGCCACGGAAGTTGGAGTATGTTTTTGACAAATATTTTGCATTAAAAATGCCAGTAAGGTGCTAAAAATTCCTAAGTACAAGATGGAAAGCAAGGTTCTTGTGTTTGATAATTCAACAAGGGGCGCTGGGCCGTCAAAAAAGAGAGCTAAAATCCAAGACAGAAGAGCTGCTGTTGCCAGTTGCAATAGGGTTAAAAGGATTGCATCCTCAGTGGCATTATACTGGGCAATGAAAATTATCTGCAGGGCAAAGAAAAATCCACAAAACAATGTCATTACGTCACCCTTGTTCATGATTAGACTATCATGTAGGGTGAGAAGAGCTACTCCCACCATGGCCATAATGGAAGCGATGATAATCCTAATTCCAGGAAAACGTCGTGTAGCAATCCAGAGAGTCAAGGGTACAAAGATAACATATACCGTGGTGAGAAAGGCATTTTTTCCTGCAGTAGTGTATTGAATTCCAATGGTTTGTAACAGATAGGCTAAGAAAAGACAAATACCAATAATTCCTCCGTGAAGCAGGATAGAAGGAGTTATTTGTTTGATTTTTTTTACACAGAACAAAGCTAATCCCACTGCTGCAATCGTAAAGCGAAGGGCCATCATATACACTGGTGGAACTGTGTCTACAGTATCCTTTACCACCACAAAGGCAAAGCCCCAAATGGCTGTGGTAATAAGCATTCCTAATGAAGCAAGTAAGGTGATGGTATTTTTTCTCAAGAAACTATCCTTTCTCTGGTATTTGATACATTTGAACTATATCCGTAATATGCAGAATTGGCAATGACATACATGCCCAAGAAGCTTTGTAAAAATTTCGTTCCTTTGCGATAATTTCAAAGATTTGCATAATTACGTAAAAAACTCAAAAATTTGTAATAAAACGCAATAAATGTATTGATTTTCTTTTTGTTTTGTAGAATACTAGGAACAGGAAGTTATTATGACACAGAATGAAAATATGTCTTTGAACCCCTTTGTTCGTTTTTGGGGCGTGTTGGTATTCTGCTTTCTCTTTTTGACATTTTGTATCCTGTCTTTGGCCTTGTTTCATACAGAGCCTTCTGTTTCAGTACAGGATATAGCCGAAACTAGTGCTGCTGTAGCAGAGATACCCTTGATTGAAGACCTGGTTCCACAAGAAGACTCAAGCCTTCCTATTGTAGAAGTTTCCTTTAATGAAAGTGCAGTAAGAAAAACTGAATCTTTTTTTACAGAAGAACTGGCTGATTCCCTCGGTTCTATGGTAACTGATTACGAAAATCAGTTGGATCCTGGTTTGGAATTCTATCGAGCCCTTCCCACAAGAACGGCGGTAGAGTGGTTTTATACTAATGTAACTGGTGATATGGATGTGGCGTTGGCTATCCTGCAGGAAGCTGATAAGAATAACATTCCTTTATCTTTAGCTTTTTCCTTGGCATATACAGAAAGCCGATATAAGCCAAGAGCTATTAACAGGAACACCAACGCTTCTATCGATCGTGGTGTGTTCCAGTTGAATAACAAGTCCTTTCCTGCATTGGTAGAGGCCGACTTTTACGACCCCTACATTAGTGCCAAGTACGGATTGGCTCACTTGCGTTTCTGTCTAGATACTGCTGGCAATGAGGTTTCTGCCTTGGCCATGTACAATGCAGGAACAAATCGTGTTCGTAACAATGGAACACCACAAATGACCTTAAACTACATATCTAAAATCCAGACCTATCGTCAGGGTTTAGATGAGTTGTTTGAGTCAGAAGTTATGGCAGTGTATGATCACGCTGGTGATTCTGCCATTGCAATGTTAACAAAATAGGAGAGTCCCTCCTCCTGGACTACCTCCTGAACACACTCTATACCTTGGGATGTGGAAAATTCTATCATGACAGAGTTTCCGCCACCCAAGGTTTTTTTTATTTTTTCTTGGATCTGTTTTTTCGCTTTATCCTTAGAAAGAAATACGGAAAGGAGCTTTTGTGGTGGCTCAAGGCTTAAAAGCGTAATTACCTTAACTGCCTCTAAATCCACATCTGGAATGACCCCACCTTCCTTTTGAAGGGCATGGGCTTCCTGTTGATTGTAGGTTGGAGAAAATTTCCAAGTGGAATATTCACCAGTACTCATAGTTTCTGCAAGAAAAAGGTAGTGGCTGTGTTTTTTGTGAAAGGCTGCAATAAAATTTTTCTGAAAAGGTTTAAGACAATCTTTTTCAAAGGAAAGAGGGAAGTGTTCCAGAGCCTCTGTATCACCTACTTGACCTTCTGC
The DNA here is from genome assembly GCA_036300185.1 of Treponema sp. GTDB lineage: Bacteria > Spirochaetota > Spirochaetia > Treponematales > Treponemataceae > Treponema_F. Next base: position 22,147 of record JAXJGY010000009.1, on the reverse strand, counting down.
CATAATGCCAAAGCCTACTACCGTCTTACAATCCTTTACACGGCGGGCGGTGTGCTTCATGGCGGCTATATAATGTTCCTGTAGGTAATCTTGAATATTATCTCCTTCCACCAAGGTGTCTGGAGCCATTTTTCTGCCCGCCCAAAAAAGGGTGAACATGGCCTTTAGCTTTTGCTCCTTGTCTAGGGTTTCTTCCAAGCCTGCTAGCTTCACTGTCCATTCAGGAGCACCGTAGCCACCAAAGCTTGAGCCCCAGTTCTTCATTACAGGTTCCAAAAACACAAGGATTCCTGCTTCTTCAGCTTTTTTTAAAAGAGTACGTAAATCAGCAAGATAGGCTTCGTTGTACTGATCTGGTGCCTCACCTTCTACATCTTCCCAGAGAATCTGCCAGCGAAGCAGAGTAATGTTGTGCTTTTTTAATGTAGCAAAAAAATTATCAGCTTGGGAAATACTAGGAATAGAAAAATCTTTAGAGTAGGGGGATATGGTAGCCCCCTGAAAAATTCTCTTTTTCCCCTGGCTGTCAACAATATTTCCATCCTGAATTGAAATGATTGCTTCATGCTTCATAGCCTACTCCTGTAAATTCTCCGTGAATACAAAAATAGACCACCCCAAGAATACTTGGATAGTGGCCTATCTTGCGATTATATCGTTGTAAAGCATAAAATGCTTATTCTGTCAAAATCTTGATAACCTGAGCTTTATCAGTGGTATTCAGGATTTCCTGTCTCTTTTCAGCACTCTTGAACAGGAGGCTTACCTCTGCAAGGAACTGCAGGTGGGGTCCTGTCTTGTTTACTGGAGAGAGTGTCATAATGAAAATCCGGCAGGGCTCCTGATCCAAGGAGTCAAAATCTACAGGATTATCGGAAACACCGATACAGGCAACGAGATCAGATACGGTGTCTGTCTTTCCATGAGGAATGGCGATTCCATGCTTCATACCAGTAGACATTTTCCGTTCACGATCAAGCACACATTCTCTGGCGGCATCCTTATCTGTAACCTTTCCGGCAGAAATCAGGATGTCCAGCATCTCATCAATAATTTCTTCTTTTGTTGTGCCTTTGAGATGCAAATTAACAGTCTCGGGTGTTAATACAGTTCTTAAGTTCATAAAATCAGTTTATGCCGACTTGAATGAAAAGTCAAGAAAAAAACTAGATTTTCGTTAAAATTTCCCCTTGTTTCTGGTATACTGAAGCTATGACAAACACAGATAAATTTCTTGCGGATATAAAGCGAATCATCAAACGAAACAGAAGTTCAGGAATAGCCTATGATGGAGTGGAATGTAGTCGTCAAGTAGCACAGCTTTTTTGCTCCTATTACAAGGATTTAGGCGATTTACCCAATTCTATTTCTGAGTATTGGCTCAATACCTATATTGTAACGAGTGGGGAAATTTCAGAGGAGCCAAGTCGGGAGCATCAAGATTGGCTTGCAGATGTACTGGAATTGTTAGCTGGAGAGGAAGGTGAGTTCAAGTCTATTACGCAAAAGGACTGGGTTTCTTTACGTGATTTGATTAATTATGAGGCAGAAGAATTACCTGTAGAAGTGCTTTCTTCTCTCATGGGAGTACTGTTAGAACGAGGAGCCTTGTAAGTGGCAGCTGAGGAGAAAAACCTTTGTATACCTGAAGCTGTTGCAGCATTGTATGAAGCCTGTACCCTTTGTCCAAGAGCTTGTAAGGCTCCTAGGACTGGTGGGCCTGCTGGTTTTTGTCATGAACCTGCTGTTGTTCGTGCTGGAGTGGCCTGCCTCCATTTTGGAGAGGAGCCGCCCATTACGGTGCATGGAGGTTCTGGAACAATTTTTATTTCAGGCTGTAATCTTGGTTGTGCCTTTTGCCAAAATTACCAAATTTCTCAGCAGGGTATGGGTGCCGATTTAAGCACCAAGGATTTTGCCAAGGTGTGCCTTGCTTTGGAAGCTGCTGGTGCCGAAAACATCAACATTGTAACGGGAAGCCATGCTGTACCTGCCATTGTAGCAGGATTAACGGAGGCTCGGCTCCGAGGAATGAACTTGCCCATTTGCTGGAATTCCTCTGCCTACGAAAAGGTGGAAGTTTTAAAGCAGCTACAGGGCTTGGTGGACATTTGGCTACCAGATTTTAAAACCATCAATCCAGAAACAAGTTCAGCCTTGTTTAAGGCAAAGGATTATCCTCAGCGAGCCCAGGAAAGCATTTTATTTATGGTGGAAAACAGTCCCCTAAAGCTTCAACAGGTAACGGGCCGTGATAAAATGCTCCAGGGAGTCATTGTTCGCCATCTGTTCTTACCTGGGCATCTGGATGACACTATTTTGACCTTGGAATGGCTCAAGGCAAATGTGGACAGAAAGGCCTATCTTTCCCTCATGTCCCAGTATACTCCAGTTCCCTTTATGGAGGAGGAAGAAAAGCTTGCTCGCAGGCAAAAGCAATTGTCGGCCTTGGAAAACAGATTAGTTTCTCAAGATGAATTTCAGGATTTACAGGATATTTTAGAAGCCTTTGACTTTAAATACTTGTTCTATCAGGAATTGGTTGAGGATACAGAATGGTTGCCAGATTTTAATCGTGTGCAGCCCTTTTCCTATGAGCTGGCAAAACCTGTATGGCATTGGCGTGAGGGCTTTGTGTAGGTAGGAAGCAGGAAAATCAGCTGATTTTCTACCTTTCACTTTTACCATTCCTGTGGTATAATTTTTTGTATGAGTACTCCTATTGAAATTCCTCGTCTCACAGGTACCGCCATTCCATTAGGTGCCCTTAAGACAAAGCATAGCTGTGGTATCGGTGAATATCCCGATTTGGTGACCTTTGCCTCATTCTGCAAAAAGGCAGGTCTTTCCCTTATTCAGCTTTTGCCAGTAAATGATACTGGAACAGAAAGTTCTCCCTACAGCGCTCTTTCGGCCTTTGCTCTTCATCCAATTTACATGAGTATTGAAGCTCTTCCTGAATATAAGACAGCTTCCCCTGAGGTAAAAAAGGCAGTAAAGGCCCTGCATCAAGCTCATGATGATGCACCTCGTTTTGATTACCGTCAGTTGCGATACGGAAAACGCAATGTGCTGAAGATGCTTTATGAGGAAAAGAAGCTTGATATTGCCCAGCTGTGGAGTGATTCTGATTCCGATTTACGCACTTGGTTTGCCAAGAATCAGTGGGTGGTGGAATATGCCGTATTCTTGGAATTAAAGTGGGAGTTCATGGAGGCTTCTTGGAGACAGTGGCCTAAAAAATTTAGCTCCATGAAGCAGGATAAAATTCTTGCTCGCTGGGAAGATAAGGCACTACAGGAAGCCCATTTGTTCCATGTATGGGTGCAGTGGCGTGCCTTTGAGCAATTCCATCAGGCTGCTCAGGCGGTACAGGAAAAAGGAATTTTGCTGAAGGGTGATATTCCCATTATGATGAACGAGGATTCCGCTGACGCTTGGGCCCATCCCGAGTTCTTTGATGAAACCATGCGGGCAGGTTCTCCTCCCGATGGCTTTAATCCCACAGGGCAAAATTGGGGCTTTCCCGTGTATCGCTGGAAGAATCTTGCAAAGTCAGATTATTCTTGGTGGAAAAATCGCTTGGCCTGTGCCAGCAATTTTTATCAAGCTTACCGCATAGATCACGTGCTGGGCTTTTTCCGCATTTGGGAAACCTCCAGCCGAGAAACCACCGCCATTCTGGGCCGCACCGAACCTTCTGCCCCTATCACCCTTGCTGAGCTGGAAAAAGCTGGCTTTGACAAAGACAGAATCCGTTGGCTTTCTCAGCCCCACGTTCCCACCCGTGCCATTGAGGACGTGAACAACAACGATTATCTGGGAACCCACGGTTATCTTCATTTGTTAATGGACAGAATCGGCGAAGAGGAATTGTGGCTTTTCAAGGATGAAATTAAGGGAGACCGAGACATTCTGGAGCGAGAGGATATTCCTGAACCAGTGCGCCATCGTCTGGCTGAATTCTGGAGAAATAGAACCTTGCTTCCCCTTGGTCAGGACAAGTTCTTGCCCCTGTGGACCTACAGAGACACCACTGCTTGGAAAAGTCTTTCTGAGCAAGAGCAGGAGAGCCTAGACAAGCTGATTGCTGCCAAGCAGAAAAAGCAGGAGACCTTGTGGGAAAAACAGGCTCGCACCTTGCTGGGAGAATTGACTTCTGCCACGGAGATGATTGCCTGTGCCGAGGATTTGGGAGCAAATCCTGAATCTGTACCACGGGTTTTAGATGATCTTTCCATTCTGCGGCTGTGCGTTGTTCGCTGGTATCGCCAGTGGCAGGATGAGGGGCAGCCCTTTGTGGATTTTGCCGACTATCCAGTAAAAAGCGTAGTAACAGCCTCTGTTCACGATTCTTCTACCCTGCGTTTGTGGTGGCTTACAGAGCAGGATGCAGAGGCCTTTTATCGGGACTTTCCCCCAGAAGAGGCTGAAGGTGACATTGAGGTGGGCATTTACACACCAGAAACTGCCCGCTACCTATTGTCTCGTATAGCTACAAGTGCTAGTAATTTCTGTATCCATCCCATTCAGGATTTCTTGGCATTGCAGGCTGCCTATTACAACAGCGATCCTCAGCAGGAACGGGTGAATGTACCTGGCAGTGTAAATGAATTCAACTGGACCTATCGCTTGCCAGTGCTAGTAGAAGAGCTTGTTCAAGACAAGGAGTTGCAGTCTGCCATTAAGGATGTGGTAGCCATTCATAAAAAGGCAAAGGCCCCTAAAAAAGCTTGTGCCAAGAAAAAATCCTAGGTAAGTATTGATGAAGAGCTTTGAGGAAGGAGAGTATAAATGATGAAGTTTGGAAGGAACAACGGTGGACTTTCTGTATTTGATGGTGAGTATTCCCAGTTTGGAGAAGGCTTTTCCATAAATGAATTTCATATTTCACGGGAAGTTCGAGATAAATGTGATTTTGATGAAAGTCTCTTTGCTTCTACAGGAAATGTAATTCTTTCCAATACCAAGGCGGTGCGTCTCTTTGCCAAAAAGCTCAACGATATGATTGCCCAACAGATTCCAGACCCTGTGGAAGCTGGTAAGCTTATGGTAAAGGCTGGTCAGCTGAATGCTATGGGACTTATTGACGAGATTTTTCATTATGTTTGTGCCATGTTCCGTCGGGATATCAAGGTAACCGCCTTTGATGAGCTTTTAAGCCAGCTTGATGAGGAATTTGGACAGGAAGCAATTAATGGTCTTTTGACAGCCTTTAACAAGGAATTTCCTCCCACTGCCATCTATCGTCATCAGGTGGAGGAAGCTGCCTATCTTGCAGATAGCGGCCTTGATCCTGTAACTGGTGCAACTCGCTCCAATCGTGCCAGCACCTTGGAAGAATTGGTGCTTTTGCGGCTGGCCAACGAAAATCCTGCCTTTGAACCCTTTTACCTCATGTTTGGGGATGATAAGCTCAAGGCAAGCTTTTTGTATGACATAGTGTGGACTCGTATTCGAGAGTATTTTGCAGCCCAGCCTGGTTTTGGCCCCAACGGCGTAGATTTGATTTCCATGCTGAAGGAGCCTGTAGTCTTTAGTCCCCACAGTTTGAAAGGTCAGCTTGATTATATCCGTACCCACTGGCAACCACTGTTGGGGCAGTGGCTTACTCGACTCTTGTCTGGAATGGACATGATTAGCGAGGAAGAAAAGGCTGCCTGGGCTCCCTTGAATATTGATCCCGCTGCTGGAATCGACATGGAGCCCTATAGCTACGATTCCTTGATGAAGGAGTACGAGCGCTTTAGCCCCGACCGTGACTGGATGCCCAAGGTGGTGCTCATGGCAAAGACGGTGCTGGTGTGGCTTGATCAGCTTTCCCGCAAGTACAAGCAGGAAATCACTCGTCTTGATCAGATTCCCGATGAAGAGCTGGACTTACTGGCTCAACGTGGCTTTACGGGTTTGTGGCTTATCGGTTTGTGGGAGCGTTCCCATGCCAGTAAGCGAATCAAGCAGATTTGCGGTAATCCAGAGGCTGCTGCTTCTGCCTACAGTCTCTACGACTACGACATTGCCCAGGGCTTAGGCGGTTGGGATGCAGTGGACAACCTGCGCCGTCGCTTGTGGGTGCGGGGTATCCGCTTGGCTTCCGACATGGTTCCCAACCACACTGGTATGGATTCCCACTGGATTAACGACCGTCCCGATCTCTTTGTGCAAACTCGGGATTGTCCCTTCCCAGGCTACACCTTCAATGGGGAAAACCTTTCCCTAAACGATAGGGTAGGGGTGTATCTTGAGGACAATTACTTTAATAAAACCGACTGTGCTGTTGTGTTCAAGCGGGTTGACCATCACACAGGAGATGTACGTTACATCTATCACGGAAACGATGGTACAGGAATGCCCTGGAACGACACTGCCCAAATCGACTTCTTAAATCCAGAGGCTCGTGAGGCAGTTATGCAGGAAATTCTCCATGTGGCCAGAAATTTCCCCATTATCCGCTTTGATGCCGCCATGGTTCTCGCTAAAAAACATATCCGTCGCCTGTGGTATCCTCAGCCAGGTTGCGGTGGTGATATTGCTAGCCGTTCCGACTATGCTCTGAGTCCAGAGGAATTTGAGCGACGGATTCCCAACGAATTCTGGCGTGAGGTGGTAGACCGAGTGGCTCAGGAAGTACCTGACACCCTGCTTTTGGCAGAGGCCTTCTGGATGATGGAAGGCTACTTTGTGCGAACCTTGGGAATGCACCGAGTATACAACAGTGCCTTTATGAACATGCTAAAGCGGGAGGAAAACTTTAAGTACCGCTCCACCATTAAAAACACCATCGAATTTGACCCACAGATTCTGAAGCGATACGTAAACTTTATGAACAACCCCGACGAGGAAACTGCGGTGGCTCAGTTCGGTAAGGACGACAAGTACTTTGGTGTTTGTACCTTGATGGTAACTATGCCTGGTTTGCCTATGTTTGGTCACGGCCAGATTGAAGGCTTTACAGAAAAGTACGGCATGGAGTTTACCAAGGCATATTGGGATGAAACTCCTGACGAAAATCTGATTCAAAGACATCAGCGGGAAATCTTCCCCTTGATGAAAAAGCGCTATCTGTTTGCGGAGATTGAAAACTTCCTCTTCTACGATGTGTGGAACGATGGACAGGTAAACGAAAATATCTTTGCCTATTCTAATCGCTGTGGCACGGAGCGGGCAGTTGTCTTCTACAATAACGTGTACCAGCAGGCTTCCGGTTGGATTAGGGAATCCTGCAAGTATGCAGTAAAAACTGGCAATGGTGATGAAATCCGCATGGAAACCCGCTCCATTGGTCATGCTCTGGGACTGAATCCCGATCCCAAGAACTACTGCATCTTCCGAGAGCAGCGAAGTGGTTTGTGGTTCATTCGCTCTGCTGCTGACATCTGTAACAATGGCTTGTATCTCCACTTGAACGGCTTTGAAACCCAGGTGATGATGGATATTTCTCAGGTAACAGATGATGAAACTGGCAAGTATCGTATCCTGTGCGAAACCTTGGCAGGAAGCGGTGTTTCCGACATTGAAACAGCTCTGAGAGAAATCTTCTTAAAGGATTTGTACAAGGCCTTTACCGCCGTCGTTTCCCCAGAATTCCTTGATCAGATGGCAATTTTCGGCATGACACCAGTGCAATTGACCTACGGTCAGCAGAATGCCAAGGTAAAGGTGCCTACTGTAGCTGCTATTATCGAAGCTATGGAAGAACCTATGAAAAATTGGTTTGCTGTGGCAAATGAATTTATCGAAGGAAACTATGGTGCTTCTCAGGTTGTAGACAGAAAACTTTGCGGCAAGATGGATTCCGTGGAAAAGCTTTGGGCAGGCTTTAAGAAAAGCTTTACCCAGCTACTAAAAACCTTTGCAGCAGGCCAAAAGCTGGTGGCTACTAGCTCCAAGGCTAAGGGCTGCAAGAAAACTACAAAGGAAATAGCTGCTGATGAAGCTACCACCTCCAAGTTTGAAGTAAGTCTTGCTCAAGATATTTTGTCTCGTCCTGCTGTCACCCAAATGCTTGCAGGAATGGCTGTTGCTAGCAGTCTTCAGTCTGTACTGGGCAAAAAAGCTACTGCAGCAAATTCTGCAGCCCTTATTTCACAGTGGGGCTTGGAACGAAAGCTCCAAGATCTGCTGCTGAATCGTGGAGTTCCTGTGGCAGCTACGAGCTTACCACTGAAAACCTTGGTGGTAACCTTACCCTTCTTGGACTTGTTGAGCCAGCTGAAAAGAGCTGATGCCACTACAAAGGTTGACACCAAGACCGTAAAAAAGGTGGCTGGAATTATGGTAGACACCATTGTTCATAGTAAGGCTGCCAGTGCAGTGGCGGGTATCAATCTCTTTGACAATGTGCTGTGGTTTAATCAGGAGCTTATGAGTGAGGCCCTGTGGTATGCTGTTGCAGTTCCTGCCTTCATTGGTGGTGGCTTAGGTGAATCCACCAAAGATGGTTTGGAGGCTGTAGCAAAAACCTTGGCCACTGCTCAGAAAAAGGCTGAATACCGAGCAGACCATCTCTGTAAACTCCTTCCTCCTCCTGTAGTAGAAAAGAGTAAGGTGACAAAGGCTCCTTCCAAGAAAAAGCCAGAAGCTGGAAAGAAGACTCTTCAAAGTAAAGGAGCTAAGAAAACTGCTACAGTAAAAAAGGCTGATTCAAAAACTGAAAAAAAGGCCGATGAATCTAGCCCCAAGAAAGTGAAAAAGTAGTATCTTTATAGACGAAGACACTTCCTTAAATTTCAGAAAGCGTGGTTTAAGGAAGTGTATTTTTAAATCAGATTATAATTTTAAGGATTTTGTATGATGAAGGTATGGAAAAAAAGTTGGATGTATTTTTTTATTTTCAGTATTTTGTTTGGAATATTTAGTTGTATTGAGGAGGAAAAAATGGAAGAGCAAATTAATTCTGAAAAAAATAATACAGTGGTTACTCATGAAGCTGCTTCACAGGTGTATCTTGCGGGAGGTTGTTTTTGGGGAGTAGAACAATATTTTGCTCTGGTGCCTGGAGTGCTGGATGCTGTTTCAGGATATAGTCAAGGAACTGTGGAGAATCCCAGTTATCAAGAGGTTTGTACAGGGCAAACTGGTCACACCGAGACGGTGCAGGTGGTATATGATTCATCTGTGGTGAGCTTAAATCATTTGCTGAATCTATATTTTGACATCATCGATCCTTATAGCATTAACAAGCAGGGAAATGACCGTGGTCCTCAGTACCGAACAGGCATTTATTACACAAATGAGGCAGATGGACAGATTGCCCAAAACTTTATTGCAGAAAAGCAAGCTGCCACTGACAGAAAAATTGTGGTGGAGCTGGAGCCTGTAAAGAATTTTTTCCCAGCAGAGGAATATCATCAGGATTATCTTGAAAAAAATCCCTTTGGATACTGCCACATTAGTCGGGATAAATTCCGAAAGGCTGCAACTTCGGTGGATACAAGCTTAATTCCAAATCTCGGTGAAACAGTAAAGCCTGAAGATGAGGTGAGCCAGCTGCCTTCCTTGGAGCAAGAGCGATATCCACGCCCCAGCAACGAGGTATTACAGGAAAGGCTTTCTCCCTTGCAATATGATGTTGCAGTGAAGGCTGCTACGGAGCGACCATTTTTCAATGAGTTTTGGGATAATCACGAAGCTGGCCTCTATGTGGATATTGCCACTGGAGAACCTCTCTTCCTTTCTACAGATAAGTTTGACTCTGGTTGTGGCTGGCCCAGCTTTACCAAGCCCATCGCCACGGAGCTAGTAACAGAGCTGGTAGACACGAGCCACGGTATGGTTCGGACAGAGGTTCGCAGTCGTAGCGGAGATATTCACTTGGGCCACGTGTTTGATGATGGGCCATTGGCCACAGGGGGCTTGCGGTATTGCATCAACAGTGCCTCCTTACGTTTTGTTCCCAAAAATGAAATGGAAGCAGCTGGTTACGGTGATTTACTTCCCTTGCTAGACTAGAAGGTTCTCGTAATTTCCTAGGAGCTTAGTGCTTTTGGAAAAAAGGAATAGCTCCTGGACGGCGATATATTCGATTTTTTTCCTCTGGGCTTTGCTGGATTGCTATAACATATTCTGCCCATAATTTATCTGAGTAAGCAATATGGTTTACAATCCAATCCAGCAAGAACTCATATAATTCTTGCCCCATAGCCTGATTTCCTCTGGCAATTTGTGGAACCTTAGTGGCAATTTGAGTAATAAAATTACTGTGCTCTTCCTTGTGTTGTGTGGTGGAAGGAAACATGTATCGTTCCATCAGCACTTCTTCTGCTGCGAAATGGTAGTGAGTGTAGTCCGCTAATTTTTTTAGGCAGCGTCCAACCTTAACAGGATAATCTGCAGGATGGCCGATTGCCACATCATAAAATTCATTCACAATAGACAGGAGCTTGCGATGCTGTACATCGATTTCCTCCACTCCAATACAGTAGGCATCTTGCCATTCAACTTTTTCCATTACCATACTCCAAACATTTTCTGTAACTAATCATAATTTCCAATCAGCACATACTCATAAAATAATAAGTGCTTATATTTTCTTTTCTTCTATTGCCAATACATGCTCTGCCCAGAGGCTGTCAATATGGGCAATGTGGTGGAGCAACCATTCAAGGAGGAAATCGTACAATTCCTGACCTTCTGATTGGTCTCCTTTTGCAATGAGGGGAATTTTTGAGTTCAACTGGTTAATAAAAATCTTGTGTTGAGCCTTGTGCTTATCTAGATCAGGATAATTATATTTTTCCATTAAGGCTTCTTCATAGAAAAAATGGTCGTAGGTATAGTCTGACAGCTTTTTAAGGCTTTTTCCCACATTTACGGGATATTCTTTGGGATCTCCAATGGTTGTATCGTAGAAATTGTTCATAATGGAAATCAATTTGTGGTGCTGTAAGTCAATTTCCTCTACACCCAGCTGATACACATCTTTCCACTCAATCTTGTCCACTTGTACCCCTCCGTTGTCATTTTCCCTAAGTATATATTTATTATACCTTAAAATAAGAAAATGACAACAGGTACAGTTTCTTTTAACAAGGTTGAAAGTCAAAGCTTGTTATTCAGATAACAACTTTTGGGCAAAGTCTTTTGCATGTTGAATCTTTTCCTCATCCATAAAATCAACATGGTAGCCTAGATGACGTTCTGCCAACATTCCCTTGTAGTTGAGTCGAGAGTGCTTGCAATAGCGAATCATGGCCTCTTCAAAAAGATCTGCTCCCTTTTCTGGCTTATACCCACAGCTGATTACCATTGCTAGGGACTTTCCTTCCCACAAGCGGGGCCCAGGATTTGGACTGTAAATCTTGTTCATGCCGTATACCAGACGATCCAAGGCAATTTTCATGGATGGGGTGCAGAACCAGCTATAAATAGGAGTTGCTAAAACAATTAAATCACTTTTCATGATGGCATCAAAAACCTGCTGTAAATCATCCTTCCGAGAGCAGTTAAACAGCTCATGATTTTTCTGGCAGCAACAACAGGCAACACAGCCTTCCAGCTTCATAGTGTGTAGATCAAAATCAAAGCAGGTGACACCAGCCTTTTCCAGTGTTTCTACAAATGGAAGTAACAGGCTATTTGTATTTCCATTTTTTCGTGGACTTCCCCGCAAAATACATACGTTCATATCTTCCTCCGTTCAGTATTGTACAGAAGATAGCTTTCGTTCTCAAGAGTGACAGAAGTTATTTTCCTCATGTCCATTCAAGGCCTTGTGCAAGCCTGTTACAAGCCAGGGAATCTGCTCCTTTTTTAAGGCGGAATAGCTAATAACAAGGGTATTTGTTACATCCTCTTGATTTCTGTCTGTAAAGTGACAATACTGACTTAAAAAGGCTACCTGAATTCCTTCTGTATGTAAGTTTCTTTTGAGTATATCCTCCTTGCAGGATGTTTTAATTTTCAGCAAAAAATGAAGTCCTGAATCCTTGCCAGTTATGGTACAGTTCTCTACTAAAGGACTTCGGTTTAATTGGAGCAGCAGGCTATCTCGTATATTCCGATAGTGATTTTTTCTGCGGGAAAGGTGCTTTTCGTAGTAGCCCTCTTGAATGAATCGTGCAAGAGTTAATTGTTCAATACTGGAAACCGTACAGGAATAAAAGCTGAGCTGCTGATGAAATTGTTGAACCAGATTCCAGGGTAAAACCATGTAGCTGATTCGGAGGGAGGGGGTAAGGGTTTTAGTAAAGGTATTCAGGTAGATAACCTGTCCGTGGCTGTCATTGGTGGAGCTGAGGGAAAAAAGTGTTTCTAAGGGGCGGCCAGTAAAGCGGAATTCGCTGTCGTAATCGTCTTCCAAAATGAAACGGGAGCCTTGTCGAGCCCAGGCCAAAAGCTCCTGACGTCGTTTTATGGGCATGATGATGCCTGTGGGAAAGTGATGGGCAGGTGAAACGAGAACTGCATCAAGCTGTTTTTCCTCTAGCTCTTGCAGAAGGATTCCTGAGCCATCCATTGTTACTGGACTCCAGTTTACTCCCATGGCCGTCATGATTTGAGCTGGCTTTTGATACCCTGGATTTTCCACTCCGTATCGCAAGTTGCGACCTAAAAGCTGTAGGGCAAGGGAGTATAGATATTCTGTTCCAGCGCCAATGATTACCTGCTGAGGCTGCACCTTCATGTTCCGAAAGGTTCCCAGGTAGGATGCAATGGCTTGACGTAATTCCAACAGCCCTTGTGGTGGTAGGGGAGAAAGAATCCGCTTTTTTGATTCATGCAACACCTTTCGCATAAGGCTTGCCCACAGGGAAAAGGGGAAGAGCTCCTGGTGAATGTGGGCAGCCTGTAGATTGATTTCAGCTTTTCCCGTTTGATTAAAGGCTTTTGTATTGTCTGATGCATGAAAAAGTTGGTTGACAGTACTGTTTGTTTGCTGAATTTCACCTTGTTTTTCCCTCTGTATTTTTTTCGGTGCCTGTAAAGAAGAAAATGCTTCCAGCTCTGTTACAAAATACCCTCGTTTTTCTTCTGAATACACATAGCCCTCGTCAATGAGCTGCTGATAGGCATTCTGTACGGTAATGACACTTATTCCAAGGTGGGAAGAAAGACTACGTTTAGATGGGAGCTTTTGATTGGACTGTAAGCTTCCCTCCAAAATTCGTTCTTTGAGCTGAAGATATAAAAAATCTGTCAGACTTCTGCTACCTCTCTGGGAAAAATCTATGGTAATCATAATCTGATTATATAAAAATTGATTAAAAATGAATATATACATCATACCAGATTTTATATATGATGCCTTCACTGGTAAGTTCTTTTAGCGAGAATATTTTTGGTTAAGGATTTTCAAGAACTTGCCTTTGAGGAGTAAGCTAATGGATAAGAGACTTTTAACAATTCAAGACATTTCTTGTGTGGGTCAGTGTTCACTTACAGTGGCCTTGCCCATTATTTCAGCCTGTGGTATTGAGACTGCTGTTCTGCCAAGTTCTGTTCTTTCCACCCACACTGCTGGTTTTTCTGGCTTTACCTTTCGTGATTTGACAGATGATATGGAAGGGATTCTTGCCCACTGGAACAAGGAAGGTCTGAAATTTGATGCCTTTTACACAGGTTATGTAAGCAAATCTCAGATTCCTTTGATTCTCAAAATTATGGAAGAAACCGCTAATCCTGGAGCTCTGCGGATTGTAGACCCTGTAATGGCAGATCACGGTAAATTGTATCCCGGCTTTGACGCTGATTTCCCTGCTGAAATGGCCAAGCTCTGTAAGGGTGCCGACGTGATTATGCCAAATCTTACAGAAGCAGCCTTCCTGTTGAACGAAAAATATGTTGGTGACAATATCGAAAACGAGGATTACGATGAAGCTTACATTGTAGGACTTTTGGAGCGATTGATGGGATTGGGAGCAAAGAAGGTTTTGCTGACTGGCGTATGCTATGATCCTAGAGAATTGGGCTGTGTATGCTTCGATGGAACTAAACTGGAATACTATTTCCGCAAACGACTGAATGCCCAGATGCATGGAACTGGCGATGTTTTTGCTTCTACCGTTGCAGGTGCCCTGTGTCGAGGTAAGTCCTTGATTGACGCTGCAGCCCTTGGTGCCGACTTTGTAATCGAATCCATGAAGGCCACCTTGGATGACAAGTCCCACTGGTACGGTGTAAAATTTGAAAAAGCCCTCCCTTGGCTGGTACAACACATTTAATCTGTAACAAAAACACCCATCAAAAGGGTGGGTGTTTTTTCGGAAAGTTTCTTACAAAACAGTTTACATGCTTGGCTGTAGCCTAAACATCCATCCAGGGAGTTTTGCACCGCAAAACTCCGTAAGTTCGAGCGTAGCTCGAACGTCATTCCCAGCCAAATTTTGCTGGTGGTTTATCGGTAATATCGTAGTAAACAGCATCCACAAAGGGCAACTGTACTAATCGCTCCATAATGGCATCTAAAACCTGATGGTGCATGTGGGAGAATTTTCCCGTAATAACATCCTCTGAATCCACTGGACGTAGCACAATACTACAATGCTGGGGAGTTGAGGCATAGGGAAGGTTTATGGTAAGGTGCTGAAAAATTTCCTCGTACCAGCCAAAACGCTTTAATTCATCTAGAACAATGAAATCTGCTTCTCTGGTTTGATCTAAGCGGTCTTTACAGCAATAGCCTTCCTGGAGTCGCAAGTCAGTATTTGGCCGTTGGTAAAGCTTTACTACAACGCGACTCACTTCAGGGAGGGAGTCTGTGATAAAGCTAGAAACTCGCTCCAAAACACGCCAGCGTGGAATATGGTACCAAGGTGCATCCTTTTTTTCTTCTGGTAATTCTGTAGCTTCTGGGTCTAACTGATTTTCTGTGGCTTGGAGCAGGGTGAGCCAATTTCGTGGCCCTGTGGTATCAAAGGTGAGTGCTACAGGAAAGCCAAAAATTTGCTTTCCGTTTTTTATACCAGCAGCCTTTACGGGGAGCATGGTGGCAGAGGTGGCTTGCATTCCCTCCTTGTTAATCAGGTTCAGCAGCTTCACTTGGGTTTGAGCTAACTGTCCTTCTTCTTGGTAGGTTAGTTCTCCAGTGCTACACAAGACATTGATTGCCAAGCCTGGCTCTGGGAAGGGATGACGATGAGCCATTTCATCCTGTAATCCCATTTTACGTCCTAGCTCCCGCACTTCATCTCGATACAATTCCTTCAAAGGCTCTAAAACGGCTCCCTTATCAATAAGGGCTTGAACTCCAAATGATGTTGGAGTGGGGGAGGACAGAGCTTCACTGTTGTCGATATATGACCTATTCTCGGAATAGAGTGTGTTTATGGCTACAAGCCACTCATCCTCATGGAGTCCTAATTTCCCCATCATTTTATTTCGTACGTGGCGGAAATAGGCTGCTTCCAACAAGCGCTTTTTTTGGGGATTTGTTTCCTTTCCCATTACCTTTAAAAAGCTTTCTGAAGCATTGGCAACCACAAAATTGGTAAAACCAAAGTCTCGGTATCTAGTGGCAATGGCCTTGCTTTCATTCTTCCGCAAAAAACCGTTGTCTATGTGGATACCTAAAACCCTTTTTTGTCCGAGGGATTTATTAAGTAAGGTGAAAGCTACGGTGGAATCTACTCCACCTGAAAGAAATATCAGAACATTTTTATCCTTGGCGGTAAAACGGATTTTTGCCAGCATAAGCTCTAGCACAATATCCTGATCCCAGTTTTTTTCCATACCGCAGAATCGAACAAAATTTTCCAGAATTTCCTTGCCACATTCTGTTTCGTTGGCTGCGATATTACACTGAAAGCCAAATCGACCTTGGTTTAAATCCTGTACCGCTGCATATTTACAAACCTTAGTGGAGGCTACTACTTCAAATCCCTGTGGTAATTCCAGTACCTCTTCTTGATGAGCCATAGCCACTGTGGTGGTTTCTTCCACATCAAGGAGGAGGGGGCTGTAGGTGGAAATATCTTGATGGAGCTGGGCAGTTCCAAACTCTCCAATAAGGGCCTTACCCACAACTCCTCCATACAAATGGACTAAAAGCTGATGTCCATAGCCAATGCCAAGGATGGGAATTTCCAAAGAAAGAATTTCTTCGTTAAACTGTATTTTTGTTTCTGGAAAACCTAATCCAGGACCATCAGAAAGGATGATTCCTGTAGCCCCTTTTAAAGATTCTATGGTGGTAGAAGGTGGCTTAATTTCCGAATGATACCCTAACAATCGCAAGGTTTTCGTTATCTTGTGAGCCTGCTGACTATTAAAATCCAGAACAACAATCTTCTGCCATGCCATAGAAACTCCTTTTACCAGATTATGGGCTTTCGTGAGAGTTTGTTACAGCCGCTGCAATAAATTCCCGGAACAAGGGATGGGCACGATTTGGCCGTGACTTGAATTCAGGATGGAATTGAGCACCCACCATCCAAGGATGATCAGCCTGCTCAACAATTTCTACCAAATTTCGCTCAGGGTTAATTCCTGTGAGACGGAGGCTGCTTTTTTCAAATTCCTCTCGATATTTGTTGTTGAACTCATATCGGTGGCGGTGGCGCTCCCATATATTTGTATTACCATAGGCTACTGCTGCCAAGCTTCCTTCTGTAAGGGCACACTGGTATTTACCAAGACGAAGGGTTCCACCTAAAATGGCTCCGTTCTGGTCGCTCATGAGATCGATAACAGGGTAGGCTGTATCCTTATCCATTTCGCTGGAATTAGCTCCAGCCATACCAAGCACATTGCGGGCAAATTCAATTACTTGAATCTGCATACCAAGACAAATACCAAAATAAGGTACCTTGTGGGTTCGTGCATATTGGGCTGCCTGAATCATTCCCTCAATACCACGGACTCCAAAACCACCAGGTACTATAATTCCATGGGCATCTTTTAACCGCTGGGCTGTAGCCTCTGGATTGGTACATTCCTCTGCATCAACCCAATCGATGTCTACCGCTACGTTGGCAGCAATTCCACCGTGAATCAAGGATTCCACCACAGAAAGGTAGGCATCATGAAGCTCGATGTATTTTCCTACCAAGGCAATGCGAATAGTTTTTACAGGATTATAGAATCGGTCCACCATGGCAGCCCAATCCTGGAGCTGGGAAGCCTTGTCCTCCAAACCTAAAACACGACATACGGCATTTCCCAATCCTTCCTGTTCCATCATAAGGGGAACTTCATAAATAGATTTTGCGTTTAAGTTCTGGATAATGCAATCGGTGGAAACGTTGCAGAAAAGAGCCAGTTTTTCTCGTGTACCTGGATCCACAGGAATTTCACTGCGGAGCATAATAATATCAGGCTGAATTCCAAGACCCTGCAAATCTTGTACTGAGTGCTGGGTTGGCTTTGACTTAAGCTCCTGGGCTTTTTTCATGTAGGGAAGCAAGGTAAGGTGGATATAGGCACAATTTTCCACTCCTACCTCGTATTTAATCTGGCGAATAGCCTCGATAAAGGGCAGGGATTCAATGTCTCCCACAGTACCGCCAATTTCTGTGATGATAACGTCTGCACCAGTTTCCTCTGCAGCCAACATCATTCTACGACGAATCTCATCGGTAACATTAGGAATAACCTGAACGGTACCTCCGTTAAAGCCACCTTCCCGCTCCTTGTTCAGGATGGAAAGATAGACTCTACCAGCAGTGGTGTTGCTGCTTTGGGAAAGGTTTACGTCGGTAAATCTTTCGTAGTGGCCCAAGTCCAAGTCGGTCTCGGCACCGTCATCTGTGACAAAAACCTCTCCGTGCTGGTAGGGATTCATGGTTCCTGGGTCAATATTGAGATATGGATCAAATTTCTGATTAACAACACTCAATCCACGGCTTTTCAAAATGAGCCCCAAGGAGGCGGCTGCAATGCCCTTTCCTAAAGATGAAACAACTCCGCCAGTAATAAAGATATATTTTGTCATGAGACACTCCGCATATAGGTATGAGCTAGTATATCAGAAAAAGCCATGGTATCGCAAGGACACCGCTGTCTCGGTATGAAAAGGAAAAGCCACAGTCCTTTGAAAAATCCGCCAACCTTTCTGTATTCCTACGTTGTACAGCAAAATCAAATTCTTGTGGCATTTGTAGCTATTCTGCCCTTGGCAATATTGTTCAAAATTATGTGGTGAACTGAGACATAATCTTTGCAAGCTCGGAGAGTACCGTCTGGTTTCTAGATAGCTCCTCATTAGTCACATGGAGGGCACTAGTAACATCTGTGGCACTATTGGACATCTTGTTCATGGAATCGGTGATTTGGCCAGTAATTTCTACCAACTTGTGCATCTCTAAGTCAATCTCCTTGCTTCCCTGAAGGACAGCGCCAGAACTGTCGCTGACGGAGAAGGTGATTCCATGAATGGTGCGCATGGCATCCAGTACTTGGCCACTTCCTGCAGTCTGTTCCTCCATGGCTCGCATAATGACCTCTTCTTGTCGTTGCACTGACTGGGCAAAATCAAAGATGGTAGTAAAGTGTTGCTCAACCTGCTGGGTGTTTTCAGACACGATATTGATGGTACCTCCAAGCTCCTTTAGTCTATTTGTAATGGTAAGGCTCTGGGAGCTGGAGTCTTCTGCCAGCTTTCTAATCTCATCGGCAACAACAGCAAAGCCTCTTCCTGCATCTCCAGCATGAGCAGCTTCAATGGCAGCATTCATGGCCAACATATTTGTTTGCTCGGCGATGTGCTTGATAATTTCGCTGGCTTCCATCAAGCCCTCTGACTCCTGATAAATCTGCCGAGCTGATGCCACTGCTGTCTCAACGGTTTTTTGCCCTTCGCTAGCGGCATTGCACAACTGATGTACTGACTGAGTGTTTCTTCGTAGGATTTCTGACACAGAGTTGATATTAGCTACCATTTCCTCTATGGATGCGGATGCTTCTGTGACGCTGGAAGCCAATGTTTGAATTCCGTTATTTTGCTCATTAATGAGATTTGTTATCTTGTTTACAGAAGCTTGTGTTTGCTCAATGCCTGCTACTTGGTTAATCATCTCGTTCTTCACATCAGAGATAGAACCAAGGACAGAAGAAACCGTACCGTTGGAGGCATCCACCTTCCCAACCAGCAGATTCATTGAGTTGTTACAGGTGTCAACACTTTCACACACAATTCTGACAACTTGGCTATCCTTGGTGACAAAGGCATTAATGTCGTTTGCTAGAAGTCCGAATTCATCTCGAGATTGTACTCGTACATGTCCCTTGTCAAAGTTACTCTGGGAAACCTGATTCATAGCATAACTGATGGCCTTGACTCGATAGGATACAGCTCTCATCAGCAGGTAAAAGTCTAGTAGTCCCAAAGACATACTGCAGATAGACAGAGGAATAAGTTTGCTCAGGTCAAAGACAATTCCGCTGGGACTGTTGAAATTCACCAAGGGAGCACAAACAACCAACACTGCACCCAAACAAACAAAGAATCCCACCAGAGAACTTCTTAATACTAAGGACATAGAAGTGTCTTCTGAAGTGAGGGGAAGGTGATGAATGGAATCCTCAAAAATTTGGATGAACTTAATGTATGTGGCCAAGGATACAAAGCAACAGGCTCCGAAAGACTGCATTACAATGACAAGATTGTTCACATCCTCCATTGGCAAAGCCAACAAAATAGGAAAGAAGCTCATGACCACTGCAAGATAGATAGATACCTTTGTAAAAAACAATGCTGATCTATTGGCTTTGTGGCAACTTTCAACCGAACCATCGTATTGGTTAATTATTTGTGTCGTCCGACTAATCATCAAAGAGGGAATGATTACGGCAAGAACCAAGTAAACCAAAAAAATGGGATTAAAGAAGAACACTCCAAGCTTCTCCTTTGGAATGGTTCCTGTGAGCAAAACTTCAAAGATGAAAAAACCAATGGGGCTGAAGTAAATCAGATAGTTATAAATTATAGCCTGAATTGGAATCTTATATCTGTTATCCATAAAAAACTCCTCTCTTTTCATACTATCTCATCGGTGTTTTGTGACAGATTCTTGCGTATTTCCCAAAAAAAGATGGATGCATGATTTTTTAACACTCTCTTGCTAGTATAGCAGTGTTTGACAAAAATTCAATGTCTTTGCAGGAAAAATTGTGGACTATTTTGATGATTTTTTCCCGATTTAGTGTTTTATTATTAATTTGTAGAAAACTTGAAAAATCACTGTGATTTATGTATATTGATGAAGATAGCATTTTGATTGGATACCCCTGTGCTATGGAGGGGCCTGCCTGAATTGGGCAGAGAATGAGGAGCAATAATGATTTATTTAGATTCAGACGATGAAAAAGAACCAAAGGCCCAGGAATCTACCTCCGAGGTGATGAATACAAAATTTCTCAAGACACGGCAGATTCTCCTGTCTGGGGAGGTAAACAAGGCGCTGGCAGAAAAGATTATACGCCAGCTTTTGGTGATGGAGGCTGATTCCGACGAACCCATCCGTATTTACATTGATTCTCCCGGTGGCGATGTGGACGCTGGGTATGCCATTTTTGATATGATTCGTTTTGTAAAGGCTCCCGTGTACTGCATCGGTATGGGCTTGGTAGCCAGTGCTGGTGCTTTGATTTTGCTGGCAGCAGACAAGTCTCGACGAATTGGATTGCCCAACAGTCATTATCTGATTCACCAGCCCTTAAGTGGCATTAAGGGTGTGGCCACCGACATTGAGATTCATGCTCAAGAATTGGAAAAAACCAAGGCCAAGATTAACGACCTGATTGCCCAGGAAACAGGTAAGCCTCTGGAGCAGGTAGCCAAGGATACCGACCGTGACTATTGGCTTTCTGCCACAGAAGCCATGGAGTATGGCCTTATCAGTAAAGTTGTTTCTAAGCGGGAAGAGCTAGAATAACCGAAGTTTTTTATAAGCCAGGAGCTTGATTAAGCCCTGGCTTTTATTTTTATGTGGTACTTTAAGGTGTGGAGGGGATGAGACTACTGTACTTGGATGAGATTTTGTACCACATCTAGTGGGAGCTTGGTGCAAATGGCGACTTTTTCTGGAGAATCACCGTAAGAAAGTAACATTTTTGCTGTTTCCAATGCTTTTTCGTAGGCTCCTTGTTCCAGACCTTGTTGGAGACCCACTAAGATGCCTCCATTTCGACCACTAGCATAAGCTTCTTCTTGTTTTACTGCAATGTCGGTAGCATAATCGTATTCAGTCATTAGTATACTCAAAATTTCACTTCCTTTTCGTTCAAGATAATCTTGTAGTACGTTACGACGGAGTGCCTCTTGTATGGCTCTTGTGAGTGGTTTTACGTGGCCATCTGCTTTGGCTTCATCTATTAGCTTGAGAAACTGTGCGTACTGCTTCAAGTCAGGACAATTATGTACCACTGGACTTGGATTCTCATTTTTAATTTTACACACTTTTACTTTCAATTCAAGTGTGAGTTCCGCATTTGGAAGCTGGTTCAATTTGAATGCATCTGATAAATAAAGATAACTTTCTGGTGGAATATCTTCATTGCCGGTGTAAAACACAATGAACTCAGGCTTAGCCAGTGAAATCTGTTGGTTTGAAAACTTGGACTTTGAGTCTACCAGATTTCCGTAAATCCGCGCAATGTATTCTAGGAACCGTAGTGGCATGTTGAGATTGATGGTGGACTGATGTTCAATCATCATGATGAGCTGGTCGTTCACCATAACGGCAATGTCGTTATAATAATCCATGTACAAAACCTGTTCTAAGTTTACACGCTCAAGATTGGTGGTTTCCACTTGCAGGTTGGTACCGTGGAGAGCGTTATACAGTGAGAGAAAGTGTTGTTTCCAGTCTCTGTCTTTGGAAAAGTAATCTACAAAGAGAGAATCCTTGTGCTTACGATTTTCTGTGGTGTGGTGTTCGTTGTCCATCTTACCTCCAAATTTTTTCTTACATATACATTATAGGTTTGGAGGTGCAAAAAAATGCGTTTTCCCAGAAAAAAATCCATTTTTTATAATTTTTTTTCTGCCACCCAAGTTTTTTCCAGAAATTTCCTCCCCAAACCCTAGACAAACAATAAATTAGCTTGTACTATCCATCCAGTATTTTAAGTGTCTGGTTAGTTACTACTTACCAACCGTGGAATTGGAGTGTAAAAATTGTATCTTGGCGTAAAAAAAGTTGGCTTGTTCACAGGAAATCTCTTGACTAAAACTGTTTCTGCAGTACAATCCCTGAACACAACACAACAC
>JAXJGY010000008.1:0-74175 GCA_036300185.1 Treponema sp. | reverse complement strand
GGAAATAATAAAAAAAGTCGTTTTTTTACTGGCATTTATTTTTTTTTGTGTAGGAACATCCTTTGGGGAATCTGCTGCAATTCAGAGTTTACCCTTGCAAAATGTGCCATTTTATGAAGGAATAGAGGAATTTTCCCAAAGAATACAGCAAATTCGAGAAACTGAGCAGCGAGAACCCTTGGGACTTGTTTTGTGCGGTGGTTCTGCAAGGGCTTTTGCTCACATCGGTGTATTACAAGCCATGGAAGAAAATGGCATTGTTCCTGACTTTATTGTGGCAAATTCCATGGGAGCCATTATTGGAATGTTATATTCCTACGGGTTTTCGCCTGATCAAATGTATAAGATAGCAAGTACCCTAAACCTTAATTCGTATTTTGATTTAGTTGCTCCTTTAAAAGGAGGAATAGTTTCTGTAAGAAGATTTACTGCCTTAATCAATGAATTTCTTGGAAAGGAATCTGTTGACATTAAGGATTGTGCCATTCCCATCTTGTTATTAACAGAAGATTTGAATACAAAAAGACAAATATGGCATGCTTCTGGTGATTTTGCTCAGGTTATGTCTGCTGCCTTTGCCATGTCGTTTTTTATGGAACCAGTTGATTATGTGCTGGAATCTGGAGTGAAGGTAAAATTGGTGGACAGTGGCACCATTGATATTGCTGGCTTAAAGGTTGCTGATGCTTTTTCAAAGAACCTGATTGTGTCCACGGCCTTTTACGATAAAAAAATGAATCTGAACAATCCCATTGTTGTTATTAGCAGAACTATTTCCATTGGCAAAGAACGGCTTGCTATTAGTGACATTCGCCAGCTACAACCTGTTTTAATTAGAAATGACGTGGAAAAATTCTCCTTTATGGAATTCAAAAAAATCCATGAATTAGTACAAGTAGGTTATGATTCTGCCATGAAGGCGATGGAGGAGATTGTTGCCCGTCCCCACGGCTACAGGGAATTTTCAGAAAGACGAAAAGAAACAACTGCAAGTTCCAATGAATTGATCAAAAGGCTGGAGCGGAATCCTGAAATCAAAATTCAGCAAAATTATCTTGGAATGAAAATTCGACCAAATATTTCTGCTTTAGATTATCCTTCTTTATATTTATGCAATACCTATGGTGCTGGAATTTATGGATTTATGGAAACTCCTTCTTGGTTTGGTCGACTAGGGGTGGGAGCAAACTTTACCAGTCCCGACTATTCTGTTGACATGTATGTAAAATTTCGACCAAATTATTTTTTCCAAGCAGAAGCTGTTGTAGCTTCAACCTTTTTGTACGATAAATTTCAGCCAAATACATTGTATTCGGGGCTTTCCTTTGCATTCATGCCAAGCTTTTTCCCTACTTTTATCAAAGATTTTTCCCTTTCGGCTGAATGGCAAGGAAACTTCCTGTTTCAAACTGAAAATTTCTTTTCCTCAGCAAGCCTTACCTTTCAAAATAAAAAGAATAATCTTGCACGCATTGTTTTCAAGCCCATTGTATATTTCCAAGGAAATACCTTTGATGCAATTTCTCTTGGAATAGGAGCTTTTTCAGAAAACTTGTTGAATGTGGCCTTTGTAGGTTTTTCTCAAAATCTTTCTGCTCGGTATTCATTTTTCAGCTTGAATAAATCATATTCTCCTAGCACAGAGTTTATTTCAAAGGATTTTTATCGTTCCTTGCAAGGAGCCTCATATTTGCAAAAAAATCCTTATATTATTACCTCTTCCACTGAACTTTTTTACACAAATACAAGTTCTAATCTTACCTTTGCAGAATTTCTCATTATGCAAAAACTTGACGTAGGCGGATTTTTTGATCTTGTTTATGACAGTAAAACTTCTTACACTGCTGGTGGTTTTATACGGTCTGATATTTCTGTTCTTGGCCTTACCTCCTTTGTGATAGAATTTGGCTGTGGCTGGGATTTTACTACAGAAAAAGTCTATGGCTTTTTCCTGATGAAAAATTCCTTGTAAAAGATGTGTTTTAATTTCTTACGTGGAAACAATCTCCTTTTTTTGCTATACTGCAAGTCCTTATATCAGGAGCAACTGTGAAAGAGATTCCCATCATCTACGAAAATAACGAAATCCTCATTGTGAACAAGAGAGCCGGCTTGGCGGTGCAGGGGGGAGAAGGGGTCAAAAATCCCTTGGATTCCTTGCTCTGTGAACAGCTTGGAGTCAAGGTCTATCCCGTGCATCGGCTGGACAAGGAGACCTCTGGCCTTTTGGTGGTGGCAAAAACCTCTGCTGCCGCTCATTTGTGGACAGGACTTATTGCTTCTGGTCAGGTAAAAAAAGAATATCAGGCCCTGTGCTTTGGACTGGTGCAGGGATTAAAATCAAGTTCCGCCCTGGGAAAAACTGGACGATTGACTCAGAAGGTGCAGGTGGCGGGAGCAGGAAAGACGGCTGAAACCTTTTATCAGGTGGCAGGAATTTTTCCTGTAGCAGAAATTGCTCCGCTGGCAGAACAAATGGCTGACTTGGGAACTAATCCCCTGTTTTCCCTGTTGAATCTCACCCTAGGCACTGGCCGCACCCACCAAATCCGCATTCACCTTGCCCAAGCTGGCTGCCCCATTCTAGCAGATGACAAGCACGGCAACTTTAAGGTAAACAAGCTGGTAAAAAAAGCGGTGGGCATAAAGACCTTGCAACTGGCTGCCACCCGCCTCACCATTCCGCTGGAGGGAAGGGCCACCACCTTTCAGATTCCTCTGCCACCTCACATGGAAGAAGCTCTGTCAGTTTTAAGTAATCCTCAGTAAGCCTTTCCTAAAGAATCCTAGCTGTGGCTTGAAAAATAATGTGATACCTGGGACAGAGCCTTTTTATTAGCTTCAGGATTTTTTTCCAGCATGGAAATAAAGTCTTCTGTCTCAATGCGAATTACCTGGACTTGAGTTTCCGCCAAGGCTGATTCTTCCCGATTTCTTCCTAGGATACAGGGTAATTCCCCAAAGAAATCTCCTGGATGACATTGCTGAATATGATGCTTTCCTGTAATCTGAACTTGTCCCTGGGCAAGAAAATAGACCCATTCTCCCTGATCTCCTTCTTTGTAAATCATGGAACCTTGGCCATAATTCGTGGCAGCAGCCATTTTCAGGATAAAATAATCTGGGTCAATAAAGAGCAGTCTCCGTAGCACCAGATGAAGTCGTGTTTCCTCCCGACTAGGCAAGAGATAAAGCTCACCTAGCAGTAGCTGGTCAAAAAACTGATGCACAAAAAGGGCTTGGGCAAAGAACAGAAACAGGATAAAAAATACAAATACCTTCAACAGCAAGATAATGATACTGCTCATAACTCCATAAATCATGTTGTAGGTGGTGGTGTTCCGAAGCATATTGGAAAAAAAGCTAAAGATAAAAAATGTTAGGGTACAGGCTGCCGCCGCTAGAATACAGTGCTTCCATCGGGGCTTTGTTCTGGTGGCTATTTTAAAGCAAATAGTAATAAAGCCAAACATCAAGGTTGCAGGCAAAAATTGTACCAGTCGATTGCTCTGTTCTAGTATCACAGGAGGAATGAACTGCTGCAAAAAGCTTGTTTCCAGCAGGGTTCTTCCAGAGCTAAACACAAAGATGGTGAGGGCAATCACCACCACCAGCAGTACCTCTCCGGCCACTATAATGAGCTGGGACACAAGAGGTCGCATCACCAGCTCCTTGTGAAAGATACAACCGATTCCCTTCATGGTGGAATTGAACAGCCGACGAGCCATCCAAAAAATAAAGATGCCTACAATAATGTTAAAGATAATTCCACCTTGAAAATCCAGCACTGAATTCACCAAATGAGAAACATCAAGAATTTGTGCCAACCCAGTATCAAACTGATAGAGATTTGTCAAAACAGAGGGACTTGCCTTCAAAACTCGAATCAAAATCACGGCACACATAATCACTACTGGCAATAAAGAAAACAAAAAGCTAAAGGCACAGGCAGAGGCATAAGTTAATAAATCATTCTGAATAAAGAAATTACTGGTGAGAAAGGCTTCCTGCACAAAGGTTCTCAGGGTGTACCGCTTTGTTTTTTTGTGAGTAGGATTCTGCTGCTCCATACTTCCACTATATCCCAAATCCCGTGGAAAGGCTAGAAAAATAATTCTAGCCAATAAATTTGACTTATAGCCAGTATTGTGATAGAATAGGGCTATGTCTAGGACTTCTATCTATGAGGCTCGTAATTCTCTTTCCGCCTTGATTAAGCAGGCTGAGTCAGGAAATCTGGTTGAATTAACCCGTCACGAAAAACCTGTGGCGGTGATCCTTGGTTATGAGGAGTATTTGAAAAATTATCAAGATCACCAATGGTTCCAAAATCTCAGGAAAAACTTCCTTGAAGAAGTTTTTAGCTTACCGAAAGAATCTTTGGGTGGAACGCTAGATTCCTGCAATCAGGAAGAAGAGGGCTTGCCCTTTGTTCGTTCAAATGAAGGGCCTGATGCAAGGAAATCTCAATTACAATGGAGTTTTTTAGAGGAAATATGAAACCTTTGTATTTATTGGACACAAATGTGATTTCTGAATTATTCAAACCCCATCCCAACGAGCATCTTCTGGAATATTTTCAACAGCGGATAGGATTGTGCGTCCTTTGTGCCATATCTCGTCAAGAGTTGGTATATGGTCTGGAACGTCTTCCGTTGGGGAAACGAAGGGATTGCATTTACCGTACCTTGGAAGAGCTTTTTTCTCGGATGGAAGTTTTGCCCTATGATTCCTTTGCCTCACGAATTTGTGGGGAACTGCTCGCACGTTGTGAAAAGCAGGGATTTGTTGCTCCCTATGCTGATACCCAGATTGCTTCCATAGCTATATCTAACAACATGATTCTCGTAACTCATAATCTTAAGGACTTTCTTCCCTTGGCTGCAAATTCCATGCTAAAGGTGGAGGATTGGTGGGGATAGCCTATTCTTGGAAGAAGTGTTGTTTTTTGTTACAATCCACAATGTTTTAGGAGGATGTATGAAGCAGATTGAGGTGGTTGCTGCAATTTTTACTAAAATGAGTTTTGAAAAAGGCTACGAGATTTTTTGTGTCCAGCGTCCAGGGCCAAAGCCAGGAAAGGAGCCAAAGGAAACAGACTTTAAGTGGGAATTCCCCGGTGGAAAAATAGAGGAGGGGGAAAGCCACGAGGATGCCCTGAGACGGGAGATTTGGGAGGAGCTCCAAACTACCATTTCCGTAGATGATTTTCTTATGACGGTGGAGCATCAGTATACCAATTTCAAGGTAAAACTCCATTTCTATTACTGTACCCCCAATGGGCCCTTTGAGATACAAGAGCATATTGATTCTTGCTGGCGTAGTTTGGACACAATAGAAGAGCTTGACTGGGCAGCGGCAGATTATCCTGTACTGAAACAATTGCAGGAAATACAGGATGCTGAACAACTAGAACGATTTTGGAGCATGACTTGTTAGCAGCCCTGATGTGAAGTCATCCTTGAAGTGCTAATTTAGCTAGAATTCTTTCAAAATTATTATTTTTTCATCTTTTGTGTAACGAAATGCAGTTTTTTTGGTTTGCTCTTTTGAAATCAATCAGATATAATCTGTTGCAAAGAGTGAAATTAGCATGAAAAAACTACTTATTTTGACAGTATTACTTAATCTTGTAACCTATGTATGGTCCTCTACTCCTGAGCTTAAGGAATTAATGCGTCAGTCTCAGCCCTTTGATCGTGGAGCTTCTCTATCTGCCGCTGTAGATGCCCTGATTACCTCAAAAAAGGGAAAAGAGACCCTGATGCAATACAATATGTATACCTCTCGTGGTGAAGGAAAAATCAACGTAATGATTGCCTTCTCTGTTCCTAACTCCTTTAATGGAACCAGAATCCTTACCTCTGTTCCAGAGGAGGGGGGAACTCCTGGGGTTTCTATTAAATTCAAGTCATTTTTCGCTACAATGAAAATTCCCTTTGTTAGCTCCGACATGTCTTTTTTTGGTATGGATTTTAACACAGGAGACATGAATCCCCGTAATCCTACCTTTGATCGTTATTCCTTGCAGGGAACAACTATTCTGGCAGATGGTAGTACAGGTTACATTGTAGAGGCTTATCCTTTAGAAGATAAATTGTATGAACGGGTGGTTCATCACGTAGACATTGAAAAAAAGATTATCGTTAGAAGCGAAATGTATAACAAGAAAAATGAGATGGTTAAGTTGCTAGAGGTACTGGAATGTGAGGCTATTCAAGATATTTGGTCAGCCACCAAGGTGCGAATGCAGGATCTCAAAGCAGGTTCCAATACGGTGTTAACCTTCAAGAGTTTGGTGTATCACGGAGATTATACTGCCTACGTAAACGAATCCTTCCTTAAAACTGGAAATCCTCAGTAAACAGATTCTTTTTGAAGTATTCTCTAAATAGGGAGCGACCTTTTAAAATGGATGCTTCCCTTTACCTAGAAATCTATTTATTGTATACTCTTAAATGTTATGGAAATTAGCTTTGTAATGTTAAAGCCTGGCGTTGTCAATCGCCGGATTGTAGGAGAGGTTATCTCTCGTTTTGAGCGGAAGGGATTGCAGTTGGTGGGAATGAAGATGATCCGAGTTTCCGACGAAACAGCTGCCAGTCATTATGCCGAGCATTTAGGAAAATCCTTTTATCAAGAACTTGTAGATTATATTACTAGTGGTCCTGTGGTGGCCATGGCTTGGCAGGGAGATGATTGTGTTTCTCTGATACGAAAGTTAGTAGGAGCCACTAAACCCTCCGATGCTCAGCCAGGAACTATTCGAGGGGATTATTGTACCCATACTAACCACAATGTAGTTCATGCTTCAGATTCTCCAGAAAGTGGCCAGCGAGAAGTGTCCTTGTACTTCAAGGACGAAGAGCTGTGCTTCTGGCAGGATGAGCTAGAATGTTGGATGTAAGGGGGAGAGCAGATGAACATTAAATCAGTTGGTGTTATTGGTGCAGGTGCTTGGGGAACAGCTGTTGCTCAAGCCTTAGCTCGTGGTGGAAACACCGTAGAGATTTGGGCTCGTGAGCAGGAAGTTGTTGACAGTATCAATCATGAGCATGAAAATAATCGCTACCTGCCAAAGTTCAAGCTTTCTGAAAATCTTACTGCTTCAACAGACATGTTAAAGGTAGCCCAGGATAAGGAATTCTTGATTCTTGCAAGTCCTTCCCTGTATTTGGCTTCTACGGTGGCTCAGCTTTTAGAAGTTCCTTCCATTAAAGATGGTTCTACCTGTATTGGTGTCCTGACAAAGGGTTTTGTTCCCTCCGATAAGGGCCCTCGTCTTATCCTTGAAACTCTGGAAGAGGTGTTGCCTCCTGTTTATGCCAAGAGCTTGGTTTATATTTCTGGCCCCAGTCATGCTGAAGAAGTTGCCATGGGCAAGCTTACTGGCCTTATTGCCGCCAGTGAAAACCCCATGAACTCCATTCGTTTCCGAGAATTGCTGCGAGTTCGTGGTCTTATGGTATATTCCAGCCTTGATGTGGTGGGTGTGCAGATTTGTGCCGCTGCCAAAAATGTTATCGCGGTAGTATTTGGTAGTCTTGATGCAGTGGCAGAAACTTCTGACTTGTTTGGTGATAATGCAGAATCCCTGTTGCTGGCCGCTGGCCTTGATGAAATCAGAACCTTGGGCTTTGCCATGGGGGCTACCCACGCAGAAACCTTTAGCTCCATTGCTGGCGTGGGAGATTTGGACGTAACCTGTCGTAGTAAGTATGGCCGTAACCGTCGCTTTGGCCACGAAATTATCCAAAAGGATTTATTAGGATAGTTCTCTAACTTGGACGATTTGATTGCTCGCATTGGAGAAGTTGGTTATTTGCCAGAAGGTGCTGTAGCTTGTAAGTATATTCATCAAATCTGCGAGGAAAAGGGCTTAAAGCTTCCTATCTGTGACGGTTTGTATAGAATCTTGAACAAGGAAATTGCTCCTATAGATTTCATGTACGAGCTACTTGGTCAGCCACTTTTAGGCTTGAATTAAGGAGGCTTTCATGGAAAATATTGACGGAGGAGTAGCTGCTCCCCAGGGCTTTACCACCAATGGTGTTCTTTCAGGCATTAAAGCCAGCAGAACAAAGCCTGACACAGCCTTAATCTTTTCTGAAAAAGCCTGTGCAGCAGCTGGTGTTTTTACCCAGAACAAGGTACAGGCTGAATGTGTCAAGCTTTCCCGAAACCATGTGTCTAATGGCAAGGCCCAGGCAGTTATCGTAAACTCTGGCAATGCCAATGCCTGTACTGGAGAGCAGGGGGCCCAGGCTGCCCGTCGGATGGCTCAGGCTGCAGCAAGTTCATTGAATCTTCAAGAAACAGATGTGCTTGTCTGTTCCACTGGTGTTATTGGCCAGCAGCTTCCCGTAGAAAAGATTGAAGCAAAAATATCTGACTTGGTGGCAGGTCTTTCCAAGGAAGGTCACCAAGCTGCCCGTGAGGCTATCATGACCACCGATACCCGCTACAAGGAAGCTGCGGTGGAAACAATTATCGGTGGTAAAACTGTTCGCCTAGGAACCATGGCCAAGGGTTCTGGTATGATTCACATCAACATGGGCACCATGCTGGGCTTTATCACCACAGACTGTGCCATTTCTCCTGCCATGCTGGATAAGGCATTGCGGGAAAGTGTGGCTGGTACCTATAACTGTGTTTCCGTAGATGGCGACACTAGCACCAACGATACCCTGCTGATTCTTGCCAATGGCATGGCTGGAAACCAAGAAATCACCACAGAAAATCAGGATTATCAAGACTTCTTGTCAGCTTTGAATCATCTGAACACCATCATGGCTAAGCGTATTGCTGCCGACGGTGAAGGTGCTGAGCATTTGGTGGAATGTCAGGTAAAGGGGGCTGCTTCTGTGGAAGATGCCCGTATCCTTGCCAAGGCTGTAATTTCTTCCAATTTGGTAAAGGCTGCCTTCTTTGGAAAGGATGCCAACTGGGGACGAATCCTCTGTGCCATGGGATATTCTGGTGGAAATTTCACCCCAGAAAAAACAAGCGTTTCCTTCGTAAGTAAGGCAGGAAGCATTCAGGTGTTCCAACAGGGTGTTCCCCTGGATTTTGACGAGGAGCTTGCCCGAAAGATTCTGTCCGAGGATGAAACCTGTATCGAGGTAGAATTGCAGGACGGAGACTGTGCTGGTACCGCCTGGGGCTGTGACCTTACCTACGAGTACGTAAAGATAAACGGAGACTACCGCACCTAATGGGGTAGCCAAAAGCAATACTTGCCCTGCAATTTTTGCGGGGCTTTTTCATAGAAGGATAAAGAAATGGATATTACCAATGAGGAGTGGGCTGACGTACTTGTTCAAGCCTTGCCCTATTTTAAGCAATTTGTAGGTAAAACCGTAGTTGTAAAATACGGTGGAAATGCCATGCTCAACGAGGAGCTGAAATCTGCCGTTATGCAGGACATTGTGCTCTTGAACACTATCGGTGTCCATGTGGTGCTGGTTCACGGTGGTGGTCCTGAAATCAATGCCATGCTGGAAAAGGTAGGCAAGGAATCTCGCTTTGTAAATGGTCTGCGGTACACCGACGGAGAAACCATGGAAATTGTCCAGATGGTTCTCACTGGAAAGCTGAACAAGGACATTGTAGGACTTTTGCTTCAAAATGGCGGTCGTGCTGTTGGTTTGAGCGGTGTAGACTCAGGACTGTTGCGGGCAAAAAAAATCGATTCCAACGGAGAAGATTTAGGCTATGTAGGTGACGTTACCGAAGTTAATCCAGAAATCATCCAATCCTTGCTGGTTCAGGGCTTTATTCCAGTAGTTTCCACCGTTGCCCTTGGAGAGCAGGGTGATATAAACCGTTACAACATCAATGCCGACACTGCCGCCGCAAAGATTGCCGTAGCTCTCAAGGCTGAAAAATTCGTTCAGCTTACCAATGTTCCCGGTGTTTTACGTGACGTAAAGGATCCTTCCAGCCTCATCAAGCGCATTGCCCGTGATGCCATCCCCTCAATGATTGCCACTGGCGTCATTTCTTCTGGCATGATTCCCAAGATTGAGTGCTGCTTCGAAGCATTGAAGGGTGGCGTCCCCCGCACCCACATCATCGACGGTCGTGTTCCCCATTCCCTCCTCATCGAAATGTTCAGCGATAGAGGCGTTGGTACCATGATTCTATAGCCTCTATCGCCACGATAGAGGCGTGGGAACAATGATCTTATAGCCGAGGTTGCCCGACCGAGGCGTAGGAACCACACGAAAATAAATTTTGATTTGTGCGGAGGGTATAACCCTGACCCGACTGCGATACCTTATGAGAACGAACTATACCCGAACGCTCTGCGTTGGGGTATAGTTCGTTCATTTATAAAATTATTACACAAGTCTACAAGTTTTGAAAGGATGTTTCCTCGCATTTTGTGTACGGAAAATGAGAGAAGCGAGGGGAAATGGAATGGATTTTATTATTCAGAAGGGAAATAAACTTGTTCCACTGTATCTATATGATATTTTTTTTTACCTCGTAGCAATGTAAAGCTATATTTTATTTTTTCATTTTCGTAAAAGCAAACTACATAAACAACATATTGGTTGGGTATAGGATCGTTATATATTGCTTTGGCAAAATAAGAAAGTGTGAGTTCCCATTTATATGGTTTACTTTCTTGATTATTGAAATAATCATTTAGTGTGGTTGATATATCTGAAAATTCTTGTTCATTAAGAGTTCTGTTACCGCTTAGTCCATCTTCAATATCCCAAATTGCACAAGTGATATACACAACAAATTCTAGTAGAGAAAAAACTAAAATAGTTACTAGAATGGTCTTGATTTTAGATTTCAAGATTTTATTTCCTATAGACAATAATTAAATCACCATCAACAAAACCAAGGCCAATTCCATCGTATTTTTTTAGGATGGAGGAGTCTTCTTTTTCTAAATACGCCTTAACATTTTCTTCAACTTCTTTTAGTACATGTTCCCAACCATTACTATTGGCAAAAAAAAACATATTTCCATTGGAACTAAGAATTTCATCACAAGCCCAGTCGTCGTTATTTAATTCAAAGCTTGAAGTTGCCACAAATTGAATCCCAAAAGTATTTGGTTGTGCTTCTTCATATAAGTTAAAATTTATGGCCTTTGTATTTTCAGGAAGGGGGCTTTGTAATACTTTATTAAGCCATGTTGTAAAACCTACATAATTAAACTCTTCAATTTTATTTTCTTTTTTCTTTTTTTCAAAAAACATTTTCCCTCCGTAATCACAGCAAGCGAATGTATCTGTATCGCAATAAAGTATCCTATTCAACCTGAATCCTGTCAACAAAAACGCTCCTGCTAAAATGTGGGGTCAGCAGTAAAATATAAGGTTCTAGACTCGTGTCTTTTCAGTATATTGGCCAGTTCCCTGACCAGATTGTCATTGCGGTGGTTGTACCTCCACTGGCACTCCATCAAGTGTACCACGAATCTGTCGGATGCACAACCGTTGAATTTTGCAGGCCTGCGCTTGGCAAAGCTCCTGACAAACCAGAGGTTTGTGTACTCTCTATCCCGTTCACATGGCTCTTCCTCCTGGCAAACTCGTTGTGGCTGAGAAATACACGGTAGTGGTCGTACCCATGACAATCAGGCCGTACTAGCTGTCCGAGTGGATTGTGGGACCCTCCAGCACAAGTCCTTGCATTTAGGCATGGGGCTCTCCCTTGAGCAGTCGCTGACCATCCTGACGACGACCTTGCCGCCACGCTTGGGGAGGCCGAACACCGGCGTCTTTTCTGCCGCCCGCACCCCCTCTTCCCTAAAGAATTTCCATAAAGACTTTCGTATGGGTGCTATGATTTAATTTGACAGATTAATTTTTTGATAATATAATGAGTGCTATTGATAAAATTACAAACAAGTACAAGGAGATTACAATGAAAAAGAATATTTGTTTACTTCTCTGTTTTCTATCAATTACAGTTTGTTTTGGTTTGACTCCACGCTCATTACATATTTCAGAAATTTTTGAGTACCTAAAAGGGAAACCAGAACAGATTCAAGTTTTTAAATCTGGTTCTTATGAATACTATGGAGAATTACTCGAAGGTGAAGATATCCTTTTAGAACATACTGTTTTCGATTGGAAAAACCTCAAAACCTACACAATCGTATATACTTCTGATGGTACAGAAATAGAAGAATATAGAGAAAGAACCTTCAATAACGACCTTTTAATCGTGCAAGATATATGGGTAGATTGTGATGGCGAGTTAATTCTAAACTATGAATATGCCTCCGATTATTCTAGTTATAAATGTTATGCAACAGAAGATGATGAACAATGGTTATATGACGAATACTACATCAAAAAAACAGCTACTGGATATAATGGTTTTTACCGTGATTATTACGTAAATGGAGATATTTACTCTGCTTTAAAATGTTCAGATCCACTACCATATTTTTATGATACATCAAAAAAAGAATTTGTAAATAAAATTTATTGTATGAAATACGGCATAAAATCAGTAACTGAAGTCGAATACGATGATAGCAATAAAATTGATGCTACATACAATTACATCTTCTCAGAAAAATTCTATACGGTAATAGATAACATCTATGAAGAGAAATACGAAATATTTTACGACGATGATTACTACATAATCAGAGGTACTGAATATTACGATATTGATGACCAAGATCCAGTTTCCGATCAACGTAACATAATCGAAAAAGATTCAAGTGGCAGAATAATTTCTGAAAAGCACTATGAAGATGTTGCAGATACAGACAATTTCAATCCAAACATTCATTTACCAGATGAAACATTTATAATCAAGTATCCAAAAACTGGATTAAAATCCTTAGAACGTCCCACAAAATTCTTCGATTACTATAGTTATTATGATGACGATGGAGGATATTACTGCGAAAGTTGTGATGAATATCACTATTACTGATTGAATTTCACGGTTAAGCCCTTTATTCGTGTTTGTGCTTGAAATCTTACGGCTGTCCAGTTCCTCAAAGGCATAGAACTGGACAGAACCGTTGCTCAGGATACAGAAAGTCAGGAGACTGAGTTATTGGATTAGAACTTATCTAAGGAATAAAATCTTGCAGATGCACAAATCGATTTAAAATAAAAAAAAGCTGGCAACTACCTACTTTCCCGCGGATGCAGTATCATCGGCGTTGGAGGGCTTGACTTCCGTGTTCGGGATGGGAACGGGTATTGCACCTCTACCATGGTCACCAGCAATGGTGATATATTATCAGAACACATAAATCTTCTCAAGAATAACAAAGATTTTTTTTCAAAAAAATATATATTTTAGTAAGAAAAATAATGAAGAGTTTAGATAGGTTGGAAAATGATTTAAAATAAAAAAAGCTGGCAACTACCTACTTTCCCGCGAATGCAGTATCATCGGCGTTGGAGGGCTTGACTTCCGTGTTCGGGATGGGAACGGGTATTGCACCTCTACCATGGTCACCAGCAATGATGATATACTATCAGAACACATAAGTCTTGTCAAGAATAAAAAACGTATTTTTCAAAAAAATTATCTTTTTTTTGCCATAAACAGCTAAAATAATCCCTTGCTTTCAAAACTTCTTTTCTATAAAATGATTTTTAACGGAGGAATTGGCTATGGATAAGGTGATAGCAAATAATTACGGAAGTTTTGAAGTTGTTTTCCAACGGGGAGAAGGTTCCCGTTTATATGATATTTCAGGTAAGGAATACATTGACTTTGTTTCTGGAATTGGAGTGAATTGTCTTGGCCATAATCACCCTGCCTTGGTGAAAGCAGTTCAAGAACAGGCTACAAAACAAATCCACATTTCCAACTACTACAACTCTGATCAAGGGTTGGCCTTTGCTCAATCTCTTCTTGCAGCCACCTCCATGGATAGAATCTACTTTGGAAACTCTGGAGCAGAAGCCAACGAAGCAGCCATTAAGCTGGCTCGAAAATACGGTTGGCTCAAGAGCCAGGCCGAGGGAAGTTGCAAGCCTCGGAACGTCATCGTTACCCTGGAAAAATCCTTTCATGGGCGCACCTTGGCTACCCTGCGAGCCACTGGTCAAGAAAAATTCCATGTTTCCTGTTTTGAGCCCTATCCTGAAGGCTTCCGTCACATTGTTGCAGGAGATTATGCTGCCTTAGAAACAGCCTTTGATGAAACAGTTTGTGGCTTTATGATGGAATGTGTACAGGGTGAGGGGGGAGTGAATCTTGTAGACAAGGAATGGGCCCAAGCTGCTGCAACTGCCGCTCGCAAGGCTGGAGCCATTGTCATTTGTGATGAAGTGCAAACGGGAATGGGCCGGACAGGAAGTCTTTTGGCCAGTCAGGATTTAGGTATTCAGCCAGAAATTGTTACCCTAGCTAAGGGCATTGCTGGTGGTGTTCCCATGGGAGCTTGTCTGTGGCGGGGGAGTGTAAAGGATGTGTTCGTGGCAGGAGACCATCAGTCCACCTTTGGAGGAAATCCTTTAGCCTGTGCTGCTGGTAGTGCCGTGTTGAGTCAGCTTACAGCACCAGGATTTTTAGACAGAGTAAAGGAAGCAGGAGAATTCATCCGCAAGGAAATTGCTTCTTGGAATCTGAGCTGTATTCAGAATATTCGTGGTAAGGGCTTGATGATTGGTGTTGATGTAGAGCAGTCAGCAGCCCAGGTACAGAAGGCCTGTTTAGATAGTGGCTTGTGTATTTCTACCGCTGGAGTCAATACTCTGCGCTTTTTACCACCATTAGTTATTTCAGCCCAGGAGATAAATACTGGCCTAAAAATTCTAAAAAAAGTGCTTGAAAATTAATTTTTTTTGTTCTTTTTTTAACGAATTAAACAACAAGTTTTGTTTTTATTTGGTAAGAAATGACAGTAAATGCATGTTTTTCATACTAAAAACCGTGATTTTAATCTAAAGTCACGGTTTTTTGCTATTAAAAAGCATTTGACATCTTAAATATTTGGGTATATAAATATTTATATTGAGTGTGAACGAACATGGGAATATTTTCTTTTGATTTTATCGAAAGACTTTATTTCCTTGATCGAATCTTTTCGTGGAGGAAAAATATGAAAAGAATTGTAGCTGGTGCTTTGGCCTTGGCCTGTATCGGTGGAGCTGTATTTGCCGGTGGTGCAAAGGATACTGGTTCTGTTGTTCTGAACAAGGACAAGCCCTTGGTATTCTTCAACCGTCAGCCTTCTGACCCTGTTTCTGGTACTATTGACATGGATTCAATGAACTGGAATGCCAATACCTACTATGTTGGTTTTGATGCCGCTGGTGGTGGTGCTGTTCAGGGTAAGTTGATTACTGATTTCTTAGCTGCAGCTCCTGCAACTTTGGACCGCAATGGTGACGGAATCATCGGTTATGTTCTGTGCATTGGTGACGTTGGACACAATGACTCCAAGGCTCGTACAGAAGGTATCCGCAAGGCTCTGGGAACTTGGGACGGATCAACTGATCCTGGAAAGGTTAAGGAAGGTTCTGTAAACGTTGGTGGAAAGACCTACAAGGTAGTTGAGTTGGAAGGAAAGGCTATGACTGGAACTGACGGTTCAACATGGAATGCTAACGCTGCTACAGAAGCAATGGGTGGTTGGGCAACAAAGTTCGGTACCCAGATTGACATGGTAGTTTCCAACAACGACGGTATGGCTATGGGTTGTCTCCAGGCTTCTAACTATCCTGCTGGTGTTCCTATCTTCGGATATGATGCTAACGCTGATGCTATCGAAGCTATCGGAGCTGGAAAGCTCTCTGGAACTGTTTCTCAGAACGTAGATGCTCAGGCTGCTGGTACATTGCAGGTTCTCCGCAACCTCTTGGATGGCTTGACTGGTGCTGACATCTATACAAAGGGATTCTCCGAGCCCGACCAGTGGGGAAACCAGATTACTCCTACTGTTGACTATCGTTCAAATGAAAAGGCTGTTATGGCTCAGAACGCTGGTGTAAACAGCTCCAACTGGAAGCAGTACACAGCTGGTACTCGCGATGGCGGTATCAAGCAGTCTGCAGCTCCCAAGAAGAAGGTTTTGTTGACCATCTATAACTCTGCTGACAACTTCTTGTCTTCTTCCTACCTGCCTGCTTTGCAGTACTATGCTCCTCTCATGGGCATTGACTTGACTGTAGTACAGGGTGACGGACAGAACGAGTCTAGCTGTCTCGACAAGTTTACTAACCTGAACAACTATGATGCATATGCCATCAACATGGTTAAGACAAACTCTGGTAGAGACTACACAGACAAGCTGAAGTACTAATTCACTTGCTAGAATGGGGGTACCTGGGGAATCCCAAAGGGCCCCCATTTTCATAGTTTTATCTCTACCCAAGTCAACCATGTCCAGGTGAAGCAAACTTCACTAAGACGTGGTTTTTTTTTAGTCGGATATTGATAAAAGTGTTTGGGTATCCATCGAACCCTTTTTCAATAGAGATTTTTTAGGTAGGAGCGAATCATGGATGATATAGTTCTGGAGATTAAACATCTATCAAAGGCTTTTGCAAAGAACAAGGTTCTAGATGGTATTAATCTGACAGTTAAGAAGGGGTCTGTTGTAGGTCTTATGGGCGAAAATGGTGCCGGTAAGTCCACCATGATGAAATGTCTGTTTGGAATTTATGCTAAAGATGAAGGACAGATTTCATTAGAAGGCAAGCCCATTAATTTTAAAAATCCTAAGGAAGCACTGGAAAATGGCGTTGCTATGGTTCACCAGGAATTGAACCAATGTCTTGATAGAACTGTTGCAGATAACCTCTTTTTAGGTCGCTATCCCACAAAGGCTGGTGTAGTAGACGAAGCAAAGATGCTTACTGACAGCAACAAGTTGTTTGCTTCATTAAATATGAATGTTAACCCCAAGACCATCATGCGTACTATGTCTGTATCTCAACGTCAGATGGTAGAAATTGCTAAGGCTGTTTCCTACGATGCTAAAATCATCGTATTGGATGAGCCCACCTCATCACTTACAGAGCGTGAGGTAAACAAGCTTTTCTCCATTGTTAATGACTTGAAGGCAAAGGGTGTGTCTTTCGTTTATATATCCCACAAAATGGATGAAATTTTCCAAATTTGTGATGAAATCGCAGTTTTGCGAGATGGTAAGATGATTCTTACAAAGCCAACCAAGGAAACCAACATGAACGAGCTGATTGCTGCCATGGTTGGTCGTTCCTTGGACAAGCGTTTCCCTGATGTGGACAATGTTCCTGGGGAAGACTTCCTTGAGGTTCGTAAGCTTACCACCAAATATGAGCCAATTATTGAAGATGTTTCTTTCACCGTAAAGCGTGGTGAGATTTTTGGTCTTTACGGATTGGTTGGTGCTGGTCGTAGTGAGCTTTTGGAATCTTTATTCGGTATTAGAACTATTGCCTCTGGTGAGATTGTGGTAGGCGGAAAAAAGCTCCGGTTCAAGAGCAGTAAGGATGCTATGGAACATAGCTTTGCTCTGGTAACGGAGGAGCGAAAATTGAACGGTATGTTCGGTAAGGATACCATCAAGTTCAATACGGTTATTACAAATCTCGAAAGCTATAAAACCTTTGGTATTTTGTCTAACCATAAGATGCAGGAAGCTGCTGATCGTGAAATCAAGGTAATGCATACTAAGTGTGTTTCTGCCGATGAGTTGATTTCATCTTTGAGTGGTGGTAACCAACAGAAGGTTATTATCGGAAAATGGTTGGAGCGTTCTCCCGATGTTTTCTTGATGGACGAGCCTACCCGAGGTATAGACGTTGGTGCCAAATACGAGATTTATCAGCTCATTATCAACATGGCAAAGCAGGGAAAGACAATCATTGTAGTTTCTTCTGAAATGCCAGAGATTTTGGGAATTACAAATCGTATTGCTGTTATGTCTAACCACAAGTTGGCTGGTATTGTCAATACAAAAGAAACTGATCAGGAAGCCCTGTTGCGGCTGTCTGCAAAATATTTATAAGAGGTAAACCATGGAACAGGTAACAGGAATTATTTCTTCGGCTACAAGCCCAGAAGATGATGCAAAGTTGCAGCAGTATACCCAGCAGTTAAATGACTTGCGGGTAGACGGGGTGAACAAGGTTCTCTCCTTGCAGCAGGATATTGCAACAACAAAAAAGAGTAAGCTTATTTCTGCTGATGATAAGCAGAAGCTCATTGCTAACTTTAAGACACAGCTTAGTGCAGCCCAGAAGGTTGCTGCTGCCAACAAGGCACAAGAACAGCAGTTGGCAAAGGAAGCTGTTGCCTATAACAATAGTATTTCCAAGTCCTACAAAGAGCAGGTTATTGCTCAGGAAAATAAAAAGCTAGCTGAGCTGAAGGCTGCATACACTCAGGAAGTTGCAAAGATTAAGGCAGATGCTCAGACTGAGATTAATGGCCTTGCAAGCCGCTATTCTGGAGATGAACTGAAGGAAGAAATTAGTGTTAAAAAGTATGAGCTGAGTTCAGCCCTTTTTGACGCTAAGAGTCGCTATACTTCTGCTGTGGAAAAGTGCAAGGATACCAAGAACCAGGCATTTATCACCCACGTTCAGAAGAATAGAAGCCTGAGAAACGGTAAGGCAAATTTTGCCGAGGATATGAGCTTGAATTTCCGTGACTACATCTACAAGTTCAAGCTTTCTAAGTTCTTCCTTGATAACGGATTGTACCTTGCAATTCTGGTATTCTTCATTGTTTGTATCGTTTTGGCACCTCTATCTGGCAGTGGAAACCTGCTGACCTTGCCCAATATCTTTACCATCTTGGAGCAGAGTTCTGTTCGTATGTTCTATGCCTTGGGTGTTGCTGGATTGATTTTGTTGGCAGGTACCGACTTGTCTGTGGGACGAATGGTTGCCATGGGTGCTGTTGTGACAGGTTTGATTCTTCACCCCGGTATGAACATTGTTAAGTTCTTTGACATGGGGCCTTGGGACTTTACCGCCCTGCCCATGGGAGCACGAGTTGTCATGTCACTGGTAATTTCCATTGCTCTCTGTGTGGCCTTTAGCTCCTTTGCAGGCTTTTTCACTGCTCGGTTCAAGATTCACCCCTTTATCTCTACCTTGGCTACCCAGCTGATTATCTATGGTTTGCTGTTCTTTGGTACCAGTGGTACACCAGTTGGTTCTATCGACGGTGGCATTAAGGATGCATTGGGAGGACGCTGGATTCTCGGTGTGTTGAACGGTGAGCTAATTACCTTCCCCAAACTGATTATTCCTGCTGTTATTGCCATTATCGTAGCTTGGTTTATCTGGAACAAGACAACCTTTGGTAAGAATATGTATGCTGTTGGTGGAAATGCCGAAGCTGCCAGTGTAAGTGGTATTAGCGTATTCAAGGTAACTATGGGTGTATTTATCATGGCTGGTATCTTCTATGGTTGTGGTGGATTCTTGGAGGCTTTCAAGGCAAATGCTAGTGCTGGTACTGGACAGGGATACGAGCTTGACGCCATTGCTGCCTGTGTTGTTGGTGGAATCTCCTTTAACGGTGGTATCGGAAAGATTGGTGGTGCAGTAATCGGTGTTATCATCTTTACTGGTTTGACCTACTGCTTGACCTTCTTGGGAATTGATACCAACTTGCAGTTTGTGTTCAAGGGATTTATCATCATTGCTGCCGTTGCTTTGGACAGCGTGAAGTACCTGAAGAAGAAGTAAGATTTTTATAATTTTCTTAGGGAATCTCTCCCTTTGAAGAAAACAAGAAGCGTGGCTATGAGGTGCCGAGAAAT
The DNA here is from genome assembly GCA_036300185.1 of Treponema sp. GTDB lineage: Bacteria > Spirochaetota > Spirochaetia > Treponematales > Treponemataceae > Treponema_F. Next base: position 54,461 of record JAXJGY010000008.1, on the reverse strand, counting down.
AAGGTGCTTTCATGGTCACGCTTTTTTTGTCTTGATTTGGCTTTTGTAAGCGTCATGTAAAAAAAATATAGTCATATATATTGACTTATGACTATAAATACACTATACTAAAATAAGGTGGTAAAGGATGAAGGAAGCATTATTCAAGGTAAAGTCCTCTTTGTCTGATTACGTAAATCAGGCTGAGCTAGGAAATGTGGTAGAAATAACTCGTCATGGAAAGGTTGCGGCAGTTCTTATTGGAATGAAGGAATATCAAGAATTGTTCAGCACTGAGGATAATGGATTTTCTCTGCGTTATGAAAAATGGCTGGAAGCAGAGAGAAATTGTGTGGCAGAAAACCTCCTGCAGGGAGATGAATTGGAAAATCTCCGCTCAAAGCAATGTTCCCCTGAAGAACGGTATAGTGTATGGTGAGACCACTGTATTTATTGGATACCAATATACTCTCTGAACCTACCAAGCCCCAGCCAAACAGCTTTGTGTTGGAAAGATTGAAGCAGGTGGGAACCCTGTGTGTAATGTCTTCCATTACCTATCATGAATTATATTATGGTATTCAGCTAGTGCAAAGTGAGGTGAGAAAACTGCAACTGGAACGGTTCTTATTCAATGTAATAAAACCTTCCTTTCCCATTTTAAGTTATGATGAACATGCTGCGGAAATACATGGAATGTTACGGTCAAAGCTAAAGGATAGGGGAATGGTGGTGGCTGATATGGATGCTCAAATTGCATCTGTGGCCATAGCAAATAATCTTATACTTGTTACTAGAAATCAGAAGGATTTTGAGCCTATAGCTACTGTTTCTACCTTAATGCTGGAAAACTGGTTTCAGATTACGTAAAAATGGAGAGGCTTTTCTTGTTGTTATTCGGAATGATATTTAATTTTACTCAATCTTCTCCATTGACACTAAAGATAAAAATTGCTATCATGGAATTATGATTTTTGCAGCATCACGTCTGACAAAGAAAGATTCCTCAGTAGCAAAAGGCTTGAACTCAAGTTTTGGATTTTACTATTATTATTATTGGAATATTTCTCATGTAGGACGGGGTGTCTAATACTAGCGTATACGTTGCTGGAAAAAGCCCCCTGGGGCTTGTGACCATAGAAGGTGTTAGAAGTCCCGAAAGGGGCTTTTTTTGTTTTTGGGGCTATACTAAAACAGAATGAAAGTTTTTGGGGTATGGTTACCCGAATCATCGAAATAAGGAGGATGAAAAGATGATTGTAGTTTTGAAGCCAAATACACAAGAACAGGCAGAAAAGGATTTTATTGGACATTTGAAGAGCCTGGGATTTGACGTTCATATTTCCCATGGTGTGGATCATACTATTTTGGGCTTGGTAGGTGACACTTCTCAGATGAAGCCCGAAAGTTTGACAGTACATCCTGTGGTAGACAAGGTTGTACGGGTTCAGGCTCCCTACAAGCGGGCCAGCCGAGCCTTTCATCCCCAAGATTCTATCATGCGGGTGGGAGAAAATCAAAGTGGTGTAACTCCCGCTGTAATTGGAGATGGGTCTGTAGCCATTATTGCTGGCCCTTGCTCCATTGAAAGCGAGGAACAGCTGGTGGGAATTGCCAAGGCGGTAAAGGCTTCTGGTGCTCGCTTCCTCCGTGGTGGAGCCTTTAAGCCAAGAACAAGCCCCTACAGTTTCCAGGGCTTGGGAAGTCAAGGCTTGGACTTGTTGCTGGCAGCAAAGAAGGAAACAGGCTTGCCTGTAGTAACAGAGCTCATGTCTATTACCCAGCTGGACTTGTTCAATGATGTGGATGTGATTCAGATTGGTGCCCGCAATATGCAGAACTTTGACCTTTTGAAGGAGTTGGGGGGTTGTGATAAAACTATTCTCTTGAAGCGTGGTTTGGCCAACACTGTAAAAGAATTGCTGATGTCTGCTGAATACATCATGGCAGCAGGAAATGACAAGGTGGTGCTGTGTGAGCGAGGAATTAGAACCTTCGATCCATATACTCGCAACACCTTGGACTTGAGCGTGGTTCCTTACCTGAAAAAAGAAAGCCACCTTCCTGTAGTGGTGGATCCAAGCCATGCCTGTGGTATGAGCTGGATGGTTCCCACCTTGGCCACTGCTTCCCTTGCTGTTGGTGCCGATGGAATCATGGTAGAGGTACACAACTGCCCTGAATGTGCTCTTTGTGACGGTGAGCAGTCCTTGACACCAGCCCAGTTCGATGCATTGATGCAAAAGCTTCGGAAATATGCTGCAGTGGAGGAGCGAGCAATATGAGTGAATCAAGGTGGCAGGATACAAGTGTAGCAGGTGAAATATCTTGGCTCAATCCCCAGAACCTGACTTATGGTTTTGTGGGTCTGGGATTGATGGGTGGTTCCTTTGCCCGCGCCATTCGGGAAAAGGGGCTTGGAAGACCCAATAGCTGTGGTAAGATTTTTGCCTGTGATATAAATGGGGCTTCTCTCACTCAGTCTCTGTCAGATGGTATCATCGACTCAGGATTTACTCTTGATGAAGCTCCCGCCATGCTGGCCCAGTGTGATGTGGTGTTCATCTGCTTGTATCCCCATGCCACCTTGCAATTCATGGAAAAAAATCGCTCCTATTTTAAACCTAATTCTATTGTCACAGATATTTCCGGTGTAAAGGCAGAAATCATCCGTAATTTACCGAAAATTCTTCGTAATGATGTGGACTTTATTAGTGGTCATCCCATGGCAGGAAGCGAAAAGGAAGGTTATGCCCATGCTTCTTCCAAGATTTTTGCTGGACGTAACTATATCCTCATGCCGCTGGAACAGAACAAGGCTGAGCATTTGACCTTTTTCAAGAATCTGGTGACGGATTTGGGCTTTACTCGAATCATTGAGACTGATGCCCAGGTTCACGACCACAAAATTGCCTTTACTTCCCAGCTGTGTCACGTAATTGCTGCTGCCTTGGTGGATAGTGCTGAAGATACTCAGATTACAGCCTTTGGTGGTGGAAGTTTTGAGGATTTAACTCGAATTGCCATGATAAATGCCCCCCTGTGGACGGAACTTTTTTCCGCCAACAAAAGGGAGCTTTTGGGCCATATCGATAGCTTTCAGCAATCCTTGGCAGAGCTTCGCCACCACCTAGAAACTGACAATCAACAGGCTATGTGCCAGCTTTTGGAAGGAGTACGTACTAAGCGAATCGCCATGTCTCGCATTGAAGGGTAAGAGTTTTACCCGCCTAGTTTTTCTTCTAAAAAGTTCAATACATCTTCTCGTATCAACTCATGGAGGCCGTTTACAAGTTCTTCTGCGAACTGTTCCTTGTCAAAGGCTGCCATATTCCGTGGGGAGCCTTCTTCTTCAAATAACTGGGCGGCGGAAATTTCCAGTACGGAAGCCAATGCATCTATAGTCTCTGCCGAGGGGAATTTATTCCGTGATTCAATTTCAGATATATATTTAGGATTACAATTTACTAGCTCCGCCAATTGCTCCTGGGTTAATCCCTTCTTTTTCCTGTAGTATTTTAGGTTCCTCTTGAAAATTTCTCTGGTAGTCATGCTATTACAATCATAAGACGGTATTGGTAAATTATATACTTGCTATAAGACGATTTATTTTCAAATATTGACTTTAAAACGTCTTTTAGATAGAGTTATAATTGTCTTATAGTAAGAAATAGTACTGATATTTTACGATAGTAGTCTTTAAGATGGATTGAGGGAGAAAATATGGGAACAGTTGCTTGTTGTAATTTTGTGGGGGATGTTGGGACTGGATTTGAGCCATTACCAGATGAGCCAGTACTTGATTCTTTGTTTGAGCAATATGGTCGTGTTATTGTCCAAAGTATGATCACCTCCTTTGGTCTAGATTTTCTTATTGCAGATAGACATGGTGGTGATGTAGACACCATTTACAATGTACGGAAAATCGGTAGTGATGAAAAAATGACCTATAAAAATATGAGCAATCAAGCTGCATATGATAATCGGGGGGAGTATGATAGCCACTCATATCATTCCCATTTTGGATACAAAGAAAAAAATGCTGAGGTTAGTTCTGCTAAAAAAGATGGAAAACTTATTGATGAATATACTGGGGAAAGAATTCAAGGAAATGAAAAATCTGATTTAGATCATATAATTTCCGCTAAAGAAATTCATGAAGATAGGGGACGTGTATTGTCGGGAGTCCGGGGTGAGGACTTGGCAAATAGTTCTGAAAATCTCTCTCCTACAAATCCACGTACAAACAGAACGAAAAAAGCTTCGAGCATGAAAGAATTCTTAGAGAAATATGGTGATGAGTATACTGATGAACAAAAAAAAGCCATGCTTGCTAAGGATAGTTATGCCAGAAAATCTTACGAAGCCAAAATCAATCGTGCCTATTATACCAGTAAACAATTTCGGAATGATACACTCAAGGCAGCAGGAAGTGTAGGTGTTAAAATGGGAGTGCGTCAGGCTCTAGGACTAGTGTTTACGGAACTTTGGTTTGCTGTCCAAGATGAATTTGTCACCCTGAAAAAATCGAACTCATTTAATTTAGAAAATTTTCTTACTGCAGTAGGGAAAGGAATTAAGACTGGCCTTACAAATGCAAAGGAAAAATATCGAGAACTATTTTCCAAATTTCTAGAAGGGTCTGTTGCAGGTGTTTTGTCTAGCTTGACAACAACACTTTGTAATATTTTCTTTACAACAGCGAAGAATATAGTTCGGATTATTCGCCAAAGTTGGGCGTCAATCACAGAGGCTGCAAAAATCTTGTTTATAAACCCTGACAACTATTTGCTGGGAGAGCGATTACGTGCAGTGGCAAAGATTCTTGCTACAGGTGCTAGTGTTGTTGCTGGAACCTTGGTGGCTGAAGCATTGGGAAATACAGGGCTTAAGGCACTTCCTGCAGGATTGGGAGAGATAGTCACCTCCTTTTGTGGTACCTTTGTTTCTGGAATCCTGAGTTGTACCTTTCTGTACTATCTTGACCGTAGCGAGACCATCAATAAGTTGGTGAGATGGCTGGATAGTCTTCCTTCCGTAGAAAAGGAGTTGCTGTATTACAAGCGGCAGGTAGAAATTTTTGAACGATATGCCGCCAAACTGATGGAAATCGATTTAGAACGATTTAAGAAAGAAACTGCTGTATTCAATGACCTCGTAGGTAAACTTTCTTTAGCAAAATCTGATGAACAGTTGAATCAGTTGTTGGTTCAAGGAATGAAATCCATGGGTATGACTATGTCTTGGGAGAAGACCCATGACAGTTTTGATAGCTTTATGCGGGACAAATCCGCTGTTCTCAGGTTCAGTTGATGTTCAACTGTTCCAAATGTGGAATCTGCTGTAGAAGATTGCCAAATATGGCGCCCTTTGACCAGCTACATGATGGAGACGGTGTGTGCAAATTTTTGGATGGAAACCTTTGTTCCATTTACGAGAATCGTCCAACCCTGTGTCGGGTGGATGAAAGTTATCCTTTGTTTAAGCATGTAATGAGTTATGAGGAATATTTGGAAGTGAATTATACATCCTGTTCTATTTTACAGGATGAAGAATAAATTGTGGCAAGGAGGAAAATATGCCATTACCATTGATACCTTTGATTATTGGAGGAGCAGCTGCACTTGCTGGTGCTGGTGGAGTAGGTGCAGGAATCCATGGAGCAGTGAAGATGAAGGATGCTAAAGACACCATGGAGTCTGCGGATAGAAGACATCGGAGAAATATTGCTCGATTTGAAGAGCAAAATACACTTACAACTACAACTATGGATAACCTTGGTACGTTGGAATTGGAAATCTTGGCAAGTTTTTCTAAATTCTCAGAAGTTTTTGAAAAAATACACAATAAACCAGAATTTGAAAAGATTTCAAAAGACGGTGTACATCTTCCATCTTATACGGCAGAGGAGTTGAAAAGAACTTCCGTAGGTGCAGGTGTACTACTTGGTGGATTAGGAGGAGCAGCTGCAGGTACAGCAGGTGGTTTTGCTGCTGCTGGTGCAACTACTGCTGCTGTCATGGCTTTGGGGACTGCGTCCACAGGGACTGCTATTGCCTCACTCAGTGGTGTTGCTGCCACTAATGCAACGTTGGCTGCCTTAGGTGGTGGTGCACTTGCTGCAGGTGGTGGCGGTATGGCTTTAGGATCTGCGGTTTTAGGTGGAGCAACATTAGGGGTAGGTTTGCTTGTTGGTGGAGTTATTTTCAGTATTACAGGAAAAAAACTCTCGGACAAGGCTGATAAGGCATGGTCTCAGATGTTGCAGGCAGAAGAAGAAATTAACAAGATTTGTGACTATCTTGTTGAATTGGATAATGTTGCCGGTCAATATTACCATACGATGTCCGCAGTAAAGAAGATTTATGACGAGAAACTCCAGAACATGGTAACCCTTGTTACTGTCTTTAACCGTAGAGACTGGAATGAGTATGCGAAAGAAGAAAAGGCAATCGTGGAAAATACTTCGTTGTTGGTTAAGCTACTCTTTGATATGTGTAAGGTTCAAGTGGTAGAAAAAACTGGAGAAAATGAGCTAAATAAGATTAACCATAATGGTATTATGAGAGAAATTGAATATGTGGAAACCGAAATAGTGAAAATATCGTAAGTCAAGAGTGGGAGGCTGTAGAGTAATTTTCAATCCATCAAAATTTCCCACTGCAAATTCATCCACTTTCCACAGGGAATTCATCCAATTTCCTGTGGAAAATTTTTTTTCAAGTCTAATCCAACCTTGCTTCTCCCTCACATTGACAGCCGCCCAAGTCCATAGTACTATAAACTTATGAGTGATTTAGAGATTCTTGACAAGTCAATTCGTCGTGTTCATGATTTTCCCAAGCCAGGGATTTTGTTCTACGACATTACTGGTGTGTTGGTAAATCCCCAGGCCTTCAAAATCTGCCTTGATACCATGGAGTCTTGGTGCCGACAGCTTGATATTGATGCAATTTCTGGCATTGAGTCCAGAGGTTTCCTCTTTGCAGCTCCCTTGGCAGAGCGGTTGGGTCTACCCCTAGTGCTGGTGCGCAAGAAGGGAAAGCTTCCTGGCAAGCGATATTCCTGCAAGTATTCCTTGGAATATGGCATGGCCGAGGTTGAAGCCCATATTGATGACATAAAGCAGGGGCAGCGGGTAGTGGTGATTGACGACTTGATTGCCACTGGTGGAACACTACAGGCTGCTCGAAATATCTTTGAGCAGGGTGGAGCCCAAGTGGTGGAATTCTTTGGTGTGGTGGGTTTGCCCTTCTTGAAATATCAAGAGGTGTTGAATCCCACACCAGTTCGTACCATCATCAATTACGACAGCGAATAGTTTCTTTAACGTGCCACCCGCTTTGGGTGGCATTTTTATTTTAAATTTGCAACAGGTTCGGCAACAAAGTATCCTTATGGTATAGGCAGTAAAAATTGCTGCTTAAAATCAAACCTATAGAGGAATAGAACATGAAGAAAACTGAAGCTTCCAAACCCCACGAAAATCCTCCAGATAGTACCACTTGGGTCTGTACTGTCTGTGGCTATGTACACACAGGCTCAGAGCCACCAAACAAGTGTCCTAAATGTGGGGCTCCCAAGGAAAAGTTCAAGCGACAGTAGGAGATTTCACGTCGTCCGCAGTGACTGCATTCCCAGTCACTTGGTACAGGTGAACAGGAAGGGGGTTGTCCGGTGGGCGGCTCCCTTCCTGCATTTTTAGAATGACGACCAGCTTTGGGAATGGGTTTCAATGAACCAGGCTCCGGGAGGATTCCCGTCTGCTGGTGGCCTCAGTCTGACAACTGCTTGCCGTCGCTGAATGCCCTGCCCACCTGTTTTCCCAGGGCGATGTAGTGGTGGTTGGCAGGGTCGTAGGTGATGGGATGGAATTTTTCCAGGTCGATCCTTCCTTCTGTCAGGATGCTGTCCTCTACCAGGGTGTTCACCACCTGGCCAATGGCCCGCTCCGTCTCATGGTCATAGCTCACCAGGCGGCACTCCAGGGTCAGGGGAAAGGCATCGATGACCGGTGCGTCCACCACTAGGCTCCTGCTGTAGTCGAGCCCAGCACGGGCAACCTTGTCGGATACCTTGTGGCCGGAGACGATGCCAAAATAGTCCGCCTCCACCAGATGCTCCACATCGGCGATGCTGAGGGTGAATGCCTGCCGTTCCAAAAGGTTCGCCACCGTCTTGTGGTTCCTGTCCAGAATCAGTGATACCTTCGTATAGTCGCAGACACCGCCCCAGGCGGCGTTCATGGCGTTGGCGGTGCCGTCCTTGTTGTAGGTGGCTACAATCAGCACCGGCTGCGGATAGATGAGGGGCTTGTTCCCCAGGCTCTGCTTCATGGTTGTCCTCCTCGATAGTGGAAATGACTTCTCAACTAAATGTAGAATTTATTGTCTCATCTTGTCCAGCACCTCCTGCATGGCATGAGTGAGAGTGTCCTGGAGGGTCTTGAGTTGGCTTTCGTTGAGTCTCTGCTGCTGAGGGGATAACTCATAGTAATTCTGGTTGATATGAAAAAGTTGTTCAGGTTGAACGTGGAGGGTTTTAGCCATGAGGATGATCAGGTCGAAGGAGGGTTTGGTGACACCACATTCGATGTTGCCTATGGTGCCGTTGGATACATCACATAGCTCCGCCAGCTTTGCCTGGGAAAGACCTGCCTTCCTGCGGTAAAATTTCAGATTTTCTATAAAACATTGCTGATAGGCATCCATAAATACTCACTATAAATGAGAAATCTCTCTATTGACACAAAGTTAAAATGAGTTAAAATGGAGGTAATTAACTCATTTTAAATGAGTAAAATTATCATAGTCAGGAAGGATGTATGGAATCTGTGAGAAATCAAAAGAATGTAGTAATAGTTGGAGCTGGGCCTGCCGGGTTGACAGCTGCCTACGAGTTGTTGTCAAAGACGAATACATTCACCGTTGAGATTTTGGAGGAATCGAATATTGTTGGCGGGATTTCTCGGACGGTTAATCATAATGGAAATAGAATGGATATGGGGGGGCATCGTTTTTTTTCTAAGATACCAACGGTCAATAAATGGTGGAACAAAATGCTTCCACAACAGGGTTGTCCAGCTATAGACGATATATTGTTAGGTCGAGCCGTTACGTTGTCGTCGGAGGGACCAGATCCTGAAAAAACTGACCGGGTGATGCTTATAAGAAACAGAGTGAGCAGAATCCTTTTTAATGGTAAATTCTTTGACTATCCTATTTCTCTCAAACTTTCTACTTTTATCAATATGGGATTTTTCACTACAATTATAGCTGGAATTTCGTATATGAAAGCTGTCATTTTTAAGCGTGAAGAAAAGTCATTGGAGGATTTTTATATAAATCGGTTTGGTCGAAAATTATACTCTATGTTTTTTGAGCACTATACGGAAAATTTATGGGGACGTCATCCTAGTCAAATAGATCCTTCATGGGGAGCACAGAGGGTAAAAGGTGTGAGCATCACTGCTGTATTAAAAAATGCATTATTTGGACGACTGTTGAAAAAAAAAGGAAAGATAGAAACTTCACTTATAGAAGAATTTTCATATCCCAAATTTGGTCCAGGACAACTATGGGAAGTGGTAGCTGAAGAAGTTGAAAAAAGAGGGGGGATAATTCGATACAATAGTAAAGTTGTAGGTTTTCAACGAGATAATGAGGGAAAGATAAAAACTATATTATATCAACATAATGAAAAGGTGAATTCTGTAGAATGTGATTATGTCATCAGTTCCATGCCATTGAAAGACCTCGTAGCTGGAATGGATGATGTGCCTTTGAGTGTCACCCAAATTGCCAAAGGCTTACCATATCGTGATTATATGACAGTAGGTGTCCTTGTCCCCAAATTAAATTTGAAAAATAAAACAAAGTTGAAAACCGTCTCAAATATCGTTCCAGATGATTGGATTTATGTTCATGACCAGACAGTTAAAATGGGACGTTTCCAAATTTATAACAACTGGTCTCCATATTTGGTGAAGGACTTGGAGCATACAGTATGGATTGGTCTTGAGTTTTTTTGCAATGAAGGGGATTCTCTGTGGGAGATGAAAGATGAAGATTTTTCTAAAATGGCTGTAAACGAAATAGTTTTATTAAACCTAATAGATGATGTTACTGAAGTTATAGATACCCATGTAGAACGAGTTAAGAAGGCGTATCCAGCATATTTTGATACATATTCACAAATTGATGAATTGATTACATGGTTAGATTCGATTCCCAATTTGTTCTGTGTAGGTCGTAATGGACAGCATCGATATAATAACATAGACCATTCAATGTGCACTAGTTTTGAGGCAGTTAAGAATATCATGACAGGGAACATTGACAAATCAAATATTTGGAATGTTAATACAGAGAGGGAATATCATGAATATAAAAATTAAAGATAGAGTTTTTTTATTGTTTATTTTATTTTTAGTAATATTTGTTTTATCTCTCTATAAAGAAAACAATTTTGGAAAATTACCAAGAGATAATGCACACACTTGGCTGACAGGGTCGTCTGTTAAGTTCATTGAAAATTGGCTTGAAGACGGTGCTTTGAATTTAGATTTTAGAATGTATGAATATCCAAAATCAATCGAAACACCTGAACTGAAGGATAGAGGATTATATGTCTCATATCCAGTTGGTTGTATACTTCCTATTTATGCCGTGGTGAAATCATATTCAATATTGAAAAATAATTCAATAACTGCTACAGGAATTATTAAAATAATTCAGTGGTATTCCTTGGTAACTCATGCTATTGAGTCATTGTGTCTTTTTCTGATTTGTTGGTTGTATCTGCGAAAAAAAGTTGATTCTGTCGTGGCTATTATTGTTTCTTTTTTTTCTATCTTTTTGCTCTATAGTTTTAATTTTTCTAATTATTATCATTTTTATGTTTATTTTGCAGATCAAGGTGTATTATGGATTTATTCCCTTTCAGTTTTATTTGAGCTGCTAAAACATGGGATAAAAAGTAAGAAAAAAAGATTCATAATAGAAGTTTTACTGTTTGTTATAAATTTATTAGGCCTCGCAACAGATTGGTTCTTTTGTTTTTATATGTTTGTAGTTTTTATTAAACGATTGATTTTTCATGAATTTGGGCAGTTTAATAAAAAGAATACTTATCTTAAAATTTCTTTTTATTGTCTTCCCGTGTTTATGGTTCTAGCAATTTTTTTATACCAGATTTTATCTGTTGATACTATTTCAAGCCTCATTTCTAAATTGAGATTTCGGACTAATGATACGACAACTTATTCTGGCTTTTGGTTGGTTGCAGTTCTAAAACATTTTATATGTGGTTATGGAATTGTAACCACACTTATCTTTTCCTTGTCAATTATTTTTTTCTGCTATAGAATGATTGTTTCAATTAGAAACAGGCAGAGTGATATGTTTGTATATTTTTATTCAATACTTCTTATTCCATGTATTTTTCAAGTTTCATTTTTTAGAAATCACTCTGTAATTCACGAATTTTCTGTTTTAAAGTTTGAACTTGCAATATCATTCTTTTTAGTGGTCTGTTTATTTGAAATAATATCTGATTTCTCTGCTTATAGCTTAAATTTGAATTGTACAATTAATCATAAAGAAAAGTGTGTTAGAATTCCATTGATTATTTTTTTTGTAGCATTTATAGCACTTTTCTCTGTTTTCTCTCAGACACATATTTACACTGTGGGAGTTGATACAAATTATGACAAAGAATATTTTATAAAAAATAATACAGATTTTAATGATGTTATTTTTTCATTTGATTATGAAATCCCAATTAATCCTCCTCATAATTTGGCTCATTCAAGGAAAATTGTAAGAAAAATAGAACTCTTAGATGAAATTGCAGATTTTATTAATCAGCATGATTTATCTACAGCCCGTTGTTTGATTTTCGTTTCAAATAATAATTTTCGAGATGAATTAAAGAATTTTAATAAGATCGTGGAAGAGAATGGAATGTCATTATATGAATATAGGATTGAGCCATGAATGATTTCGTCAGAAGTATATTTAACCACCTGTTCCCAATCTTTTTATATTTTTTTGTTGGATTAGGAGCAACGATAGTGGAATGGACTTGCTTTTATATTTTTTGTTCTCTGGTAGAGGTTCATTATCAGATTGCAACTATTTTTGCCATTGTTATTTCAACTTTTTCAAATTGGGCTTTAGGAAGAATTTTCTTGTTTAGAAATGAAAAAAAAACAAATTTAATGGGAGAAATTGGGAAAATTTATTTTGTTAGCATTATTGGATTATTATTTAACATATTATTAATGTGGTTCTTTGTAGAAAAAATCATGCTCAATGAAATGGTGTCAAAAGTTCTGGCTACATGTGTTGTTTTTATTTATAATTATTTGATTCGTAAATTGTATATTTATAAATCATCATAGCAGAGCCAGTACTCAGGGGTTGGATTCTTTGGCATAGTGGGACTCTCCTTCCGAGTTACCATCAGGTTCTGGCTTCCATCATTGGACGCACCAACTTGACTAAGATAGTGACTAGCTTTCTTTTCAAGAGCCACATGAATTGACTAGTGTACACCATCCCAGGCTTTGCTTCATGGTTGTCCTCCTTGGATAATTGTAGTCGAAAACGGGGCAGGCTTCCAGAGCTTCCATCAAAAAAAGCCACCGGGATGACGAGTCATTCCAGTGGCCTTTCTTTTGCAGGCGGAAACCGTGGTCAAAGTCCGCCGCCAGACTGCTTAGCCCACAAATTCCTTCTTCAAGAAGTCCAAATCAAGCTCTGGATACAGCACAAACTTAGACAGCAGGGCTTCTACCCGCTTCTTTGCTTCTTCCTGTACTGCTGGGTCAAGATCAATCTTTCCCTTAGCTGGTTTTCCTTCCTTGGTGAGGCCAGGCTTGGTTCCAGTGAGAACAAGGTTGATGATGGCTGCAATCTCCTTCATTTCCTCTTTGCCCATGCCCAAGGTGGTAACGGCAGGAGTTCCCACGCGGATTCCACTGGTCCACCAAGGTCCCTGGGGATCAAAGGGGAGGGTATTGCGGTTTAGGGTAACACCGCACTCAAACATGGCATTTTCTGCCTGGCGTCCAGTGAGGCCAAAGCTGGTTACATCGATGAGCATCAGGTGGTTGTCGGTTCCATTTGTCTGGAGACGCATTCCAAGCTTTGCACATTCTTCAGCCAAGGCACGAGCATTTTCCTGTACCTTGTGGGCATAATCCTGATAGGCCTGGCTTCGTGCTTCCTTGAAGGCAATGGCCTTGGCTGCCATAACGTGGGGCAGTGGTCCACCTAAGGCAAGGGGACAACCCTTATTGACGCTGTCTGCAAAGGCTGCCTTACAGAGAATCAAGGCACCACGAGGACCACGAAGGGTTTTGTGGGTGGTGGTAGTTACCACGTCGGCCCATTCAACGGGGTTGTATTCGCCAGTAAAGACCTTACCAGCTACCAAACCTGCAAAGTGAGCCATGTCTACCATGAGAACGGCTCCGCACTTGTCAGCAATCTCTCTGAATCGCTTAAAGTTGATGGCACGAGGATAGGCTGAATATCCTGCCAAAAGAATCAAGGGCTTGATTTCCATAGCCTGCTTTTCGATGGCATCATAATCAAGGACACCTGTTTCCTTGTCTACAGTGTAGGAATAGCTGTCAAACATGCGGGCAGAAAGGTTTTGGCGGTAGCCGTGGGTTAGGTGGCCGCCAGAGTAGTAGTCCAAGCCCAAAAGCTTCTGGTTACCCAACTTGGCTCGCAACTCTGTCCACTGCTCATCGGTAAGATGAGAAAGGTTTGTTTCTCCCAGCTTTTCACATTCTGGCATTTCTACCTTGGCGTTCAAAATGGCCCAGTAAGCCACCAGGTTTGCATCTGCTCCTGAGTGGGGCTGAACATAGGCATGTTCTGCACCGAACAAGGCCTTTGCTTCTTCTGCTGCCTCGCTTTCGATGGCATCAACATTTTCACAACCACCGTAGTAGCGATGGTCAGGATAACCTTCTGCATACTTGTCGGTAAGCAGGTTTCCCATGGCTGCCTGGGTGTTCAAGGAACAGTAGTTTTCGCTGGCAATGAGCTTGAGGTGAGCTCGCTGAGTCTCCAACTCCTTTACAATGGTGGCAGCAATGGCAGGGCCTGTGGCTGCTACCTGCTGAAGGTTTGCCACGTAGGCTACCATAGCTGCATTGATGTTGTCTGCAGTGGTACTAGAAAGATAGTTCTGCAAAGGTGTAGACATAGTATCTCCTTAAAAAAATGATGTGCCCAGGCGTGCGGCTTTTGAAAAGAATACTTCATGATGGTTTATTCCATCTTAACGCCAGAAGTTTAGAAGGTGGATGGGTGCAAGGCAATAGTGTTTTCTACGCTATAGCTACCTTACACAACACAAGCCATGGTGTAATAGTAGCGGTTTACGCAAAAAAAAACAAGGCATGGGACCATAGGAATACTATGACCGCCATGCCTTTTTAAGTATTTAGCCTGAAAACAGCTTACTGCCAGCGAGCAACGCCGTCTTCTACCAACATGTTAAATACGCTATCATCTGCTAACCAGTGGGCTGCACCTGCAAAGATAAAATAGGTTTCATCTTCTTGCTGGAGCATGGTGGTGATTTGGTCTGCCCAAGAACGGTTGCGCTGGGTGTATACCATGTCTGTGTAAGCCTCAATATAGTCAGCACCTGCAGCTTCCATTTCACCTTGAATGGATTGCTGAACAATCCGCTTCACTTCGGAACGGTTATCTTCAAGATAGGCAGCTACCATTTGGTTTATAATTTCAAAATCATCCAATTTTTTGTCAATGATGTTATGAAGCAATTCTTGGAGTAAAGCCAGCTGTTCATCTGCTGTACCAAAAGCCAATATCTTCAGCTGTGTTTCCATGGCATCCAGTCCAAGAATTTCCTTACCGGCGGAAAATCCACGGTTATACAACAATACATCGATTCCATGTTCTGCATTATAGCCCATGGTCTGGTAGATAGAGAGGGCTAATGTGCTTGTCCAAAACCATGGTGGAAGACAAGTCATGGAAGTAAAGGCTTCGGGGTTATCTGCTCCCACAGTAGATACTATAATCTGAGAGAGACAATCAGCAGCAGCTTCATCCAGTAGCATAGTGAGGGGAATGGGATTTCCTTCTTCATCCACTATTACAGTTTCTTCCATGATGGGGGTAAGATAGTTCTGCTGATTTTGCATGTCTGCCAAGGAAAGCTCTGCATACAGGTGGTTAGAACTGTCAAAGGCATCTAGGATGCCCTGGGGAAGATTTGCGATTTCCTCTGTTCCTACGTGAATTGTTCCCAGTACATAGACCGTAGTACCAGTGGGAGAGGTGATTTCCCAAAACATTCTTTCCTGTCGCTCACTGATGACAGATTTGTTATTGGTAGGACTTGAAGCACAACCAACTAAACAAACAACCAAAAGCACTATACCGAGAAATTTTTGTACTTTGCTCATGAATTCTCCTTAGCCATCCAGAATCGGTTTTAAGATGGATTTAAGTTCAGTGTAAGCTATGGAGGGAAAAAGTGCAAGGGAGGATAGGATCTTTATTTGCTAATAATCACCGAAGAGATTCTATTGCTTGTTCTAAAAGTGCAATGGTTCTTGAGTTGTCTTTTTTAAAATTTAAATCTTTTTTTGTTACAAGATATTCTACAGAAGTTTTTAAAACTCGAGCAATATTTACAGCTTGCTCTGCATTAGGAAGCCTATCTTTTGTAATCCATGACTGTAATGTATTGTAACTTTCATTTATAGCAGCTGCCAATTCTTTTTGAGAAATATCATTATCATCAAGTCTTTCTTTTACATTAAGCCAGAAGTCTAACATATAATTCAAGAATAATACAAATGTACTTACATATGTAGAGTATTGATACTAATGGACTTGATAAAATATTATTATGATACAATTGGATTGTTTTTATTTAAATTTATTCCAATTGAATTATCTAATGATGGATGTTTTTATGTCACCAGAAACAGAACAACAATACAAAAATCAGATTGCGGCGTTAAAAGCGGAATTAGAAAAACTAAAAAATCAAAAGACACAAGAAATTAGGCGTCAACAATACGGATTAAATTGGATTGACGTTCCAGAAGTTTTTGAAAAGGAAGCTGAAAACAAAATCCCAGTTTTGATTGAAGATAAAAGCAAGGCAATTAAAAATGAGGATGGAAAGCCAACTCACATTTTGATAGAAGGAGACAATTACCACGCATTAACTTGTTTGAATTATACTCACGCTGGAAAAATTGATGTTATCTACATTGATCCACCTTACAATACAGGAAGCGATGGCTTTACTTACAAAGACGCTAGATTTTTGGATAAATTTCCCAACGGAAAACCTGTTCCAAAAGACGACCCACTTCGACACAGTACATGGCTTAGCTTTATGGACAAAAGATTACGCCTTGCAAAAAATCTTTTAAGCGACAAAGGCGTGATTTTTATCAGTATTGATGATAACGAACAAGCAAACTTGAAACTCTTGTGCGACCAGATTTTTGGGGAAAAGAATTTTGTAGGAACATTAACTTGGGAATCAACTACACAACCGATAAATACTGGTACTGCAAAATTCCAACTTCAACAAAAAGTTGAATACATATTTTGTTATGCAAAAAATAAAAAAAAGAAACAGCAATTTATTTTGAATGAAATAGTAAAAGAAAATAAATATCCTCATGTAGGGAAATTTGGAAAATGTCGTTTTGAAATTATCGAAAAATCTGATGCAGGAAGTTACAAACGAGAAACAATGAAATTTCAAATTCTTGGACAGTGTCCTCGTGAGGGAAAACGTTGGCAAATTGGAGAAATAACAGCTAGAGATTTGGAAAGAAGAGGAAGATTAGAGATTGTAGATGGCATTGTAAAAAAGGCTATTTACCCAGAAGACGAACTTGTTGAATCAAGCTTCGTACCTTTTTGGTCACATTATTCTTCTGATGAAGTTGGAACAGCTCAAAATGGCAAAGACGAACTTAACGAAATTATAGGTTATGCAAGTGGGTTTGACACTGTAAAAACAGTACCATTGTTATCAGAACTTTTTACACACTTTCCAAGTAAAATAATTATATTGGATTTTTTTGCTGGTTCGGGGACAACACTTCATGCCACAATGAAGCTCAATGCAGAAGACGGCGGAAATCGGCAATGTATTTTAGTTCAGCAACAGGAAAATGACGCAAATATTTGTGAAACAATTACCTACGAACGAAACCGCAGAGTTATACAAGGTTACACCAACGCAAAGAATGAAGAAGTTGCAGGACTTGGAAACTCCTTAAAATATTATAAAACAGATTTTATCGGGGAAAATAATGCGGAAAAGGCAGGTGATGAGGACAAAATTACTCTTGCACAAAAAGCTGGCTATTTGATTTCTCTTGTAGAAAATACGCTGGAAGAAATTGAAATAAATGATTTTTATCAGATTTTTAGCGACGCAGAAGAAAAGCTCTGTACTGCAATTTATTTTAATGGTGATACAGAAAAGTTTCCTGAATTTGTCCATAAAATTCAAGAAAAAAATAAAAAAACTACTGTTTACATTTTCACTTGGGGAAGTCCAGATATTTTTGAAAACGAATTCGATGATTTAACAAACATTACAATCAAATCAATTCCCCAGCCAATTTTGGAAATCTACAAATCACTGATGAAAAACGGAGAACAATAGATGAAGCCTTTGGAATTTCAGCAAAAAGCAATAGAAGAACTCACTGCAAAATTCAAAATTTTGTGGAATACGAACCAGCAAAGCCAACTCATTTTAAAATCGCCCACAGGAAGCGGAAAAACTTTTATGACCACAAGTTTTATCAACAAACTTGATACTGAACCAGATTGGCAACATGATGTGGCTTTTGTTTGGATTACTTTTTCTGAAGAATTGGCTTTGCAAAGTCGTGATAAATACAGACAATATTTTTCTGGCAATTTGAATAATCAACTTTTGACCACGGAAGATTTTAAGCAAGGAGAACTTTTTTCAAAAGATATTTTATTCATCCACTGGCAAAAACTTGTTTCCCAAAAAGCAGAAAATAGAGTTTTACGTCGCCCAGAAGATGAGCGAAATTATAAAGAAAATGGCTATTATTTTGAGGACGTTATCGAAAACACACAAAAAGCCAATCGTAATCTTGTTTTAATAATTGATGAAAGCCACAAAAACGTAACAGATTCAGCAAATCGAGATGTTATTTCAAAAATAAATCCAAAAATTATCTTAAAAGTTTCTGCCACTCCCTTTAATGATGAAAAAGAAGAAAATGATTTTTACGCTCTAAAAGGACGGGGAAAAGCAGATATTGTGGAAGTGAAACGTGAAGATGTTGTTGCAGAAGGTTTAATTAAACAAAAAATTGTTTGCCAAACAGAAGAAGAACTTTCTACTCACAAAGGACAAGATTTAGACGAATTGATGTTACAACTTGCCATTGAACGAAGAAATCAAGTTGCAGCAGCATGGCAAAAATTAGGAAAAAATATAAATCCCCTTGTTTTAATTCAACTTCCAAATGATGATTCAGAACTTGAAAAACAAGGTGTAGCCACAAAAGAAACTGTTGTACGGAATTATTTGAAAAAACAAGGAATTCCCGACAATAAAATTGCTTCTTGGTTTGACGCAAAAAAAGAAAACTTGGATTTTATTACGCAAGACACTTGTCCTGTTGACTTCTTGCTTTTTAAACTTGCCGCAGGAACCGGTTGGGATTGTCCGAGAGCTCATATTCTTGTGATGTATCGTGAAATTAAAAAAACAGTTTTTCATACTCAAACTTTAGGACGAATTGTGCGTATGCCTGTTGTGGACACCTCTTTGAACAAGGAACTTTTGACAACTGGATATTTGTACACAAATCACAAACGAAATGAGGTTGGAATCCCGGAACAAGATGGAAAAAACAGACCAAAAGTATTTTCAAATGAAGTTTCTATCAACGTAAAAAAAGAATTGCTTACTATCCATACAAAAAATGAATTGCAAGATAGTTTTGCTGCTCTCTTTGAAACTTCTGAGGAAACGGTTTCTGATGAAACAAAAAAACAGCTTGTAGAAGAAATCCATCAGTCTGTTACAAACTTGATTTTAACTGTAGATTTTCAAACTGATGAGGGGAAGAAAGATTTAGAAAATCATAAAGTAATTTCAGAAGCAATTACTCAAAAGACAGCTGAAACAAAAGAAGAAATTGAAAAGATTATCCAGACTCGATTGCAAGGGAAAATCTCGGAATCTATTTTTGAACAAGTCCAGAAGAAAACAAAGGAAATTGTAGAAAAAGTTGAATCTGTTTCAAAAAACGAAACAGAAACAGAATTTATTCTTGATCCCTGTTTAAAATCTGATTTTTTTTCTCGTGCAGATTATGGTGATATTGGAAAAGTCAGCGTATTTCAAAAGCATTTTATTGAATCAATGAATGAATATTTTGGAATTGATAATAACGCGATTATGCAGGACAACTCAAAACTCCTTGAAGCCAAAGGAATTTCTCTTTCTAAAGAATTAACTCAAGAAGTTATGGCAAATGCAGTTTATCACAGCGAAAATACAACAACTGATGATGAACTTGGAAAAAATATCAAAATAGAAGTTTCTGCAAATGATGTTGATAAGAATTTTACTTGGAATTGTTATGAAATCCTTGGAGAACAAACAGAAGAAGAGGCAAAAATTGCAAACCGAGCTCGTTCTTGGGGACCTTTCAAAGAAGCCTTGCGTCAGTGGTTTAAAAAATATGCTTTTTCTGGTAATTCATTGGATGAAGCATATAGAATCTTTTTGAATGATACATTTAAAAATCAAAGTGTTTTCAAACAAGCAATTACGTATAGCTTAAAAAAATATCGCCCCATTCTTAATTCATTTTTAAGTGAAAGAATTGAAAAAGATGTGGTTTCTGTGCCTTTTTCTATAAAATCCCACTATCCTTTTTCAGATGAGTACGAAGTTTTTGAATGTGAAAAAAGTATTGTTAAGCCTTTTTATTTGAGAAAAGAATATAAGGGGCGTGAAAATGAAACTTCCTTCATAAAATATTTAGAAGAATCTTCAGAGCTGGATTGGTGGTTTAAAAATGGTGACAGTGGAAAGGAGTTTTTTGGCATAAAATATTTTGACACAACAGACCAAACAACGAGATTATTTTATCCTGATTGGATTATTAAACTTGAGGATGGAAGAATTTGTATTTTAGACACAAAAGGGGGAAACACCGCCAGTTCTCAAGAAACAAAGGATAAAGCTGAAGAATTACAACGGCGAATTACAATGCTGAATCGGACAAGCAAAAGAAAATATTGTGGTGGAATCGTCATCTTTGCAAATGGTCAGTGGTACATAAATGCCTGCGAAGAATACAAATATTCGGGAAGCAATTTGACAAATCTTGGTTGGAAAACCTTGGCCTGGAAAAGGCTATAATCTCATTCCAGTTTGTCAAAGGATTCAGTTGCCCTCACTCCTCAAGTTGGAGTTGTGGATAAAAAATGTCTTGTTGAACGGATTTCTAAACTTTCCCCTGTAATAATGATTGAAATTTCTCATGCCCTTTCGGACTTACTGGCTTTAACCTGAGACTCACCCCTGTTGCTTTTTTCGCTGGCGGTAGAACAGCAGGGCTGCCAGCATAATGGCAGGGAAGATTGCTCCCACAAGGATTCCTTGTCGCAGGTCGCCGCCTGCATGACCAGATACAAAGCCAGCCACTGCAGGCCCTACGGCACAGCCTAAATCTCCTCCTAAGGCCAGTAGGGCAAACATGGGCGTTCCTCCATTCCTGATGGTTTTTGAGGCCATGGAAAAGGTTCCTGGCCAGAAGATTCCCACGGAAAAGCCGCAGATTCCACAGGCAATGAGGGCTACGGCGGCACTGGGAGCTAGGGCAATGACGAGATAACAGAGGACACAGAGGCTAGCGCTAAAAATCATAAAGCGGTGGAGGGGCATTTTGTCTCCCAAGCGACTGAATAATACTCGTGCTATTCCCATCAGCAGGGCAAAGATCAGGGGACCTGCCAAGTCACCAACTGTTTTGGAAACGCCAAGTCCTTCTTCTGCCAAGGCGCTGGACCACTGGCTTACGGTAAGCTCTGCAGCTCCTGCACAAACCATGTACACCAGCATCAAGTAAAAAATCTTTTTGGAAAAAAGCTCTCGAATAGTGGCGGTGGCAGTATCAGGTGGCAAAAGGGGAGCCATAGGTACCTTTGCCAAGAAAAAAGCGTTGGTCAGGGGAACGAGAGACCAGATTATTGCTAGAATCTTCCAGTGCTGAATGCCAAACACCACAAAGAAAATGGTGCTGACAATAATCATGGTCATATGACCCCAGCAATAGAAGGAATGAAGAAAGCTCATGGTTCGTTCTTTATTTTCTGTAGGGCAGGCTTCTGCCATGGGACTGACGATTACCTCTAGCAATCCTCCTCCAAAGGCATAGGTAATGACTGCAATGGCGATTCCCACTTTGGCAGGCATAAGTTCTGGCAGCACTGCAAGCTCTATCAAGCCCACCGCCGCCAAAATATGAGCCACCACCGATGCCACCCGATATCCCACCTTGTCCAGAAAGCGGGCAGAAACCAAGTCCACCAGCAGCTGCAGCATAAAGTTGGTGGAAATTAGGGCGGCAATCCATTCCAGAGAAACTCCATAGTCCTGCTGGAAGGTAACAAAGAGTAAGGTGATAAAGGTATTGATAATGGCCTGCACCATGGATGCAGTAAAGCAGGTGCGTAGGGTGGCGGCGTAGGTGAGTCTCACGGGATGCAGTATAGCATAGGTTCAATGAAATGTAAAAGGGGAGGGATGACAGGAGAACCCACCGCCACCTTACACTTCGCTTACGCTCAGAGGGCGGCGTCGGTAGGTACCCCTCCTGTCATCCCTCCCACTCTTTCGTTCATGGGCTATACTGTGAATAGAGGGGGGTGGTACTAGAACATTATCTTCCGGGGGTCTTGGGGGCAGGCGCCCCCAAGCAGTGCTGGGGGAAAGGGAGGTGTTAGGAGGGGAAACCCACCGCTTCTGAGTAGAGGGGGTGTCCCCTCCTAAATAAACCCGATTTGCATTCCAAAATATCTTGGACTACATTCAAAGCAGGGGGAATGGGATTTTGGGTGGAAATACTCAGCCAAAATCATCCTCTTGGGAGTTGCGTTGTTCAATTTCCCTAATTTCTTGTTCAGGAGTACAAGCATGAAATCAGTGCGTTCTTTATTTGTTGCCACAATCTTGCTTTGTGGTGTTGCTTTGGGACTGAGTGGTGAAAGCCTTGGTCAGCAAATGGCCTCGCAAAATACCACACCACCTTTGAATGCGGAGCAGTCCAATCCCAATGTTATGGGCTGGATGCAGGGCTTTCCACCACCAATGGATAAGATTCTTTCTGCCCGTGATGGTTCTTTCTTTACCTTTCCTGGCTTGCGATACAGTGTAAACCACATGCAGGAATTTTCCACCACTCGCACAGTGCTTGCCTCCAAGGACAGGCATTATTCTGTGCGCAGTCGACTTGACCCACAGATTGATAACATCGTGTTCTTGCCCTGGGGCTCAGAAACTCCCATGACCTGGGAGGAATCCTTGGCTGCCAACTACACCGACGGTATCATCATCATGCACAAGGGCCGCATTGTCTACGAGCGGTATCCTGCTGGACTTGACAGTGACGGAGTTCACGCTGCTATGTCAGTAACCAAGTCCTTTACTGGAACGGTGGCTTCTATCCTCATTGCCCAGGACCTTATCGATCCCTCACTGCCCATTACTCACTACATTCCAGAGCTGAAGGGTTCTGGCTTTGATGGTTCTTCGGTGCAGGATGTATTGAATATGACCACTCCCTTGGACTATAGCGAAGACTACACCAATCCCAATGCAGGCATCTGGCAATTTTCCCAGGCAGGTAATGTGTTCCGTCCCGACAACTACAGTGGGCCCTTTGACTACTACCAGTACCTGCCCACCATCAAAGCGCTGCCTGGTCAAAAGCCTGGAGCAGAGTTTGGTTATCGTACTCCCAATGCAGAGGTTATTGGTTGGCTAGTGTCTAGAGTTACGAACCAGGACTTGTCTGATTTGGTGTCCAAGCTGATTTGGCAGCCTTTAGGAGCAGTGTATGACGGCTACTTTGTTACCGATCCCTCTGGAACTTCTTATGCAGGTGGTGGCTACAACTTGAACCTGCGGGATATGGCTATGTTTGGGGAAATGCTCAGAAACGAAGGCAAATTGCGGGGCCGACAGGTTATTCCAGCAGAAGCAGTAAAGCTTTTTTCATCCGGAGGCAGTCCCAAGGCCTTTGCCGCCGGAGGAGAATATCCCTTACTGAAGGGCTGGAGCTACAAGAACCTGTGGTGGATTACCAACAACAGCCATGGTGCCTACATGGCTCGTGGTGTCCATGGTCAGGCAATCTACATTGATCCCGCCGCCGAAATGGTCATCGCCCGGTTTGCTTCCAGCTATCTTTCTAGCAACAAGTACATTGACCCCACCTCCATTCCTGCCTACGAGGCTGTGGCAGAATACTTGATGAAAAAGTAAATCTTACCCTTGGGGCTGATTACACTAACCAGCCCCAAGTTTAGGGAGAAGATGAAGTCAAACTATATTTTGCCAGTATGTAGCTTGAGGTGATTTCAAAAATCTTTTGTTTTGATTATCCTTGCCTTTTGTTTGAAATGAAAATACATAGCCCTTCTACCAGTGAAGAGAGAATTCCTCCTGCTACAAATACAATCCAAGAAATTTTCCATGAATCTGCGGTAAAACTCCAAAAAAGATAGATTGCAACAAGAATACACCAATAAGCTCCCATGATGGGGCCTTTCAGTTCGTTTTGCATCTTTGCTTTTTCTGTATAGTCTCCTTCCTTCAGCAGTTTTTGTAAGGCCTCATTTCGGATGTTGACAACAATGAAAATCCCAACTCCAATGCCTGTAATGACCATGGTGACCGTAACCATGATTACTCGCAGTAGTTCACTGCCAAACAGTGATAAAAGCACTGGAATTGGAGAAAAAATACAGATACTGGTGGCAATGATATTCCATTTGATGTAGCCGCTTCGTTGCTGTTTTTTTTGTTCCAGTACAAAATGTCTGGCATTGGATTCAAGTTCAAAGGGAATGTTTTTTTCAAGGAACTGAAAGGGCTCACCTTTAAATCCGCAATAGAGAAAGATTGTGACTGCACCTATTACAAAGGTAAATAATACCACAAGTCCAATAGTTACTGCCGTTGTTTCTGAAATGCTTCCAATGGAGCTTCCTGCAATACCACAGAGGATAATCAGAGGAATGGGAGAAAAAATGCAGAGAAAAACACCGAGGGCTATTTTCCAAGAAAATTCCCTTTGCAGCTCAAGGAAGTTTTGGGTTTCCTCCCAAGTTATCTGGATGGCTGGTTTTAGAGAAGAAGGAGTTTGCACTTTATCTTGTTGTACTGAAGCACTCTGGCTTTGGCTGCAAGTTTCTGGTGTATGTTCTCCATCCTCCTTCAACAAAGAGTCGATGGTAACACCAAACAAGCTGCTTAATTGTATTATTTTCTCTATGTCAGGTGTCGCTTGATTGCTTTCCCATTTGTATACGGCTTGGCGAGAAATTTTCATCATGTTTGCCAGCTCTTCTTGAGACCATCCGTTTTTCTTCCGCAGCTGAGTAATCTTATCTGCTAACATTGTAAACATCCTCCAATAGATAAAAGAGTGGGTCTTTCCCCTCCTCGAATATGAGTATGCCACAAATCAAAGAAGCAAACCACCACCCGTGGGATTACAATTTGTCAACCACTGGTTGCAGTATGGCTCCAGCAGTATAGCCGATGGCTTGCGGGTAGATATATCGGTACTTTTTCTGCTGGAAACTGTGAGGATGTTGTCATTTTTGCACAATTTTACTTGGTTTGTGCCAGTTCCAAAACTGTTTCGAGTGGAAGGGAAGTACAAAGTTGAATTTGGTCTAAAGGTAATCCTAAAGACAACATTGATTTGGTTGTCTCCACTGCCTTAAAATCGCTCAATTTATCGCGATTTTCCGGCAAAAAAATTCTTGACATAATAATTATTCGCTTTAAACTGCAAGAATTTGTCTTTTTTAGGAAAAATTTTTTGTTTTTCATCTAGCTACTAGAACCTGCCCCCACTCACGGAAAAACCACTGACAGCCAGTTGGCCTCCACAGACATAGATTGGGCTACCTGTCCAATGGCCACCTGGTCGGTGGTTTCTGCCACCATGTAGGTTGTATCAAGAACCTTCATCTTTGCACCAGTTGCTTCCACTTCTAGCCCCAGCATGGCGTGTTGATAAACAGGAGACAGGAACAGCACAGTTTTATAATTCATGTGGTGAAATAAAATTGCCAAGAACACAGCGCGGCTGTCACAATCGGAACCAGTTTCACCTGTGAGCAGAGCAGTGGGAGCAGAAAAATCGCTTCCTTGGAAATTCCGCTCATAGGGAAAAACCTGTACCCAGTCCATAAGGCTTTGGGCTAGGGCTAAACTTGGCTTTTCAGCTTGAAGCACTTGGTCAAGGTCGTACAAGGAAGCGTATATGTCAAAGGCGGGCCTTCTTAGCTGCTGGTAGGCACTGCGATAAATCATGCGGTAAAATCGCTGCCATGCGGGAATCAGCAGGTCGGTGTCCTGGTACAGGGTATAGATAGCAAATTCTCGGTCAATGACAAATTGCTGAATTGCAATGTCTTCTTTGCCAATTTCTGTGACAATGGTGCGTCCTGCAATTTCCAGCTGAAGGGGGATGCTTTCCACAGAAGGAAAGGCGTATGCAGTAACAGGTCCCACCCCAAACTGGCTTCCTCGGTCAATGCTTAAAGAATCGATTACAGAAACAATGAGCTGGTCTAGGTCAAAGGAGGGATTGTTTCCTCGGCCATCGCTGGTGGGTGCATAGGACAACATGGTGAACCAACCTTTTTGCTCCGGCAGTTCTACGGCAACACCTCTTCCTCCGTATTCTTGGCCAGCAAGGGAAATCTGGAACTGAGCCAAGGAGCAGTCTGTTTGTCTCCATTCCACAGCGTCAATGTCGGTGCTGGAGGCAGAAAGCCTTGTTAAGGTATCTTCCAAAGCAGCCCGTGCAGACTGGTAACGTTTTGTCTCGTATATTCTGATAATGATTTCTACGGAGCAAAATTGATGTTTAAACTGGTAGCCTCGACCATCCCCAGTGTTCTCTGTCACCACAAAGCCCTCTGGCAGGTCAAGGGAAAAGCCAAAGGTGGCAGAACCCATTTGATCTGCCAGCACTGGAATATTACAAAAAAGGACAAAGGCTATAACTAACAAACCGTGATACAATCTTTTTCTATTCAAAACCTTCCTCCCACTGTGGATTTTGTATGGTTAATGATTATCAATAAAACAATAGAAAGCAAAAACAGGATACAAAAAATGGAGGAAAAGGTCTATTTGAAAAATCTTTATTTCGGTGTATACTAAATATAATATCCAGTTTAAATTTTTAGATAGGAGTGTGTATGCTTTCAGATATTGAAATTGCCCAGAAAAATAGTATGAAGCCAGTTCAGGAAATTGCTTCTTCCTTGGGGCTTTCTGCCAATGACTTTGACCTTTATGGTACATACAAGGCAAAGCTCACCTTGCCTGCCGTAATGGAGTTGCAGAAAAAGGCTCGTTCAAATCCTGCAAAGTTGATATTGGTAACTGCCATTACACCCACTCCTGCTGGTGAGGGAAAGTCCACTGTTTCTGTGGGCTTGGGAGACGGCCTGAACCGCATTGGAAAGAAAACCGTTATTGCCCTGCGGGAACCTTCTTTGGGCCCCTGCTTTGGTGTAAAGGGTGGTGCCTGTGGAGGTGGCTATGCCCAGATTGTTCCCATGGAAGATATAAATCTCCATTTTACTGGTGATATTCACGCTGTATCCATCACTACAAACCTCATTGCTTCTATTATAGATAACCATATTCAGCAGGGAAACCAGTTGAATCTTGATCCCCGTACTATTTCTTGGAAACGCTGCGTGGACTTGAACGACAGAGCCCTGCGAAAGGTGATTGTAGGTCTGGGGGGCCGCACAGATGGTGTTCCTCGGGAAGATGGCTTTACCATTGCCGTTGCCAGTGAAATCATGGCCATTCTTTGCCTTTCCCGCTCCATTCCTGAGCTCAAGGAGCGACTGGGAAATATCGTTATCGGTAGCACCTACGATGGTCGTATGGTTCAGTTCAAGGAGCTGAATGCAGTGGGTGCCTGTGCCGCTTTGATGAAGGATGCAATCCGCCCCAACTTGGTACAGACTCTGGAAAAAAATCCAGCCTTTGTACACGGTGGCCCCTTTGCCAACATTGCCCACGGCTGTAACAGCTTGAATGCTACCTTCAGTGCCTTGGCTCTTGGAGACTATGTAATTACCGAAGCTGGCTTTGCTGCTGACTTGGGAGCAGAAAAATTCCTTGACATTAAGTGTCGCCTTGGTGGGCTTACTCCCAGTGCAGTGGTTGTGGTAGCCACCATCCGTGCCCTGAAAATGCACGGCGGCGTGGAAAAGGCCAATCTTTCCCAGCCCAACGTAGAAGCCGTGGAAAAGGGCTTTGAAAACCTAAAGGTGCATCTGGAAAATCTTGCTCAGTTTGGTCTGCCAACAGTGGTGGCTGTAAACCAGTTTGTCAGCGACACCCAAGAAGAGATTGACTGCCTCCAAAACCTTTGCAAAAAGGCTGGGGCACAGGCTGTGCTGTGTCAGGTATGGGAAAAGGGCGGAGAAGGCGGACAGGATCTTGCCCGTGCCGTGGTGGAAATCTGTGAAAAGAATGAGGGTAAGTTCACCTTCCTGTATCCTGATGAGCTTCCCTTGACAGAAAAGATTGAGGTTTTGGCAAAGAAATTGTATCGGGCCAAGGCGGTGGATATTGCTCCTGCTGCCTTGAAAAAGCTCCAGAAGTTCCAGGAAGCAGGCTATGGTCACCTGCCAATCTGTATGGCAAAAACACAGAACTCCATTTCCCACAATGCAACTTGGCGTGGGGCTCCCAAGGACTATACCTTCCCTGTGCGGGATGTGCAGCTCTACGCAGGAGCTGGCTTTGTGGTGGCCTTGGCGGGAGATATTATGACTATGCCTGGTTTGCCAAAGGTTCCTGCAGCCTGTTCCATCGA
Source organism: Treponema sp. (assembly GCA_036300185.1). Lineage (GTDB taxonomy): Bacteria > Spirochaetota > Spirochaetia > Treponematales > Treponemataceae > Treponema_F. Next base: position 26,299 of record JAXJGY010000008.1, on the reverse strand, counting down.
CGTAGATGAAATGGGAAATATTAGTGGCTTATTCTAGTTTTTGACCATTTTAGAATTTTTTAGTATTATAGTAGAGGTATCCTTTCCAAGATTCAATTGAATTTTGGAAAGGTTTCCTAGAGCAGCTTTGTAGAAAACTGCCCGAAAAAGAGACTTGATAGACTTTACTAAACCGGGAGGTTTTATGTTTGAGAAGATTGAATGGAAAGAATCTTATAATCTTAATGTTGCCACCATTGACAGCCAGCATCAGCAGCTGGTAGTAATTGCCAATGAGTTGTACGATTTGGCCAATGGAGATAAGGATGTATATCAGAGGGGAATTGCTGCCGCTCTCAAAAAATTAGTTGACTATACAGATTATCACTTGAAATTCGAGGAAGATTTCCTTCGGTCCAAGGGCTATCCTCAAATCGACTTCCACAAGATGCAGCATGACCAGTTTATCTCCCAGATAAATGCTCAGGTAAAAAAATTGACTGATCCCCATCAGCAAGATGGTCTTGTATTGTATGAATACCTTTTGAAGTGGCTTTTGAATCATATTGCCAAGTCCGATAAGGCTTGGTCACTTCATGTTTTGTCGAAGTAAAATTTTTTTATTATATTAGTAATAGATTTTTCTCTGAATTAATGGATTCAATAAAGGAGTGTAAAAATGAGTGAATCTTGTAACCATAATTGTGGAAGCTGCGGACAGGATTGTTCTGCCCGTGACATCCATGAAAAATTAAATCCTAAAAGCAGCGTCAAAAAGGTTATTGGCGTTGTAAGTGGAAAGGGTGGTGTAGGAAAGTCCTTGGTCACCTCCATGTTGGCTGTAGCAATGACAAAGCAGGGAAAGCGAGCTGCTATTCTTGATGCAGATATTACTGGTCCATCCATTCCCAAGGCCTTTGGGCTTAAGGGACGGGTTACTGGGGAAGAAAATGAGATTTACCCCATGGTAAGCCGTGACGGTGTACAGGTTATGTCCATCAACTTCCTGCTGGAAAACGAAACCGACCCCGTAGTATGGCGTGGACCAATTATTGCAGGTGCAGTAAAGCAGTTCTGGTCTGACGTGGTTTGGGACAACGTGGATTACATGTTTGTGGATATGCCTCCCGGAACAGGTGACGTTCCCCTGACTGTGTTCCAGTCACTGGATATCAGCGGTATCGTTGTGGTGGCTACACCCCAGGAATTGGTAGGAATGATTGTGGAAAAGGCTGTAAAGATGGCCAGCATGATGAGCATTCCTGTTATTGGCTTGGTGGAAAACATGAGCTACGTAAAGTGTCCCGATTGTGGCAAGGAAATCAAGATTTTTGGTGAAAGCAATCTTGATAAGGTGGCTGCTACCTACAACCTTCCTGTTTTGGCTCGCTTGCCCATTGATCCAGCTGTGGCTTCTGCCGTTGATGCTGGTGCCGTGGAAAACATTGATGTTTCTCTCATGGACAATGCAGTTGCTGTAATCGAAGGACGCTAAGGTTTATGATGACTGCTGAAGAAGAAAAGGTTCAGTTGGAAAATACCTCTGCCAAGGCAAAAAAAGCCATGGAATTGTTTCAGGAAGGCTATAATTGTGCCCAGGCGGTACTTGGAGCCTTTGCTCAGGACATGAATATGGATTTTCAGCAGGCCATGATGCTGTCATCATCCTTTGGTGGCGGCATGGGACGAATGCGAGAGGTGTGCGGGGCCGTTAGTGCCATGTTTATGGTGGCGGGCTTGGAGAAGGGTTATAGCGATCCCAAGGCTTCTACCGAAAAGGCTGGACACTATGATTATATTCAGCAGTTAGCAGCCAAGTTCAAGGAGGAGAACGGTTCTATTATTTGCCGTGATCTTTTGGGGCTGACGAAACCTGGCCCCGACACTCCCGTGCCAGAAGAACGAACTGAAGCTTATTACAAGAAGCGGCCTTGTCAGCTTTTAGTTGGTCAATGTGCCGCAATTCTTGAACAAGAGTTGTACCAGTAGAATTGTACCTATCTCTTGCTAGAGTTGTACTAGTAAAATTGTACTTGGCTCTTGCTAGAGAAACGAATCAAGCCTTCTTGAGAAACCTTCTCAGGAAGGCTTTTTTTTATTCATCATGGGAAGGGAGTATTTCATCCAGCCGCATCGAGCCGCATTGCGGGTCATGTTGCGGACCGCATTGCGGGGTTCGTTGGGTTCGCATTGCAGGTCACGTTGTGGGTCATGTTGCAGACCACAATGTGGTGCGATTTCGACCTGCTTCCTTGGATTTGTATAAACTAGCATCAGCCTGTTGAATGAGCTTATCCATGGTGAAGGTATTTTCTTTGTTCTGATGACACAAGCCCATGCTTATTGTTACATGGTCTGAAACCTTGGAGGCCTTGTGGGGAAGATTCAGGCTATCTAGCTGTTGGTGTATACGTTGACACACTGATTCAGCCACTGCTGCCGTTACATTAGTCAAAAGTACAAGGAATTCCTCTCCACCATAGCGAATCACAATATCATTGCTACGAACAGATTCCGTCAGCATGTGAGCCACCTGCTTAAGTATTTCATCTCCTCCCACGTGGCCGTAGGTGTCGTTATAGAGTTTGAAGTAGTCAATGTCCAGCATTATCACTCCAAACTGCTCTGGCGTACCCTTCCGTCTGTATACTCGGGACAACTGGATGAGCTTTTTACGATTGTAAATACCAGTTAACTGGTCTGTTATATTCTTTGTACTTAAGAGACGGAACAAAATCAAAATAATAATCAGTCCACTTGAAATAATGACAATTCCAAGGATTGCTGCTAAATTTCCTTGCTTAAGTCGAGAATTATCCTGTCTCAAATAATTATTTTCCCGGTAATATCCAGAAAATTCCAAGTAGGCATTTTGAAGAATCTTAATAAATGTCTTGTCTATTTCCAAAAGCTCTTGGTATATGGGAGTAAGCTTTCCTTCCTGATTTGTCTCTTTGTATATTTCTGATAAAAGCAACAAGATATCCCTGCGAAAATCCATCTTAAAGTTATCTTTCTGCTGCAAGAGTTCCTGTAATAGGGCTTGAGCCTCTGAAAATTTTCCTGTCTGCTTCAAATATTTGCAACGAGTAATGAGAGCGGCCTGCTTTCCGTTGAAAAGGATATTGTTCTCCTGTTCCTGATAATAGGCTTCCGTTTGTTGGAGATGGAGTTGAGCTTGGTAGAGATTTCCTTCTAGCATAAAGATATTTGCCAAAATATCATGAATATTAGCCTCAATTTCCTTTTTATACTCTTCTTGTATTTTCGGAACATGATTTTGGAGCTGACGTATGGTGGATAAGGCTTCGTGAGATCTTCCTAGGCGCAAATAAGAATCAGCCAGGTTAATGTAGGCAATGTAGTTAGTAAAATTATCCTGAATAATTTCATTCCCTATAAGCCTTGTATACAGTGCAATGGCTCCCTCATAATCTTCTAGAAGGAACTTAATGTTGGCAATGTATTCTCGGGCAAATAAAAGCTCAAATTCTAATTCTGGGGTAATAGCTTGACTATTATTGGACAACAAGATTTCCACATCGTAGAATCGACGAATACTCCGCACATATTCTGCTCCATTATATTCCAGCATAGCCATGGAATTCATGAGCCAAGCCTGACTATGGATATTTAAGCTTGTTGCTCGATCTAAATATCTTTCCATCACTGCAACGGCATTTTCATATTCCCTGTCAGAAAAAACAATGGTTTGAAGAAGATTCCACAAAAAATCCATGTTGTTGGCTAGTGGTTCATACTTTGCCATAAAATTCAAGGCATTGGTAACGGCTGAAACACTTCCCATTCCTGTAAGCTTTATGTTGCATTCATTAATGTAATAATAGGCGTAGATGGGAAGACTAGCATCCGTCCGTGGTTGAATGAGACTTTTGTGAAAAAACTGCTGGGCCTGTTCATAGTCTTCTTGGATAAAAAGCTCCATTCCTTCAAGAAATACTTCTTCTGCAGAACCTGCTGGGTATGGTGGATTGACTGGGGCTTCCCAATCTCCTCCATCAACTGTAAAGGAATAGAGGGAATGGGCAAAAGATGATTCTCTTGACCCATCGCTTTCGTACATGTTGCCAATCCATAGGGAAGCTACAATAAGAACCACAAAGGGAAGGCTGAGTGGGGCATACTGTTTCAGTGCTTGCTTGATGTATCCTTTTTTCATTCTATTATTTGTCTCCTATCAATCGTACCCGCTCTGTTGGAGCCACAGCAAAATATTCCTCCAACTGCTGGATGCAACCTTCTGGAGTGGGGTGATTTAAAAGCCCTGTGCGAAGGTGGTGGGCAAACTGCACATTGTCGCTGTAAAAGGCAAAAAATCGTTGCAACCGTGTTTTGTAAAACTCTGGCGGCTGAAATTGTTGCAGCTGCTGAATAAAGTGACAGCCTGTTTCAAGTAAATCCACCTGAAAGGCCTCTTGTTTTCCCTCTTTGTTTGCCTGGTAGCTGGCAATTTCTTTGAAAACCCAAGGCTTTTGAACTGCGGCTCGACCAATCATAATGCCTGAAATGCCAGGAGCTAGTTTTGCAGCCCTTTCTGCACTGGCTCCATCTGACACTGCACCGTTCAGCACCACCTGAATATCATAGCCCTTTTCTTCAATATATTCTACAAGCTGCTTAACGTATTCAAGCTTGGGAGGATTACGATATTTTTCTTTTTTTGTACGAGGATGAAGGGTAATTTGCTGAACTCCCCTTTGAGCCAGCATATCCACAAAGGAAAAAAAGCCTTCCTTGGTAAAGTCCTCATCTCCCAGTCGCAGCTTTACACTGAATCTTTTGTTGTTTTGCCGCACTACTTGTCCCACCTGGGCCACTAGCTGCTGTGTTTCCTGTTGGTCTTTCAGCATCCAGGCGATTCCCGCTCCAGCTCGCACAATATCTGGGGCACAGCATCCCATGTTAATGTCTACTCCAATACCCTCCATTTGTGACAACATTTTTGCAGCTTCTACCATGGCGGGAATCTTTCCCCCAGTGATTTGCCATACAAGCTTTTCTGGTTCAGGAGTAGTAAAGAGGTAATATTTTTCAAAGGGACCATTTGTTAAAAGAGTCCCTGCCTGAATCATTTCTGTGTAATATTCGTGACAACCACCGAATTGAGCAATAGTAGAACGGAGGGCGGCGTGGGTTAGGGTAGCCATAGGAGCAAGAATGAGCCTCATGCTCACAGTATAACAATAGTAGGATTTGCTTTCAATATTGGTTTTTTCATGATTTGTGAGTGATTCTTTTTAATTGACAGATTTAAATTTTATCAAGTACTATAAAATAATGAGTAAAACGCAAGACAAGAAAAGACGTCGTTTTGGAGACCGCAAGGATGGTCGTTTAATTCGTACTGGTGACCCCATGATGCGGGTGGCCACCTTTATTATGCCTTCCCGTACTGGAGCTCAGAATTTTTTCCAAGATGGATTTTCCACTGAAGAAATTGATGTATATATTCATAAAAAAAGACAGGAAGGCTATCCTGATTTGGGAATTCTTCACATTATCATTGCAGCCTACGTGCGGGCTGTTTCTCAAAAGCCTGGAATCAATCGCTTTATTGGTGGTTTAAATCTCTATGCACGAAATGATATTCAAGTGATTATGGCAGTTAAAAAGGAGATGTCAGTAAATGCTCCAGAAACCATGATCAAATTTCACTTTAAGCCAGAGGATACCTTGGATGATGTATACCGTCAATGTACAGAAAAAATCCAGGAATACAAGGATGCCTCTGATGAGGAAAATGGCTTTGACAAGCTGGTGGGACTTTTGGCTTATATGCCACGTTTCTTGCTGAAAGGGATAGTGAGCTTTTTAACTTGGCTTGATTATCACGGCTGGATTCCAAAATTCCTGACAGATTTAAGTCCCTTCCACGGATCCTTGGTTATTTCTTCCATCGCTTCCTTAGGAATTCCTTCCATCTATCATCACCTGTATGATTTTGGTACGGTGTCCATGTTCATTGCCTTCAGCACTACCCGCCACGAAAATGAATTGAAGAAGGACGGCTCCATTAAAAGAACTCGTTATTTGGACTGTACCATTACCACCGATGAGCGAATTTGTGATGGTCACTACTATTCTGTTGCCTGGCGAGAATTGCGACTCCATATTAAAAATCCTCACTTACTGGAAGTACCTCCAAAAGAAGTGATTGAGGATATAGAGTAGGGATGTAGTTAGGAGGAGACACCCTCTACTGGTCAGCGGTGTTTTCCTGCACTTTTGTGGGGCAAGGCGTGCAAGCACACACCGAGACTCGCTAAAATCGCTCAATATATCGCGATTTTCCGGCTAAAGCCGTCGCTCCCTACCTCTGAGCGTAGCGAAGTGTAAGGCTGGGTAGGGTTCCCCAGCCACCACTTTAATATTTCATTCCCCTATGCTATACTGCCCTCATGGTTTTTTCCAGCAGTTTCCTTGCCTTGTTTTGTGTGGCATTAGTTATCAGTGGCTTAGGTTGGTATCGTTTCCTCTATTTTATATCTGTTGGATACGGTTTATCCATCGTTGGTTGTTCTGTGGCCATTATTGTTATGTATAGCGATTGCTTGCAACCATCTTCCTTTACCCTGTGCTTTTTGCTGATTTTGTACGGCTTACGGCTTAGCACCTTTTTGCTGATTCGAGAAATGAAAAGCACCTCTTATAAAAAGGCCCTTCCTGAATTAACACAAACCAGTAAGCCCATTACCTTTCCCTTTAAGCTGATAATTTGGCTTTCCGTGGCAATACTTTACGTCATGCAGGTGTCCCCCGTCTTTTTCCGACTGGACAACGTATCTCGCATCCTTCCCACTAACTGGGTGTGGGCCAGTGTGGGCGGAGTAGTTATGGCCTTGGGAATTGGCTTGGAATCCTGGGCTGACCTGCAAAAATACCAGTCAAAGCGAAAAAATCCCCAGCGGTTCTGTGATACTGGCTTGTACCGAATTGTCCGCTGTCCCAATTACTTGGGAGAAATTATCTTTTGGACAGGTTGCTTCATTTCTGGTATTGGTTCCAACCAAACAGTGGGACAGTGGATTGTTTCTGCTTTGGGCTACCTAGCCATTGTGTACATCATGTTCGGTGGCGCTCGCCGTCTGGAAATTCGCCAGAACAAGAACTACGGTGACGACCCTGAATATCAGTGTTATGTAAAGAACACTCCCATCTTGATTCCCTTCGTTCCCCTGTACCATCTGGAGCAATGCAGCTTCTTAAAAGGTTAAAATATATATTAAGGAGTAAAATATGAAGATTGTAGTACTTGACGGCCACGCCCTGAATCCTGGAGACATTAGCTGGAGTCCTGTGGAAGCTCTGGGAGAGTTAACTATTTATGAGAGAACTACCCCTGAGCAGGTGGTGGAGCGGATTGGAGATGCTCCCATTATCCTGACTAACAAGACCATCGTTTCCAAGGAAGTGATGGATGCCTGTCCTAGCTTAAAGTATGTAGGGGTGCTGGCTACCGGTTACAACGTGGTGGATTTGGAAGCAGCCCGACAAAAAAATATCATCGTTACCAATGTGCCCGGCTACAGTAGCCAAGCAGTGGCTCAGTTTGTCTTTGCCCTCTTGCTGGAAGCCTGCTGTCATGTTCAGCAGCACAGTGATTCTGTTCATGCAGGAGAATGGGTTACATCAAAGGATTTTTGCTACTGGAAAAGTCCCCAGATTGAGCTGTGGGGCAAGACCTTAGGAATTTTTGGCTACGGAAGCATTGGAAAGTCTGTGGCAGCCATTGCCCAAGCCTTGGGAATGAAGGTTGTATGCTGTACCCGCACTCCTTCCAAAATCCCTCAGGACAGTGGCATTCTTCCCTTGGAGTTTGATGAATTCCTTGCCACTGCCGATGTGATTTCTTTACATTCTCCCCTGACTCCCCAGACAGAAAATCTCATCTGTGCTGCCTCCATTGCCAAGATGAAGAAGGGTGTTATCATTATCAACACTGCTCGTGGGCCCTTGGTGCATGAGCAGGATATGGCCACTGCCCTGAAATCTGGTGAGGTGGCTTGGTATGCTGCCGACGTAGTGTGCAAGGAGCCTATGGCACAGGACAATCCCTTGCTGGGGATTCCCAACTGCATCATCACTCCCCACATTGCTTGGGCTACCCAAGAAGCCCGCAGTCGTCTTATGGCCATTGCAGCAGACAACATCAAGGCATTTCAGCAGGGAAATCCTGTAAACCGAGTAGGGTAAGGGTAATGGGAATCGTCTCTAAGGCCTTACAGCTTATGAGGTCACGTCAAGATTTTTTTCTGGAGCTTTTAGGTGAGCATCTGTGGATTTCCTTTACCGCCATTTCCATTGCCATGGTGCTGGGGCTAGTTATCGGAATCCTGGTCAGTGAATTTCGCCTTATTTCCAAGCCCTCCATTGGCTTAATAAATCTCTTGTACACCATTCCTTCTATTTCTCTGTTGGGTTTTCTCATTCCTTTTTCTGGAATCGGCAATACCACCGCCATTATTGCCCTCACCATTTATGCCCTGCTTCCCATGGTTCGCAATACCTACACTGGCATGACCACCGTAAGTCCAGTAATGGTACAGGCTGCTACTGCCATGGGAAGTACCCGTTGGCAGGTTTTGTTACGGATTCGCCTTCCCCTTGCCTTGCCAGTAATTGTAGCTGGCATCAGAAATATGACCGTCATGACTCTGGCCCTTTCTGGAGTTGCCTCCTTTATTGGGGCTGGAGGCTTGGGTGTGGCGGTATATCGTGGAATTACCACTAATAACAAGGCCATGACCTTGGCGGGCAGTATGCTCATTGCTTTGCTGGCAGTAACTGCGGATTTTTTGATTGGAATTCTAGAAAAATCTGTAAAAAAGCATCGAACATAAGGTTTTTGTGTTGATTTTTTTTTCATTATCAATCAATTTATAGCTTCTTAAAAATTTTTTGGAGGAAAAATGAAGATTAAATTTATTTTACCCGCCCTTGTGGTGGCATTTATGTTGGTTACTGGTACCGCCTTTGCTGGTGGAAAAAAGGAAGCTGCCCAAGGTGGAACTGTTCACATGGCAACAAAGTCCATGACCGAGCAGTTTATTCTTGCCAGTATGATGAAAACCCTCATTGAGCAGGATACTGATTTAACCGTCAAGCTTACCGAAGGTGTTGGTGGTGGAACTATGAATATTCAGCCTGCCATGGTAAAGGGTGAATTCGATTTTTATCCAGAATACACAGGTACTGGCTGGAACAATGTGCTGAAAATGGAAGGCTTGTACAGCGAGGCTCTCTTTGATCAGCTAGTTGCTGGCTACAAGGAACTGGGTATGAGTTGGGTTGGAATGTTGGGCTTTAACAACACCTATGGAATTGCTGTTCGTACAGAAATTGCACAGCAGTACAATCTGAAAACCCTCTCTGACTTGGCAGCAGTTGCTCCCCAGTTAGTGTTCGGTGCAAACTACGACTTCTTTGAGCGTTTGGATGGCTTTGATGCCCTGTGTCAGGCCTACGGATTGCAGTTCAAGGATACTGTAGATATGGAAATGGGCTTGAAGTATGATGCCATTCGCCAGAAGGAAATCGACGTAGTAAATGCCTTTACCACCGACGGACAGCTTTCTTCTTCCAATGTAACGGTTTTGGCAGACGACAAGGGCTTCTATCCTTCCTACATGTGTGGCTTTGTTGTTCGTGACGAAGTTTTGGCCGCTCATCCTGAGCTGCTGGATGTATTCAAAAAGGTGGAAAACATCCTCACCGACGAAAAAATGGCTGCCATGAACTATCAGGTAGAGGTTGAAGGTCAGGATCCTGCAGCTGTTGCCACAAATTTCTTAAAGGAAGCTGGATTAGTAAAATGAGTCTCATTGAATTCCAGCACGTAGATTTTGCCTATGGAGATAATCTTGTTATTCAGGATTTTTCCCTTACGGTAGAGCAGGGTGAATGTCTTGCCATTATCGGCTCTTCTGGTTGTGGAAAAACAACAATTCTCCGTATGGTTAATGGTCTTTTGCTTCCCACTGGGGGAGCGGTGCTGGTTCAAGGACAAAACACTAAGGAGTCCAATCTTACCCAATTACGGCGTAAGATTGGATACTCTATTCAAGGCAGTGTGCTTTTTCCCCACATGACGGTGGAAAAGAACATTGCCTACGTTCCCACTCTTTCTTCAAGACCAAATAAAAAGCTGATTCGTCAGGATGTTTCCAAATGGCTTAAAATTGTGGGCTTGGACGAAAGCTTCCGCCGCCGTTATCCTTCAGAATTATCTGGTGGCCAGCAGCAACGAGTTGGACTTGCTCGTGCCTTGGCTTCAAATCCAGAAATCCTCTTGATGGATGAATCCTTCAGTGCTGTAGACGAAATTACCCGCCGTCAGCTCCAGCAGGAATTTATCCGCATCCGCCAGCAAACTGGCATTACCGTCATGCTGGTAACCCACGACATTAATGAAGCTCTTTTGCTGGGAACTCGGGTTCTTGTAATGGATGAAGGAAAAGTCCATCAGCTGGCCACCCCAGAAGAAGTGAAAAATCATCCCGCTACAGACTTTGTGCGTAGGTTAGTTGAATAATTCTTTTCAATTCAAATTGCTTTTCTTATTTCCCATCTGTCTAGGTCTTCAACCTCCCTTGAGAAAAACCTTTTTTTTCATTATTATATACTATTATGCTGTCACACATGAGAAATATTGGAATCATGGCCCATATTGATGCGGGCAAAACAACTACTACTGAACGTATTTTATATTATACTGGAAAGATACATCGTATCGGCGAGATTGACGATGGTGCCGCCACCATGGACTGGATGAGCCAGGAGCAGGAGCGGGGAATTACCATTCAGTCTGCCGCAACTACAACCTATTGGCGAGACCACCAAATCAACATTATCGACACTCCCGGCCACGTGGACTTTACCGCCGAGGTAGAGCGTTCCCTTCGTGTCCTTGACGGTGCTGTGGCCGTTATCTGTGCCGTTGGTGGTGTTCAGCCCCAAACAGAAACTGTCTGGCACCAGGCCGATGAATACAAGGTTCCTCGCATTTGCTTTGTAAACAAGATGGATCGTATCGGTGCAGACTTCTTTGCAGCCATGGCAGACGTAAAGGAAAAATTCGGTTGTGCCACCCTTGCCCTCCAGATTCCCATTGGAGCAGGGGGAGACTTTGAAGGTGTTATCGACCTCCTTCGAATGAAGGAAATCCGTTGGGATGCAGCCTCTGAAGGCGAAAAGATGGAAGAATGTGAAGTGGCACCAGAGCGACTTGACTTAGCTAATGAGTGGCGGGAAAAGCTCATTGACGAGATTGCTTCCCACAATGACGATATTGCAGAGCTTTTCTTAATGGGAGAGGAAATTTCCTTGGAAACCTTGGTAAAGGAGATCCGCCGTGGAACCATTGCTCAAGACTTTATTCCCTTCCTCTGTGGAGCCAGCCGCCGCAACACTGGTGTGCAGCCCCTCATTGATGCAGTTGTGGACTATCTTCCTGCCCCAGATGAAATTCCTCCCGCCAAGGGAATCCATATTAAAAAGGAAGCTCCTGTAGAAATTCCTTGTTCTCCAGAGGGAACACCTCTGGGACTTGTTTTCAAAATTCAGCATGATCGAGAGGCTGGAAGTCTATGCTATGTACGCATGTATTCTGGAAAGATTAAGGCTGGAGAGCAGGTCTTTAACGTAGGCAAGAAAAAGCGAGAGCGAGTAAATAGAATCCTTCGTATGCATTCCAACAAAAGTGAGGCCATGGATAGCGTTTCTGCTGGTGACATTGCAGTATTTATCGGTCTCAAGCTGGCTCAAACGGGAGATACCTTAGGTAGTGAGGGAATGCCCGTGCTGCTGGAAAACATGAATTTCCCTGAGCCTGTTATTTCCGTGGCCGTGGAGCCTGCCACCCTTTCTGATCGAGACCGACTTAAGGACACCTTGGAGATTCTTTCAAAAGAAGATCCCACCTTTACCTCTCGTGAGGATGCAGAAACAGGTCAGCTGATTATTTCTGGCATGGGTGAATTGCACCTAGATGTTCTTGTCACTCGCATGCTGGAGGATTTTAAGGTAGAAGCCCGTGTTGGTTCTCCCCAGGTTACCTATCGTGAGTCCGTTACTGCCAGTGCTAGCCACACAGAAACCTATGACAAGGTTCTGGGAGGTAAGGATAATTATGCTGGTATTACACTGGAAGTTGCCCAGCGTGAAACTGGCAGTGGTAATAGTTATAACTGTACCTACAAAAACGCTGCCGTTCCTGCTGAAATCTTTGAAGCTGTTCAGCGGGGAATTGAAAATTCCTTTGGTGCTGGTATTAAATACGGCTATCCTTGTACCGACATTGCCGTTACTGTTACAGGACTTGATTATAATGAGCTTACCTCCACTACCTTTGCCTTTGAGGCTTGTGCGGTGGCAGCCTTTGATGCAGTTTGCTCTAAGGCCAGTCCTGAGCTTCTGGAGCCAGTCATGAACGTGGATATTGTTTGTCCCAAGGAATTTGTTGGAGACGCCATGAGCCAGGTAACTCAGCGTGGTGGTATGATTCAGAGCTTGGAGTCCAAGGCTAGTGGTGACATTATTCATGCCCAGGCTCCCATGGCAAAGATGTTCGGTTTTTCTACAAATCTCCGTTCTGTAACCCAGGGACGAGCTTCCTTTGGTATGGAATTCAGTCACTTCCAAGTAAAACCAGGTGGATTAGGAAATGCCTATTGACACTTTATATTCTTTGTGATAGTATCTTTCGTGTTGTTAATTCAATACGAGCGGCGATGGTGGAATTGGTAGACACGCCAGCTTGAGGTGCTGGTGGCGCGAGCTGTGCCTGTTCAAGTCAGGTTCGCCGCAAAAGACTGTTTGGTTTTCCAAACAGTCTTTTTTTTACTTTTTCAAAAAGATAAAAGTAGGGGATGCTCAAACTGAAAAATTTGTTGCAAAAATAATTAAAAGAAAAATTATTACTTAGAGTAGAGGAGATTTTCTTCCAGAGGGAAATTTACAGGGTTCTTCGCTTCCACAAATGCATCTTGATGTATTGTTCCCCTTCTGGGTTTTTATCCTTAATGAACTGAAGAATTTCTTTATGTTCTCCATGAGTAAAGATCATCTCTTCCTTTGTCATGGGGTTAAAAAATATCTTTTGCAATGCATTAAGATGTAACTTATTGTATAAATCCTGCAGAAAAGGATTATCTGCCAGTACAATCATAGTTTCATGAAATTTTAAGTGGCATTCACCAAAAGTAGCCAAGTCGAAATTCTCATTTTCGATGCAAGATGCCATCTTTTCTATTTGTTCTTCCATTACACTGGTATCAGCATCCTTTTCCACCACCAAAGCAAAAGCCAAGGCTTCTAGATAGGCTCTGATTTCCAAAGCATTAGAAATTTCTTCTTGTGTATAATTTCGAACATAGGTTCCGGACTTAGGTAAGATAACAACCAATCCGTCCTGTTCAAGATGCTTTAATGCTTCTCTTACAGGCATACGTGAACAATTAAATTCAGTTGCCAACAGATTTTCAGATAATTTTTCCCCAACCTTATACTCACCTGAACGGATTCTCTTTTGAACTGCGGAACAAATTTCTGTTTGAATATGGTTAATCTGACTGGCCATACCATAACCTTACACCATATTACAAGTTCATGTCAACTTGTATATTAGTTTTGAAAAAATTATATAAAAAAAAAGCAAAAAAAATAGAAAAAGCAAAAAAATTTAAATAATCAAAAAAAAAAATTGTTGACAAATAGTCTTAGCTAAACTAGAATACAAGTATACTTCATCTAGTGTGAAGAAATTCTATTAGGAGGAATCTAATGAAGAAAATTGTAGCTGGTATTGCTGTTCTTCTCTGCCTCGCAACTGTATTTGCAGGTGGAAATAAGGACAAGGCTGCTGCATCTGGCTCCGCATCTGGAGTAACAGAAATCTCTTTGTGGACCTATCCAATTGGTGGATGGGGAGACCAGAAGACTGTTGACGCATTGTTGGCTGACTTCCATGCTGCCAACCCTGGAATCAAGGTAACAGTTGACTACCTGACCTATGCTGATGGTGACGATAAGGTTAACACAGCTATCGAAGGTGGAGCTGCTCCTGACCTGATCATGGAAGGACCAGAGCGCTTGGTTGCTGGCTGGGGTGCTAAGGGACAGATGGTAGACATCTCTGACCTCTTTGATGCTACAGACAAGGCTGAAATCAATGCTGCTGCTTTGGCTGCTTGTTTCACAGAGACTGGTGCTGCTTATGAGTATCCTTTGGTAATGACAGCTCACTGTATGGCTATCAACAAGACTGTATTCGAGAAGGCTGGAGCTCTCCAGTACATCGATCAGAAGACCCGCACATGGACAACTGACAACTTCTTAAAGGCTGTAGACGCTCTCTACAAGGCTGGATACAAGAACGTTGGTGCAGTTTACTGCGTAGGACAGGGTGGAGACCAGGGTACACGTGCTCTCGTAAACAACCTCTACGGCGGAACCTTTACTGATGCTGCTCACACCAAGTACACATGGGACGATCCCAAGAACGTACAGGCTCTTGAGAAGCTCTATGCTACAAACGGTATCAACTTCGACGCTGGTATCGCTGGTGGTGACGAAATCGCATTGTTCTACAACGGAACATTGCAGATGGCATTCTGCTGGAACATCGCTCAGCAGTTGAACCCCAACTCTGCTAACACTGGTGCTGCAAAGACTCTCAACGGAGAAGACATCATGTTCGTTGCATTCCCCTCACAGAAGGGAACAGACACCAAGCTCCAGGGTGGTATCTGGGGATTCGGTATCTTTGACAATGGCAATGCTGATAAGATTGCTGCTGCAAAGACCTTCATCAAGTATATGTGTGATTCTGCTGCTACTGCTGATGCTGTTAAGGCTGCTAACTACTTTGCAGTTCGTAACACAGCTGACGGTGCTGATCTTTCCAAGATCTGGGCAGACAACGCTATCATGAACGAGTACACTGTTCTGATGCCTTACCTCGGTGACTACTATCAGGTAACAAAGGGCTGGACAGAAGCTCGTACACAGTGGTGGAACATGCTGCAGCAGGTTGGTGCAGGAAAGGATGTAGCCACTGTTGTTAAGCAGTATGCTGCTAATGCAAATGCCGCTGCAAAATAAGTTGTAGGCATTTTGTATATGCATTGAATAAAAGTCCTTCTCCATGAAGAAACTAAAACCTTCTTGGGGGAGGACTTTTTTACTAAGTGGTAATTTTAATTTTGGTTGTTTGAATAAATCGACTGTTTTTACGGAGGAAACTTTGGCAAAGGTAAAACTAGGGACAAGCCCTTTGAGCAATCGGCTGGTTCGTCATGAAACCATATCAGCCTATCTCTTCTTGCTCCCCTTCTTGTTGTTCTTTATCATGTTCGTGGTATATCCCATGTTCATGTGTGTGTTCACTAGCTTCTTTGATGCCACCATGGGACGGGATGACATCTTTATCGGTTTTGGAAACTATAAGACCTTGTTCCAGGATGAGGTTTTCTGGATTGCACTGAGAAATACCTTGGTTATAGTTTTGGTATCCGTTCCTATCACTTGTTTCTTCTCTTTGTGGGTTGCCTCTGTTATCAGTAAGATGCACGTTGCAGCCACATCAGCTTTCCGTTGTATCTTCTATTTGCCTGTTGTTACTGGTTCTGTTGCAGTAGCTATGGTATGGAAGTGGATGTACAACAATTATTACGGTGTATTTAACTACATAGGAACCTCCACGGGCTTGCTGGAAAGCAACATTAACTGGCTGGGAGATCCCCGCTTTGCCCTTGGTTGTATTATCTTGATTTTGTTGACCACCTCTGTTGGTCAGCCCATCGTATTGTATGTTTCAGCCTTGGATAACGTAGACAAGTCTTTGATTGAAGCTGCAAAGGTAGACGGTGCCACCTCCTTAATGGCTTTCTGGAAGGTTAAGTGGCCCCAGATGATGCCTACTACCCTGTATATTTTGGTTATTACTACCATCAACTCCTTCCAGTGCTTTGCATTGATTCAGTTGTTGACCTTGGGTGGACCAAGTAACTCCACCATGACCATCATGTACTACATTTATTACAATGCCTTCAAGCTGTTCAAGTACGGATACGGTAATGCCATGGGTGTAATCCTTGCTATTATCATTGCTGTATTGTCCGCCGTTCAGTTCAAGCTTGGACAGGAAAAATAGGAGGGTCTATGGCAACACAAAATTTGACAATCAAAACAAATCTGAACAGGAGTCGATGGAATTACCTTTCTTATGCGGTAATCATCATTATCGGTATCTTGTTTACCTTCCCCTTGTACTGGATTATTACTGGTGCATTCAAAACTGGACGTGAAATCAACGCCACTGTTCCTGTTTGGATTCCTTCTCAGTGGATCATTGATAACTTTGCCCGATTGATGGACAAGCGTTCTGCCCCATTGTTCAATATCTTAGGTTTGACTGGTCCTACAGTGCCTGCTGCCATTCGCTGGCTCCTGAACACTGTGTTTATGTCTGTAGCTTCTATGTTACTTACCTGTGTAACTGCTGCTATGGCTGGTTACGTATTGGCAAAGAAGCGCTTTGTTGGTCGTACCCTTATCTTTACCTTGGTAGTTTGCGCCATGGCCCTGCCTAAGCAGGTTATTTTGATTCCTCTGCTGCGTGAAATGTCAGCCTTGGGCTTGTACGACAACCTGTGGGCTGCAATTTTCCCCATCGTTGGTTGGCCCTTTGGTGTATTCTTGGTAAAGCAATTTGCTGAGGGTATTCCTACAGAAATGGTAGAAGCTTGTCGTATTGACGGTGCCAGTGAGTGGAAGACTTTTACTGATGTTATGTTCCCCATGATTAAGCCTGGTGTTGGTGCTTGTGCTATCTTCACCTTCATCAACTCATGGAACGACTACTTCATGCAGTTGATTATGCTGACAAACAATAAGAACCTGACCATTTCTTTGGGTATTGCTACCATGCAGGGTGAAAGCTCCACTGACTATGGTCTGTTGATGGCAGGTGCTGCTTTGGCTTCTATTCCTATCATCATCGTGTTCTTGATTTTCCAGAAATACTTTACTAAAGGTATTACAATGGGTGCTGTTAAGGGGTAATGAATATGAAAGATTTGACAAAATATCAGGGAATCATCCCTGCATTCTATGCTTGCTACAACGATGATGGTTCAATTTCTCCTGAGCGGACACGTGCCCTTACTCAGCTGATGATTGACAAAGGTGTAAAGGGATTGTATGTATGCGGTTCTTCTGGTGAATGTATTTATCAGGGAAAGGAAGAGCGAAAAATCACCTTGGAAAATGTAATGGCTGTTGCTAAGGGCAAGCTTACTATTATCGCTCACGTTGCTTGCAATAATACTGCTGACAGTATGGAGCTGGCTACTCATGCCGAAAGCTTGGGGGTAGATGCAATTGCTGCAATTCCTCCTATTTATTTCAGATTGCCAGATCATGCTATTGCCCAGTACTGGAATGACATTTCCTCTGCTGCTCCCAACACAGATTTTGTTATCTATAACATTCCTCAGTTGGCAGGAGTTTCTTTGACTGTTCCTCTCTACAAAAAGATGATGGAAAATAAGAATGTTATTGGTGTAAAGAATTCCTCCATGCCTATTCAGGACATCCAGATGTTTAAGGCAGCTGGTGGAGCTGACCACGTGGTATTCAATGGACCAGATGAGCAGCTCATTGGTGGACTTGCTATTGGAGCTGACGGTGGTATTGGTGGAACCTACGGTGTAATGCCTGAGCTGTACTTGACAATCGAAAAGCTGGTAAAGGCTGGACGTATTGGTGAAGCTCAGGAAGTTCAGTACAAGGCCAATGAAATTATCTACGCTATGTGTAGCTGCCACGGTAACATGTATGCTGTTGAAAAGAAGATTATTGCCATGAGAGATGGAGTTGAATGCGGTGGTGTTCGCAAGCCTTTGGCAAATCTCATTCCTGAAGATATGGCTACTGTAGAAAAGTGTCGTGCCATGATTGATGAGGCTGTAGCATTTTGTAGCAAAATTTCCTTTTAAGGCAGGTACATGATTATGGACAAGAGTTCTTTACTTGCTACAAGAGAATGGGTAAAAAAAGAGCTAGATGCCTGTGTAAATTTCTGGCTCAAGAACGGTCTTGATAAGAAGCATGGTGGAGTTTACACCTGTCTTGACCGAACTGGCCGTATTTATTCCACAGACAAGAGTGTGTGGATGCAGGGACGCTGTGCTTGGACTTTTTCCTATCTGTGTAGTGTTTACGGTAATAAACCAGAATGGTTAGAAGCTGCAAAAAGCTGCTTGGATTTTTTGGAAAACCACTGCATCAATCAAAAGGCTGGGGGAAGACTATATTTTCAGGTAACTGAAGATGGTAAGCCTCTTCGTCAGCGTCGCTATTGCTTTAGTGAGGGCTTTTATGCCATTGCTAACGCAGAGTATTACGGTGTAACAGGTGACAAGATTCACTTGGAACGTGCCCGTAAGGCTTATAAGATGATTTACCAGTTGAACAATGGTTTGGTAAATGACCCCACTGGTATGGGCCCCAAGGTAGAGCCTGAAACTCGACAGGGAAGAGGACTGGGTGAGCCCATGATCTTCTTGAACATCACCAGTGTAATGCGTCGTACCGACCCTGACAATGCCGCTGAATACAACAAGCATGCAGCCGAGTGTGTGGAAACCATTTTCAAGTATCACATGCGAGAAGATTTGAAGTGTACCTTGGAAACAGTTGGTAAAAACGGTGAGTTCTGGAAGGACGTAACAGCTGGTCGTGTGGTAAATCCTGGTCATGACATTGAGTGCAGCTGGTTCTTGATGGAGTACGCCAATTACATCGGTGGTGATGAAGGTAAGTCAATTCACGACAAAGCCATTACTATCTTTGACTGGGCTGCAAAGGGTGGCTGGGACAATGAGTATCAGGGACTTTTATACTTTACTGATTGTCTTGGTAATCCTCCTGAAGCATACGAGCATGACATGAAGCTGTGGTGGCCTCATAATGAAATGCTTATTGCTAGCTTGATGATTTATCGTGATACTGGTCGTCAGGAATATCTTGATTGGTTCAATAAGGTAGTGGATTACTGCAAGCAGTACTTCTGCGACCCAGAGTATGGAGAGTGGTATGGGTATCTTCGCCGTGATGGCAAGCCCACCATGCCTTCCACCAAGGGAAGCACCTTTAAGGGACCCTTCCACGTGCCACGTTGCTTGATTATGCTTGATACCATGTTGGGACAAGTTGTTGAAGCAAAAGACTAGGGTAGGTTGCTTCAACAAGTAATTGAAGGCTAAATAAAAAAGGGCTGTGGTGAAAGCTTTGGGAAGATTCTTCTTGGAGCTTTCCACTAAACAGCCCTTTTTCATTTTAAATTATCAGTTTAATACTGATTTAGAAAATACCAGTAATGCTACTGGATTTGAAAGTATTGCCGATGCTATTGGATTGTGAAGCAGCGAACCGCTCTTACCTCCAATTTCTTTGCAGCTCCATACAAACCGGGGCGACCTTTCTTAAAGTTGTAGCCCCACAAAGCCATGCTTTCTTCTTGGTTTGAAGACCAATAGGTTTTATGGTCATCTAGGATACCTGGTTTTACCAAGTTATAATAGATGTTTTCTAGTTCATCCTTGGTAGGTAAATACCAGTCGTTATACCCACCAGAGTGATATTCTGGGCATGATTTAAAAGCCTTGTCCCAGGTCATGTGACCTAAGGGTTCACTTACCTCCCATGCATATTCCCTAGAAATGGCAAAGATGGTACCACCTGCAGGTCCTGTTCCCCCAATGAAATATTCTGGAGTTGTATTTGTTTGAGGGTAGATATACAGGCTTAAAAAAAGTAGCAAAAAAATAAATACTTTGTTTTTCATTCTTCCTCCTAAATATTTCATCAGAGTACTAGAAAAAAATAATACTGTCAAAGGTGTACAAGGATAAGATATAAAAATATAGAATATTAACTCTTGGATACTAGCTTTTTAGAGTATATTTATGGTATACTGACTCAGTTCCTAAGAGGAACATATTCTTCAATTTTCGAGGAGAAAATCTATGGTGTATTCAACAGAAGTGGAGCATATGTGTCCACTGGTTAAGTCCGCCTATCATGGACCAGCTCCTATTCCCCAGGAGGGAAAATGGGTGCAGGCAAAGGAAGTGAAGGACATTTCTGGCTTTACTCACGGTGTGGGTTGGTGTGCTCCCCAGCAGGGTGCTTGTAAGTTGACTTTGAATGTTAAAGAAGGCGTCATCCAGGAAGCATTGGTAGAAACCATCGGTTGTTCTGGAATGACCCATTCTGCTGCAATGGCTTCTGAGATCCTCATCGGAAAGACTATTCTTGAGGCACTGAACACTGACTTGGTTTGTGATGCTATCAATACTGCTATGCGCGAGTTGTTCTTGCAGATTGTATATGGTCGCAGTCAGTCTGCCTTTAGTGAGGGTGGTCTGGTAGTTGGTGCCTCTCTGGAAGACCTTGGTAAGGGTCTGCGTTCCCAGGTTGGAACTATGTTTGCTACTTTGAAGAAGGGACCTCGCTATCTTGAGATGGCAGAAGGCTATGTTGAGCAGGTTGCTGTTGATGAGGAAGGTGCCATTATCGGATACAAGTTCATTCACTTTGGTAAGATGATGGACTTTATCAAGAAGGGCGATGATCCTGCCACAGCCATGGAAAAGGCTCGTGGTTCTTATGGCCGCACCACTCCAGAAGATGGTGCTGTGAAGCTGATTGACCCACGGCACGAGTAAGGCGGAGGTGAGAAAATGGCAGATAAGATTACATTTGAAAGCTATGAGCGCCGCATCGACAAGATCAACAAGGCGTTGAATGAAAACGGAATCGCTTCTATTGAAGAAGCTAAGGATATTTGTGACAAGGCTGGCATCAATCCCTACAAGACTGTAGAGGAAACTCAGCCCATTTGTTTTGAAAACGCAAAGTGGGCCTATGTTGTTGGTGCTGCTATTGCCATTAAGAAGGGATGCAAAAATGCTGCTGATGCTGCTGAAGCAATCGGAATTGGTTTGCAGGCCTTCTGTATCCCTGGCTCTGTAGCCGAAGACCGCAAGGTTGGTTTGGGGCACGGAAACTTGGCTGCTCGTTTGCTACGGGAAGAGACAAAGTGCTTTGCCTTCTTGGCTGGACACGAGTCCTTTGCTGCTGCTGAGGGAGCTATTAAGATTGCCGCTAAGGCAGACAAGGTACGTAAGGAGCCTCTCCGCTGTATCTTGAATGGTCTTGGAAAGGATGCTGCTCAGATTATTAGCCGTATCAACGGATTTACCTATGTACAGACCCAGTTTGACTATTACACTGGTGAACTGAAGGTTGTAAAGGAAATTCCTTACTCCAAGGGTAACCGTGCAAAGGTAAAGTGCTATGGTGCAGACGATGTTCGAGAAGGTGTAGCCATTATGTGGCACGAGGGAGTTGACGTTTCCATTACTGGTAACTCCACCAACCCCACTCGCTTTCAGCATCCTGTAGCTGGTACCTACAAGAAGGAATGCGTAGAGAAGGGCAAGAAGTACTTCTCCGTTGCTTCTGGTGGTGGAACTGGTCGTACCTTGCACCCCGACAACATGGCCGCAGGTCCTGCTTCCTACGGCATGACCGATACCATGGGAAGAATGCACTCTGACGCTCAGTTTGCAGGTTCTTCTTCCGTTCCTGCCCACGTAGAAATGATGGGATTCTTGGGAATCGGAAACAACCCCATGGTTGGTGCCACCGTTGCCGTCGCCGTGGATGTTTCTACCGCATTAAATAAATAAGCGGTAGAAACTCCATTAGCAAGCGACAGCTTGCGTCCTGATGTTTCCACTGCATTAAATAAATAAAGCGGTAGAAACTCAACTAGCAAGCATAAGCTAAAATGCCCCGTCTATTGGCGGGGTATTTTTTTTAGAATTGTATTTCTGACGTTTTTCAAGACTTGTATATTTTTTTAAAAAAGAGTAGTATTTTTATATATCGTTGTGCCTGCGGTCAGAAGTATTTGTACTTTGAAGCCAAGGGGAGCGTACAAAAAGAAAGCACCGCATGTATTTTACATTCCGGTGCATCATGCCCCCATGTCATCAGGCCTCCAGCGGTTTTGGAGGTATTTATGAGTGAACGCAATGTAGGCGTAATTGCCATTATTGTGAAAAATCGGGAAGGTTCTTCCAAGCAGCTTAATGACATTCTCAGTCAGTTTGGACACATTATCATTGGGCGTATGGGGATTCCCTATCAAGAACGTGATTTAAACATCATCACCTTAATTGTGGATGCAACCACTGACGAAATCGGTTCTCTTACTGGAAAGGTTGGACAATTGTCCAATGTAACTGTAAAGTCTACCTTGGCAAAGGTATAGGGGGTGATGTATGTATAATGTAGCTTCACCTCATGCTCAGGAATTTATTGACCATCAGGAAATTTTGGACACCTTGGAATGGGCCAGTGCCCACAAGTCTGATCGCCAGCTTATTGGAGACATCCTTGAAAAGGCTCGCAAAGGCGGTGGATTGACCCATCGGGAAGCAGCTGTTTTGCTGGAGTGTGACCAAGAGGACTTGAATACTGCCATGGAAAATATCGCACAGGAATTAAAGCTGCGAATTTATGGCAACAGAATTGTTTTGTTTGCTCCCTTGTATTTGTCCAATTATTGCATCAATGGCTGTACCTATTGTCCCTATCACGGAAGTAATAAGACCATTCCTCGTGTTAAGCTGAGTCAGGATGACATTAGACGAGAGGTTATTGCCCTGCAGGATATGGGTCACAAACGACTTGCACTGGAAGCCGGAGAGGATCCTAAGCACAATCCCATTGAATATATTCTGGAAAGTATTAATACCATCTATTCTGTTAAGCACAAAAATGGTGCCATCCGTCGTGTAAACGTGAACATTGCCGCTACTACGGTGGAAGAGTACCGGATGCTCCACGAGGCTGAAATTGGAACTTATATCCTGTTCCAGGAAACCTACCACAAGGAAACCTACGAAAAGCTCCATCCCACTGGTCCCAAGAGCAATTACGACTGGCATACAGAAGCCATGGATAGAGCCATGGACGGTGGCATTGATGATGTAGGTATTGGAGTGCTTTTTGGCTTGAACCTGTATCGCTATGATTTGGTGGGCTTGCTGATGCACGCAGAGCACCTTGAAGCAGCCAAGGGTGTGGGGCCTCATACCATCAGTGTACCTCGAATTCGTGATGCAGATGGAATCGATGCTTCTTCCTTTGCCAATGGAATTGATGATGATACCTTTGCAAAAATTGTTACTATTATCCGCTTGGCAGTGCCTTATACGGGAATGATTGTGTCTACCCGTGAGTCCCAGGCTGTGCGGGAGCGGGTAATGCGTTTAGGTGTTTCCCAGATTTCCGGTGGCTCCCGCACCAGTGTTGGTGGCTATACCCAGGAGGAGCGCCATGATGAGACTGCCCAGTTTGATGTAAGCGATACTCGAACCTTGGATGAAATCGTCCGTTGGCTTATGGAGCAAAAATACGTTCCTAGCTTCTGTACAGCCTGTTATCGGGCAGGCCGAACGGGAGACCGATTTATGGAGCTGGTAAAGTCAGGCCAAATCGGTAACTGCTGTCACCCCAATGCTTTGATTACCCTGCAGGAATATTTAGAGGATTATGCTTCTGCAGAAACAAAGACTATTGGAACCCAGCTTATTGCAAAGGAATTGTTCCAGATTCCCGACTTGAAGGTTCGTCGTTTAGCTGAAAACTATCTTCAAGAAGGAATGCGGGGAAAAAGAGATTTCCGGTTCTAGGGGGAAGGAATGGAACAAGCACCAAAATCCTTACGGTTACGAATCGGATTTTTTGGTAAGACTAATACGGGAAAGTCCAGCCTGTTGAATCTGCTTACTGGCCAGTCAACGGCTATTGTATCAGAGCAGGCTGGAACCACCACCGACGTTGTGGAAAAAAACATGGAGCTTCCTCCTGTGGGACCTGTTATTTTGGTGGATACTGCAGGCTTAGATGATACTTCAGTTTTGGGGCCTCATCGTATTGCTGCCACAGAAAAAGCCTTGAAGGCAGTGGATGTGGCGGTTTTGGTGGTGGATACTGGGAAGTGGGGAGAAGAGGAGGAAGCTGTAGCTACTGCTTGTGGCAAAAACTCCACTCCCTTGTTGATTCTTCGCAACAAGATTGACCGATATCCTTTGGAGCAAGATGAAACGAAGGAGCTTGCTAAAAAGGCTGCGGGGATTTTGACCCTTTCCTGTCACAAGGCACAGCAGTTTCCTGAAGAACGGCAGCGAGTGTTACAGGAATTCACGAACCTTGTTGCCCAGGTAACAAAGGCTGAAACGAAAAAGCCGCCACTGCTCCTAGACTTACTGGAACATGTTGAAGGCTTACCACTGGTGGTTTTGGTGGCTCCCATTGACAGTGAGGCTCCTAAGGGACGACTCATTATGCCTCAGGTTATGGCAATTCGAGAGGCCTTGGATGGTCATGGCGTTGCGGTAATAACCCAGCCCCAGGAATTTGCTGCCACTCTGAAAGCCCTTGCAACATCCCCCTGTTTGGTGGTGTGTGATTCTCAGGTGGCAAAGGAAGTTTGTCAGGCTTGTCCCCAGGACATTCCCTGTACCACCTTTTCCATCTTGCTTTCTCGTAGCAAGGGGGATATGGTGGAGCAAGCTCGTGGTGCGGCCCGAATCGAAAAGCTTTCGGCTGGGGATCGGGTGCTTATTGCAGAGGCCTGTACTCACCATTCTATAGAGGACGACATTGCTCGAGTAAAGATTCCTCGGTGGATTGCTTCCTACACTCAGAATGCACCGCTGACCATTAGCCATTGCAGTGGCAAGGAATATCCTCAAAATCTAAATGAATATGATGTAGTAATCCATTGTGGCGGTTGCATGCTGACTAATCGAGAAATGGGCAATAGAATTGGTGCTGCCTCTGAAGCTTCTGTTCCCATCACTAATTATGGTATGACCATTGCCGCTCTTACTGGAGTGTTGGAGCGTTGCCTTTCTCCCTTTCCCCAGGCTTTGGCTGCCTATCGGGAGGTAAAATGAAGATTCAGCAGGCTATTGATACCATCATTGCATACGGCCAGGCATGTAGAATGGGGCAGCCTTCTTCCCAAAAGGAAGCTGTTACCTCTGCCATTATCTGGTTTTTGGAGTCTCAAGAACAGGAGGCTCTGTCTCAGCTGGCCCAAGCTGGGGTAGAAATGAGAAATCGCAGGTGTGGCCCTCGGTTGGCAGTACGTGGATTGGTGGAATTTTCTAGCTATTGTGGCAATACCTGTCTTTATTGTGGCTTGAATCGAGGAAATCCACGAGCTGAACGATATCGACTTACCAAAGAAGAAATCTTAACCTGTGCCAGTGCCATTTGTGATGCCCAAATCGGTACCATGGTGCTTCAATCAGGAGAAGATGGAACAAGGGCTGAGTTTTTGGAGGAGGTGCTTCGTTCTGTTAAGGCTGCCCATCCTAATCTTGCTATTACCCTGTCTGTGGGAGAACGTAGTGCAGAGGATTACCGTCGCTGGAAGGCAGCTGGAGCAGACCGCTTCCTGCTACGAATCGAAAGCAGTGATCCTGAGCTCTATGCCTCCTTGCATCAGGGGCGGCAGGTTGAAACTCGTATTCAGTGTTTGGATACATTGCAGTCCTTGGGCTACCAAACAGGAAGCGGCCTGATGATTGGGGTTCCTAGGCAAGAATCATTACACATTGCAAAAGATCTGATTTTTTTTGCTGAAAAAGGTTATGATATGGTGGGAATTGGACCCTTTATTCCCCATCCCGATACGCCCTTCCGTCATGAAAAAGCGGGAAGTGTAGACTTAACCTTGAGAACGGTGTCTCTTGCTCGTCTTTTACTGCCAGAAGCTTGGATTCCAGCCACCACTGCCTTGGGGAGTATGGACAGGGATTATCGTCTTGATGCTCTTATGCAGGGAGCCAACGTGGTAATGCCTAATTTTTCCCCCGATGACTGCAAGAAAAAATATGCAATTTATCCTGGAAAGCGCTGTATCAGTGAGGAAAACACTACAGCTCCAACTATGCTGGCTCCCCTTGCTGCAGCAGCGGGACTCACCGTAGACACCTCCAGGGCAGATGCTCCACGTATGGGTTAGTCGATAAAAAAAACTGCAAGAAATTTAATTTTTCTTGCAGTTTTTGCTTGACAAAAAATTATTCCTCTGCTATTATCTAATCATTGCTGGTGACCATGGTAGAGGTGCAATACCCGTTCCCATCCCGAACACGGAAGTCAAGCCCTCCAACGCCGATGATACTGCATTCGCGGGAAAGTAGGTAGT
>JAXJGY010000007.1:0-11961 GCA_036300185.1 Treponema sp. | reverse complement strand
TTTGTATTGATGATGATAGCTTCAAGTCTCTTTGCCTTCCCAGGAATTCAAAGCTACTTGTAGGCTGATTCTGGCCAGTATGTGTACTATCGGGACTACACCTTTCCCTATGAGGCCTATGTAGGTATCCTCCACTACGACGAAGGAACCTACGGAATGAGGTTTTATGCCCCTAATCAGCCGCTAGAAGGTGTCTCTCCCTCAAGCAATGGCCAAGTTGTGGGTGCCCCAAAGTCTGTAGAAATTCTTTTTACCCTCAACACAGAACGAGACGTCACAGAAATGACTGGTGAAAGATTTCTTACTAACATCACTGGAAGTGATACAGAGATTGTAAACTATCTTCACGATTTGATTTACGAATTTTCTGCCCGTCGACGTAAGCTGACAGATTCAGTGGTAAAAAGTGAGGTTTCCAGTCGTGAGGATTTTTCCCAGTTTGGTGGAAAGGTTACTATGAAGTATTCCTTTGACATCCCCATCTTTAATCTGAAGGAAATTATCGATGTTGACGGAAAGCCAGCCTTTCAGGTGACAACAGTGGGAGCCTTAACCTCATCTAGTGACAATAGCTTCTTTGAATTTACAGGCTTCCCTGCTCCCATGCAGGACAAACCACGAAGCTTTACCTCTACCGAGAAAAAGCCCAACAAAAAAATTGAAGTGGGAAGTCAGGAAATCAAGCTGGATAGCCAGTGGACCCCCGCAGCAGAAAATATGTACCTCCTTGGTGATGTGGCCATGGTGGTGTTTAGTGAGTTCCAGCCAGCAGAGCAGGTGGCATCAGCAGGAAGCCAGGCCATTTTTGATGCCCTGTGCCGAAACCTGTCCTTGGGAACAACAGGTTCCTATACTGACTGGGGCAACCGCAAAGTCAAGCAGAGCAAGAATGAACTGGAAATCACCATTCGCAATCACATTCCTCAAGATCAAGCTGTTTCCCAAAACTTTAAGTTTGTTACTAAAAACAAGGCTGGTAGCTACTCCATCATGACTCTCACGATTTTTGATAATGCCTACAAAGCTAATCGCAAATACTTTGATGCCATTGTAAAAAGCTACAAGGTAAAATAACTGGAAAAGAAAAGGGCTTGGTGTAGAACCAAGCCCTTTTTGTGTTTTAAGTAAGGACAATCATATCTTTGCTGCCAAAGTAACCAGCTGTTTCAGCATCAAGTTGTTCTGCCTCCACTCCTGTAGCATAATCCATGCTTACAACATCTTCTGTTTCCGTATCATAAAGACAGTTCACTACACCATAGTCTCCATTACCAAGTTTTTCCTTAATTGAACAAGCAATGACTTCTTTCTTTTTTTTCAGAAGTTCCTGCTGTTTTTTTTCAAGAAAGAATGCCTTAATGTTTCTTACGAAATTCAATATTTTAGTACGAAGCCATCTTCCTAGTCTTTTTAAGGCTTCCCACAATTTCTCAAAGAGCCACAACATCTTATCCTCCAAATTTATTATCAACCAAAAATAATCATTTCTTTGCCAGCAAAACTTTGCTGCAATTCTGCATCAATGACATTACAATGAAAAAAAACTTGTGGTTTTTCGTGTAGAATTTCATTATTTGCGTCTAAAAAGCAGACATAGTAATGGTGGGGAAAACTGGTCTCTGCTGGGGTAACCAAAGTTTTGTCCAACACTATCATACAGCCCCTATATCTCATATCTTTGGGCAAATGTCCTTTTAACCAAGTAATGACATCCTTCAGTGTCAATTCTCCTTTACACTGATTTTCAATGTTCCAAGCATCTTGCAGTACCTTTCCAAATCCACCATATTGATTGATTGCATCGTACTGCTCTTTTGATACTGATTTGAAAAAGTTAAAGATATTATCGAAAGTTTTTGATGCTATCTTTGTTAGATCATCAAAAATTTCTCCCATAATCTTTCCCAAACTCTCGTTCATTTCTTTCCTCCTGAGTTTTCTTTATGTAGTCTCACCTTTATCCGTAGTTATACTTAAAAAATCTGCGGATAGGTGGTCATACCCAACGCTTGTTCTCGGTTCTTTGAGGTTTTCGGCCTGTCCAAGAACCTTGTAATTCCCGCTTTCAATCTTTTTCTTTATCTCTTTGCCAAGAGACTCCCCATTCTTGGATTTTTTTCTTTCGCTTTCAAAAGATGTTTTCTTATTCTTGAATACATCCCTCAACAATTGTTCCGTAATATGGGAGTCATTCTTACAGCATTCCGTCAGCACAGATAAAGCAATATTCTTAATTTCTCTGTGAGAAAAATTATCGCATAGTTCCGCCAAGTCATCCAGCAGGTCATCAGTTAGAATGGAACGGTCGATGGGGGCCCGTGTAGGAATCATTCTGTTAATAGCATCTTTGCGTAATGCTTTGTCTGGAAGTTGGAATTGAATGCTGCTGATAATTCGACTCACAAATGCTTGGTCGTAGTTTTCGTTTAAATTGGTGGCAAAAATCACTGTACCAGGAAAGGATTCCAAAAGAATGAGCATTTGACTACGCAGAGAGTTTACTGCCTGATCGCTACTAGAACTAACATTTGTAACGCGTTTG
Organism: Treponema sp.; assembly: GCA_036300185.1. Classification (GTDB taxonomy): domain Bacteria; phylum Spirochaetota; class Spirochaetia; order Treponematales; family Treponemataceae; genus Treponema_F. The sequence goes on along the minus strand of JAXJGY010000007.1, from coordinate 9,419 downwards.
CCCAGAAAGGAGTCTGCCTCATCAAAAAACAATACGCAGTTCCTTTCCTCTGCAATCTTAAATACTGAAACTAAGTTCTTTGGTGCATCTCCCACAAACTTTGATTCCACATCGGAATAATTAATAGCAAGAATCATCTTCCCCAATTCAGCAGAAAGTGCATGGGCTGCCATGGTCTTTCCTGTACCTGGAGGACCGTAAAAATTCAATACCGACTTTTTTACTGGGTCAACCTCACTAAAGCCCCATTCATCATAAATCTTATCGAGATTACGAATCATGGTGACACAGGAATCCAGCTGATCTTTCACTTCTTGATTCAAAACCATGTTGGCAAAGCGATACTTTGGTTCTACTGGCACCACATTCAATGGTGGGGTGTCTTCTTTGTTTCCTGAATTTGTTTTGCTTCCACCTATAGGAAAGTATTGTTTTTCTATCTGGCTTCTATCTTTAAAATTCAAAAAAACATAGATGCGACTGTCTTCTTTAGGCAGAACTCCGTTGATTGTCCAGATTTCAGAAAAATTTTGCACCGCACGTACAAAATCATTCACCTGCTCTTGCTCACCAGCAGGATATCGTCTTTCTTCGCAGTACTGAAAGTGAGGTTTTTTCTTTGTGGCATTAGGAAAATATGAAAGATGATTTTCTACCACATAAAGATATACGGAGTTGGCAATTTTTGCAGGCAGTTTTTCATAACATTCTTCCAATTGTTTTTTAAAATTGGGATGTAGTTCATTCTCTGACTCTGATGGTAAAAAAATAATGTTGCTCATACTGAGAAAACCATTCCAACTCTGATGTCTGAAGCTATCTCTTTTCCATCAAACTCCATCTCTCCACAGAGATCATTCTCATCATCGTACAAATTAACTTTGACCTCACTAAAACTGCCTCTTTTGAGACATTTTGTTACCTTTGCGCCTGTAACAGTTTTTCCAGTTTCTTTCTTCCATTCACGGATTTTCTTCCGAATAACATCTACTGTTACAACAGCAACAGAAACGACAGTAGCAGCAAGGGCGACTCCAACTCCAATGGCTGCCTTTGAAGCTAGAACTGTTCCTGCAACAGCGGCACCTTTTGCTGCCAAGGCAGCAACAACTGGTATAAATGGTAATGGCATAATTTCCTCCTTATTCATGCTTATTTTTTTTCAAAATTTTGCAAGATATATAATTTACTTCTAAATATTCTTGGTAACTTATAATATGTTCAAACAGGTGATAGCTTTCATCTACCCTGCAAAGAGAGGGACGTTTTTCATAGATGGAACATTTATTTTCAGATAAATATTTGCATACTCCATCTCCGTCATGAAGCTCTTTAAAAGGTGGGATTTTAGGTAAATTCCTGCAACATATTCCACATTGCGAACAGCAAAACATAGAAAACTTTACACCAAAACAATCATGTCCTTATTACCAAAGGCATTTTCTAACTCTGCATCCATCTTAGGTGCCATGTATGTGATGGGATTTTCCTGATTTAGGATTTCTTCCTTCAGCTTGTCATACACGGCGACGGTGACAAAAAGACTACAATCCTCGTTCTGCCCTCGGATTGCTACTGCTAGTAACTCCTTGTTGTCCTTCAGTAATTGCCGTCGTTTGGGTTCCAGAAAATACCCCTTCAGTAGTTCCAAAGAAATACAGTCAACTTTCTGGGAACTTGTGTGTGTAGTAAGAAATAACTTGAATAACCAAGATTTAAATCTTTTCCAACATGAAATCTTTTCTGGTTCTGTTATTGCAAATTCGCTACAGGGGAATTCAGGCTTGCTCACCTCATCCATATCTTCCTCTCATGACAAATAAATTTTTATACTTCAATTAAAGTATGTTATTCTAACTTTAAACACTCTAATTGAGTATGTCAAGAAAAAATTCACTTCATTTGAAGTATTCTTGATTTCATGGGAACTTCATTCAAAGAAAATTTACGGGAAATGTTGAATTATCACGACATGACAGTAAAAGAATTATCCTACATCACAGGAATATCAAAGCGCTCCATAGAGAATTATTTGAATGCTCGCAGTAGTATGCCTCCTGCAGATTATGCTTGTAAAATTGCAGCAGCTCTTCATACAACTGTGGAAGATTTGGTAAATGGTACTCCCTTGAAAAAGTTCCCCCCAGAGTGTGATGCCACTGTTCTCCGATTTATGGAACACTTCAAACACCTTGATTCTGCTGATCAAAATGCATTGATGCAGTTAGTACAGTCATTGCATAAATAAATACAGGGGACTTGGAAAATAGGAATTATAGATATGAAAAAGGGCTTGGTGTAGAACCAAGCCCTTTTTTATATCATTACTTAAAGCTCGTAACCGTTAGTGGTGTACCTATCCAGATTCCCTCGCTACCTAGGTATTCTTTTTTTTGTCCATCGATAATGAATTGCACACTGTTAACAGACGAAAAGGAACAAGCAGTGTACACCACCTGCATTAGCTGATTTACTAAGCCGTCCACACCATAGGAATTAAACTCGAAATCATCGCTAAAATTCAATGTAGCCACCTTATCCTTTACCGAAGCAGAAAGAAGCTTAGTGCCAGCTGGAATCAAGGTCATGCAATTTTGGATAACATCATCGGAATGAGGCCCTTCCAACAAGCTGTTGATGGCTGCAGTAAGGGGAGAATTTGTCTTTGGAATGGAACGAACCACCTCTTTGCGGGTTACAGAACCATCATTGTTTAGCTGTACAAAGAAAAGTCTTACGTCAGTATATTCTGTTACAAGACCAGCACTTTGTTCAGCAGTAATCGCACCATAGGGTGTTTCGATAATAACCTCACTGGGAACAGGAAGAGGTTCTTCTGGTACGGCAACAAGCTCATTAGGAGAACTGATGGTTGTGGGTGGAGTAGCCTCTAGAGCAGACAAGCTGTTCAAATCGATGGTAGATAAATCCTGAAATTCCACCACAGGATTAGTATCTCCTTCAGAATTATCCTGAATGATTACAGGTGAATTTGTTTGACTAGCTACTGTATCAGTGGAAGTCTCCCCCTTAATCTGATAGTTTTCCACAAAGGAAGGCTCGGAGCCTAACAAATGGGTGAAAAATTCAGTTCTTTTAAGGGTAGCTAATATATCATCTCGCTTAACTAAAAAGGCAATGAGAAGAGCAAGAGCCAAAATCAACCAAATAATAACTCCCACTCCAATTTTACGTTCTCTTTTCTGCTGACTCATGGCCATAGTATAATATCCCCCTCAAATTCATGTCAATGTAAAAAGATTAAAAACATGGTAGTGCCTTGTCCTACACGGCTTTCCACCTCTAGCCCTAGATTCAGCTTTTCTGCCAGAGCCTTTGCGATGGACAATCCCAAGCCAACGCCACCTGAGCTTCTATTTCGAGCCTCATCTACACGATAAAATCGGTCAAAGAGATGGGGAAGATGATGACTTTCGATACCCCAGCCCCTGTCTTGTACCCAGAGGGCCTGCTTTTCTTCACTCCAGCCCACAGCAACATAAGCTGGACTGTCACAATAGGTAAGGCTATTCCTTATAAATATACGCAAAATCTGTTGCAACGACTCCTGATTGCAAAAAATTTCTTTTTCGGCAGGGCAATCCACCTGGAAATGAGCCTCAGGATGCAGCAACTGAAAATCCTTTACAAGGTTCTGTAAAAATTCCTGAAGAAGAATCCCTTCTTTGGAATAATTGTCTCCTTGGTTATTTTCTGCTCGAGTAAGCTCCAGCAATTTTTCAATTAGCTGATTCATGGAACAACTTTCTTTTTGTAGCGTACCCAAGGATTCCTCCAAAACCTCTGGATTATCCTTTCCCCAGCGACAGAGCAAATCCACATGACCGGAAATTACAGCCAAGGGGGTTTTCAGCTCATGGGCGGCATCGGAGGTAAAACGTCGTTGTCGCTCAAAATCCTCTTCCAATCGACCAAACAATTGATTAAAGGTTGTAGCCAGCTCCTGAAGCTCATCCTTTGCCCCAGATTCATCTAGGCGACTATCCAGTTTTTCACTGGTGATTTCCTGGGCTTGCTGAATAATCCTTCGCAGGGGCTGTAAAATTCTACTGCTTACACCAAATGCAATAAGGCTACACAAAAGTAAAAGGGGCAAACTAAACAGGAGAAAGATAGGAAGCAAGCCTTCTATCACCAAATGGGCATTATCTTGATACAAGTCCACCGCCACCTGAATACGATAGTTTTCACCAGATGACAGGGAAATGGTTTGTGCCACATAACGAAGATTTAAGTCACCATCAATAAAGAAACCTTCTCGAAATTCTATGGCTGATTGATTTTCCTCAGTATCTGGTAAAACAGGAAGTAAGGCATCGTTTGTACGTAATAAAGAACCATCTTCTTTTGAAATTCGATACAAAATATAGTAAGGAATGGCGTGAGAAGGAAAGGTTACATCATTGAAAAGCTCATTTTCATAGCCAATTTTCACTAAGGACAAAAAATGAAGTAGCTCCTTTGTTTGCTGCCGTTCCAAGGACTTTGTTGTGGTAGAAATCATCAAAAAAGAAAAAAAGAATACAGAAACAAAAATCAGCAGGGTAAAGATTCCCGTAAGCTTTAAAGAAAGAGAGGCTCTTCGCTTCATGACAGCTCTTTCATAATATAACCAATGCCTCGCAGGGTGGTGATACAAGAATCTTCACCAGCCACATCCAGCTTGTTTCGCAAATAGCGTACATACACATCTACGGAATTTGGGTCAATGTAATGATCCTGTCCCCATACCATATCCATAATGCGTTCTCGTGACAAAGCTTCATTTTTATGACTCATGAGACAGTGCAAAAGCTGGTATTCAGTTTTTGTCAGGGAAAGAGGCTGTCCATTGTGAGAAACAGAACAGGATTTCGTGTCCAAGGTAATATTTCTGAAAACCAGCATACTTTCTTCTGCTTTATTCACTGCCACTGCTGTAGAAGCGGGAGCTTCTGTACTCCAAGCCTTTTTTCTCCGCAAAAGGCTGCGAATTCGAGCAAGGAGCTCCTCTATAGCAAAGGGCTTGGGAAGATAATCATCAGCACCAGCATCTAATCCTGAAACCTTGTCCAGGGTATCTCCACGAGCTGTTAGTAAAATCACTGGGAGGGAAGAAATCTTTCTTATGCGCCGAAGCACCTCCAAACCATTGATTCCAGGCAGCATAATATCTAGCAAAACTAAATCCCACTGATTTTCAGAAAAAAGCTCCAAAGCTTGGCGACCATCTTCTGCCACTTGAACCTGATAGCCTTCGTGTATGAGCTCTAAACGAATAAAGGAAGCAATTCCTCCATCATCCTCTACAAGTAGAATTTTTTCCATGGTTTAGTCCATCTCCCACTCAAAATCATCATCTGGACCAAGATAAAAGGCTGCAAGAGGCATCATGGGATTACCCAAAGATGAAGTCAAATTACATATTTCAATACACAGGATTTCTTCTCGCCATTGGGGTAATTCAGAGAATACTAAGCTATCTCCCCGCCGATTAAACAAAAAATGAATACTTTCTGGCAAAGGAAGCCCATTAATACGGATATTTTCCCTTTTCACCGATTCGGGAGCTACAGGAATACTAAATTCAATGGAGATTTTGCCATCATCCCGCTCACATTCTTCAATATAGAAAACTTGTTTTTCGTAATAAGAGCTATGTCTATCTGCAAAAGCTGGAGAAACGAGAAATAAAATCAGCAAAATCAACGTAATTTCTTTTTTCATTCCCATAACTCCAGCATTGTAGCATAATTTGTATAATTTAGTCGTCAAACTTCTGACCTAAAAACTTACCATCCTTGTCAAAATAAACTTCCATTCTAGTGGAAAGCTTAACTTCAATACGGTTCCAGTCCTTTTCTACCTCTACAATCTTTGCATCGGCAAAATTACTTGTCAGATAGGTACCTACAGCAGCAGGTAAGATGCTGGCGGGAAGCCCCTCATAGCTTTTAATATTTTCCCATTCACCATTTCCCTTGAATGTGATTTCGGCACGATCACTTAACTGAACCTCATATTCATTGAAATCCTTTTCCACATACTGTACTGTTTTTCCTGCAAAGTTTGCTGCGATAAAATCCTTTGCTTTTTGTGGTAATTTCTCGGCAGAAATAATTCTATCATCAGCAGTTATTGTAGCCACTGCCAAAACCAACGCAACTAAAATCAATCCAAGCTTCTTCATTCTAAAACTCCTTGTCTTATAAACTGCAATCTTGCTGATTGCCATCTGTCCTAACTATAGTGAATTTCACCTGCCCATTCATTAAAACTTTCTGAGAAAATGTAAGAAGTTAGATGAGAAAATCATAAAAATAATTTCACCTGTGTCACGAGTTCTCCCCATTTTATTCTGACAATTGAACATTTTATGAAAAAGTGTTATTCTCCATCCATGAATACGCTGGTAGCATTGTGCCCAATTGGTGCAGAAAAGATTCTCGGAAATGAAATTAAGAAGCTTGGTTATACTCTCAAGGACATGGGAAGTCCCCGCCCCTTGGGACGAGTTACCTTTGTTGGTGACGATGATGCTCTTTTTAGAAGCAATCTTTGCTTGCGGACTGCGGACCGAGTGTATCTTCAGCTGGCTTCCTACAAGGCAGAGGATTTTGATGCCCTTTTTGACAGCGTATATTCCATTCCCTGGCAGGATTTCTTTTACAAGGATGTACGAGTGGTGGTGGACAAGGTTCGCAGCCACAAAAGTCGCCTTTCCTCAGAGCACAGTATTCAAGGAATTGTTCACAAAGCCATTTACACCAAGCTAGGAGATGTGTGGCACATTCACACCATGCCCGAAAGTGGAGACCGCAACGACGTTCGCATTTATATCGAAAATAACATTGTTACTGTGCTGCTGGACTTATCTGGAGTGCCCCTCCACCGACGTGGCTACCGTAAAGACGGCGGCATTGCCCCAATCCGAGAAACCATGGCAGCAGTTTTGCTTCAGCTCATGAACTGGCGGCGTAAAACTCCCCTTCACGACCCATTCTGTGGCTCTGGAACCATTGCCAGCGAAGCCATGCTCTATGCCTACAACGTTGCTCCCGGATTTGGTCGCCGCTTTGCCTTGGAAAACCTGAAGGTCTACGATGAAGCACGAGCCTACGAAATCAAATGTCAGGAAGCAGAAAAAATTCAGCCAGAATGTCAGACTCGTATCACCGGTACCGACATTGACCCTGAAGCTGTGGAGCGAGCTAGAGCCAATGCAGAGCGAGCAGGAGTTACTGCAGGCCGTGCATTGCAGCTCATTGGAAGTGACCAGCGAATTCTGCGTCCCGACTTTGACCAAGCAGATTTCCGTGACCTTGGAGCCCCCTACGACACAGGACTTTTGCTGGGAAATCCTCCCTACGGCGAGCGACTGGAGGATGCAGAGTCTGCCCAGCTTTTGTACAAGGACATGGCAGAGCTCTTTGAACCCTTCCCTGGCTGGGACATGGGCTTTATCACCTCCCGTGAAGACTTTGAAACCCACTTGGGCAGAAAGGCCAATTCCACAAAAAAACTGAAGGGTGGAAACCTAGACACCTATTTTTATCAATTCATTCAATCTCAACAAAAGGAAAAAAAGTAATGGCAATTGTAGTTGAACACGATAAGCGAAAAAAGGAAATTCTTGAAACAGCCCTAGATTTGTTTATGGAAAAGGGCTACGAGGATGTGACCTTTCAAAAAATTGCAGATCGATGTGGCATTACACGAACAACCTTATACATCTATTTTAAGAACAAAAAAGAAATTTTTGTGTGGAGCATCAAACAGCTGACTATGGAAATAGAAGCATCATTGATGGAAATTATTAATGATGAGTCCAAGACAGTGAAAGAGCGACTTTTAAACGTTTTAGATAGGATTTTGGAAAAATGTACGGAAAATCACCTGCTTTTTGCTGTTACCCTCACCTATCTGTTGCAGCTCCAAAAATCTGGTAAGGATCCAGCTGTACGAGTACGCCGAAGAATCATCCGACTACGCCATCTTATGTCTTTAATCATTATTGAAGGTATCAATCGAGGTGAATTCAAAAAGGTAAATGTCCACGACACGAATGAACTTTTGTACAGTGTTATTGAAGCGGCCATCTTCAGATTGGCCGTCCTTGACCAAAAAGAAATCAGCGAGCTTCGCCGTCCCTTCCACTTTGTAGTAGAAGGGCTTTTGGCAAATAATTAAAGGCTCCCTATTTTACTGAGAAATAGAAGAAACAAAGTTTGCAAGCTTTTTGTCTTCTGTACAAATGTGCTTTACTAACCAGTCGGAAATGAATTCGTATAGCTTTTCCAAATCGATTCCAGCACCACGACTAGAATCACTCATTAATGAGGCAACATAGGTTGTAAAAGCCTTATGCTGATTCAAGTGGCCTTCCACATCCTCATACTGTGACTCACTCATGATTTTTTCTTCACAGCTAAAATGAAAATTAACGTACTTTGCACAATCCTGCAAAACTAAGGTTGTGTCAGAATCTCTTTTTTCCTGTGGAGCCAAAATTAGTTCATACAATTCATCTGCAATTTCAAACAGACGCTTATGCTGGCTATCAATCATGGGATGCCCCACCTTAAAATTTTCTTCCCATGTAATGTGCTTTACCATAAAACCCCCTTTGACAAAAAAATAGATTGTCTCGTTTAAATGTATCGGAAAGACTTTCCCTCACATAAAGGGAGCTTTCAAAATCCGCTGATTTCGAGATCCCCTAAATTGCAAGGTGATATCTTTTTCTGATTCCACAAAGGGACCGTCAACTAATACATCAATACAAGAAAGCATTTTATTCGTACATAGTGTATTACAACGGCCTGTTGCAGAAAGAATATCCTTTTCTAGAACATTTCCAGTATAACACCAAATAGTCTTTTGGGGAAATTTTTCTTTTACCCGCTGCAAAAAAGGAGCTAAAACCTGCTGATTTTCAGGTTCAAAGGGTTCTCCTCCAAGAATTGTGAGACCACTGATGTGAGCTGGCTCCAATGCCAAAAGAATTTCTTCTTCTGTGGCAGAAGTAAATTCTTTACCGTAGCAAAAATCCCAGGTTTCCTGATTAAAGCAACCAGGACAGCAATTTCTGCATCCAGAAACAAAAAGGCTTACTCGCACCCCCTCGCCATTGGCAATGTCTGTCTTCTTTATTTCACCGTAATACATAGCCTACAGGTGTAGCACCCGCTCCTTAATTTCTTCGGTACGTCCCTGGTTCCAGTACTGGGTACCGATATATCCACAGGTTCTTCTGGCAACATTCATCTTTGTTTGATCTCGATTGCCACAGTTGGGACACTCCCACACCAGCTTTTCATTTTCATCTGTCACAATTGCGATTTCTCCTGTGTAGTCGCAGAGCTGGCAGCAATCACTTTTGGTGTTCAATTCAGCATACATGATGTGTTGGTAAATGT
>JAXJGY010000006.1:0-12503 GCA_036300185.1 Treponema sp. | reverse complement strand
GGGGAGAGGAAAGGTGGAAAACTGAAAAAAGGAGAACCCGGATGGAAAAGTACAAGCCTTTAATTTTTAAAATTTTGTTTGCTGTCGGTGTCATTGCTATTGTGGGAATTATTGCCCTAGGATTTCTCCTTTATAGTGAGATAAAATCCCGCATGGTAGAAATGCAGTCCATTACCCTAACTGAATGTATCCCCTATATTTCAGAAGCTATTGAAGAAGAAAAGCAGGATCTTGTGGCTGAGATTGGCTATTTGATGAATGCTCCAGAAAATACAGCTGTTGAATTTGCCACTGATGGAAATGCTCGTCAGTTTTTGCAAGGGCTTTGTTCCGTAAGTGGACTCAGCAATGCAGCAATCTTTGATATGCAGGGAAACCTACTGGTTAGTGCCTCATCTGGAGATTTTACTGGTACAGGAGCCCGAAATGCTATTAATCAAGCAAAAAATGGTAGACCTGTTGCTATTGCTGCTCCAAGTGGAAATAAGTTCTATGCCTTTGCAGCAGGAATTGTAGATGGTGGTCCACGAGGAAACATCATCATGATGATTCAGATGGATTTGTCCTCTCCCGATTTTTTGCGAACTGCCGTGAAGGTTCCTCACACAGAAGTTAGTATTTTTATCAATGAACAGCGTATTGGTTCTACTATTGATACCCACGGTGACACTGGCCTCAAGAATCAAAAGATTCTGGATACAGTATACAAGAATAACGAATCATATATTGGTCATACCTTGGTAAATAATATTGATTATTTGGCTATTTACAGCCGACTGACTAGTCCTGATTATACTGAAGATGTCATGGTTACTGTTCTGGAGGTTTTCTCCCACGTAAGAGAAGTTTATGTCAGCATCATTTCCATGGTAATCATTACTACAACAGTTCTTATTGTGATTATGTCAATCTTCTTGGTGTTTAGCTTGCATCGTACTATCATTAAACCCATTAAGACCACAATTGGGGCCTTTGAAAACTTGAATGGTGCAGAAGGTGATCTTGCTGATTTGACCTATCGTATTAAAAATGACCATCATGATGAAATTGCGGTAATGACTAATGAGGTAAATACCTTTATCGGTCAGCAGCAGGTGATGATGATGGATGTACGAGATTCCACTCAGGTTATTCGTGAAATTGGAGATACCTTGGCAAGTACTGCCTCTGAATCAGCTAGTGCTACTCACGAGATTTCTTCCAACATCACCAGTGTAAATAACCTGGTTGGAAAGGCCAACGGAGCCCTTCAAACTATGCAGGATCTGTTGGATCATAGTGTTCTTGGAATCAAGAATCTGGATACCCTTATTGATAGTCAGTCTTCTGGTATTGTTGAATCCTCCAGCGCCATTGAGGAAATGGTTGGTAACATTAATTCTGTGTCCAATTCTGTAAACAAAATGGCTAAGGAATACCAGGAATTAATTGAGATTACCGAATTTGCTCGCCAGCGTCAAAACGATGTAGCCAAGCAGGTTGACTACATGGCAGAACAGTCTCGTCACTTGGCAGAAGCCAACAATGTTATTTCCCAGATTGCAAGCCAAACAAACCTTTTGGCTATGAATGCTGCTATTGAGGCTGCCCACGCTGGTGAAGCTGGAAAGGGCTTCTCCGTTGTTGCTGACGAAATCCGTAAGTTGGCTGAAAACTCTGCAACTCAGTCCAAGAACATTAAGATGGAATTGGGCAACATTACCAATATCATCCAGGAAGTTGTTACAACCTCTGAGATTTCCGTACAGGAATTCTCCAAGATTACTGGTAAGGTAGGAAGCACCGACCACTTGGTTCGTGAGATTGATAATGCCATGACCGAGCAACATGAAGCTTCAAAGCAGGTGTTACTTGCTCTACATGAAATCAATGATGCTACCATGCAGGTACAGCAAACCTCAAAGCAAATGGCTCGGGATATTCATGACTTGCAGGATTCTGCCAAGAATGTAGAGATTGTTGCCACCAGTGTTGGTAATAGTATGGCAGAAATGACTACAGGTATTAATGAAATCAGCATTACCAGCCAGATTGTTTCTGACCAGGTAATTAAGGCCAGGGATTCTGTACACGGGCTTCAATCTTTGGTTGACAGATTCAAATTGTCTTAGTTTTGAAATTATTGCGAGGAGGTGTTCTGGTGGTTGAACAGAATTTACATCTTGTTTTGCCTGCTTTGTTTGCCTGCCAGTGCATTTCCTCGTTTTTTTGTTATTTAATATAGAAATTTGAGATTTTACTGTTTCTTTTTTGCCTCTTTCCTGTTACAATGAAGCGTATTCTATTTGAGATTTTTAAACTCAAGAATACATCATGTTTTTTTAAAGGACATAAGGAGCGGACGGCATGAAAACAAGCAATAAACTAATCTTTAGAATCATTGTACCTGTAATTATTGTTACTATTATTGGTTTAGGGCTGTTGACGCTTTCCATGTACAATGGAATTCGAAACAAGATGATTGATTTGGAGTTAGAAGAACTTCGAGTCGCAAGAGATTATTTTATAAAAGAGGTAGAAGAAGAAAAACAGCAACTGATTGATTCCATGTTATTTTTGGTAGAAGAAATTGGTTCTGGAAATAGATTAAGTTTAACGTTAGAAGAAACTCGGATTTGGTTACGACGACACGCGATAAACAGTGGTATGTCCAATCTTGCTCTATTTAGGGATAATGGAGAATTAATAACTTCTGCCTACGATGATGCTTTTTCTACGGCTGCAGAAAAAAAAGCAATAAGGGAAGCCCTTGCAGGTAAAACTGCGTCGATTGTTTCTGTAGGAGATAACAAGATTTGTAATGCCTGTGCAACTACAATGACTTGGGGGTCCTTCACTTTTGTTGTGCTTGGGGAGTCAACTGTAACTTCTAGGGAATTCTTGAGTAACGCTGTTCAAATCCCTAATACGTATATTAGTGTGTATCTAGATGAAACTCGTTTAGGTACTACTTTAAATACTGACAGTAACTCTACTGTAAGATTAATGGATGAGCATGTCGCAGAAGAGGTGTATAGAGGGAGTGGAGAGTATACAGGTTTAGTATCAATAAATGGTATGGATCTTTTGACATATTATAGAAATATTGGCGTAAAATCTGATAAAAATGGAGGTGAACTGAACAGTCTTTTTGAAGAAGAAGTTGATGTTTCTATTGCTATTGTAAAGGATTTTTCTGCAATTAAGACTGCTTACACGTCTATTTTGCAAACTATAGTGTTCCAAACAGTCATCTTGTTGGCTATTGTAGCAACCATGATTATTATCATTGTGTCTCGTTCTATCCTGAAGCCTATTAAAGACTCCATCTCTGCCTTTGAAAATTTGAATGGTGGTAATGGATTGGCTGATCTTACTTATAGAATTGAAGTAAAACGAGAAGATGAAATCGGTACTATGTGTAATGAGGTAAACGAATTCATCGGTACTCAACAAAACATCATGCAGGATGTTAAGCTTTCTAGCAAGGCAATTAATGATATTACGGAGAATTTGTCCTGCTCTGCAGAGGAAGCTGCGAGCTCAACTCAGCAGATTACTGCTAATATTTCCAATGTAAACAAACAAGTAATTAAGCAAAATCAAGCCTTGCAAGAGGTTCAGGTGATTTTGCAGGATAGTGTAGCTGGTGTTCAGAATCTTGATAGCTTGATTGGAAATCAGTCTGCTGGAATTGTTGAATCATCCTCTGCCATTGAGCAAATGGTAGGGAATATTTCTGCTGTATCACACTCTGTAAATCGTATGGCAGAAGAATTCCAGCAGCTTATTGATATTACAGAAACAGGACGACAACGCCAGAATGATGTGGCTCGTCAAATTAACAATATGGCAGAGCAGTCTCGTCACTTGGCAGAGGCAAACAATGTAATTTCCCAGATTGCAAGCCAAACGAACCTTTTGGCCATGAATGCCGCCATTGAAGCTGCCCACGCTGGTGAAGCTGGAAAGGGCTTCTCTGTTGTTGCTGATGAAATCCGAAAACTTGCTGAAAATTCTGCCGCCCAATCAAAGGCCATTAAGCAGGAGTTGAGCAATATCAGTAATATTATTCAAGAGGTTGTTCATACATCTGAAATTTCAGTTCAGGAGTTTGGTCAAATTAGTAATAAGGTTGTAAGTACAGAAGGCTTGGTGGGAGAAATTGATAATGCCATGATGGAGCAGCAACTTTCTTCCAAGCAGGTGCTTACTGCCTTGCGGGAAATCAACGATTCTAGTATGCAGGTTCAGCAAACTTCAAAGCAAATGGCAGAAAATATTATTCGACTGGAGACTTCTTCTTCAAACTTAGATTTTATTGCTGCAACAGTTTCAAATAGTATGTCGGAAATGGATAATGGCATACGAGAAATTGGACGTGTCGTTCAGACTGTATCTGATGAAGTTGTGAGAGCCAAGGACTCTGTAGATGTGATGGATGATATTCTGAATAAGTTCAAGCTGGACTAACAGATTGAAGCAGCAGTTGAACAAAGAACAGCTTGTGGAAAATTGAAAATCCATAAAAAAAAAGGAAGCACCGCAAGATGCTTCCTTTTTTTTGTTTATGCTAATAGATTTAGCGTGACTTCATGATTCGAGGAAGGAAGATAATTCCCAATACGAATACTACCAAGGCTGCTGCCCAAGCTGCGATAGGATTCAATACAAATCCTCCTACCACAAATCCGATAAAGGTACAAACAGCTACAAAGATAGCATAAGGAATCTGAGTTGCTACGTGCTCCAAGTGGGGGCAGCTAGCACCAGTGGAAGACAGGATTGTTGTGTCGGAAATGGGAGATGCATGGTCTCCAAAAACGGCACCACCAATAACTGCTGCCATAGAAATCATTGCGGCATTAACAAGTCCAGCAGGATCCATTCCCAAGCCTGTTGCCAAACCTGTTACAATGGGCATTCCGATGGGAATCATGATTCCAAAGGTACCCCAGCTGGTTCCAGTTGCAAAGGAAATAACGGCAGACAGTACAAAGAGAATACAGGGCAACAGCTGAATGGGGAAGCCACCTTCGCTTACCAGTTGTGACAGATAAATACCCAAGCCAAGACCACCGTCGGCACGAGGTGACTTGATGATGGTTCCGATGGACCAAGCCATGGTCAAGATAATCAAGGCTGGCAGCATGGACTGAATACCATTTCTCAAGGCTTCTCCTGCTTCCTTCAGGTTCAACAGACGACGAGCCAAGTAGTAGATATAAGTGGCGGTGAGGGTAAAGATAACGGCATACCACAGAGCCATAGAGGAGTCGGTGTCGTTAAAAGCGTCTCCCAATGACATGGAAGCCATAGCCTGTCCCATAGTAGTAATAGTTTCGCCGTCAATAGCTCCCAACCAAGTAACGATGGGGAAGAAGGCTACTGCTGTTACAATCAACAAAATGATGGGGAACAACATGTCGATGGGTTTTGCCTTGCTTATTTCTGTTTCTTCCATAGTTCCAGAGGCAGGACCATATTTTTCTTCGTTGAAAAGGATTCCCTTGGCTGCCAAGTTTTCTGATGCCTTCATGGGACCAAAATCACGCTTAATAAAGATGATAGTTAATACCATAATCAATGCCAGCAAGGCATACAGGTTGTAAGGAATTGCCTTAATGAAGAATTCAAACTCAGTCATGCCCAGCTGCTCAAATCCCTGGGAGTCACGAACAATGGACATAACGGTAACAACCCAGCTGGAAATAGGAGCGATGATACAAACAGGTGCTGCAGTGGAGTCCAGAATGTAGGCAAGCTTGGCACGAGAAACACCAGTTTTGTCGGAAATTGGTCTCATAACAGTTCCAACAGACATGGAGTTAAAGTAGTCGTCAATAAAAATCAACAAACCAAAGATGAATGTCATGAACTGGGAGCTGGTTCCTGTTTTGAGCTTTGAAGAAGCCCAAAGACCAAAGGCTCTGGCGGCACCAGTTTTTGTAAGCAAACCAACCAAACCACCCAACAAAGCACAGAATAGGAAGATACGGATGTTCCATCCATCTGCCAAAGAATTTGCTACCAAGTCGGTAAGCGTCATCAATGCCGTTCCGGGATTACCACCAGCAACAATCAGAGCTCCTGACAAAATTCCCAAGAAAAGGGAAACAATAACGTCCTTTGTAATGAAGGCTAAGACGATGGTCAGGAGAGGTGGGATAATTCCCCATAATCCAAAATGTTCCATTAAAAAAACCTCTCGATTTTCGATAAAAGTGACTTATTCTACCATATAAGTCTATTCCTGCTCAATATTAAGTTGTAGAAGAAATGCATATTGTAAGCTCATTTGCTTTATGGTAGTATTTTGTGTATGGAACGACCTCGAATTTGTCTTTGTCTTACAGGAAAGACTCTTGCTGAAAATATAGAAATATTGGACACCTATCGAAATTGGATCGATATGGTAGAATTGCGGGTAGATTATCTTGACCGAGATGAGCGTCTGCATATTCGTAAATTTCCTCAGATGGCAGGAATTCCTTGTATTCTTACTATTCGTCGTAAAATTGACGGTGGGCTTTATGTGGAAGGAGAGGCTTCTCGAACTATGCTCTTTGCCCGAGGCTTGGCCTTTGCAGAGCAGGATATTCGTAAAAACTTTGCCTATGTAGATTTAGAGGAGGACTTTCACGTTCCAAGCCTGCAGGATGCAGCCCTAGCCTTTGGAACACGGATTATCCGGAGTGCCCATGATATGAACGGCCCTATTGAAGATATTCCTGCTCGATTAGCAAAGATGCGTATAACTGGCTTTGAGATTCCCAAAATTGCCTGTATGCCAAAAAGCTTGTCAGATGTTACACGGATGTTTCGTCAGGCGGCAACCCTAGAGCCTGGTCAACAGATTCTTTGTGCCATGGGTTCTTTGGGGCTTCCTACTCGGATATTGGCAGACAAGATGAATTCATATTTAACCTTTGTTTCTCCATCTTCTGTTGAACAATTAAAGTGCATTGGTCACGTTGATCCTGTGACTATGAATAAAACCTATGCCTTCCGTTCTATAGATAAAGATACAAATATTTACGGTATTATAGGTTATCCTTTGGAGGCAACGGAAAGTCCTGCTCTCCACAACGCTGGATATCGTAATCACGGTATGAATGCTGTGTATATTCCCATTCGAGTGGAAACTGTGGAAGAAGCCATGGATTTTGCTGACGCAGTGGGAATTAAGGGACTTTCTGTTACGGTGCCCCACAAGGAAGGGATTCTTTCTCATCTTGCAGAGTCCTCTCCTCAGGTTAAGGCTATTGGTGCTTGTAACACCATTGTGCGGACAGAAGCTGGTTGGAGTGGCTACAACACTGACGCAGAGGGAATCATGGAGGGGCTAAAGGAATTTTTAGGCGTAAAGGATTTATCTCATTCCCGTGTGGCAATTATTGGAGCTGGTGGGGCAGCCCGTGGTGTAGCCTATGCTGTTCGTCAGCTAAAAGGTAAGGCCTGTATTTTCAATCGTACTGTAGCAAAGGCTAAACGGATTGCAGATAGCTTTGGATTCAAATGGTCTACCCTAGGTCCTGAATCTATACAGCAGCTTGAAAAATATTGTGATGTGATTATTCAGACCACATCAAAGGGTATGGGAGCTAGTCTTCCTGCAACAGAAGACAATGACCCCTTGTACTTCTACGATTTTAAAGGAACTGAGGCAGTGTACGACATTGTGTATCATCCAGAGGTAACTCCCATTATGCATCGGGCTTCATTAGCTGGATGTAAGGTTTCCAACGGATATTCCATGTTAAAGTACCAAGGATACCGTCAGTTTAAATATTTTACAGGAGTGGATTACTAATGGCAGAATTATCTCAGGCTGAACAGAAGAAGTTGGTTGGTGCTTATGCAGTGGACAAGTTACTGGAAGAAGGATTGATTTTTTCTGGTATGAAGATTGGACTGGGGACTGGTTCCACTGCCATGCCTGCTGTGGAGCGCATTGCCCACCACATAAAGGCTGGTACTCTAAAAGACATTAAGGCAGTGTCTACTAGTTTTCAGACCACCATTGCTTGCGAACAACTGGGAATCCCAGTGTATTCCATGAACGCCGCTGCTATTGGTGGGCAGCTTGATTTAGCCATTGATGGGGCAGACGAGATTAGTCCTGAAAATCACCTGATTAAGGGAGGCGGGGCAGCCTTATTGCTGGAAAAGATTGTGGCATACAATGCAAAGCAATTTGTAGTGGTGGCAGATTCTTCCAAGGATGTACCTCATCTTGGTACAGCTTTTGCCCTGCCTGTAGAAATTATTGCAGAAGCTCGCAGTTCCTTGGTACGCCAGCTGGAAGCCCTTGGTGCCCAGTGTACTCTGCGAGAGGGTGTTCGCAAGGCTGGCCCTGTGGTAACCGATAACGGCAACTTGATTCTTGATTTATTGTGGAAGGAGCCTGTGGATGCTGCTACCTTGGAAAATACAATTAAATCCATGGTGGGGGTTGTGGAAGTAGGCTTTTTCACCAAGAACAATCCCCGCTGCTACATTGCCCGCAAGGACGGAAGCGTTACTGTTCGATAGTGAAGGATAATAAATCAGAGTGAGGTTTCAATCTTCACTCTGATTGTCTTGAGCTTGTGATTCAGGTTTCCTAGGCTTTCTGTCGAGGCGAAGCTTTGCTGTGATAAGAGAAATAATGGTGAGACAATGGGTAATCATATTGGCATATGCTCCCAAGGCAAGGTCATAGATAATCCAGAGAATCATGTTGCAGAACATGACGCTTCTCATTCTGCTGGCATTTCGCTGAATGATTGAAAGAGAAAATAGCATAGCACAGGTACATACTACGATGTCTGGCCAACCTTTGTACACGATGCAGGTACCAGTGATGTAGGCCGAGGCAAAAATTGCTGTTACTATAAGCTTTCGTCGGAAAACCACCTGGGGTTGTGATTTATCTACAAAATGAAGAATCAGTAGTTGTACAGAGGCCAATAGGCAAATCCAAGCCCCTGATAAGCCTCCTAGCAAGGCCCAGCTAACACCGAATAAAAAATTGTTAAAAAATTGTCCTGCTAAAATAAACCTTTTGTCTTTAAACTGGACACAGCTTAAAGAGATTACAGCCACAATGACCCCGATGACTTGGGCTAGAATATAATTCATTCAACAGTCTCCATTTGTTTTTCTTCTGATTGAGAAAAAGCTTGTTGTGGTGTGGGTTCTGTGGCAGTTGATTCAGTGAGTCTCATGGTTTTTCTTTTACCATGAAATAAAATGTCGTAGCCCTTGTAACCCATGGCAGTAATCATGCCAGAGATAACCTCTTGGGCTCGTTTTTCCACCTCTTGCATAAAGCCATAGTCCATCAGTAATTGCTCTGCATCAGTTTTTCTCTGTTGTATTTCATCCATAACTTCTGAGTTTTCAATTCGACAAAAGCTACTGGATTTTTCGTCAAATTTTTCCAGCTTAAGGATTTCGTGGCTTACGATGGTGGTTTCTGGCAGGACAACGGTGATGCTGTTGGTGGTTGTATCTACGTCAAAGCTGCAATTTTCCAGATTAGGAATGCCACCTTCAATCTTGCCCACATACTTATAAATGCCGTAGCTTTTGAAAAGTCCGCCAACCTTGCTTTTTTTCAGCATAACTACGTCGGTGTAGATGGTAGAAAGGACACCCAAACGAGAGCAGCCCACCATTTGGCGGAATACTACAGCGTCAAGCTGTCGTCGTTCTTCCTTGCCAGCCACAAAGGTCCCCACGGCGGTGGAGGCTTTCTTTAATGAAGCTTTTAGGATGAAGTAGGCCAGGATTCCGCAAAGGAGGGGAACAAAGGAAGTTACTATGGTGGTAATGGCTCCCCACATTCCCGTTGGTTTGCGGGGAATGAGAAGAATGATGGAGGGGATAAGCGCTGCCAGCACCATCAATAAAGAAATCTTTCCCTTTGTACTCCGAAAAAAATTGATGAGCCTTCCCATATTCCCTCCGTACTTCGGTTTATGCTACTTTAAAAGTCGATTTAAAAGCTGATCCCGCTGTCGCCAGTTCTTGCTGACCTTTACCTGCAGGTCTAGGTCAACTCGGTAGGGGAAAATCTTTCGCAATGCCTTGATAGATTCCACTCGGATAGTTTTAATCATGGATGCACCCTTTCCAATAACCATTCCCTTTTGGCTTTCCCGCTCTACACAGAGGAAGGCTCGAACCCACAGCTCTTTGCCGTTTTTACGCCATTCCATGTCTGCAATTTCCACGTAAATAGCGTGGGGAAGCTCGTCGTGGAGCCGATTGATGGCTTGTTCTCGCACAATTTCTGCAATTCGGAAATCAACCTCTTGGTCGGTGTAGTATTCTTCTGGGTACAGCTGGTCTGCCTCTGGAGCGAGGTCGTAGAGGGCTTTTAACACTTGGTTGATATTGGTGTCTTGTTCAGCAGAAATATCCACTACACGGCTTGACTCCAGCTTGGGAAAGGTGGTGGCTAAAAAGGTTCGAATCAAGGCAACCTTGGAATCTGCTGAGTCAATTTTATTGATAGCAATTACGGTTTTATTCAGGTAGGGAGCCACCAAGGTTGCAGTAAGCTCTTCTTCTTTGCCGGGAGAACGGGTGGAGTCGATAATGTAAAGAATGACATCTGCACTGTCCAGCTGCTCGGCGGCAATACCCTTGAGCTTAAGGTTCAGCTTTTTCTCTGAGTCATGGTAGCCAGGGGTGTCCACAAATACCAGCTGCCCTAAGGAGGTATTTACAATGCCACGGACAGCGTTTCGGGTGGTTTGAGGAATAGGAGACACGATGGAAACCTTTTCTCCACTGGCAGTATTCAAAAAGGTGGATTTTCCAGCGGAAGGTCGTCCCACAATGGCCACCACTGCTGTTTTTGGCCCAATAGGCTGAATTTCGTCTTGTTCTGGGGTTGAAATAAAGTCACACACGGGATGCAGTATAGCATGGTAGGACTAAAAGTAAAAGTGGCAACAGGGAAACCCTAATCAGCCTCGCACTTCGCTACGCTCACAGTTCGGCTGCTCAGGGGACCTCCCTGTTGCCCCAACTCTTTCGTTCATGGGCTATACTGCTGAATAGATGGGGCTGGTGCTAGAGGGAGTGATTGAGTGGTTCTGTTAATTTCTCGTAGGGGCGGGGACCTGGTCTGCCTGATTGAGTTGCGGAACCTCCTTTGAGTACATCGAAGGTAGTGAATTTATCATTATATTTATTGAAATAATTATCGTTAGATATGTTAAGCCAAAAGAGGGTGGAAGGGGGAGATAAAGGTTCATCTTGTAGTAAATTCCTAGCATTATAATTTCCAGTAAGCAAAGCTCCGCGCCCCTCTGTGCCAATTTGTTCTATTAATTTTTTTACAAAAGGAGCTCCCGCTGCAGCAAAGTTGTCCTCAAAATTCTTTAAATCAGAAAACTTATCTTTACTAATTTTCTTGATTGCATTTGATAAGCTTTCCCCTTTGTGAATTAAAGAAAGCAATTGATCAAGTCCTTCTGCAAGATCTTGAGCTTCTAAAGAATTGCTTCCATGAGCAAGATAACTTAAGTACAGAACAGCAAGGTAACCAGTTTTATATGTGGCAGTGACCTCGTTACTTTTAAGGTGATAGTCTCTCCCTGATAATTTCTCTTTTATTTCATCTTCTGTGGTGTTTGAGGTTATTCCATAGCCTCTCTCATGGCGAATAGTATCTATTGCACCACAAACAGCTTCTGCGGTGCCTTCTATAAACCATGAAGGGAATTTATCTTTTGGTACAGGACTTAGATTGTGATCAAGTCCTGTAAAACCACGAGTTAAGGTTTCGCACATAAAGGCATGCATCATTTCATGTGCAATGGTAACTTCTAGGTCTTGCCTCCAAAAGGCCTGTAGTTTATTTTCTTCCCATTCAAAAGAAGAATAATTGACGGTTAGAGTGTATCGAATATCCATGGTTTTGTAAGGACTTCCGTCTCCATACCTATATCCCATGCCAACAGCTGCCTTGGCTGTACTAGAGGCACTGGTATTCAATGCCAAGCCCATACCAATTACTTGGTCTTTTAAATGGCCAAAGGTGCGGGGGAATCTTTGTAACAGGGCATTTGTTGCTTGTGGAACAATTTCATTCCGTAGAATTTCCATGAGGTGGAGAGCCTGGGCTTTGTTAGGCTGTCCCCATAGTGCTCTTACTAGATTTTCTTCTGTAATTTCTATGTTTCCATACTCAAGATAACCTTCCAAGTGAGGTGGAGGATTTTCTTGAGGTGTATTTGGAGTGAAAGTAGTACCTGAGCCATTCTGTGAACTGGCATCTGAGGTATTTGTAATATTCTGGTCTTGATTTTTAAAATCTATTAATTGGTTGCAGGAGAGAAGGAGTATAGTTGTTAGTGCCAGCACCATTTTTCTCATGATTTTCATTGATAAAATCCTCCTTGTATAAAATTAACATCAAAATACTATCACACACGGGATGCAGTATAGCATGGTAGGACTAAAAGTAAAAGTGGCAACAGGGAAACCCTAATCAGCCTCGCACTTCGCTACGCTCACAGTTCGGC
>JAXJGY010000005.1:0-40051 GCA_036300185.1 Treponema sp. | reverse complement strand
TTAGATGAGTCCAGGTGCTATGCAAGAAATCGCTGTCCAACCCCGTCAGGTTCGGAAGAAAGCAGCGGCAGACGGATGACTTCTGTGCCGTAGATTACCTGGGCTCTTCCAAAGGGTCTTTTTTTTTGCCGTAGAATAAAGTATTCTGTGGGTATGGAACATCTGGGACAAGTTTTTGACTTTGCGGTGATTGGTGGTGGTGCTGCGGGGCTTTGGGCTTTGCGGGGCTTGAGAGATAAAAAAGTTGTTGTTATAGAGGGAAATGTAAAGCTTGGGGCCAAGGTTTTGGCCAGTGGTGGCGGAAAATGCAATTTTACCAATAGATTTTTGTCTCCAGAAAATTTTATTTGTAGCAATCCTCATTTTATCAAATCATTTTTAGCTAAATTCGGTACTGATCAGGTGCTGGATTTTATTGATTTTCACAATATTCCCTACGAGGAGCGGGATAATGGCAAGCTTTTTACATTAAGTGGGGCAAATACCATTGTGCAGGCATTGTTGGAGGATGGGGAAAGCGAAGGTCATCAGTTTTTGCTGGAGTGTCTTGTTCATGATGTGGAAAAGTTGGCCGAAAAGGACCTGTTTTGCATAGAAACTTCTAGGGGAAAGGTGTTTGCCTGCAAGGTAATTGTGGCTAGCGGTGGTCTTTCTTTTCCAAAGCTGGGGGCAACGAATATTGCTGCAAAGATTGCTCGGAAATTTGGCATGAAGGTAGAGCCTTTGAAACCAGCTTTGGCAGGCTTACGATATCCAGAGAATGTAGCAGCTGATTTTGCCAGCCTTACCGGTATTGCTATCACAGCTGGGGCTACGGTGGGAAAGCGGGTCTTTCAGGATCAGCTATTGTTTACCCATCGTGGATTTAGTGGTCCTTTAGCATTGAATTGCTCTCTCTTTGTGGATGGAGCTACCGAGATTCAGCTTGATTTTGCACCAGGCCTTGATGTGGCAGCTTTGATTCAGGAGAATCGCGGAGGGAAAAAATCCTTGGTGAATATTTTGTCGGAATATTTACCCAAGGCTGTGGTGAAGGTTTTGTTGCAGGGGCGGGAATACAATCTTGCTCAGATGAAAAAGACTGAGGTGGAGGCTGTGGGACGGGCTTTTAATCGGCATGACATGGTGATTTCTCAGCTGGATGGCTATGACCGAGCGGAGGTGACTCGTGGTGGTCTTTCCGTAGATGAGATTTTTCCCAAGACTATGGAATGTAGGAAGTGTCCTGGTATGTATTTTATTGGAGAATCCCTTGATGTGACGGGAATGCTGGGGGGATATAACATTCACTGGGCTTGGGCTTCTGCTCAGATGCTGGTGAATGGGCTGGAGTGAGGCGGTTCAAACCAGTTCTCCAACATGAGATTTGAGACAGAACAAATGTCGTCAAAATCCTTCGTATTTCTTGTTACGAGAATCATATTGTTTGCAATGGCAATACTGGCAATTTGTAAGTCAAAGTTTGGGGGGATTCGGCCCAGGGTTTCTAATTTAGGATAAAGGTCAGAATAGATATTTGCAGCATGTTCATCAAAGGGAACGATGTCAAATTGTTCTCGTATTATTTCGTTATAATAGGTGGTTAGGGCTTCCTTTTTTTTGCTTTCAGGCATCCGCTTAACTCCTGCTAAGGATTCTGCCCAAGTAATAGAGCTAATGTCTGAAAATAGCTTCTTCTGTGCAAAGGATTGTAGGACATTTTCGTTGGGAGTAGGTTTCCTCAATTCTGAAATGATATTTGTATCGAGTAAATAGCAATTTCTCATTTCTATTCAAAGTCCTCTATGTGTCGAATTTGACTCGGCTGACGTGGTTGTTCAAAATATTCTTGTTCTTCTTCTTGAGATAAAAAACAATCTGAGTACTTATCTCTCCAGTGCTGCATCACCATCTCAAATTTGTCTATGGAATTTGTATCTTTTCCCCCTTTTGTATTGACCAAATAGGCTACAGGTGTTCCGTGACGAGTAATTTGAAAGGCTTCACCTTCTTCTACCATGCGGATGTAGAGGGGGAGTTTATTTTTTGCTTCATATATCGGGATAGAAATCATGCACACTCCTTGTGATATATACTATACGTAAGTATATGTTATTATAGCTATTTTGTCAAATATAGCTATAAGTTGATAAAGAACAAGACTTTCTTCAAATGGCCAATAGAAAGTATGTATAAGGAGTGTGAAAAAGAACAGGTTAATGAAGTTATTAAATATGTATTTGGAGAAAATGATGGAAATGTCACTTCTTCTTTTGAAAAATTGAAATATGAGTCAGGAAGGAGGCGTTGGTCTACTTTTGACAAACTTTTCCAAAATGAGAGGAAAAACTATGAACTGGAGAAGCTTTTGGAAGAGAATATGCTCTTGGAAAAATACCAAGTTTTCCAAAGCAGAATGATTATTGCTTTATTCCTGGAAAATCTGAGGGCAATTCTTCCTGAGAAAGTGGGAAAAGATTTAACAGAACAAATTTTTAAGCTTTTGTTTCTTCATGTGAAAGGAGAACTTATTGACTTGAAAGGAGCATTTCATATTCAAGATTAATGATCGGAGTTCCAGGAAGTGGGGAAACTCATTTAGGGCAGGGAGTGTTTTTGTTTAGGCTCAGTTCTTGGATTTCTGCGTGGAGTCGCT
Source organism: Treponema sp. (assembly GCA_036300185.1). Taxonomy (GTDB): domain Bacteria; phylum Spirochaetota; class Spirochaetia; order Treponematales; family Treponemataceae; genus Treponema_F. The sequence goes on along the minus strand of JAXJGY010000005.1, from coordinate 37,416 downwards.
GATAAAGGCTTTCAATCTTTGAGTTCATTAGATTGTGTATCATCGACTGGAGTATAGCAAGATGGCGGCTGCCCATGTCCCCGCCAAAGAGCATTCCCGGAGTTACGTCCAGCTCCTTGCAGAGGCGGGAGATGAGGGAGGCGGAGGCAAACTGGGCTCCCGTTTCTATGACGGAAAGATGCTTTTGGGTGATTTCAAGTTTTTCGGAGAGCTGGCTCTGGGTGAGCCCCGCCATTTTGCGGAATTTGCGAATATTTTGCCCTAAAAGGAGGGGGATGTCCACCAGTTCTTCTTCGTTCATGTATAAAATTATGATGGACTTTGCCCCGATAAAGAACAATTTTATAAGTAATATTTACCATCTTTTAGATTGTATGATTTTTGACTTTTCCTCCAAACAGCTATATACTAGTACTTATCTAGTAATAAATATACTTTCATGGAGGTGGTTAGATGAGAAGAATTTTTGCTTGTGCGCTGCTTTTTTCCTGCGCCCTGCTCCTCTGGGCAGACCTGCGGTACGTGGAAATCGGTTCAATCGGAAACGCTCCCTCAGTGCGGGTGGAAAATATTGGGGACCTGCAATTTCTGATAAAGCATCATGGAATCGAGGTTGGCTATCTTTTGAAGGGGCAGGAAAATCCATCTGATGTCCGACTCGTCGTCATAGGTGATGGAACCTATTTTTTCTTCGACATGAACGGCCACCTCAGCATAGAAGGCTATCTTGCAGGAGAAAGGGGCGGATTCAGGAACGGCCTTGACTTTCAGGAGGCGGTGGAGCTGGGCTTGACCCAAGCCGCCAAGCCAGACTCGGCGTGCTACTATTTCTACAAGCGGAATCAGTTCAAGTCTGTGGAGGACTGCACGGATGCCTTTAACAAGGGATTTGCCTTTCGGGAGACACAGTGGACTGCTCGCAATGGCCGGGAGGAGGTAAAGGTGGAAGGCACGGAGTCTTCCGCTTACTATCGGGCGGTGGCGGCCCAGCTTGCGGACTACAAGGAGTACCAGGAATTCATGCCGGGCTTGGAGCGGGGCTTCAAGACAAAGGCGGATATTCTGGATGCCAAGAAGAAGGGATTCGGCGAGGTATGGGGACACGAATATTACACCGCCATGGAGCGTGGCTTCTCGAAATACAAGGACTACAAGGCGGCTACCGACCTGGGGTTGGAAAGCCAAGCCTCCTACGACACCTACTGCAAGATTGTGGCGGAGGTGGAATCCATCATGAAGCGGGAAAAGCTGGAAAGGCGGGAAGCCATCATCTACTTTTACCTGTGCCAGATTCCCAAGGGACAGCAGTCCTTTGAGGTGCTGACAAAGACCCTTGAGGAAATGCAGGGGGAGCAGGACGCCACCCTAACCAAGGCCCTAGACCTGTACTACAGCGACATCCCCAGCCTGGAGGAGTGGAACAAGAGCCGCAGCCGCAGCTACAGTACCAGTCAGTATCGCTACCAAACTGTGAGCTCTCTCCTTTCCAGCTCTAGCCTCGTCAGCTTCTTCAAGACCGTGGACACCAGTGGAATCGGCAGGTACGATGAGGCAAGCGGGATTTTCACACGGAACGGCAGCAGCTTCATCCAGCTGGCGGCAGGGAACACAAACTGAATCACCCTCCACAGTTATTTTTGCAAATTTTTACAGAGCAAAATAATAACCGTGGAGAGGATTGTCTTATCCTGTGAAAGCTAGTTACAATGTGTCTAAATCAATCTTTGGAGGAAGACATGGAGCGTACACCGTATAATATCGCCTTGTTGGACATCTTTTTGCAGGCTATGGGCGAGGGGTTTGCCAAAAATGTACTGTGCTTTGAGGGAAATGGAGGATTGGATCCGAACAATTTCAAGCAGAAAGTCAGTAAGATGAGGGAGGGTATATTATTACTTATTGAGTAATAAATATACTGTTAAGCTAAAAGCTTCAAACTATGGATGAAAAATTTCAGATTGGGGGTATACGTGAATCAGTCAATTGGGAAAAAATGTAAAAATTTTTTTCTTGCATTGAAAGAGAAATTATTTGGAAAGGATGAATCTGATGTAGCCCCTTCTTATGAGTGTGTGGGGGAGGCTGATGATTGCTCATATGATAAAACTGAAGAAAATAGCTCTTCTACACCAGAAAGTGATGATGATACTGTAGAGGAAACAGTTTTTGATAGTCCTAAAAATGAGAAACCTGAAAATACAGCTGTAGGTGTACGGAAGTTTTTTATTCATTTCTTTGATCTAGCTGCTAGTTTAGTATTTATTTTTGCAGTAATTATTGCTATTAAACCTGAATTGTTAACAGGTGTTTCCTTTGACAGAAGTGTAACCCAAGCCTCTCAAGTAATTGGAGGTGTATTTTTTCAGCTCCGAACAATAGAGGAAGTGCCTTTAGTTCTTATCCCCATAAGAAATTTTTGTGTATCTGTAAGTTTATTTATTTTTCTTTTTCTTAAAATAGCTGTGGTTTTATTAGTCAAAGGTCAAAAGAAATTAGTTGCTTTTATAATGCTTGCTCTTACCATTATTTCTTGTTGGTTGACAGCGGATAAATTTTTATTGTTTTTATGCTTTTGCGTGCTCTTGAATATTGGTTTTCAAGTATTGTGTGATTTTGGTGGCAAGATGATAAAGGTGGAATTTCTTGTTCTCATCATTGCCACTATTATACTTTATGTCATTCTGCATATTGTGGGGTTGGATTTTGTACAAACGGTATTGAAATGTATCGGTCTGAAATTTAAAGAGATTTTTGTTCTTTGGGGAAAACTGATCCCACAATTTACTCTACCTGTATTTTGGTGGTAGGGTTTAAGTTTATATCATGCTAAGGCAGCGGGGAGTTTATTTTTTGCTTCATATATCGGGATAGAAATCATGTGGAAAAATTGAGTTTGGATTGAACGTTAACGGAAAGCGTATTATCATATTATTTTATAATTATGGAAAATATTCAGACAAGGAGACTAGGAATGAAGGTTCAATGGAAAATTTTCGTGATAACTGTGATTTTTATCAGTGTGTTGTGTAGTTGTATTTCTGGTGGTAACACCTCTCGGCAGGCAGTAATTCCTGTTTCCCAGGAGTACGGAAGTAAGCGGGAAGTTCTGGACTGGTACACCTCTTTGGGGCAGGTAAGCACCAAGACAAGTGATGCAATTCCTGCCAGCGTTATCGTAGAGGTTGTTCTTGGTTATAAGCAGGCTGATAAGGCTGCATCCACCGAGATTACCCAGCGCCAAAGTGAGATTAAAGATTATCTTCGTCGCTATTTTGCCGAGTTGACGGCTGAGGATTTGCGACCTCGAAATGAAGAAAAACGTAGAATTGAGATAAAAAAAGCTATCAATCAAAAGATTTTGAAAGATTCAGAGATACGAGATGTCCGTTTCTTGAGCTTACAGATAATTGAATGGTGATGAGGGAGGGTATATTATGAGAGCTATAAAAGAGGTAAAATTGGGAGTGTGCATGTTATCTATACTTGTTTTCATGGGAATGTTATTGTTTGCACGAGGAGCATCTGAAGAAGAAAATGCCCCCACAGAAATTCATCAAGCCTATGATGCAAAAAAGCTACCACATGTTTTGGTTATAGATGATTCGGATGATTTATCACAAGCCTTGAAAAAACTAAGGCAGAGCAAGCCAGAAAAGTATCAGTTAGTAATACGCAGTTACGTCGAATCCATGGTTGATTTTGGCAAATCTCTTCATAATATCCCTAATGGGGTTATGGTAGAACTAGACTTGTCACGATCTGTTGGTATTACAGAAATCGGTTTTGATGCTTTTCGCAACTGTACTTCACTGACAGGAATTTTCATCCCGTCCAGTGTCACTCAAATCGCTCAGACTGCTTTCGAGGGCTGTACCTCATTGACCAAATTCACGGTAGATGAAAGGAACCATTATTTCAGTTCTGATCCTACAGGCAGAATGCTTCTGTCCAAGGATGGGAAAAAACTACTTGCCTATCCTTCCGCCACAGGAAATGTTATCATTCCTGCAAGTATTACAGAAATTGGGAACTTCGCCTTTTATAGTTGTACCAACCTCACGTCCATTACAATCCCCGGAAGCGTTACGGACATCTGGGGTAATGCTTTTAGTTTCTGTACCTCGTTGGTTTCTGTCACTATTCTACCTGGGGTAAAAACAATTTGGGGTGGAGCTTTCAGTGACTGCAGTTCGTTAGTTTCTGTCTCCATTCCTGAAAGCGTCACAGAAATTAAAGGGCAAGCTTTCAGTTTCTGTACTTCGTTAAAAAAAATCGCCATCTCTTCCAGTGTCATCGGAAATGCAGTCTTTGCTTTCTGTAGTTCACTGACTTCGGTGTTCATCTCATCTAGTGTCACCGAAATTGCTGGTGATGCTTTTGCTTACTATACCCCAGTGACTCAATTCATAGTGGATGATATGAGCCAACATTTTTCTACTGATTCAACAGGGAAGATGCTTCTCTCCAAAGATGGAAAGAAATTGATTAGCTACCCTTCTGCTTCGGGGTCTGTTTCCATTCCTGAAGGTATCAGAGAAATAGGTTTTGCCTCTTTGAGTTGCTGTGATTCTTTGATTTCGGTCACTATCCCAGATGGAGTGACTACAATTGGGGAATATGCTTTTACAGATTGTCCCAATCTTACATCAGTCACACTTCCTGATAGCGTAATTGAAATACAGGAAGGCGCATTCAGCTCGTGTACATCCCTAGTTTCGTTTGCAATTCCAAATAGTGTTATGAAAATTGAGCCTTCTGCTTTTGAAAGGTGTACTTCGTTAAGCAAATTCATTGTAAATGACAAAAACCAATGTTTTTCTACTGATTCTACAGGGAAGATGCTTCTCTCCAAAGATGGTACAGTTTTGTTTGTTTATCTCTCTGCAACAGGAGACATAAGCATACCATCTAGTATTGCTGTAATTGAAGAAGGTGCTTTCAAATCATGTACTGCATTGAATTCAATCTCTATCCCTAATGGTGTTATCAAAATTGGAGACTCAGCCTTCTCTGAATGTACATCACTCTCCAGTATCAACATCCCAGAAAGTGTCAGTGAAATCGGAGCTAATGCTTTTTCTGGATGCCGCTCATTAATTTCAATCTCAATTCCTAGCAGTGTCAACCACATAGGAGAGATGGCATTTCACCACTGTATTTCCCTTGGATCTATATCCATTCCAAATACTATTACTGCAATCGCAAGGAATACTTTTGAGGGATGCGATTCCCTTGAAACTGTCCAGATTCCAGATAGTGTCACATCAATTGGCTTTGCTGCCTTTCAAGGTTGTGATAGTCTCAAGTCCGTTACTATTCCATCGAGCGTTATATCGATAGAATTAGCTGCTTTCAATCTCTGTTCAAACCTCTCGCTTATTACATTTGAGGCTACAGATAATTGGTTCTTCTGCAATTCCGAGGGAGAAATCTTCGGTGGGGCACTTGATGTAGCCAATCCTACCAAAAATGCAGAGAAATTTAGTGATTATCGCAATGACTGGTCTCATCGGAATTTCACAAGAAAGATAAACTAGTTAGTTTTTGCCCTTTTCTGACAACAATAGAAGCAGGCTTTTAGTCAATGGCAAAGGGCAAACTATTCTTATCACATTGTTCTATATCTTTCTCGAATTGTTCAAAGGTATACCCTCGCTCAAAATAGGAAATAGATTTTACATCAAAATAATTTTGTTTGGTTATTATGCGACGAGATATTTCTGTAGCTATGTTTTCTGCATCTTTGTAATTGATTTTAGGGCTAAGATTTAACTTTGCATAACCAGTCTCCTCTATATTTTCTGTTTCTGGGATACTTGCCCCTAGTGCAGACAGTTCTGATGCATTGCCCATATTTTTGTAATAAACAAGCCCGCCAACGGAGACGCTTTTTATCAGGTTTTTATGCTTGAGCAACCACAGTTCTGTTTCCTTGACAGTTTGGGGCGTTTCTCCTGCGTACAGGAGGATATTTAATTTAACCCAAATATTATTTCTTTGACACTCATATAATATTTCTTCTGCTATATTTAAATACTTTTCTGGTTCCCTCGTTTTTTTCATTGCGATTAGCTGTTTCTTGCTGGCACTTTCTAATCCGATATCCAACACTTTGAGTCCAGTTTTGCTTAGTTTTTCCAATTGATTTATTGGTATAGCTTCCACTCTCGTTGTGCATCTCCATGCTGGTTGAACTTTCCGCAGAAGCATTCTCATGTAAAACTCTTCCACCCAGTCTCTTTGAAAATTGAAGTGCGGAGCCTCAAAATAAACAGAGAAATTATCAAATAATGTCTCTAGATAATCCAGCTCTTTGACTATCATATTTGTAGGCTTGTTAGACAGACGTTTTGTATTCTTGTCTGCGCAAAATGAACATCCAGAACCACATCCACGAGAAACCTCTATGCTTGGTTGGTACTTCAGGAAATCAATCAAGAGTTCATAATTTAGTGTATCAAAGACTTTGGACTCTCCACTTGGTACTTCAATGTGCTTGTCAACAGGTTGAAATAGTTCGGCAAGTCTTCTTTCTCCAAACCCTTCGATGATTAAATTCACAAATCTCAACTTGGATCGTATCCAAGTTGGATTGCTGTCAACAACCCATCGTCCCCCAGCAATAATCTTTTTCCCATAACAGGATTTTATGAGCTTGCAAAATTTCTGGCACCAAGGTATAGAATATACGCTCGGAATTGACAACAAAAAGCACTCGCAGTCTCTTTCTATATCTAATCCAGATAAACATAATTTATTCAGAACCATTTCAGGTGAATCATAATTACCCTGAATCATAATGATATTTATACCAAGCTGCTCTTTGAGTAGTGTTACAAGACCAAGCAATCCATAGTTTAAATACCGGACATGGCGATTTATGATGTTGTCAGCCTTTTTAGGCGTTTCTTGACCAGCAGAAACGGCGATAATTGTTTTGTCTTTTCTGGTTGTCATGAGTTTTATTCCTGTTTATATTCGAGGATTGTGTAACACAATAAGTGATATGCAGCAGCTTGTTTTGCTTCTTTTTTTGAAGACTGTTTAGAAGTCCAATATTTTTGATATTCCTGAACTTTACAGGATATTTCCCAAACTGGGTAACCATTATCATCAAATTCAATAGGCTTTTGTGGGTTGGAGTACAATGGGACTGATATATATTTCTTTTGTGCCAGCAACAGCAACTTGTTGATGGCATTATCAAGGCTGATGACATCTGGAGAACCTATCAATCTCCTCATTTCTTCGACCTTCTGTTTTTTGCCCGTACTTTGTTCCTGTGGTTTCAGTTCCAGCATCCTCTCGCAAACCTTGTCGATTATTTCATTCTGGAAATTGCTGGCCAGCGCAATAGCTCCAATAATCGACTCAAACAAATCTTCTTTTACGGCTTGTTTGTTGCGGACATTATTGTTCTCGTCAGCCTTGCCAAGAATCAAGAATTGTGCAAGGTGCAAGTTGTCGATGTGCCGTGCGAGTTTCGTACCGTTTACATAATCCGCCTTTATTTTTGTCAACTCACCTTCGGTTTTTGTAGAGACAAACTGATATTTCTTTGTAAATGAACCAAATACATTGTTCTGTGGAAGACACATCTTCCGAACAAAATATGCGTCTAGTACAGAATCACCAATAAATTCGAGAACTTGGTTATGGTTCCACTCTGGATGTTCTTGTGAGTACGAACGCCGAACAAAGGCTTGGATGAGCAGGTTTGCTTTGTTGTCGGGGAAATTCTCAAAACCAATTGTTTTCTTGATAAAGTTGAGATTTTGCTGTAGTTGTTGAATTGTCATAAATACCTCCATAATTGACGTAAAACAATGCTAGAGGCATACCAAGCCTAAGAATTTGAATTGTAAATACTTTGCTTGGATTTTCAAGGTAGATTATATTAAACATCATATTTGGAAAGGCTTACTTGCATAAGTCCCTAACAAATGAAGTCAGTTTAAACAAATTATCTTGAAAAACTATGCCTACGGATTCTATCTTAACATAGTTTTAAGTTTTTGCCATCATATTTACTTATTCAAAAGTAATATTTATTACTTATTAAGTCTATATAGATTGCAAGCTTTTACGAAGGCTGTATTGTATTGGTGATAGCCAGAAAAACATCCGGTATCTCGGTGATTTTCGCAAATATAATTTCAACTCATGGGAGAATTTACATGAAGAATTTTTCTAAGAGGTTTTGCATGGTGCGGCTGGTGCTACTCCCCTTGGCACTTTCCATGATTTTGTCCGGCTGCCAGTCGGTGCAGCTCCTGCTGGAGGACTTGTTCGGTAGTTCCAGTTCATCCTCTCAGGGGACTCCGTTGGGAAAGGAGTATGACGGGCAGCGGGGAGTTTATTTTTAGCTTCATAAATTAGGTTGCAAATTATAAACTCCCCCTTATTTTTACTCTGACTTAAACACTTCCTGTCCACGATGGTAGGTGGCAAGGATTTTGCCTGTGAGGCTTTTTCCTTCCAGCGGGGTGTATTTGCCCTTTGAAGCAAAGTTTTGGCCACAGACGGTCCACTGGGCGGTGGGGTTGCAAAGGGTCAGGTCTGCTACGAAGCCTGGTTGCAAGAGGCCCCGTGGTTCGGCTCCTTGGTGGAGCTTCAGCAGGCGGGCAGGATTTGCGGCCATAAGCTGGGAAAGCTGGCTAGCGGTGAGGGTTTTTCCACTGACTGCACCTTGGATTCCTTGCACAAGCACTGAATTGCACACGCCGTAGGCTGTTTCTAAGCCAGAAAAGCCTGGTGCTCCGTTGGCCTTATTTTGGGCGGTGTGGGGAGCATGATCTGTGGAAATGCAGTCGGCAGTTCCATCTAGTAAGGCTTGTATCATGGCCTGGCGATCCTGTTCGCTCCGAAGCGGCGGATTTACGATGTGCCGTAAGCTGGGATCATTGTCTGCAACGCTGAGGCCCAAGTGATGGGGGGTTACCTCGCAGCTGACTCGGTAGCCTTTGGCTTTTGCGGCACGGATGGCCTCCATGGCTCCAGCAGTACTTACGTGGGACAGGTGGATGTGACAGCCTGCTTGGTGGGCAAGGCGAATATTCCTGTCTGTGGCAATATCTTCTGCCAGGGATAAGAGTTTGTTGGCTTCTTCCAAGGAGGAGAGGGCTTTTTTGATTTCAGGATTGCTGGAATCTGTGGTGTCTGGAATAGCTCCCAGTGCTTCTTGTGGCTGGGGGGCATAGACTGCAAAAATATCTGTGGCAACCTTTCTGAAAGGACGAGCGGTGGCAGCCAAGGTCATGTCTTCGCTGTGACAGGCCACGGTGATATTCTTTTGTCCGCAAATTTTCATGGCCTCTAGCATGGTGGATGAAGATTCCACGTCCTTGCCATCTTCTGTAGCCATGGCAACCTGACCTGCAGAAGGTGGAGTGCCATCAACAAAGGCTGAAAGCTGTTGCAAATGGCTGGTGTCATTGCCAGAATAATCCTTGGTGAGGGTAATAGACTGAATTACATCGGCAATTCCCAAGGCATGGGCATCGTTGCACACCTGTTCCACCAGCTCCTTGGAAGAAATGGCTGGGATAGTGTTGGGCATGAGTACCAGCGTACCAAATCCACCAGCGGCAGCAGCGGCGAGGGCAGTGGTAAGTTCTTCCTTTTGGCCCTGACCAGGATAGCGGAAGTGAGCGTGGAGGTCGATGAAGGCTGGCTGTAAAATCATGGCTTTGCAGTCAACAAAATTGATAGCAGCATCAGTCTCTTGATCTGCAAAGAAATTTTCTGCAAGTGACTTTGCTGATTCAGCTGAAAAATCACCTTCTATCACTGCACTGATTTTTCCTTCTGCTACCAATAGCATTCCGAGAGTATCGGTATTGGCATCCACCAAGCGGGCATTGTAAAAGCAGGTTTTATTCATGTGGCTTAAACTCCCATTTCTGCACGATGCAGTTCGTCGCAATATTCGCAGCGATATTCTCCGCGAGATCTGTCTACCAAGCGGAAAATCTGGTTCAAGTAGGATTCCGTGGTGGTGATACAGCGGGGATTCTTGCAGCGAATGACGTTTTCCACCTTGTCTGGCAGCACCAGATCGATTTTCCGCACGATGGATTCATTTTGTACCACGTTTACGGTGATGTTGGGGTCGATGAAGCCCAGCACGGAATAATCTATGTTGATAATGTTGTCGATTTTGATGATGTCCTTTTTTCCCAAGCGCTGGGAGGGTACATTCATAATCAGGGCAACTCGATAGCTGGCCTTGTCTAGTCCCAGCCAGGAAAAGATTCTGGGGCCACTGCCTGCACGAATATGGTCGATTACCAAGCCGTTTTTGATGGTGTTTACGCTGAGCATTAGAGGACTCCTGTTAATTTTGCGATTAAGGCCATGCGGGCAAACATGCCGTATTTTACCTGCTTAAAGTAGGCGGCTCGTGGGTCACTGTCCACCTCTGTGGAAATTTCATTTACTCTGGGCAGTGGATGCAGCACAATCATGGAATCCTTTGCCATTTTCATCTTTTCCTTGTCCAGAATATAGCTATCTTTTAGGCGGATATAATCCTGCTCGTTAAAGAATCGTTCTGCCTGCACTCGTGTCATGTAGAGAATATCCAAATCCCCGATAACTTCCTCTAATCTGAGGGCTTGAACACATTCAATACCTGCGGGTTGAAATACCTGCTGAGTGATGTATTGTGGAATTTCCAATTCTGGTGGATTGATGAGAACGAATTTGTTGTTTTTGTAACGGCTCATGGCCTTGGCTAGACTGTGAACGGTTCGTCCAAACTTTAAGTCGCCACAAAAACCGATGGTGTGACCTTCAAATCCGCCTTTTAGGGAGCGGATAGTCAGCAGGTCTGTGAGAGTTTGAGTGGGGTGATGATGACCACCGTCTCCTGCGTTGATTACAGGCACTGTGGAATATTGAGAGCCCACCAAGGCAGAGCCTTCCTTGGGATTACGCATGGCGATAATGTCCACGTAGGATGCCACGGTACGGATGGTGTCTGCAAGGGTTTCTCCCTTTGTGGTGGAGCTGTTGGATGAGTCGGAAAAGCCTAAAACAGAGCCTCCTAGCCGAAGCATTGCAGCCTCGAAGGAAAGCCGAGTTCTGGTGCTTGGCTCAAAAAAAAGTGTCGCAAGAATTTTCCCACGACACACATCAGAAAAAGTAGCTGGATCAACAATCATTTGGTCTGCTAAGTCGCAAATCTCGTCGATTTCCTGTATTGTTAGGTTCGATGGTTCAATTAGATGTTTCCCTTTGAGCATGATGCCTCCATTGTTCCAGTGTACCACAAAAATCCACGGGAAACAATGGGAGGCATTGCTGGCGATGAGCTGGAAAGCAAGCTATTTTGAAAAGAGGGACTTGATAAGGGATTTTATGTCTTTGACACAGGTAACACCTTCTTCTTTTTCTGGGGCCAGCACGGTGGAATAGCCTAATCCACTGGCTGCCTTTGAGCGCTGCTTGATGCGATTGACGGGGCGGATTTCTCCTGCAAGGCTCAGTTCTCCCACAATGGCGGCATTTTCTGGCAGAGGAAGGTCGGTACGGGCGGAATAAAGGGCTGCTGCCAAGGCTCCATCAATGGCGCTTTCTGTAAGGCGGACGCCACCTGCCACATTGATGTAAATATCTTGGTCGCTGAATCTCAGTCCCGCTCGTTTTTCCAGTACTGCTGCCACACGGCTTACTCGTGCAGAATCGATTTTATCTGAATAAACCCTCGTGATAGAAGCCTTGGCAGGCACGGTGAGGGCTTGGATTTCCACTAGGAAGACGCGGCTTCCTTCAAAAACAGGAACGGAGGCTACACCTGCAGGAAGCTGGCCACTGCGGCGGGTAATAAAAAGGGTGGAAGGATCTTCCACGGGAATGAGTCCTGTTTCTGTCATGGCAAAAATTCCCAGCTCGTCCACAGAACCAAAGCGATTTTTCTGAGCACGGAGAAAGCGAACTTGTTCTTCGTTTTTTTCAAAGGAAATAACCGCATCCACCATGTGTTCCAGGGATTTTGGCCCTGCAATAACGCCTTCTTTTGTCACGTGGGCGGTAATAACAAGGACTGCGTCTCGCTCCTTTACCCAGCCAATTAGCTCGTTGGTACAATATTTCAGCTGATTCACAGTGCCAGGAACAATACCTGCATCTGGGCTATAGACCGTCTGAATGGAATCGATGACCACAAAGCTGGGATTCATGGAATTAAGGGCATCTTCAATGTCTGCCAAGTGGGTGGTACAAAGTAAATCAAGACCAGTGCTGACAGATTTTGTGAGGCCCAGTCGATCTGCTCTGGCTCGAATTTGGGCTGCAGACTCCTCTCCCGATACGTAGAGAATGGGGCCTGCTGCTTTGGAGGCAGCCATTTGGGCGGCAGTTTGCAAGAGTAAGGTGGATTTTCCGATTCCTGGCTCCCCACCAATGAGGACGGCAGAGCGCTTCATGGCACCACCGCCCAGCACTCGATCAAATTCTGCTATGCCAGTGGAAATGCGACTTCCTTCCATGGGATTTACGGAAGCTAAGGGAACAGGTTTTGCTCGGACTGTCAGGGAACCAGAAACGCCTGCAAAGGAAGGGATTCGAGCGGCTTCGTCGGCCACATGCTCCACAAGGCTATTCCATTCACCACATTCGGGGCAACGTCCAAGCCAACGAGGCTGAGTGTACCCACAGGAGGTACATTTGTAGATGATAGCTCCAGTTTTTTTCTTTGCCATGATGATACTATGAAGTTAGAAGGCCATTATGTCAATGTCGTTGGTGCTGTTAGAGGAGGAGTTCTCCACCCGCATGAAAATTCCGTTGGGAAGACAGGCTGACCACTCTCCATTGCGGTGAATGGGACTTGCAGCCACACAGGTTTTATTGGCACAGGGAGAGTCTAGATACCGAGCCTGTCCTTGCTGGATTTGAATTGTGGAAATCCCCTCTAACCCAGGAATTTGGACGGTGGTGTCTGTATCCAGTGGATAGATATATTCATTTGCGGGGCTTGATACAATGAGAAGTGGCGTACCATCCTGTTGAGTGGTTGCAGAAAGAATGGAAATTGCACAAAATGCAATACCTATGAGAATCAGTAGGTAATCCAATGGTTTGAAAAAAGACAAAATTGCTCCTACAAGCTTGATTGAATTTGCTGGACAGTTTCCAGAGGGAGATTGGTGCCTTGGGCTACTTGCTCAGGGGATAATCCCATGGAAAGAAGATTTTTTGCTGTTTCTAAGGCTTTTTGGTGGGCTCCACGTTCAAACCCTTGTTCAATTCCTTGTTGGAGGCCAGCTTCATACCCCTGCTCTTTACCTTGACGGAACCAGTCAAATTCTTTCTGGCGAGCGGCGATGTAGTCAGTAAATCCAACCTCAATAGTTTTCAGCTCTTCCACCATTTGATCCAGCCTCCTCGTAAAGTCGTTTGTTGGGGTTTTATTTTTCAGGTACTGCAAAAAATCCTTGATTCTTGGGTCATCTACATCTTGGTACCTACTTACATTGTAAAATATTTTCTTTGTCTTGTCATCGTAGGGGTGCTGGTTGTTGGGATCGATGTAACTATGGGGCTCATAAATGGGAAGATTTAAATCAAATGGGTCGTTTATGCATAAAAAGATGATGTAGGTTTGGGGCAGCTCAACATAGTCATTGCCTTTTAATAAGTTGTCTAAATCAAGCATTCCTTGATAGTAACGTGCTCGCAGGGCTTCTTCTTTGGTTATAACCGATTGAATTTCGATGTCAAATACTCGTTGGCCATTAGGTTCTTGTACATAGACATCCATTCGTACACCTTTTGAAGATTTCAGCGTTTGGATAACCTTTTGTGCCACAGGAAACTCGATATGGCTGATTTTTATCTTCAACAACAGTTCCAGAACTTCCTTGCAAACTTCTGTGTTCTGCATGATTCTGCTAAAAATAAAATCATCAGCAAAGGTGAGTTTTTCCCACTGCTGTTTCCATACTTTTTGTAATGCTTCTAGAACAGAGTCTGGTAAATCAATTTCCATAAAACCTCCAAATTTTTTTCTTTACATATACATTATAGGTTTGGAGGTGCAAAAAAATGCGTTTTTCTCAGAAAAAACTTCATCTTTTTGTGTTTTTTATCCAGCCATCTACCCACTATCGAAAAGTAGACCGTGAAATTGAAGCCCCACCCAGCAATAGTCTGGGGAGAAGGGGAACCCTCTACAAAATTATCCCAGGGAAACTGGGGAACCTTACGAAAATTATACATGGGGGCTGGGGAGTTCCCTGCCCAGCCGAACTCTGAGCTTGCGAAGCGTAAGGCGGGGTAGGGTTCCCCAGCCCACCGTGATGATGTTCCTGTTCCCATGTTTCCCAAGATAAATTTGGTTCCCCTGCTCCCCGGGATGTGGCTGGGATTCAGCCTCCTGGGATGCTATTCTAACCTGCCTTTCCAGTCCACAATCCCGCCACATTCCACCACATTGGTGTAGCCCTGGTTTGCCAAGAAGTTTGCGGACATCATGCTACGCATTCCGCTGTGGCAATAGACAAAAATCAGCTGATCCTTGTTGGGGAGCTTAGTGGCAGCCTCTCCTGCAATCATTTCGTTGGGAATGCAAATGGCTCCAGGAATGTGGCCTTCTTCAAATTCTTCGTGGGTGCGAACATCCAGAAGGATAAAATCCTTTTCTGTTTGGAGCCGTTGAGCCAGCTCCTGCATGGTGCCTTGGGAAAAGCCTTGATTGTCCTTGCGTCCAAACATATTTCCCAGCATCATCATAAAATCTCTATTCATTACGTGTAGCTCCTTTTGTATTCCCATTCCCATTTTTTCAGGTTTGTTAGTTTGTTCTACCGATGAAGACATCCTGAACTTGGAGACTTTCATTCAGCAGGACAAAATCAGCACGGCGAGCCACTTGAATTAATCCCCTGTCGGTGAGACCTAAAACACGGGCGGGGTTGGTGCTGGCAATGCGGAAGAAGTCTACCACATCAATGAGGCCTGCTTCCACCAGCTGGCGGCCAGTGTCGTGAGTCAGCATGGCAGAACCGATGAGGATGTTTCCTTCCTTGTAGCGGCTAACCTTGCCGTCACAGATAACCTGCCGTCCCAAATACACTGATTCTCCAGGGCCCATGCCTGCCGCCGCCATTGCATCTGAAATCAAGCACAATCGCTCTGTTCCCAAGCTGTGAATCAAAAACTCCATGGTTCGCTGGTTTACGTGAACCGTATCTGCGATCAGTTCGTAGGTGGCATCTTGATACTGCTTTAGGAAGGGTACAATGGCAAGGCCAGGGCGGCGGTGGTCAATTCCGTTCATGGCGTTGAAAATATGGGTTAGGTGAACTCCCATGTTGGCGGGAAGCATGTCGGCATAGGAGGCTGAATGTCCCCAGGCAACCTTGGAGCCTGCTTCTGCTGCCATTTTCCAGGCCACATCAGCCCCTTCAAGCTCAGGAGCCACTGTCATGGTACCTAACAAGGTGCGATTTGTTTCAGGATGGCGGAAGGATAAAAGCTGTTCCATGTATTCAGCAGTGAAATCCCGTAGGCTTTCTGCAGGAAGTCCCCCCTTCTTTTCTAAGGCAATGAAGGGGCCTTCGTTGTAAATGGAGCAAACATGGTAGGCAGCCAGAGGACTTGCTTCCAAGGCAGCTTGTGCCTTTGCCATGATTTCCACGCTAGGGAAAACAGCTGGCTGAAAGCTGGTAATTCCCCGTTGACTCAGGAATTGTGCCATGGTTTCCAAGGCTGTTTGCAGGTCTTCCTGGCCAGTGTCAGTACCACCACAGCCGTGAATATGCATGTCGATAAGTCCAGGGCCAAGATAAGCTCCCTTAGCATCTATAATTTCTAGTCCCAGCTTTTCGGCCTGAGCTTGAGCTTCTACGGAATCAGTATAAATTCTCTGAATCTTTCCCTGGCTTACAAGAAGTCCCGCTTTGTGTAAAATTCCATCTGTAATATTGCTTATTTGTGAGCTTGTTTTGTCAACCACAAGCTCTGCATTAATAATGGCATAATCTGTTTTAAAGTGTGTCATAAAAGTAGTATACAACAATGAAAGCCTTAGGGGAAGGGAAAGATAGTTTTCGGGAAACTATTCCCATTGACAAAGTGGGATATGACAGATATAGTTTTTTTTACCTATTGATTTAGTAGGAAAAGTTTGTGGCGGCTGCCTGTATGGCATTTAGCTGGCTCAATTTTTTTGGAGGATACAATGTCTAACTACAAATTTGAAACCTTGCAACTTCACGTGGGGCAGGAACAGCCTGACCCAGCCACCGATGCTCGTGCGGTGCCAATTTATGCCACCACATCCTATGTGTTTCGGGATTGTGCTCAGGCTGCAGCCCGCTTTAACCTTACTGACCCAGGCAATATTTACAGCCGCCTGACTAATTCAACTCAGGCTGTTTTTGAGCAGCGAATTGCCGCCTTGGAAGGTGGTGTTGCAGCCTTAGCTCTGTCTTCTGGATCTGCTGCCATTGCCTATGTGATTCAGGCTTTGGCTCAAAATGGTGGCCACATTGTATCCCAAAAATCTATTTACGGTGGCACCTACAATCTTTTGTCCAATACCTTGAAGAATTTTGGCATTACCACAAGCTTTGTGGACATTCACAATCTTGCAGAGGTAGAAGCTGCTATTCAGGAAAATACTCGTGGACTGTATATCGAAACCTTGGGAAATCCCAACAGCGACATTCCCGATGTAGATGCCTTGGCAGTTCTAGCTCATAAGCATGGAATTCCCCTTGTGGTGGACAATACCTTTGGAACTCCCTTCCTGTTCCGTCCCATTGAGCATGGAGCCGACATTGTGGTGCATTCTGCCACAAAATTCATCGGTGGACATGGAACAACCTTAGGTGGAATTGTGGTGGATTCTGGTAATTTTGATTGGGCTGCTTCAGGAAAGTATCCTGCCATTGCCCAGCCAAATCCTAGCTACCACGGGGTATCCTTTACTCAAGCTGCGGGGCCTGCTGCCTTCGTAACCTATATCCGTGCTATTTTGCTTCGGGATATGGGAGCCTGTATTTCTCCCTTTGCAGCCTTCCTCTTGTTGCAGGGTGTGGAAACTCTTTCTCTGCGAATGGAGCGCCATGCAGAAAACACCGCCAAGGTTTTGAAGTTCCTTTCTCGCCATCCCTTGGTAGAAAAGGTAAACCATCCTGCTTTGGCTGATCATCCCAACAATGACCTGTACAAGAAATACTTCCCCAATGGTGGTGGCTCCATCTTTACACTGGAGATTCGTGGCGGCCAGGAAGAAGCCTTTAAGTTCATCGATAGCTTGCAGCTTTTCTCTTTGCTGGCAAATGTGGCAGACGTAAAGAGCTTGGTAATCCATCCCGCCACCACCACCCACAGTCAGCTTACCGCAGCACAGCTGGAGGAACAGGGAATTAAGCCCAACACTGTGCGCCTGTCCATCGGTACCGAGCATATCGAGGATATTCTTGAAGACCTGCAGCGAGGCTTTGACAGCATAGCCTAATCCAAGCCCACTTAAAAACAAGAAAGCCCCCGCTTGTGGCGGGGGCTTTGCTTTGTCCTATGCAGGTTAAATTTCTAGTCTAAATCCTAGATTAAAGGCAAAAGGAGATTCCTCTTCTTCTGGAAAGAATCGATACTTAAAGTCAAAATTAAAGGTGGGGTGTGCGCTGGCAGCAACTCCTAGGTTGGGAGTTAAGGTAAGGGCAAGGCGAGTGATAAATTCATCGCTATAGCTCATGTTTCCTGCTCCCAAGGATTTAAAGTGACTGCCCATGTCTGTAATGGCCCAAGAAGAATTTTTCCCGTTGGAGAATTTGCTTACATATTCCACCTCTGTAGTGATGGTGTTAAAGAACACAATGGGGAACCAGGTAGCGGCTTTTTGTAGCTCAAAAGAGAACAGTACCAGCTTGCCACGTGTTTCCATGAAGTAGCTTTGAGATGGATAAAAATCAACAGAGGCGGTAAAAGGCAGGTTCCAGGTTCCCCAAGTCCGTGTACCTACAGGAATCAACTGTGGCACGTGAACTTGAAGTCCCACTCCCAAGTTATTGTAATTGGTAAGGGGAGAACTAAAGTCGGTAATATCAGCGGCAAATACGGTATCAATAAAGGTGCGTCCAGTGAAGCTGAGCATTTCAAAGGCCCCCTTTCCCTGTAAGGGAAGATAATTAATATTCAATGTTGCAATATTTCGAGTAAAGAATATATCGTGAGAATCTATTTCAATCTTTGTATCGCTTTTAAAAAGGCCCTTATCAGCTTCTTTTTCTTCTGCTGTTTTTCCTACCTTAAGGGTTTGGCGGCCTTCAAACAAATCTAGAGAATCAGAAAGCCCAATACTCAAAACAGAATTCAAATTTGTTCCTGATGAAAGGTTAATTTTATGATAGGTTTGTTTATAACCATCACCATCTACTTCCAGATTATTTTGCATTTCGTATTTGAATAAAGCAGTTTCTGTGCCACCAGTGAAAACAGTCTGGAAGGTTCCTGAGTTTGTAGAAAGATTATAACCTGCACTTAGGGTGTACATGGGACTACCCCAAGGTAAGGTTCCTGTAAAGGATGCTCCCAGAATGGAACCGTAAGCATTTATGCTATCTAATCCTTTGGAAAAACCGTGGGAAGCACTTTGTGATAAGGGATACCAGGAGCCTTTCACAAGATATGGCCAAACAGAAAAATCTTTTGCACTGTTCAGGATAGAAGTATCTACAAAAGCCATGGATTGATTTTCGGCTTCGCTACGTACACCTAAATCAGTTACTACTCCAGGTATAGTATCTGCTAGCATGGCTGTAGTCTTTGTGGTGTAGATGTGATTTCCATTCAGGAAATAGCCCAAATACATGATGTCATTTTCATCAAGGGCTACAGGAGCATAGATACCACCAGAAAGGTCTTGTTGATACAAGTTGTATTCAACACCTGAGGGATGAATTCGTGCCTCTCCCAAACGAGGCATGGTTCCTGGCTGCACGTAGGTGAATAAGGCTCGTGTGGAACCGTCTGCTGCAGGAGAAATACTCAAACCTTGAATCAGCATATCTGGGTGAGGCAGTTCATACTGCTTGTGCACCTTGCTGATAAAGTCATAAGATTTGATGATGTATTCAACTCCCTCCTTACTGAGATAGTAAATGGTTCCCTTATCATCAGCCTGAAGGTTTGTGGAAAAGTTATTGAACTTGTTGTTGATGGTTTCAACTAATTCCATGTCCTTCAACTTTCCCTTGGAATTTTCTTCCAGACGGAAAATGTTGATAGAAGACTCCTGACTAATATTTTTATTGGCAGCAAGGTATTTTATCTGAGAGCCACCTTCTGTAATGGTGAACACCACACCATTGTTCAGTCTTTCTTCTGGAACTTTGAATTTTGACTTAGTTTCAAAGTCGTAAATCACCATTTTATTTCTTGGTAAGGCTCCTGCTTGGGATAAGTACACGTAGGTCAAGTATCTTCCGTCTGCAGAAAGGTTCATGGATTGGATGGAGCCCTGCTGTAGGAACTTCTTTGGTTTAGTATAGCCTGTAGGAGAGTTTTCATCCTTGAGGGCATAGTAAAAGCCTATAGTATTCTTATTGTAATAAACGATTTTATCCTTTGAGCCTGTAACATAGGTGTACTGCTCAAAATCCTTGTCGTTGTTGAACCGAGAAACTAACCCTGTTTCTGTAGGATCAGCAGGAATTTCTGGTACAGGAAAGTCTTCTTTAAAATCATTCCAAGCATCCTTCATGGAAATACCGTACACTGACTCAAAGATGGTAAAATAAGTTAAACCACCAAGGTTTGTCATTCGCTTCCAGTATTCAGCCATTTTTTCTTCGCCATACCGTTGGCGAATGTATTCCATGAACTCTCCACCGAACTTGTAGTTGTAATCGTACACATAGATGCTGCGAGCACCAGTTATTTCTGCAAAATTAGGGAAGTTATCTTCCAGCTTTGCTTGTTTTACAATGTGGCGAGTAAATTCGCTGTGAAGACGTCCTTCTCCAGTACGGCTTTCTTCGGTAACAGCGATACCTTCTAGCTGCCCACTGGTGGCAATTAAAGGTGTGGGATTAATCATGTCGCCAAAAATTTTAGAAACTACAACCCAGAGGGGAGTTTTAATATTTATAGTAATTGCATGGGTTAATTCATGTCGGAAAACCATCAACAGGTCTTCTTCAAACACGGCCATGCTTGCAGGAGATTGTGTATCAAAGAGAACAATGCGATTGTAAGGAGCTTGGGTAAAATATGCATTGAACATATCCTGGGAGCTGGTAATAGTAACAGGCATTCTAAAATCGTGAATAAGATTGTATGTGTCATGTAATTCCCGATATAAATCATCTGCATGCTCTGCAATAACGGCCGCAGATTTTTCTGAACCTGGGGTATATATGATGTCGAAAAATTCAGTTTTAATGACTTTTAAATCTTTTTGTCCTGTCAGCATCCCTTCGTACGCAAATACAGAGGCAAAACACAAAAGACAGATCAGGCTTGATAAAATCTTTTTCATATAAAACTCCTTGTGTTGTGGCTGTTACTGAGAGGTTACCATTAAAAAAATATACATACAATTATAAACGCATAAATTAAACTGTCAAATGCAGAATCCATAACGATAAAATCCTAGGTAGATTGAATCTTGTTTTCCGTGTATAGTTGTGGCATGAAACTGGCCATTGATTGCAGAATGATTGGAAGCGGCGGAATCGGAACCTATTTGTGTGGACTTCTTCCCTATTTCACAGAAGAACATGAATGTATTTTACTGGGACGCCCCACAGATTTAGCCCAATATGCAGGTCATCCCAGAGTGCAAATCTTGGACTGCCCCATAAAAACCTTTTCCCTACAGGAGCTTTTTGCCTTTCCTTCTCCACTTTTAAAGGCCATCAATAGCTGCGACGCTTATTATTCTCCCTATTGCAATATTCCTGGCCGTATTTTTGGTGGCATAAGGGTGCCCATTTTTTCCACCATTCATGATGTGGTTTTTCTTGATATACCTGAATTGGCTGGTGGTTTTGGCACTGCGGTAAGAAAGTGGTTTTATCAGTACGCCATCAAAAAATCCTGCTGTATTTTTACCGTGTCTCAGTTTTCTGCCGAGCGAATTCGTAGCCTGCTGAAATTTCCTGAAAAAAAGCCCTTAGTGGTAACCTATAATGCAGTGCCACACTGGTTTACCCAAGATGGTACTGATTCCAGTGCAGGAGAAGGGTGCTGTGCCGCTGGTGATGAAGCTGGCAAAAGCAAGGATCTTTTGTTTGTGGGCAATATCAAGGCCCACAAGGGATTACATATTTTACTTCCCGCCTTTAAGCTTGCTCGGCAACGGGGCTTGGATGGGCGGTTGGTAATTGTAGGCAATGCAAGCAATTTCCGCACGGGAGATAGCGGCATCTTGGAGCAGTTTCAGTCCCTGCCAGAAGAAGCCTTTTCCTTTACTGGTAGAGTCAGTGACAGTGAATTGCGGGATTTATACCGCCGTTGCAGACTTTTGGTACAGCCTTCCTTGTATGAGGGCTTTGGAATGCCTCCCTTGGAAGCCCTTTCTCAGGGAACAAATGTGGTGCTTTCCGATATTCCTGTGTTCAAGGAAATTTACGGGAGCTTGCCAGCTACCTTTTTCAAAACGGCAGATGTGGAGGACTTGGCAGAAAAACTACTGTCCGCCTGGAAATTGTCTGCTCCCTCGCTGGGAGACACGGGGTATTCCTTTAAAAAATCTGCCACTGTGATTTTTGATGCTATAAGGAGTGTTTTATGAAGGTTGCAATCGTTCATTACTGGTTAGTAAATATGCGTGGTGGAGAAAAGGTTCTGGAAGCCCTGCTGGATATGTTTCCCCAGGCTGATATTTACACCCACGTGTATGTGCCAGAAGCCATCTCCGAAAAAATCCGCAGCCATCGTGTTTTTACCACAAAAATCAGCAAGCTTCCCATGGCTGCAAAATTCTATCAGAAATACATGCCCCTTATGCCAGATGCCCTGAAGGAGCTGGACTTGTCGGACTATGACCTGATTATTTCCAGTGAGTCAGGCCCAGCAAAGGGCGTGGTTCCCAATCCCGATGCCTTTCACCTGTGCTATTGTCACAGCCCCATGCGGTATTTGTGGGATATGTACCATGAATATTTCCGCACCGCCTCTGGCTTTGTTCGCTTTTTTATGAAAAAGCTGGTGCCTTCTCTGCGGCTGTGGGATGTCATGTCCGCCAACTTGGTAGATTGCTTTGTGGCAAATTCCCACTATGTAGCCAAACGAATTAACCGCTACTACAATCGGCCTGCAGAAATCGTGTATCCACCTGTGGCCATTGATAAATTTGCCTCTGTTCAGCGAAATCCCAAGGACTACTACCTGTTCTTTGGTCAGTTGGTGGGCTACAAGCGAGCAGATTTGGCTCTGGAAGCCTGTGTTCGCTCTGGGCGCAAGCTGGTGGTGGTGGGAGAAGGTGGATCTGCCAAGGAGCGGAAAAAATATGAGGCTTCTGGCTTGGTAACCTTTGCGGGGCGTGCCTCTCAGCAGCAGCTAGAAGAATACATGGGTGGAGCCAAGGCCCTGTTGTTCCCGGGCGTGGAGGATTTTGGCATTATTCCAGTAGAAGCCAATGCTGCAGGTTGTCCTGTCATTGCCTATCGCAAGGGTGGTGCCATTGATTCCATCAAGGAAGGTGTAACGGGAATTTTCTTTGATGAGCAAACACCTGAATCCTTAATTCAAGCCATGACTGAATTTGAAGCCCTGCCACCTGAAACCTTTGCTGACAGAAGTAAATTTGCTGCCCATGTGGAGCAGTTCAGTCAGGCTGCCTTTACCGCAAAAATCCAGCGTTTGGTGG
Organism: Treponema sp.; assembly: GCA_036300185.1. GTDB lineage: Bacteria > Spirochaetota > Spirochaetia > Treponematales > Treponemataceae > Treponema_F. Next base: position 14,591 of record JAXJGY010000005.1, on the reverse strand, counting down.
AGGAGCGCAAACGACGGTAGCCTAGCGGATTCAGGTTCCGTACCGAAGAGGAAGCTGAGTCCTTTCATGGCCTTGCCGAACTTAGTTTGCTGAAATAGCCCACTGCCCTAAAGTTCATCCTGTGGAAGAGGGCTTTATTTTTGTTCCTGCTGCATTCTATGACGCAAGGCTTCTATTCCCTTGTGAAATTCCGTGCTGGTCATGGAAGGGAATTTCTTGATGTGACGAAGCATTTTTTCTTCCTGCTGTTTCAAAGCAGCTTCCTTTTCTTTAATCCATTCTTCATCAAAGCCCCGTTCTATAAATTCTGCAAATTCCTTCAGCCGAGTTTGATACAGGGTAAAATTCACCAAGCCGTGAAGGGTGGTAATTAAGTCCACCATGAGGATGGCAAACAAAATCCACGCCACTAGTCGGGCTGTTTGCAAGGGGATGGAAAAAATCTTGGACTCCAGCCAGGGATGCAGAAAGTGGGCGCAGAGGGTACCCATTACGCCAAAGCAGATGACTCCCCCAAGAAAAATCCTTCCGTGAAGATTAAATTTTTCCTTGGAATAGTCCCACCAGCGGGTGTGAAAAAGCACCTCCAAAATCCAGCTGGTAAAATATTCCACCACAGACACAATCACCATGCTGGTAAAAAACAGTGGAATCCAAGTGTGAGCCCAGGGCTGTAGCAAATACATAATCAGCATTCCTCCAACTCCGTACACTGGACACAAGGGCCCCCGCAAAAATCCCCGATTGATAAAATGCCCCTGACGAATGGAGCAAAAACTTGTTTCCCACACCCAACCAATAAAGCTGTAGGCAAGAAACATCATGAAAATATAGGAAATGTGGATGGTAGCCATACCTCAAGTATAGGTTTTCAGGATGAGCAGAAGCCAATTTTTTGTGAAGAGATGTCGTTCTTTGGATTTCAAATAACTCTACATCAAATCACCATCTATTGCACTTGAATTGCACAGATTCTGATGGTATATTGAAAGGAGAAATCTTTTCAGGAGTATAATCATGGCAAACGTAACCATCAGACTAGACAACGACGACAAAATCGAATTCGCTCGCATCTGCGAAAAAATCGGACTTTCAGTATCCACCGCCTTCAATGTTTTTGTAAAGACTGTCATCAAGGAGGAGAAAATACCCTTTGAGCTTTCTGCCAAGGAGCCAGATGATTTTTACAACGAGGCCAATATCCGCCACTTGGAAGAGTTGAAGCGTCTTGATGACGAAGGGAAACTTCATTTTGTTTCTAAAACTTGGGAAGAATTGAAGGCGATGGAAAAATGAGTAAGATAGTTTTTTTTGAACTTGCTTGGGAACAGTACCTTTTCTGGCAGAATCAGGATAAGAAATTCATTAAAAAATTGAATAAATTACTTGCGGATATAGACCGCAACGGAAATAGTGGTCTTGGTCATCCAGAACCATTGAAGGGTAACTTGTCCGGGTGGTGGAGCAGGGAGATTGATGAGAAGAACCGTCTCATCTACAAGATTGAAGACGGCTGCATCAAAATCTACCAGTGTAAGAACCACTACCAGGACAAGTGATAAACTTGATTGTTATGCTTCAATTTCCTTGATGAGGTTTACCATTTCGATGGCGCCTAAGGCACAGTCGTAGCCCTTGTTACCAGCCTTTGTACCAGCTCGTTCAATGGCCTGCTCGATGTTCTCGGTGGTGAGGATACCAAACATTACGGGAATCTGGCTGGAAAGGGAAACCTGAGCAATTCCCTTGGAAACCTCGCTACAAACGTAGTCGTAGTGGGTGGTGCTACCACGAATAACTGCACCCAAGCAGATTACAGCATCGTACTTGCCACTCTTTGCCATCTTGGAAGCAATGAGGGGAATCTCAAAGGCACCGGGAACCCAAGCCACGTGAACATTTTCTTCCTGAACACCGTGACGCAAAAGTCCGTCCATAGCTCCAGACAAAAGCTTTGATCCAATGAACTCGTTAAAACGAGCAACGATAATTCCCACCTTCATGGTGGAAGCAATTAATGATCCTTCAAATTTCTTCATATATTTCTCCTTGTGGTTTAGTTTTACGGTAAAGCTTGAGTCAACAAGCTGTTACCAGCTGCTGACTCACGGTGTATCTCATTGATAATTCAAGAAATGGCCCATTTTATGCTGCTTTGTTTTCAGATAGAACAGGTCATCCTTGGTGGCATCCATCTGGATGGGAACACGCTGGGTGATTTCCATTCCAAAGTCGGAAAGCTGGTACATCTTGTCGGGATTGTTGGTTAAAAGACGCATGGTTTTTACTCCCAAGTCCCGCAGAATCTGGGCACCAATGTAGTATTCCCGCTGATCAGCCTCAAATCCCAATGCAATATTTGCTTCCATGGTGTCCATACCCTTTTCCTGTAGCTCGTAGGCCTTCAGCTTGTTGATAAGACCGATTCCTCGTCCTTCCTGTCGCATGTACAGAAGAATTCCCCGACCTTCTTGCTCAATCTGTGTCATGGCTGCTGCAAACTGCTGTCCGCAGTCACAACGGAGGGAGCCAAAGGCATCTCCAGTGAGACATTCAGAGTGAACTCGGCACAAGATATCCTGTCCGTCGCCAATATCTCCCTTAACTAAGGCCACGTGGTGCTCACCGTTCAGCTTGTTTACAAAGCTATATGCCATAAATTCGCCGTATTTGGTGGGCATCTTGGTTACAGTCATGCGGTCCACCAGTTTTTCGTAGCGCTTGCGGTAGGTCTGCAGATCCTTGATGGTAATGAACTTAAGATTATGTTTCTTTGCCAATTCCTTCAACTCAGGAGTTCGCATCATGGAACCGTCGTCCTTCATAATTTCGCAGCACAGACCACATTCCTTCAATCCAGCCAGACGCATTAGGTCAACGGTGGCTTCAGTGTGACCAGGGCGAACAAGAACGCCATTTCGCTTGGCTTCCAGAGGGAACATGTGGCCAGGGCGACGGAAATCATCTGGTTTAGCATCATCTTCCACACACTTCATGGCGGTGAAAGATCGCTCGGCGGCAGAAATACCTGTGGTAGTGTCCACGTGGTCAATGGAAACAGTAAAGGCTGTTTCGTGATTGTCGGTATTGTAGCTTACCATTTGGGGCAGCCTGAGCTTTTGGATATAGTCTACGGACATGGGCATACAAATAAGGCCTCGGCCGTGGACAGCCATAAAATTTATCATTTCGGTGGTAGCAAACTGGGCTGCACAAATAAAGTCTCCCTCGTTTTCCCGATCTGGATCGTCGGTCACCAAAATCATCTTTCCCTGACGCAAATCCTCCAGGGCTTCTTCAATAGTGTTGAAGTCAGACATAGCTGCTCTCCTTATGTATGATGTGGCGATTTAATTGTCGCCGAGATTTATTTTTTGGACTTAAAATCCATTGGCGGCTAAAAACTCCATGGTTATGCCGCTTTTTTCCTGCTTTTGGGCTCCGCTGGCTTCTGATTGAAAATTAGCCTGTTGCCAGCTGGACTGAACTCCCCCTTGAAGGAGCTTTTCCACATACTTCCCGATGATGTCGTTTTCCAGGTTCACCTTGTCTCCCACCTTTTTCTGGCCCAAAATAGTGATGGCCACTGTGTGGGGAATGGCAGAAATGGCAAAATCCTTGTCAGAAACTCGTGCCACCGTAAGACTTGTTCCGTCAATGGTGATGGAGCCCTTTTCCACAATGTACCGCAAGATTTCTGGGCCAGCAGAAATGGTGTACCAAATGGCATTATCGTCCCGCTGGATATTGGAAACTGTTCCCACTCCGTCTACGTGGCCAGACACAATGTGGCCTCCAAAACGACCGTTGGCAGCCATAGCTCGCTCTAGGTTTACGGAGCTGCCTTGTCGTAGCTGGCCCAAGTTGGTGCGGTTCAAGGTTTCGTGCATTACGTCGGCGGCAAATTCACTGGCACTGAATTCTGTTACTGTCAAACAGATTCCGTTAACAGCAATGCTGTCTCCAATATGTATATCCGCCATGATTTTTGCCGCTTGAATCCGCAAAATAGCAGAATTCCTTCCTTTTTGAATGGCTTTTAATGTGCCGATTTCTTCAACTATTCCAGTAAACATAAATTATTTTCTCCTAAAGCTAGTTGCAGCTACAACCTGCTGAGGGGCAAGAAGAAAGAACTTCTTGTTCCAAAAGGAAATCATCTCCCAGCTGCTGGGTGGAAACTACCTTCATCAAGGAGGCTTCCTGAGGTGTGTCTACCCCCTTGCCTCCCACAGGAGACTTGGCGGCAGCTCCTCCAAAGATTTTTGGGGCAATATAGGTGTACACTCGCTGTACCAAACCTTCCTGGAGTAAGGACCAGTTCAGCTGTCCGCCACCTTCCACTAAAACACTATCAATCTTTTCTTGGCCCAGCCGCTGCATCAAAGCTTGTACATCAACCACCCCATTTTTTGCGGGCAAGACCCAAACCTGGCAACCAGCTTCTTGATAGAGCTTGTGACGAGACTCCTCCTGGCAGCAGGTGGCAATAATGGTGGGAACTTCTTTGGCGGTAACAACTAGCTTTGCAGAAAGAGGAGTGCGGAGCTGAGTATCGCATACAATCCTCAGTGGATTATTGCCATTTTCCAGACGACAGGTTAATTCTGGGTCATCTGCTAAAACAGTTCCTGTCCCCACCATAATTGCTGCATATTTGTTGCGAAGCTCATGGACGTGGTGGCGGGCTGCCTCCCCAGTAATCCAACGAGAGGCTCCTGTATGACAGGCAATTTTTCCGTCGGCAGTCATGGCATATTTCAGTGCAAGATAGGGCTGCTTGGTGGTAATGTAATGGAAAAAGATAAAATTGATGGCGTCACATTCTGCTTGCAGGCAGCCTTCTTCCACCTGAATGCCTGCTCCCTTGAGCTGGGCAATTCCCTTGCCAGCTACCAGTGGGTTTGGATCTGCTGAACCCACCACTACACGGCTGATACCAGCTTGAATCAAGGCTTCTGTACAAGGGGGATTTGTTCCGTGGTGACAACAGGGCTCCAGGGTAACATAAATAGTGGCTCCTGTAGCTGATTCTGTACAGGTAGCCAAGGCATTGCGTTCTGCATGGGGGCAACCGTATTGCTGATGGTAGCCTTCTCCAATGACTCGACCATCCTTTACGATAACTGCTCCCACCAAGGGATTGGGATTTACTCTTCCTGTTCCCTTAAGAGCCAGTGCAATAGCCTGTTTCATGTATTTTTCATCGTCTGAGTTCATAGTCACCTTAGGTTGCTTGTCTACAGGGAAGGGAAATGACAGAAAACGGTAGGTTTACCGTGGAAGGATTTCTGAGAGTCATCTTCTTTCATCCAGACTGTAACTGTCGGCTTCGGAATTACACCGAATCATGCCTTTCGGCTCGTGGGCTATACCACCGGTAGGAACTTTCATCCTGCCCTGAAGACGTGTATTTGGAAATAGGCTTTTACAAGGGAATTTCCGCCTATAATATAATCTAGTGCCTAGTATCTGTCAAGGTAAAAAAAAGCACCACCTGTAGAAGGTGGTGCCTTGAACTATGCTTTAGGGATAAATCTTAAATCCCACAGTAGTAATGAACTGTGTTTGAGTGGGATATTCAGAAGTATTGATTCTGTGGATGGGGTATTTTTGAGCAGAATTTGGTATTCCGTCAATATCAGTGTAGTAGGAATAAACTACACCCATGTCACAGAACAGGCTAACAGGAATATTTAATCCCTGCATATCAAAAGAACCTCCTACCTTGAAAATATGTTGCCAATGATAAGCTCCGTCATGAAGGAAATATTTCCACAGTTCAGGTTTGCCTTCCTTATCATTGCGGCCAGTTGTATCCAATTGGGAGTTAAGACCACTACCGTCTACGGCTCTACTACCATATTCAGCACCATGACGTATCATCTGATACTGAGCATGGAAACGGAAGGTTCCTCCCTTGATAACAGATGACTCAAAGCGAAATTTTAATTCGTCGGAGTTTGGTGGCAGGTAGTAGCCAAGAGAAACACCGTTGTTCATGTAGGGTTCTTCCATCCAGATATCGTCATACCACGGAGTTTTTACTAACTGATGGGTATAAACATAGGGTTCAATCTTTGTGTACTGGAATGTGAAGTTAGAAAATGCAAGCTTAGGAATAGGTAGTGCTGCAGAGATACCAACCTGTACTGCATGCATATTTCTATCTTGGCTAAAGAAAGCTGGACTGGTAAGATCCATTTCATCAACGTATGCAGAACCCCAAATCTTTCCAATTCCAGGATATTGTAGAATTAATGTGGCAAACATGGCTAGGTTATCAAAATCTCCCACATTATTCTGGTAGAAGAAGCGACTTAGCAAGGGAAATGAATATCCCAATTCAAATCTTTTTGGGAATACGGCACTGGAACCAAAGCTAAAGTGAAGGTAATTTTTGTAGTTTGCCTCAGCCATTCCAATTGCAAAGGCATTTTGGAAGGTAGCGGAGCTAACGCTGATTCCGTTCATGTTATAATATTCTAGGATACCTGTGAGAGTAGACATTCTGAGCCAGTTAAAAGGTTCAAAGTTTGCTTCCACTCCAAAAAAAGGACGTGCGACAGCGTTAAGCACAAGGCTACTACCATTTGTTCCAGCTGCCCACTCTCGTTGCAATCGGCCAGCTCGTACAAAAATCGCATCATCTAAAAAAGATACTGCCATTTCTCCATTCATCTGGTATCCAAAGGACATGCCGTAGGGCCACTCATAAAAACCACTGGAAGAAAGACTATCTCCTTTGAAAATGGAACCATCCCAGTTCTTTTGATAGGTGTAGGGAAAAAATGTTGTTGGTTCGCTAAAGACTATATATTCCTTATTTTGATCCTTTCTGGCAGGGTCAATCTCCTTGTTTTCAAATCCTTCGTAAAAGGTATAGGCTGTTCCGAGCTCCTTTCTCGGAGCTTTCATCAGTCCTCCACCAGCAGAGAAATTCCAAGAAAAAAAACTTCCCATGTCACCACCAACAAAAGCAACACCCCAGTTGTCGGTTCCCCATTCGAAATCCTTTTCTTGGAATTCGTAGGAACCAGAAGCTACTGATTGCCAACTTGCTCCTGCATTAAAGGTCATGGTTATGCCAGATTTTGTTGTATGCTCCTGATATGTTTCTCCAGTAAGCCAGTTCCAGCCTTCTTCTTTTTCAAAAGATGCCAAAGTTTGCTGCAAGATTGCTTTTTCTGAGGAAGAAAGAGCAGACCAAGGTAATTCAGCCTCCGCAGAGAGAATAGTATTTATTATACCCTTTATCTTATGCTGAGAATAGGGCTTAGCCTCGCTTAAAACAGGACAAAGTCCTTTTAGCTGGGCCTGTTCAATGACGTAATAAATGGGGTCATCCAGAGGAACTGCAGTATGACTTTGGGCTGCAAGGGGCAGAATAAGTGCTATGGACAAAAGCAAACAAACAACAAATCTTTTCATGTTCTCAGTATACCAATATTTATATAAAAGTAAAAGGGTTCTATGGCTTACTAGTTTGGAGATGGTGGAAAATAGGGTTGTAAAACAAAAAATAGACTAAGATTTTTTTTTCTGTTATATTGAACCTCATGGAAACATACAAAGGGCTTTCTGCCTCAGAAGGTATTGGTTTTGGAGAGGTTTTCCTTGTTCCTTCTCCAGCTCCTCGTTTAATTCCCCAATACAAGATACAAGATTCTGATATAGATGCAGAGTGGCAGCGCTTGGAGGCTGCTTTAGCACGGGTAAAACAGCGCTTAGAGGCTCAGTCTGCCACAGCAGATAGTCAATATGCCGCTATTCTGGAAACCTACATTGTCATGCTGATGGATGTAGAATTCCTATCCCAGGTAAAAAATCTTTTGGTAAAGAGCTTGCAGAATATTGAAATCGTGCTGCAAAAAAAGGCCTCTGAAATGGCTGAAATTTTGCGGGGTGCAGGTGATGAATACTTGGCAGAACGAGCTCAGGATATAACCGATGTTTTTTCCCAGGTTGTTGATGAGCTTTTAGGCTATAAAGCTTTCGATTACGACCTTGTTCCAGAAAATACAGTAGTAGTGGCAGATTCTGTAAGTCCGGCTGATGCTGTTTCCCTGTTTAAGAAAAAGCTACGAGGCTTGGTAGCTTGTGAAGGTGGTGTTTCCAGTCATTTGGCTATTTTGGCACGAAATCATCGGCTTCCAGCAGTTTTAGGTATAAAGGCTATTACAGATAAGTTAGAGTCAGGTGATCAGGTTATTGTAGACGGTACTGAAGGTCTGGTAATTGTTCATCCAGATGAAAAGACTCTGAAAAAATACCAGAAATCTGAAGCTGCAAAGCAGAAGGAAGAAAAAAGTCTTTCCAAGCTAAAGCACAAGGCAGCCACCACAAAAGATGGTGTGGCCTTTACCTTGTTAGCAAACATCGGTTCTCCATCAGAAGCTCAGCTGGCACTAGATGAAGGGGCCGAAGGTATTGGCTTGTTCCGCACGGAATTCCTTTTTATGGGGGCAGTGCAGGATGCTCGTAAAACTGGCTCCTCTGGAATGCAGTCTGTTTCTGAAAATGCCCAGCTAGAAGCCTATCAGCAGGTTTTAGAAACCATGGGTAATCGTCCAGTAGTTATTCGTACCCTAGATGCTGGTGGAGATAAGCTTATTAAAGATGCTGGTTTTGACAGTGAACCAGAGCAAAATCCCCTGCTAGGTAGACGTGCTATTCGTTTAACCTTGGCCAATAGGTCCTTGTTTAAGCGACAGCTGAGAGCCTTGTATCGAGCTGGTGTTTACGGTGACTTACGGATTATGATTCCCATGGTAACACATCTGTCTCAGATTAAGGCTACACTAGAGATTATTCGTGAAGCAAAAGAGGAATTACAGAAGGAAGGACTTGCCTTCAACCCAAATGTTCCTGTGGGAATCATGGTGGAAACTGCCGCTGCCGCTGTTTCTGCCGATATTTTTGCCCATTATTCCGACTTCTTTTCTATCGGAACTAACGATTTGACCCAGTATGTACTGGGGATTGACCGAGAAAATCCCTCGGTGGCAGAGCTGTACGACGATAAGAATGTAGCGGTGCTTCGTCTTATTAAAAATACTGTAGATAGTGCCAATAAGGCAGGAATTTCTGTTTCCGTATGCGGTGAAATGGCTGGTACTGCCGACAGTGCCTTGTTGTTAGCAGGTATGGGAGTAAGAACCTTGAGTATGTCTCCAGTTCGCATTGGAGCTATAAAAAAAGCCTTGGCAAGTCATTCCATTGAGGAATTAGAGGATATGGCTCAAGTGGCTTTGTCTGGAGAATCTTTAGAAATCCAAGGAGTAAAAAACTAATATGAGCAAGAAATTTTCTAAGAAAAATAAACAAGATGATATGCTGGAGCTAGAAAACCAGGAGGAAGCGTCTCTGGATTTTGAAGGAGCAGGCTTTAGTCGGGACAAGAAATATAAAAATCTGCCTCTGGTAGTTATTGCAGGGCGACCAAACGTAGGAAAATCCACCTTGTTTAATCGCCTTCTGCACCGTCGCCGTGCCATTACTGACCCAACTCCTGGCGTTACTAGAGACCCCATTCAAGAAACTGCCTTTATCAACGGGTATCCTGTAAATCTTATGGATACTGGCGGATTCAAGCTTGACCGTGACATCGGTTCTATGGAAGCGGTAATGGACGAGCTTGTTGTGGAGCAAAGTCTCAAGGCTCTGGAAAAGGCCGATGTAATTTTGCTGTTGCTGGATGCAGGATTAATTACTGGTGAGGACGAGGAGTTTATTGAGCTGCTGCGTCCCTTCTGGAAAAAGGTAATTGCCACGGTAAACAAGACAGAGGGTGGACGGCTGGAAGAAGAAGCCTGGAATTATATGCGCTTTGGCTTTGATTCCCTGCTACTGATTTCTGCCGAGCATGGAGACCGAATCCCCGAGCTTAAAGAGCAGCTGATTTCCCGCCTTGATTTTTCTGCAGTGGAAGAGGACGAAGGGGGAGAGCCTGTTCGCATTGCCATTATGGGTAAGCCAAACACTGGAAAATCCACCTTGGCCAACCGCCTTACCCACACCGAAGCTTCCATTGTTTGCGATTATGCTGGAACTACCCGAGATGTGGTGGAAGGAAGCTTTCAGTACAAGGGACGAAATTTTCAGGTGCTGGACACTGCTGGAATCAGACGAAAGGCAAAGGTAAAGGAAAACGTAGAGTATTACTCTGTAAACCGAGCCATCAAGACACTGGATAGGGCGGAGGTTGTCTTCCTGATGATTGATGCCCAAGAAGGTCTGTCCGACCAGGACAAGAAGATTGCCGCCCTTGCCCATGATAGAGGCCGTGGTGTGATTTTTGTCTTGAACAAGTGGGATACCCAGGAGCAGGGCCGTGTAGCCTTACGGAAGGCCGAAGAAAATATCCGCATTATGTTTGGTCACATGAGCTATGCCCCAGTCATTGCCATTTCTGCACTGGAAGGCAAGGGAATGCAGGAGCTTTTGAATACAGCCTTGGAAATGCAGGCTCAGCTTCATCATAAAATCGACACTGGTAGCTTGAATATGGCTCTCAAGGATTGGGTTTCCGCTTATCCACCTCCAGCCAGCCGCACTGCCCACTTCAAGATGCGGTACATGGTTCAGACCTCTTCTAATCCCGTAAGCTTTTTGATTTTTGCCAGCCGCCCAGAGGTGGTTTCCGACTCCTATCTGGCTTACATCAAGAATAAAATTCGCAGTGACTTGGGCTTTGACAAAATCCCTGTGTTGCTAGAGCTGAAAGCGAGCCGTAAAAAATGGGAAGATAGGGAGAAATTTTAGTGGCTTCCTATTCCATTGGCGAGATGGAGGAACTGACGGGAATCAAGGCTCACGTGTTGCGGTACTGGGAGGAAGTGATTCCTAGTATCGCCCCAAAAAAAGACCTTGGTGGACGTCGTGTTTATTCTCAGCGGGATTTTCAGACTATTATGCGGCTGAAATACCTGATTCAAGAGCGACGTTTTACCATTGAAGGGGCTCGTTCAGAAATGATTGCCGAGGCAGCATCCTATATTTCTTCTAATCAAGAGCTTTCTTCTGCCTTGGAATCAATTAGTGAAATCCGTTCAAGTCTTACAGACTTGTATCTGCTTGTGAAAAAATATCGTAAACCAGGAGGAACTACTGGTGGAAAAAAATAAATCAACTGTGGAAAAGCCTGTTAGACCAGTAAAATCTCAGGAAAAAGCTAGAAAAAAAACAGCTTTTAATTCTAATTCTGCTTCCAAGAAAGAGACTGTACTGACTCAGAAAAAATCCCTTGTGGAAGAATTGTTGCCAGAGCTTCCTGCCGAAAGTCGCCAGATTTTAGAAAACTTTGAGTCAATTGTTCAAGGTGTACGGCCGCTGTCTTCTCGGCAGCTTCTGCGTTTGCCAGAAAATATTCGTGATGTGTCCCACCTGCTGACAGACCAGCGTGGCGGCCGCAGAATGGGCTATTTGAACGACACGGTTTATCTTTCAGCTTATATGCGGTACTTCCAGTGGTGGAATCTTTTGCGGCTCACTCGGCTTTTTGCAGGGCTTAAGCCAAGCCAGCTGAATGTGCCAGACAATGGTATTTGTCTTGATATCGGTTCTGGCCCACTTACAGTGCCCATTGCCCTGTGGCTTGCTCGCCCCGATTTACGTGAAAAAAAGCTCACCTGGTATTGCCTAGATCATTCCCAAACAGCCCTGTCCCTTGGTGAAGAACTCTACCTTGCCATTGCCGCCCGAAGCATTGCTGATTTAGCTTCGGCCCGGAGCATTGCTGATTTATCTTCGGGGCAAAATGCTTTGGAGCCCTGGCGAATTGTTCGGGTAAAGGGGGAGCTTGGAGTGCAAGTGCGGCAACGTGCTCACTTGGTAACGGCGGCCAATGTCTTTAACGAGGTGGTGGAAGAATCTGGCAAGCCACCAGAGTTTACCGCCAAACGTGCCGCCGACATCATCATGCACTACAAAGAAGCTTCAGCTCAGGTGTTGGTGGTGGAGCCTGGAACTCCACCTGCCGCCCGTTTTCTCACGGCTTTTCGTGGGGCCTTGGCTCGAAAGGGCTTGAACATTGTAGCTCCCTGTCCTCATGGCATGGAGTGGACTGAAGGTACAGCAGAAGGCAGGGCTTGTGCTTGCCCCATGGACGGAGGGCGTGGAAACAAGTGGTGTCACTTTACCTTTTCCACCGAGGATGCTCCACAAAAGCTACAAAAATTGTCTTCTCGTGCGGGGCTTCCCAAGGAGCGGGCAAGCTTGTCCTTTGTGCTGGCTTCCTCCTCCGCACCGAAAGCTCCTGCAAAAGATAGCCTGCTAGAAGTCCGAGTGATTTCCGAGCCAATTAAGTTGCCTGGAGATAGAACTGGCTATTACGGCTGCTGTCGTCAGGGCTTGGTGCTGGTGGAATCTGCCACAAATCTGGTTCCCGGTCAGCTGCTACAGATAAAAGAGCAGGAAAATCCTCGGCTGGACAAAAAAAGCGGCGCAGTTCTGTATCGATACTGATACAACTTTTTATCTAACTTGAATACAAGATTATAGTTTTTTTCCTCTCATTTTATTGACAAGAACCCCTAGTGGTAGTATACTCACTTGCACTAGACACTATATATAGTGTACGCTATATATAGTGTCTGGAATATATTTTATTCGAGTATTTTAATCATATTTAGAGGTGTGCCATGAATATTATCAAGCGGAACGGCGAAGAAGTTCCTTTTGACATAAAAAAGATTGTGGTGGCTATTTCTAAGGCCAATCAAGAGGTACCTTTGAAGGAGCAGCTCTCTTTTGAAACAGTGGAAAAGCTGGCAGAAAATGTTGCTCAGGCTTGCTATCAAAGCCACACCGCCATGAATGTAGAAGCCATTCAGGATTTAGTTGAAGAAGAAATTATGAAGGCTGGTGGTTTTTCTATTGCAAAAAAATACATCACCTATCGTTATCAGCATGAGCTGATGCGAAAGGCCAACTCCACAGATCGCCAGATTCTTTCCCTACTGGAATGTTCCAACGAAGAAGTGAAGCAGGAAAATTCCAACAAGAATTCCACTGTGGTAAGTGTTCAGCGTGATTACATGGCTGGAGAGGTAAGCAAGGATATTACCAAGCGCTTTTTGCTGGATGAAGATATTGTAAAGGCCCATCAAGAAGGAATTATTCATTTTCACGACTCCGATTATTTTGCCCAGCACATGCACAACTGTGATTTGGTGAATCTGGAAGACATGCTACAAAACGGTACCGTTATCAGCGGAACCTACATCGACACACCACGTTCCTTTTCCACAGCTTGTAATATTGCCACACAAATTATTGCTCAGGTAGCTAGCTGTCAGTACGGTGGACAGAGCATTTCTCTTACTCATCTTGCTCCTTTTGTGGATGTAAGTCGCAAGCGAATTGCTCGTGATGTGACAGAATCTGCAAAGGAATTAGGGCTTGCTTACACTCCAGAGCAGTTTGACTATCTGGTGAACCGTCGCCTCAAGGAAGAAATTCAGCGTGGTGTTCAAACCATCCAGTATCAGGTGGTAACTCTCATGACTACCAATGGCCAATCTCCCTTTGTGTCCGTATTCATGTACCTGAACGAAGCCCGCAATGAACAGGAAAAGGCCGATCTTGCCATGATTATTGAGGAGTTTTTACGTCAGCGATACCAAGGCGTAAAGAATGAAAGCGGCCACTGGGTCACTCCCGCCTTTCCAAAGCTGATTTATGTTCTAGAGCCAGACAATATTGAAGAAGGAAGCCCCTACTATTACCTCACTGAATTAGCTGCCAAGTGTACCGCTCGTCGGATGGTGCCTGATTATATTTCAGAAAAGAAGATGCTGGAGCTCAAGGATGGCTGTTGTTATCCCTGTATGGGCTGTCGCTCCTTCTTAACGGTATATCGTGATGAGGCTGGAAAACCAAAGTTTTACGGTCGCTTTAATCAAGGTGTTGTTACCTTGAATTTGGTGGATGTGGCCTGTTCTGCTGATGGCAATATGGAAGCCTTTTGGCAGATTCTTAATGAGCGGCTGGAATTATGCCGTCGTGCATTAATGGCCCGTCACAATCGGCTTAAAGGCACCCTTTCTGATGCCGCTCCTATTTTGTGGCAAAATGGTGCTTTGGCTCGTCTCCAAAAGGGAGAACCCATCGACAAGCTTTTGTACAATAATTATTCTACCATTTCTTTGGGATACGCTGGCCTTACGGAAACAGTTCGACGCATGACTGGTAAGCCCCACACTGACCCAGAAGCCACCCCCTTTGCTTTGGAAATTCTCTCCCACCTGAACGATGCCTGTAATAAGTGGCGCTCAGAAACCACCATTGCCTTTTCTCTCTACGGTACACCTCTGGAAAGCACCACCTATAAATTTGCCAAGTGCCTTAAGCAGCGGTTCGGTATTATTCCCGGTGTTACGGATAAAAATTACATCACCAATAGCTATCACGTCCATGTAACAGAGCCAATTGATGCCTTTAGTAAGCTTACCTTTGAGTCTCAATTCCAAGAACTTTCTCCCGGTGGTGCCATCAGTTATGTGGAGGTGCCGAATATGCAGGATAATCTGGATGCCGTTATTGCAGTAATGCCGTACATTTACGATAATATTATGTATGCAGAGTTAAAT
>JAXJGY010000004.1:0-42056 GCA_036300185.1 Treponema sp. | reverse complement strand
TCAAAGCAGTTCCTGGAATATCCCAATAACCTGTAGCAATCAAGATGTCTTTCACCTCAGCAACAGATATCAACTGCCTTAGTTTGTCCACAAGATGAAAATGTGGTGAGTTGTCTAAAAGTGTACTTTCAATCTTTGCCATACAAAAGTTTCTTCCTTCCTTTTTTCATGCATATTATATCATATAATTCTAGAAAAAAGAATTTATTTGATACAATTTCTACCCCACCCCCAGTCCCAAATAACCCTACAACCAGCAAAGTATTGTATCATTTCCATCAAGGTGATTTCTCACTGAGAAAGGGCTAGAAACTCAGTGAGAAATTTTTTTTTCTCACTAGAAAACCACTGCTTTCTCACTGAGAAACCGCTCCAATCTCACTGAGAAATTAGATGGTGGATATCCAAATCTTTCCAATAGCTTATCCAAAGAATTCTGACAGGTTAAAGCCATCCTTCCCAGCCTTACACGCCACGATGACATTTCCAGCCTTTCGGCGGCTCGCTCCTCACTTACCGAGGATACTCCCACAACGAGCCGTCTGCCTTGGTAAACTGGTAGCAGCCTTCCAAACGCTCCACCTGGGTGGGATTCAAGGTGGAATCTAGCTCTAGCAAATTGAACTTACCGCCACCTCCCGGTAAATCCACTCCATAGACAGGGCAAGAAAGGCCAGAAAGCTCCTGCCGCAGCTGATGATACAGCCTTATGCCCTCCTCTACTGGTAAGCGCAGGTGAGAAGTTCCTGCCACCATGTCGCACTGAAACAGATAGCCAGGCTTTACTCCCATAACCGTAAGCTGATGAAAAAGCTGACTCAAGGTGACCACATTGTCGTTCACCCCTCGCAGCAGCACCGTCTGACTTTGAACAGGAATCCCTACATCCACCAATGAACACAATGCCTGTCGTGATTCTGGTGCGTAATCTTCACTGATTTCTACAGGGTGATTGATGTGGGGAATCACCCACAGGGGACGCAAAGCACGAAGTCCTTCCACCAGCTGGGGGGTAAAGAGCTTGGGATGAAATACCGTTGAACGAGTACAAAGCCGAATCAGCACCCCTGGCCGAGCTTTACGAAAAGCCTGTATCAATTCCTCCAGCCGCTCCAAGGAACCTGTCATGGGATCTCCACCAGAAAGCAAAATTTCTTGCACCTCTGGATGAGCGGCCAAGTACTGGCACA
Source organism: Treponema sp. (assembly GCA_036300185.1). GTDB lineage: Bacteria > Spirochaetota > Spirochaetia > Treponematales > Treponemataceae > Treponema_F. The sequence continues at coordinate 40,866 of JAXJGY010000004.1, read as the reverse complement.
TTTTTTCCAGCTCCTGGGAATCAGGCCAACCGTAGTGACCGCCAGAATAAGCTTGAGCAATCAAGTTTTTTCTAAAGCAGTAGCGGCAATGGGCAAAGCAACGGCTGGTAGTCACCACCAGTACCCGATTTTTGTACTGATGAACCATCCGCTCCGTAGCCTGATGATGACCTGCTCCCAAGGGGTCCGCAAGCTCACAGGGCAAAATCTGCCCTTCTTCCTGACTAGGCAAAAGCTGCCGAGCCAAGGCCCTATGCCACTCTTGAGCCTGCTTCCCTTCAGCTGCTTCAAGGCGAGCCAGCACCTTTTTCATGTAGGCAGAAACTAAAGGGGGAAAATCTACAGAAAGACTAGAATCCATGCTGTTCCAGAGCTTGTTGCCAGTCCTTTTTCCCTTGCTCCAAGCCAGTCCACAAAAATCCATTGATGCCCAGCTTGCAAGCAGCTTCAATATTCACCGCCATATCGTCAAAGAATACAGCTTCTTCAGGTTTTACTCCAAGTCCTTGTAATACATCAAGATAAATATCTTTTTCAGGCTTAATCAATTTGACTCTGCAGGAAAAGCAAGCATAGTGAGCCGCCTTAAAAAGTTCAATTTCATTTTCATAATACTGCAAAAATTCTGTGGGCATGTTAGAAAGGATTCCCAGCTTAAATCCCTGCTCCTTTAAGGCAAGTCCCCAGCGGGTAACATCCTCCCTTACAGGACGCCAGCTTTCCATGTCAAGGCGAGCGATTTTTTCCATTAACTCCTTGTTGGCAGAAAGCTCATGATAGCCTTCTGCTTCCAAAAGCTGGCTATACATTTGAGCCCCTGTAATAGTTCCACGGTCAAATTCGAATCGGAAGCGATCATACACACTCCGAAAAATTTCGGCAGGAACGCCAGTCATGGATTGCATTTGGCCTGCACAATCACCAGTTTGAGTTTGAGAAATCACATTTCCATAGTCAAAAATCACAGCCTTAATCATATCGTCTCCTTTAACTTACCAGCATTTCAAGTTTTTCCCGAATGAACTCGCTTTTTTCCTTTAAGCCGATTTTACCTGTTTCCAAAAGCAGTACGTTTGGTCGCTTTGCATCCAGCTTTACTCGGCCACCGCCCTCTTTCATAAGGCGTAGCACCTTGTCCACAGAAACATCAGAAACACGAGCAAATTCCACCGTCACCATACCTCCTCGCTCCCGCAGGGTAGCAATGCTGAGGCGTCGGCAAATAATCCTGATTTCTGCCAAGGACAAGAGACTGTACACCTCCTCGGGAATGGGGCCAAAGCGGTCTTCTAGCTCCCCGTACATTCGCTCCAAGGTTTCCCGCTCCGAGATGGAAGCAATCTTCTTGTACACCTCCATCTTTGTCTGGGGATTGGTGATGTAGCTTTCTGGGATAAAGCCACTGTATTCCAGCTCCAAAAGCACCTCGTTCTGAGCCTGAAAATTCTCATCGGTAAGTCGCTGCACTGCCTCTTCCAAAAGCTTTAAGTACAGGTCAAATCCCACCGCAAAAATCTCTCCTGACTGGTCCTTACCCAAAAGATTTCCCGCTCCACGAATTTCCATGTCCTTCATGGCGATTTTAAAGCCAGAGCCCAGCTCCGTAAAGTCACTAATAACCTGCAATCGCTTCATGGCCACCTCTGACAAGGACTTGTTCTCAGGATACAGCAAATAAGCGTAGGCCTTGCGGTCACTTCGGCCAACACGTCCCCGTAGCTGATACAGCTGGGACACACCGTACATGTCGGCTCGGTCAATGATAATAGTATTTACGTTGGGAATGTCGATGCCGTTTTCGATGATGGTGGTGGATACCAAAATCTGAAAGCCTCCCAGTTTAAAGCGACGGAAAATATCGTCCAGCTCTGTGGCAGTCATTTGACCATGGGCAGTTTCCACCATCATTTCTGGCACTAGATTTTGGAGGCGGAATCGCACCTCCTCTAGGCTTTCCACCCGATTATGAAGATAGAACACCTGTCCCCCACGCTCCGCCTCCCGACGAATAGCCATGGCAACACGGTCATCATTGTAGGCATCGATTACCGTTTCTATAGGCTGACGATTGTGGGGAGGTGTGGTAAGCAAGCTCATGTCACGGATTTTCAGCAGGCTCATGTGGAGAGTTCGGGGAATGGGGGTAGCACTCATGGCAAGGCTATCGATATTGTTCTTCATCACCTTGAGCCGCTCCTTGTCCTTTACCCCAAACCGCTGCTCCTCGTCAATAATCATGAGACCCAAATCCTTAAAAACCACATCCTTTTGAATAATGCGATGGGTTCCCACCAAAATATCAACGGCTCCTGTAGCCAAGCCCTCCAAAATCTTTTTTTGCTCCTGTCGGCTTACAAAGCGAGACATGTGGGCAATACGAACAGGAAAGCCTTCAAAACGCTCCACGCAATTTTCGTAGTGCTGCTCTGCAAGAATGGTGGTGGGAGCAAGAAAGGCCACCTGCTTTCCACCCATTACCGCCTTAAAGGCCGCTCTCATGGCAATTTCTGTTTTACCATAACCTACATCACCACAAACTAGGCGGTCCATGGGAGCAGGCTTTTCCATGTCAGCCTTAATCTCCGCCGTTACCGTCAGCTGATCCTCGGTTTCAGTGTAGGGAAAGGCTGCTTCAAAGGCGGTTTGCCACTCTGCATCCTTGGGAAAGGGAAAGCCACGAGAAGCCTTTCTGCGGGAATACAAGTCAATAAGCTTTTGGGCAATGTCCTCTGCAGCCTTCTTTGCCTTGTTTTTACGATTTTCCCAGCTTTTTGAGCCGATTCTATCAAGTCGTGGGGCAACTCCCTCGTTTCCGATATACCGCTGCACCAGGTTCACCTGCTCAATGGGAATAAATAGGGTTTCTTCCTCCGCATATTCCAGCTTGATGTAGTCCCGCTCGTTTCCCATGGCCTTTACCCGCTCAATTCCCTTGAACAAGCCAATGCCATAGTTTACGTGAACAACATAGTCTCCTGGATTCAGCTCCACAAAGGTATCGATAACAGCACTTTTCACCTGCTTTACCGACTTGGGTACCCGCTTACGCCGACCAAAAATCTCGTTTTCCTGTACCACCAGCACCTTCAACTGGGGAATACCAAAGCCAGCGGAAATTGACTGAGACAAAACATGGAGCTTACCTTGATCCAGCTCCTTCAAAAGCTCCTCAATACGCAAAGCCTGATTTTCACTGTCACCATAAATGAAAATCTGCCAATTATCTTCTATAAGACTAGTAAAGCTTTCCTTCAGATACTGGATATTTCCAAAGAAGCTTCGTGGAGGATCCATTTCCAGTTTAATAGAAGCAATGTCCGCTGCCTCCATGGAAAGCTGTGTGTGAAGGGTTCTAAACAAGATTCGTCGTGGGTGCAACTCCACCAAGCGATGAAAGGTAAAAAGAATATGATCTGGTGGAGGAACTGGATGCAGGCTCCGGACCTTTCGGTACATTCCCAAATATTCTCGGTCAAAGCTTTCCTGAGCATTGGTTAAACGGTCATGGTCAAGAAAGAACAAGGGGGTAGAAGCATCAAGATAATCCATTACAGAATAGGGGCGGTCAAAAACCTCCTGATAAAAAAGCTCCTCTCCCTCACTTTCCTTTTGATTTTTAAGCTCATCTAAAAGCTTTTCTTTTCCCCGCTGAAATTCCTCCTGGGAAGAAATACCAAAATCTCCCGTGTCATTAGACAGGGCATTGGAAGTAGCCCCCTTGGGAAGCTGAAAATCTGCTTCTTCCAGCCGAGCTTCCAACTGATGAATCAATTCCTCTGTCCAGATAACCTCCTTCATGGGATAGACCACCAAGGATTCCACTTCCTCCAAGGAATTCTGACTTTCTGGATCAAAGGTCTTGATATGTTCGATTTGATCAAAGTCAAAAACAATGCGGTGAGCCACCTCGTCTCCCGGCAAGAAGATATCGAGAACCTCTCCCCGCAGGGTAAACTCACCCCGCACCGTTACTCGTGGCACCCGCAAATAGCCTTGCTCCACCAATCGGGCAGCCAAGGCCGTTGGATCAAAGCTATCTTTCACCTTCAAGGAAAACAGCAGGGAACGAATATACTCTGGTGGAGGAACTGGGGTCTGCAGGGCTCGCTGAGTCACCACAAAAACTGGAGGCAAACCACTTCCAGTCGGTTGCCACTGACCTATAGTTGCCAAGGCTGCCAAGGCAGAAGCCCGCTGACCAAAAACTGGTGCTGCCAAGGGCACCGTTCGGTAGGGCACTGTTCCCCACCAGGGCAGAGACCACACCTCAATAGAATCATTGGCAGCTCTCAAATCTAAAGCCAATTCCTGAGCCTCACGCTCACCACTTACCACCACCACACAGGGGCGGGCCTTTTTGCTGGTCAAGTACTCAGCCAACAAAAAGGCAGTCATACTTCCCTGCACTCCTTCTAGCTGGATTGGTCGAAACTCCTCACTTTGGTGGAGCTCCCCTAGCACCTGCTGAAAATTAGGCCACTGGGGAAATAATTTATGCAAGGGATTAGCAGTAAAGCCCGGTAAATCTTTAGAAGATGAATTTGTGTATAAGGTATTCATGTCTTTTATCCGATACTATAGTAACCTACGCCGAGAGAACTGCCTTGCAAGGCTTGTTTTCCCGGAACCAATTCTGATTCTGGAGTACTGAATTGAAACGCATACTGGCAGTCATTATAGCGGGTTTCGCCCTTTTTGCACAGTCCTACGCACAGGACATCGAAGTAACCGCCCAATTTTACAACAAGACAATGTATTATCCTGGCTCTGCAGAGGATAATCCTGTTTATGTTCATGTCACCATAGCCAACAAAGGGCCTGAAACCCTTCGGTTTAAGTTGGCTGATGACAGAATGTTCAGCATGGACTTTAAAGTTCTTACCGTTAAGAACAAGGAGTTGCCTGCCACCGACAAGCTTGTTCGCAAGCGCACCATGCAGCAGACAATCTATTTTAGAGAAATCGCCCTGGAAACTGGAGAAGAATACTCCTTTACTGAAAACCTCAAGGATTTCGTAAAGATTGATGATCCAGCTGTATATTACATGGAAGTTACCTTCTATCCAGAGTTATATAAGTCTCGTCTTTCTAGTGCCATCACCTCCAATAGAATGACCCTAGAAGTACGACCTTCACCAAATGCTGCTGCCTCCACAATTATTCCAGTAGCACCTATTTCCACAGAAATACTCCAGCCAGAAGCTATTTCTCCAGACAAGGTAGTTGAGCAAACTATTGTTGCCCGCCAGAGAAGCCTGTGGGATCAATACTTCCTGTACATGGACTTGGAAGAAATGCTCATGCGGGATCCTGTACGCAATAGAAAATACCGCAGTGCCAGCGCCATTGAACGGGATAAAATGAGAGAAAACTACAAGGCTGACTTGCAGCAGTCTCGAATTGATGGCGACATTGTGGCAATTCCAGAGCGTTTTACCATCGACAAGACCGTATACACCCAAACTGAGGGAACAGTAACCTCTACCCAGTGGTTCAAGTACGACAACTTCTATGAAAAGAAGCGATATACCTATCACGTTCGTCAGCGAGATGGTGTTTGGAAAATCTTTGACTATACTGTAGAAAATTTGGGGACAGAATGAAAGCTCTTATCGTATCTGACGCACAGCAAGAAAGCATGAACATCCAAGTTGCCCTAGAACAGCTGGGTTACGATACAATCTGTTATCGATGGTTACTAAAGGCACTGGATAATGTTGAAGAAATTCAACCCCATGTTATCATTATCAATGCTGTTGATTATCCCCGTCACTGGAAGGTAATGGTTCAGCATTGTAAATGTAGCTTGAAAAACCAGCCCAAGGTGATTCTCCTTACTCCTCCTGATTTTGAAGAAGATGAAGCAGAGAAGGCAGACATTTTGGGTGTCTGCGGATGTATTACTGGAATTGGTCAAAAGCACATGGATAAATTACAGCAGCTATTGGAGGAAAGAAAGGACTGCCAGCCTACAACTCATCCTTCCAACGAGGTAAAGATTCTTTTTATCCATCCTTACGAAGGAACCTTGTACAGTGGTCATCTCATTCATCAACACCATGATCAGTACAACATGATTCCTGACAAGCCGATAGCTCTTAAGGCAGGAGATATCATCAACGATGGTTCCATTAAGTCGGAGCAAGGAATCAAGGACATCCAAGCCGAGGTTCTTGAAACTGACCCAAAGCTTGTGCTCAGTTTAAGCTAAAAAAAAGGGCTATCAACTGGAATAGTGCAAAATACACTTGAATCCGTTGATAGCCTTTTTAATTTTAAAAAGTTACTAGTTATTGTTTACCAATGTAAAAGAAAACTCCCACCACAGCAACCACCAATACCACAAAGGTAAGAGCATAGAGCCAAATAGGTAATGGTTCCTCTCGCTGCCCTCCAGCCTTTGCCTTGTTTTTCTGCTTATGCTTCTTGTGTCCGCCCCCAGTAATACCAAAACCAGACAAGTCCATGGCATACCCGCACTGGGGACATCCTGACTTAAACTGGGAAGGATCCCCCAGCATACCGCAATGGGGACAACGAACAGAAGCAAAGAAATGGCCACAGCGGGAACAAACCTTGTCGTCCCGCCCCACCTCTGAATTACAGTTCTCGCAAAAGAAACGTGCTGTTTGCTTTTTCATAACAACTCCCTATCCCTTGCAGGAGGAACAAGAACCTCCACATTTATGGGAAGATGAGGAAGCGTCATTTACGTAGAATCCAGCCCCTTGAAAAGAGATTCCAATTCCACCGCTTAATACACGATGGATTGATCGTCCACATTCAGGACAGATTTTCAATGGCTCATCCATCATTTTTTGCACTGCTTCAAAACGATGGCTGCAAGCATCACATTCATACTCATACGTTGGCATATTCACCCCAAATTTTTAAACAATAAATCGAACTGAATCAATTGTATATTCAGTTATAATAGATGTTTACGGGGTTTTTGTCTACTATGAAAATTGCAAACCTCCCTGTTCATTATCCACCGCAGAAACGTGAATACAGCTTCCTTCTGAAAACTTTCCTGCTAAAAGCTCCTTTGCCAAAGGATTTTCCAGATAGGTCTGAATGGCACGCTTGACTGGGCGAGCACCAAAAAGTGGATCATAGCCCACCTCTGCCAAAAAGCTGATAGCTTCGTCAGATACCTCAAGATGCAAGCGACGATCCTCTAGGCGGCGGGCCACTCGCTTAAGCTGTCCACGAACAATGCCCTGGATGCAGTTCTTGTCAAGGCGGCGGAACATAACCATCTCGTCAATTCGATTAAGGAACTCTGGGCGGAAGGTGGATTTAAGCAATACATCAATTGAACCACGGATTTCACCCAGCTTTTCTTCTGTATCAGCCTCAAGAATCAAGTCTGAGCCTAAATTACTGGTCATGATGATGATGGTGTTCTTAAAGTCCACAATCCTACCCTGCCCGTCAGTAAGGCGGCCGTCGTCCAGCACCTGCAACAGCACATTGAATACATCAGGATGAGCCTTTTCCACCTCGTCAAAGAGCACCACGCTGTAGGGCCGCCGTCGCACAGCTTCTGTTAGCTGGCCTCCCTCATCATAGCCCACGTAGCCAGGAGGAGCACCGATAAGGCGAGTTACGCTGAATTTTTCCATGTACTCGCTCATGTCAATGCGGGTCAAAGAACGCTCGTCGTTGAACAAGAAGTCAGCCAAGGTTTTAGCCAGCTCAGTCTTTCCCACACCTGTAGGCCCAATAAAGAGAAAACTTCCCAAGGGGCGATTTTCATCGGAAAGTCCAGCCCGATTGCGACGGATTGCATCTGCCACCACAGACACAGCCTCATCCTGTCCCACCACTCGCTGGTGCAGCACTTCTTCTAGCTCAAGGTATTTTTGCCGCTCCCCTGCCATCATTTTGCTGACGGGAATGCCAGTCCAGGTGGAAACTACACGAGCAATATCCTCTTCAGAAACTTCCTGACGCAAAAGACTGGTACCAGTGGTCCCAGCCTTCTGGGCTTCCTCCCGCCGAGTCGCAGCTTGCTCCAATTCCTTTTCTACCTGGGGAATACGGCCATACTTGATTTCCGCAGCCTTGTCGTACTTTCCTTCACGAGTGTAGCGGGTCTCGTCAATCCGAAGTTGCTCCAGCTCTTCTTTTAGGCGGCGAGTTTCATCAATTTCTTTTTTCTCGTTTTCCCACTGCAGCTTCATAGCATCCCGCTTGGAAGAAAGCTCTGCCAAATCCTTTTCCAGCTTAGCCAGTCGTTCCTTAGAGGCACTGTCACTTTCCTTGGATAGAGCCTGTTTTTCGATGGAAAGCTGCAAAACCTTTCGCTCCACCTGGTCAAGCTCTGTAGGCTGGCTTTCAATTTCCATTTTTAGGCGACTAGCTGCCTCGTCCACCAAGTCAATGGCCTTGTCTGGCAAAAAGCGATTGGTAATATAGCGATTGGAAAGCACCGCAGCTGCCACCAAGGCATCATCACGAATACGAACTCCGTGATGCACCTCGTACTTTTCTTGAAGGCCACGGAGAATGGCGATGGAGTCCTCCACAGTGGGCTCGGCACAATATACCTGTTGGAAGCGCCGCTCCAGAGCTGCATCCTTTTCGATATACTTGCGATACTCGTCCAAGGTAGTGGCTCCAATGGCACGAAGCTCACCTCGAGCCAAGGCTGGCTTCAAGAGATTTGAGGCATCCATGGAGCCTTCCGAAGCACCAGCTCCCACCAAGGTATGAAGCTCATCAATAAACAGGATAATGCGACCTTCTGATTTTTGAACCTCGTTGATAACAGCCTTTAGCCGCTCTTCAAATTCACCACGGAATTTTGCACCAGCCACCAAGGCTCCTAAGTCCAAGGACAAAAGCCGCTTGTGAGCAAGACTTTCTGGCACGTCACCAGACACAATGCGGCGGGCAAGGCCTTCTACAATGGCTGTCTTACCAACACCAGGCTCACCAATAAGTACGGGATTATTCTTTGTGCGGCGGGAAAGCACCTGCATTACTCGACGGATTTCTTCATCACGGCCAATTACTGGATCAATCTTTTCCTGACGAGCCAGGGCAGTTAAATCACGGCAATATTTTTCCAAGGATTGCATGGTAGCCTCTGGGTCTTGGTTTGTAATCCGCTGGTTGCCCCGCACTGCCTTGAGTGCTGTCATGATGCTGTCTTTTGTAATGCCATTTTCCTTCAGCATACGGCCACAACCACCGTCTGACTCTGCAATGGCAATAAAAATATGGTCTGTGGACAGATACTGGTCTTTTAGGGAGTCGGCCACCTTGGCAGCCTTGGCAAGAATTTTTGCCGCCTCCCCAGACATGGAAATTTGAGCTGCCCCGCTGATACGAGGAAAAGCATCTAAAAGTTTTTGGGTTTCGTCAATCAAGTGGCGGACAGAGCCACCGATCCGCTCAACAAGGGGTGGCACCATTCCATCGTCTTGCTGAAGCAAGGCATACAAAAGGTGCGCTGTTCCCACTTCACTATGGTCATTCTGCTGGGCAATAAGACTTGCATCCTGCAGGGCATTTTGTGCCTTTACGGTATATTGATCGTAGTTCATCATACTTTAAAAGTAAAAATGAAGTGGGAAAAAGACAAGTAAAAACGAATATTTTATCTCAAGGAAAATAAGAAAAACAAGCTTTTGTTAAGAGTTGAAATCAGCCTGTTCTCGGCCACCATACTCACAACGAACATCCTGCAAGATGGCATGTTCAATTAACTCAAGGCTTTTTTTCTTAATTTTTCGATAAAGTCGCAGTTCCCCTGTTCCTGTAGAACCACCCAGTACCTGCAACTCCTCTCGTGGATTAGAGGGACAGCTATAGGAACGTACAGACATTTCATCAGAGGGACAGAAAACATCAATATCGACAAGATGATGGTGAAAGGGAACACTTACTGTCCAGTGAACCTTATTTTCCATAACGACACAGCCAAAATTGGGCTTGTTCTTAACTCTAGGACGGGAAAGCTTTACCGTATCAATTTCTGCAAAGAGCGCAAAGGAATCTCGATAAATTCCCTGTACTGCAAAGGCTGCATTTACCAAGGGCTTTCCTGTAATAATACTACTGATATGGGAACAAGAAAGATGAAAGAAGGGATAGGGGTAATCCTTACCCCACAATTTATCCACATAGCCAAAGGAGGTTCCAGGCTCCACAATATATGTTTCACCACAAAACTGCAATTCACCTGAAATAAAACAGCGGACAGCAGGAACACCCCAATACATTTCCTTTTGCATTTTTCCAGGAGCAAATTGACAGAGCTTTTCTATCTTCAGCTGCCAAGAGGCATATTTATTTTCATCTTCTGCTACTCCAGACAGAAATTCATTCTCCAGATGAAATGCACCATTAGCTACATCCAACAGATTTTTAGAAATACAAAGGGAACTTGCAGGCAAGAAATTCTGAATCACTTTTCCACAAAGGCCAGGCATTCCCACTCGGATTGCTACATAGGAATGAGGGGACACAGCCTCCTCTGGCATAAAAAGCTGACTTTCATCTTTGAAGGCAGGAATTGCATGGGGATCAGACCAAATAACTTCGTCAGGAGATAAACCTGGATTGATAAGATACAATTCAATGAAAAAAGAACCACCTTCGCCATTAAAGCTATTCTTGGCATTAAATAAATAACGCCATCTGGCAAATCCTGTCTTCTTCAATGAATTATTTAATGGACTTAACTCTAACTTATTGTTTATACGCAAGGCCGACATACTCCCCATATCCCCTATCGAATCCTAGAGATAATTTCTCTAGTAGAATATCGGCATATTGTACCAACAAGTTTAATCAAACCGTGAGTAAGCTCACCAGTGAGTTCATTAGTGAATCCACTGGTGGACACACTCTGATTGTTGGTACAAAAGCTGAGTGGAGATGTAAGCCTTTTATTTTAGAATATTCCTTCTAAGGACTGGGAAATTTCCTCTGGCTCCTGAGGAAAATTTTCATTCAAAAATACAAAGCAGTCCATAGCAGAACGCTGAATATGCTCAAACCATATTGTGTACAACTCATTTTCAATTGTACTTGGATAAGGTGCTCCCTGTACATCTGACACAAGGGTTCTTAGCTTACCAATACATTCATCTAATTTACTATCCATTACTTTTACCACTCCTTATCGCAAGGTTTCATTCATTATACTCAGTTGCCGTATATTTTTCCAGTCTTTCAACTCATCTACATTCAAATCATTACCATTGATAATAGCTGCCTGTCTTTGGTATTGCTGAAGAGAAGCCCAAAGCTCTTGTGCTGACTGTCTAATATGCTCTGGCTTTGCCTGCACCAGCATTTCCAGCTTTTTTTTCTTAGCCTCTTGAGTATATCCATACAAATACCGCAGGAATCCTACGCTTCCCCTACTAGAAGGACTTTTAGGCTGTACTTCCTTACTATAGCAACCAGTAATCATTGCTTCCAATTCTTCTTGTTCAAGACAAGCTTCTGCAGCCTGAGCAATTACTTGTTGGAACACCTGCAAGGAACGCAGCGGTTTAGGGTCACGATAGGTGGCAAAGCCAAAAATTCGTTCAGAGGTATCTGGCCAGGCAAAGGCACCATAGGCTCCTCCCACCGTTCTGATTTGTTCCCACAAGGCAGTGTTTGTAATCCAATGGGCTAGGATTCCGTCATACACATAGCTTGGATTATCATAGCCCTTACCCTTACAGGTAATAGCGGCAAATCCCACTTGAAAATTTCCTGGTAAAAGCTCCAACAAGGGGGCTATCTGTTGAGTTGCATCAAGAGCTTCTCCCACTGATTCCAAGCTGGAACTAGGAAGCTCTGTTAGCTGGTAAAATCGTTGTGTATTATCATTGAGCCGTGATTTAGGTGGCAAAAGCTTACAATCTGCAATCACTTTTTCCAAAAGGGGCAAGGCTACATCAAGACTTTCCTCATCTGCAATAATCTGAGCAATGGCTCCCTGCTCCTTAATCCGTGTTAAAATAGCAGACAGTTTTTGTCCCAGCTGAACTATATCCATATCCAGCATGGTCTTTATGTGGGCAAGCTGACTTAATCCATTCCACAGCTCATCGATTGCCTTGTTGCGACTCAAGGTACAGCTTGTACGAGAAGCAACATATTCGTTACCATTGGGAGCCAAGGAAGCAACAAAATCGTTTCTAAATTCCTTTAACAAGGAGGAAAGTCGCTGAGAATCAGAAAAATCCACTGTCAAAAGATTTTCCTGCAACAAAGCAAGGGCTTTTTCAGACTTCTCCGTTAGCATCTTTACCTTAAAGAAGAGCCAGTCTCGACCAAAAACTGGATCATGTACAAACTCCCCCTTCTCATTGTATGCCATTAAGTTATCTGAGCCATTCATCATGGCAGAGGTAAAGAGATTTCCTCCCATCCCGCCAGTTTCCAAGGCACTGCGACGAGCTGCTTCTACCCAGCTGGTGGTACCAAAGCCAACATTGGAAATACTGCCTGCCAAGAATGGCAGAAAAAGATAATCTTCTGGCTCTAGCAAATCTACAGGAAAACAGAGCTGTGCATATACAATACCATTGGTGGCCTCTTGACTGACAAAGACAGGCACTTGGTTTGGCCCCGACTGCCTTTTTATAGTAATCTCATCTACATCTGTGGGAAGCTCATGGAGAGAAAGGTGGGGCAAAATAGAGGCATCCTCCTTTTCTCCCCCAGCCTGCTGAAATTCCACCAGCTTTTGATGATTTGCCTGCACTTCTTCTATTGAGGTTCCTTCCATGAGACGGTTAATAAGGGCTGCTTCGGCTTCCTTCCGTTGCAAACTATAATCAGCATGGGGATATACCGTCACTCTGGAACGATGCTTATTCTGCAATAAAAGCTGAGAAATCAAATTTTGAACATAGTGGGGATCCTGAGCAATTCGCTCCTTGATTTTTGCAAAACACTCTCGTGTCAAAAGTGTTTCCGAGGGACTACGGCCATAGAGCCAGCCCCGTAAACAGCGTCGCATCAAGACTAAGGAATAGGGGCCATAAACGCGGCGAACCTCCCGCTGAGAAAAATCCACTGCCAAAACAGCAGCATCAATATCCTCTTGAGGAATCCCTTCGGTACATAGTCGCTCCAAAACAGAAAAGATTACAGATTCCACCTTCTGGGCATCCTGCCGATTACAACCCCGCAAGCCTGCAGTAAAGAGTACCCAGTGCATTTCGCTATCAAGTCCATTGTTAGGAGCTAAATCCTCTCCCAAACCTGATTCCAGCAGGGCCTGAGACAAGGGTGAGCCATCGTGGCCAATAAGAATTTCTGCCACCAAAATGCTTTCCATGTGTCGCACAGGATCAGAGGAATCACCCAAAAACCACGTAACCGTTACATTGGAACCAGCTTCTTCTGCATCATCTGTCTCTTCTCCCTCCTTGGCAAGGGGGCCAATTTTTTCCAGCACCACAGGCTCTGTAAAGGATTCAGGAGGTGTGTCCAAGGGCAAAAGATTCTTGTGTTCACAGGTAGAAGGTTCTTGCCGTAAAACACTACCATCTTCTGCCTGCTGAAGAGAAAGGCCGTCAATAGTCTCTTGATAGGTATCTAAAAAACGATGACAAATAAAATCAATTTGATCTTGGGTAGGAATATTTCCTGCCAAAAAGAGGCGACAATTGCCAGGATTATAGTGGTTACGATGAAAATCTACAAAATCCTGATAGCTCAGCAAAGGAATTTCTACTGGGTCTCCACCAGAATCAAGATCGTAAATGGTATTAGGCAATACACTGCGAACAGCCCAGTCTCCAGCAATATTTTCAAAGCTAGAATAATTTCCCTTCATCTCATTATACACCACGCCTTGGATAGAGGGTTTTCCCTGAGAATCTAGCTCCAGACGATGAGCCTCTTGGGCAAAGGTCCACTTTTCCAGCAGGGGAAAAAATACTGCATCCCCATACACACCCATGAGATTAAAGTAATCTGCACGAGAAATTGATGAGGCAGGATACACGGTTTTGTCAGAAAAGGTCATGGCGTTGAGGAAGGTCTTGACACTTTGATTCACCATGCGAATAAAGGGATCTTTGAGAGGATAATTCTTTGAGCCACAAAGAACTGAGTGCTCCAAAATATGGGCAACACCAGTGGAATTTTTTGGAGGAGTTTTAAAGGCAAAGGCAAAAAGATTTTCCTCATCCTGATTCAAGATATGGTAGATTTCCATTCCCAAGGTTTTATGCCGCAACCAAATCCCCTGTGCAGAAAGTTCTGTCAGAGGCTCCACAGTCAACACTTCAAAATTCTTGTATACATCGCCTGTAACTAAGGCTTTTTTTTCAGATACCATTTTCTATTTATAGACTAAGTTGCACATTTTTTCAAGAAGAAGTAACATCATGTTGTATTTCATCTTTGAAAACAGATATTGCTTGACGAGCACTTTCATCACAGCAATACATTAAATATTAGTGCATTTTTTTAGCAACACTTCATTTTTTCTTATCTTTCCATTGACAAAGACCATGGTGATTTGTATAATTTTGGTATGACTTATTCAGTATTTTACCTACTACTAGCAGATTCTCTCTCTGTTTTGCCTTAAAGGTAAGGTGCTGTATAGGTATTGCCTATGAATTACCGGCCCGTTGCCAAAAGGCAACGGGTCTTTTTTTATGTCTTCAACCATCAGGAGGAAAAAATGAAGAACGCAGGAAAATACAAGCCCTTTGGAAAGATTCCACTTGTAAATCGCCAATGGCCAGATAAGGAGATTACCCAGCCACCTATTTGGTGTTCCGTAGACTTGCGGGATGGAAACCAAGCCTTGGCCATCCCTATGGGAATTGAGCAGAAGCTGGCCTATTTTGACTTGTTGGTAAAGCTGGGCTTTAAGGAAATTGAGGTGGGCTTTCCCAGTGCCTCCCAAACTGAATACGACTTCTTGCGTCGCCTCATCGAAGAAAACCGCATCCCCGATGACGTTACCATTCAGGTACTTTGTCAGGCCCGTGAAGAGCTGGTAAAACGAACCTTTGAGTGTCTGAAGGGTGCCAAGTCAGCTATCTTCCATATCTACAACTCCACCTCTCCAGCCCAGAGAAAGTACACCTTTAACATGAGCAAGGAAGAAATCATCCAGGTGGCTATTGATGGTATTCGCTGCGTAAAAAAATGTCTTCCCTTAGCTGAAGGAACTAATATTCGGCTCCAATATTCTCCTGAAAGCTTTTCCAATACAGAAATTGAGTTTGCTGTGGAGATTTGTGAGGCGGTGAAAAAGGAATGGGGTCCCACTCCTGAAAACAAGATGATCATGAACCTGCCCACCACAGTGGAATGCTCCTCCTGTAACAAGCATGCAGACCAAATCGAATATTTTTGTACCCACATTACCGACAGAGACTCCATCATTGTGAGCCTCCACAACCATAACGACCGTGGTGAGGGCGTTGCCAGCTGCCAGTTGGCCCTTCAGGCTGGAGCCGACCGTGTAGAAGGCACCTTGTTCGGAAACGGCGAGCGCACCGGAAACCTGGACATTGTAACTGTAGCTTTGAATATGTTTACCCAGGGCGTGGATCCTGGACTTGATTTTTCAGACATTAGCTCCGTAGCAGAAACCTACATGAAGCTCACTGGAATGCCCATCCACCCTCGCCACCCCTACGCAGGAGAACTGGTGTTCACCGCCTTCTCTGGCTCCCATCAGGATGCCATCCGCAAGGGAATGGCTGCTAGAGCCACCATGGCCGAGGATGATATTTGGGACGTACCCTACATTCCCATTGACCCACATGATATTGGCCGTGAGTACGAGGAAATTATCCGCATCAACAGCCAAAGTGGCAAGGGTGGATCAGCTTGGATTTTGGAGCAGGATTACGGAATCTTCTTGCCCAAGGCTATGCATCCCGATGTGGGACAGGTTATCACTGCCACCGCCGACACCTTGCAGCGGGAAGTTACCCCAGAAGAAATCTACGATATTTTCAAAAAGCAGTGGCTTGAAAAGAAGTCTCCCCTTAAAATCGTGGAGTTGGCAGAAACCCACTTGGATAGCTCCAGTACCATTGCCAATGGTGGTACCAGCGAAAAATCCAATGGAAAGGAACACCATGCCCAGGTTATGTGCCGTGCCTCTGTAGAATGGCAGGGGGAGGTTCATTCCATGGGAGCAAAGGGAAATGGTCCACTAGATGCCTTTGTGGCAGCCCTAGCCTCCACTCCCGTGCCAAAGTTTTCCATCAGTGCCTTCCACGAGCACAGCATTGGTACTGGCTCCGACACCGACGCTATGGCCTACATCCAGATTACCTTGGAGGATGGCAAGAAGCTGTGGGGCTGCGGAAGAAGCTCCAACATCGGGCGGGCAGGTATTAAGGCAGTTGTAAGTGCCATCAACCAGATTGCCTAAACAAACAACAAGGCCATAAAACAAAGCCTGAAGGAAGTACGGTGTCATCACCTCTGTGGACACTGGGCCTTCAGGCTTTTTTATTGCATGTCCTCTGTGTTTTTTTCTCAGGAAAATCACGTAAAAAACACCTATTTTTGCTAAAAAAAAAAATTAATTTTTTTTCAAAAAAAGTTTTTTTTCTGTTGACACAAAATATGGTTTGTGCTATTATCATTCTTGTCAGAAACATGGTGCCTGTAGTTCAGGGGTAGAGCACCAGATTGTGGATCTGGTTGTCGTGGGTTCGAAACCCACCAGGCACCCCTACAGGTATGGTTGCAGACACGCGTTCGTAGCTCAGCTGGATAGAGCAACGGACTTCGAATCCGTAGGTCGCACGTTCGAACCGTGTCGGACGCAAACCTGCCAAAAAAAATTGGGCCATTAGCTCAGCTGGTAGAGCAACAGACTCTTAATCTGTGGGTCAAAGGTTCGATCCCTTTATGGCTCAAAAGGAGATACAAGAAATTGTATCTCCTTTTTTTTTATTCAACAAAGAAGGAAAAAGCCATGAGTCGCCATACACAGGAACAAGCCCTAGTCCTCACTTCACGACTGGTGGGTGAGGATAATAGAATCATTACCCTACTGGGGCCCGAACGGGGGATTTTTGAGGCCATGCTCTATGGCGGCAGAAAGAGTAAGCTCCGCTCCCTGGTATCTCCTTGGCATTCTGGCACCATTTGGCTGTATCAGGATAAGTTGAAGAACAGCATTAAAATAAGTGACTTTGATCCCACTGCCTTTCGTCCCAGCCTGCGGGAAAATATTTATAAGAATATGGCTGCTTCCTTGGCTACAGAATTGGTAATCAAGACCCATGCCGCTGACGAATCTCAGGATTGTTGGGTTTTATTCTGTGGCTTGCTGGACGGTATGGAACTTTCTGACGAAAATCGCTGTAAATCAGGCTTGCTGAGATTTTTGTGGCGATACCTAGGGATTCTTGGCTTGCAGGCAGACTGCCTCCATTGTGTCCACTGCGGGGAACTTCTGGTACAGGAGGGAGCGAGAGCCATCCACTACTCCACCCTGGAAGCAGGCTTTTTGTGTCCCAGCTGCCATCAGCAGGGGGAAAATCCCCACCAGCCAGCGGAGGGCTTTCTTCTTTCACAGGAGGCGGTACACTATCTGCAGCTGACTACCACCTCCATGCAGCAGGCTCGATCCATGGTTTTATCTAGCGAGGCCTACCACCAGCTGCGTCAGCTTTTGTTTTATCTTGCAAGCTTTGCAGTGGGCAGCAGGCTGAAAACACTGGATACGGGGCTGGGGATTTTGTAAGGAAATAAAAGCAGGACCAAGAGTATTTCTCTTGAACCTGCTTTTCACTGTATCTTTTCTTATCCTCTCACCCTATCAAGAATCACCTTCACCAGCTGCACCACAAGGGTGGGCAGGAAGGCCAGGCCAACGATGGTAAGAAGCTGGCTGGAAGAAAGGGCGGTAACGGCAAAGAGCTTTCCTAGGACTGGTACCAGCAGCACCAGTGCCAGCAAAAGGACACCTGCCAAGAAGGCGCCAATGCTCCACTTGTTGCTGAAAAGCTTGATGGCAAAAATGGACTTGTGGCTGCGACAGTTAAAGCCATGGAAAAGCCGTGCCAGAGTGAGGGTGGCAAAGGCACAGGTGCTGGCGTAACCGGCTGAAATCTCATAGCCCAGATAAAAGGCCACTAAGGTGACAATGGCAATGGGCAGGGCATAGGCCAAAAGCTGCAGGCCAAAGCCCTTGGTAAAGAAGCCTGCTTTGGGATTGCGGGGCTTGTTCTTTAGGAGGCTTCTGTCTGAAGGCTCCATACCAATGGCCAAGGCTGGCAATGAGTCTGTCAGCAGGTTGATGAACAGCAAGTGCACTGGCTCAAAGGGAGTGGGCAGGGCTGCAAAGGAGCAGAACAGCACCACTAGGATTGCAGCAAGATTTCCTGAAAGCAGAAATTGGATGGCGTTCAAGATGTTTCTGTACACGTTGCGGCCGTTTAACACCGCCTTCATGATGGTGGCAAAGTTGTCATCCACCAAAATCATGGCAGCAGCATCCTTGGACACCTCGGTACCGGTAATTCCCATGGCCACACCAATGTCAGCCTTTTTGAGGGCTGGAGCATCGTTCACTCCGTCTCCCGTCATGGAAACAATTCGCCCCTTTTTCTGCCAAGCATCTACAATGCGAATCTTGTTTTCAGGAGAAACACGAGCATAGACACTTACCCGCTCCAGCACTTCAGCAAGCTCCTGGTCACTGAGCTTGTCTAGCTCCTGTCCAGTGAGGGCCATGTCTCCCTCCTGAAAGATGCCAATCTGGCGGGCAATGGCAGTGGCTGTAACCTTGTGGTCTCCAGTAATCATTACCGTTCTGATTCCTGCCTGCTTTGCATCTGCCACCGCAGCAATGGACTCTGGCCGAGGAGGATCCACCATGGACACCAAACCCACAAAGGTGTAGCCCTGCTCCCCTACTTCTGCCAGAGTTTGATTTGGCTCCAGCTCCCTGTAGGCAAAGGCCAGCACTCGTAAGCCATTTTCAGAAAAGACCTTGTTCTGCTCAAGAATGCGATGGCGGTGGGCTTCTGTCATGGCAGTTACCCCTTCTTCCAGCAAAATGTTCACAGAACGATCCAGTAGCACGTCCAAGGCTCCCTTGGTAAAGACAGTGGAAACTCCCTTCACCAAGTATCTGGTACTCATAAGCTTTCGGTCGGAGTCAAAGGGAATTTCTTCCAGCCGTTCCATGGTGTTTCTAAAATAGGTTTCGTCACTGGCCTTTTCACCAAGCTTTGCCTGCCGTGCCATGGAAAGGAGGCAGTATTCTGTAGGGTCGCCAATTCCCTTGCCGTCCTTGATGGATGAATCATTGTTCAGCATGGCGTTATACAACAGGTAGCTGTGAGTTTTTTGACTTAAATCAAGGTCCTGGGGATTAAGGCAAACACCATCAACATAAATCTCCTGAACGGTCATCTTGTTTTGAGTGAGAGTACCAGTCTTGTCGGAGCAGATTACAGAAACGGAGCCCAGGGATTCCACCGCCTTCAGCTCCTTGATAATGGCATTTTCCGTGGCCATTTTTCTGGTACCCATGGCCTGTACAATGGTAACAACGGAGCTCAAAGCCTCTGGAATGGCTGCAACTGCCAAGGCCACTGCAAACATCAGGGAGTCTAGAATGGGTTGACCCTGCCACAACCTGAGGCCAAAGACAATTCCACTGATTATCATGATGATGATGGCAAGCTTTCGGCCAAAATCCTCCAAGCTCTGTTGCAGGGGAGTTTTTTTCTGGCTGGTATCGTTCATGAGCTGGGCAATCTTTCCCATTTCCGTTTTCATACCTGTAGCAGTTACCAGCACTGTGGCTCGTCCGTAGGTTACAAGGCTTCCAGAATACACCATGTTCACTCGGTCTCCCAGAGGCAAATCCTGTGAAATCTCTATATCTTTTTTGTCCACATTGGTGGATTCACCAGTGAGGGAGCTTTCGTTTACCTGTAGGGAAAAGTTTTGAATAATTCTTCCGTCTGCTACAATCATGTCACCAGCTTCCAGTAACACCAAATCTCCTGGAACCACGTCCTTGGAAGGAATTTCCTGCTTTATTCCATCCCGCAGCACCTTTACGTGGGGGGAAGACAGGGCCTTGAGGGATGCAAGGGATTTTTCTGCCTTTACGTACTGGACTGTACCCAGCACCGCATTCAGGATGATGACAGCAAAAATAACGATGGTGCTTTCCAAGTTGCCAGACACCATGGAAATTATGGCTGCCACCATGAGAATTACCACCAACAAGTCTGCAAACTGACTTGCAAATACTGCCAGCACGCTTTTTTTCTTTGATTCCTGCAGCACATTCTCTCCCTCCCGCTGAAGGATTTCTGCAGCCTGCTGACTATTCAGCCCCTTGCCTAGATCAACACCGGCTAAAAGCTCTTCCTTGCCAGTTTGATACACCTCTTTTACCATCTCATTTACCTCCGTCTACCGCTCCAGGAACACAAGTTCATGGCTTAAAAATAAAAAAAGACCTTTTGCATACCTGACTCAATGAATCAACTATGCAAAAGGTCTTGTTCAATCGCAATTGCCCAATATCCGGTTCCCGAAACGAGAACGTGATGACGAACATTGGGACACACAAATCGTGTGCAACTACTCCCCTTTTGGTTCTGTACTTACAAGGATAAACTATCACTTTTACGGGACTTTGTAAAGGGGGTGGAGGAATTCCGTAGATGCCGCTATCAGAAATTACTTGTACCGTATAAGCATTTCCCAATGCCCCTTTTCTTCTTCTGGTTTTTCTGCCTGTACATTCCAATCAAACACTTCATACTCAGTTATAGAAAAACCGATTCTTGAATTTTCAAGAAGGCCAGAGTGAGCTAGTAAGTCCCTGTGCCTGTCTTTATTATAATGATGCTTATACCAAACAGGAAAATTTCCCTTTTTACCGCCACGAACAAAATCGTAGCGGAGCAAGTCATACATTAGGCTTTTATCCAGCGCCCTGTCCAAAGCTGTATTATTTTCTAGCAGTATAAAATCACAAAGGAGTTCAAACCAATAGGATTCCCTTCGAGCCTGTAAAAAAGCTCTCACAGACCTCCCATATTCTACCAGGCCACAGAAAAAGCTCCAGGGACTGGTTACCCTAACAATATAATTCATTGTGGAGGCAAAGCTCCCCTTGTTCCAGTAGGCATCTGTTACCGTTTCTATAATCTTCAAAAAAGCCATATCAACAAAACTTAAATATGGTGTAGACAAGGTTTCATACACTGGGGTTTCCATCCACTTCCAGCCATTTTCCCGGGCATAGCTTTCCATAAACGTTCCCCGTAGGATTTTTAAAAAGCCCAACTGCAGGGCATCAGGTTTTAAGGCCATAACAAAATCATAGCTTTGACCAAAACTTTCTAAATCCTCATAGGGAAGACCTGCAATTAAATCTAAATGCTGATGAATGGTGGAAGGAAGCTGCCGTATTTTTCTTGCCAGTTCTTCTACATTTGTTGAACGATGTATGGCAGCCAGCGTTTTTTTATTTGCAGACTGAATTCCCATTTCAAACTGCATAACCCCTTCTGGAACCCTTTGCAAAAAATCAAGGGCTTTTTGGGAAAGATGTTCTGCTTCAATTTCAAAATGGAACATTGTCTTTCCATTATGATGATTGAGAATAAATTCCCAAATTTTCAAGTAATGCGCTTCCTTTAGGTTATAGGTTCTATCCACAAATTTTACGAGTTTTACCTTTTGGTCTAAAAATATCTGAAGTTCCTCACAGGTTCGCTCAAAACTTTTAAATCTCACCCGTTTATCCACAGAAGAAAGACAATAGGAACAGCAAAAAGGACAGCCTCTGCTAGATTCGTAATAATAGATTTTGTGGTCTGGATCAGCACTGCCAGCCACAATTTCAGGATAGGGAAAAGGAAGTGCATCTAGATTTTCAATACAATCCCTGTCTCCAGTATATTGTATATTCCCTTCTCGATAATAAATGCCTCTTATTCCTTTTATTTGAGATTTAAACTTTTCAAAACTAACAGAATCTACCTCAGAGGAAAACTCCAGAACCTTTTCAACTAATTCTGTAAAAGTAAGCTCCCCTTCTCCAAAAATAATGACATCCAAAGATGGAAATTTTTCTAAATACTCTTTTGCCCCATAGCCAAATTCAGGACCACCAGCACCAAGCACACAATCGGGAAGCAACTTTTTTATTTCTAGCAAAATCTTACAAACATATTCTGCATTCCAGATGTAAGTCGAAAACAAAATCCAATCTGCACCAGTAAAGGCAATCTCCTGTAAAACCTCTGTCACCGGCTGATTAATTGTAAATTCAGCCAGTTCAATTTGAGGCCTATCAGTTTTCTTTTCAAAATGCCTATCCCCATAATTTTTCAAATCACGGATAGCAAGATTAGTATGCATATAAGAAGCATTGAGGGAAACAAGAAGAATCTTCATGTTTTTAGTATATCACATTGTGAAAAAAAATTTAGGAAGGGGGGAAGAACAAGAAATTTAGAAAAAAGCCAAGAAGTGAGCATGATTTTTGCAAAATCACGCAAGATTTGATAACTGGGATAAAAAGAGGAAGTGACAGATGCAATCAAGAAGTATCCATGGGAATACAAGAAAAGAGGAGATATGACAGATGATCAAATTCAAACTGACATCGAAAAACGGCTCGAAGTATTCCTACGAGTTTGATACTGCGGGACTAAATGGTATTTTCACAGTTGATATAAATACCTCAGAAGTGGAGTTTACAAAATTAGATGGTATATTTAAGGATAATGATAAAGCAAAGAAAGATGTATTATATGCCATTTATGCTAAACTAAAAAAAGAAAATTATCCGGAGTCTTGTTTGTACGCCACCCACTGATTGACCATCCAGCCCCGAAAATGGGGCTGATTTTTTTTCGATTTTCCCCGCAGCGTCGGTAAAGTTTCATGACAACCTATACCTTGAAGGAAAAATTTTCCTTGTAAATTTTTGTTGATTCAGCTAAAATTGAATAAGAAACGACCAGAAAACTACAATTATTTATTGTAGTTTTTTGTTGTTTTTAGGAGGAATGAAAGATGAGACAGGACATAACTGTTCCGACCGGAAGGGTTGTAGGCGTCGGAAAGCTGAAGGTATTTTCCTCGGACGACTTTCCCTACATCATTCCAACCCTTTCGTTTGTAGTCGCAAGAACCAAGAAGGGAGAGTACACGGCCTCTTGTATGCAGTTGCTTCTGGACGGAGCAGCCGACAACGAGAAGGATGCGGTGGAGAGGCTAAACAAGAGTTGCAAAAACTTCCTCCAGCAACTGTTCCACCGATTGGAACCAACTGACGCATGGGAGCAACTCCACGAGTTGATGGAGGATAAATCCTCCTCCGAGTACTGGAACGCATACCGCGACATGCAACTGAACTTGGCCGAGCATGGCATCGACCTGAAATTCGAACGGGAGAAGTTTTACGAGGAGAGGATTCAGGAGCTGCAAAGGCAGATAGAGCGACTGAAGGAAGTGTCTGGAGAGTTTCAGGTCGAGGTTGTGGCATACCAATCCCTTGGTGAGGTTGCATGACATATTTTTCTTATGATGAGTTGAAGTCATTGCTTGAGCTCAAGGGAGTGGAATTCACAGAGCCAACTCCAAGTTGCCCCAAGCATCTGAACTATGTCTGCATGGACATGGCTGGTAAGTGCTCTGAGGGAAACAGTCGCAATTGTTCACAGGACTGTAGCTTCATGTATAAGAAACGTTTCTTCCAGTTCCACGTGCTGTACACCTTCAGAAAGAATGACAAGGTTGGATTCGTTCGACTGGAGGACAGGTGCATCCAGAATCTGCTCTCTAGGGGCGTGATAAAAATCGAAGAGCTGATCCCACTTCAAGACTAACCTACCCAGCCCCGAAAATGGGGCTGATTTTTATTTCTTTTCTTTTAACTTTTCCACTAGCTTTCTTCCTTGGGATGGCGTTTTCTTCTTTCCACCAAATATCCTGCAAATAGAGTTGTAGCAAGGACAAGTGGCCTCCTTACAGGTCGTGATTCAAGTGCTTCATCAAGTCTGCTTCCAATGCCTTCATCTTGGCCTTAAAGTGATTGTAAGCTTCTGCCTGAGGAATGGGAATGCCAAAAACATGGATTGTTCCACCATAACCTGCAAGCTTGTAGTACTGGTGTTGCAATTCCTCCGCCGTTTCGGGACACTGGTAGGGATACAAAAAGCCTCCACAAGAAATTTTCATGGTGTGCATGTAGGAGATTATCTGGTACAGGTCGTCACGAACAAGGCTCTTTTCAAGATGCTTGTACTTGGCATCTAGCACCACGCCATCTTGCACTCCACCCTCCAGCTCTCCGCTACAGTGACTGTGAACATCAGCACCGTGGGAATTCAGCCGGTAAAAATCAGGGTAAATCCGTCGGTAGCACTTGGAAAAAGATGTTTCCTCTAGATTAGAACAAGAATTGTCAAAAAGCCTTAGGCCACCACATCCTGCCTTGTTTTGTGGATGCTGGAATGAGTTTTTCCCCAATTCAGGTGCACACAAAATCGTGGCTAAATATTCCTCCCAAAGCCAAGCTCCGTCAAAAAGAAGACCGTACAGGGAATTTCTACTTTTTTCATATTTTATAGCAGAATGATTCAAAATCATCAGGCAAAGTTTTTGCAAATTCCTGTACTGGGTGTAATAGGGATGGTGCACTGGCCGAATATTTTCCTGCTGCACCTTCTGTCGTTTTTGTAGTGAATAGGTTCCGTTGGTGGCCATTTCGATTTGCTTTATCCCTTGGCGTGTCTCCTCATCTAGAGATAAAATTCTTTGGCCCATTTCCTTCCTTCGGATAAACTCAATGGTGTGACGAATCAGCTGAGTCATGGAATTATCGTAGGAATATTCTCGACTACGGTAGGCCACGGTACCCTTGAACGGAAGATTTTGCCGAAGGTGACGGGGAATGTTGACAGCTCCACGGATAGCACTGTCATTTTTCTCAAAGGTTTGGTAGGAACGGAACACTCCCTGCCCCAACGCCTTTTTCAGGAAATAGGGAAACAGCAGGTACAGGAAATCAAGTCCAGGTGCTTGGGTAAAGGAATACTCCAAGTTAAAAAGGTTAATCTTAAAAACCTGCTCCACAAGATAATGAAGAAAAAAATCTTCTTTGGAATTATCCGTAAAGCGAGATCGAATCTCCAGCTGCGTTCCCCAGCTCCCCTTTCCAGAAAATCCAATAAAGCCCATCAAGTTTCCCGTCTTGATTTTAACCTCATTTACATGAAGGAGGGAGTTCTCTTGATCATAGCAGGGCCTTCCCACCAGCTCACAAACTGAAAGCTCTTGGAGCCCGTTATTGTGATCTTTAAGACAGTGGGGAAAAACAAGGAGGTTCTCGCTCTCAGTGCATAGCTCTCCAAGGGATTTCCCAGATACCTGCTGCAAATCTTGAAAGACATGGATAGCCTTCTCAGAAGACGTGTCAGATTTCAACATAGCGGGAATTGGAGGCGGATTTGCAATGCTATTGTCGGTAAGGGTGATGTGAGCCATAGAGAGTGGTTATTGCTCCTGAATAGAATTAGCAGGCACTAGTTCCAGTCTTTCCCCCTCACCAAAATAGGCCTTTTGAAGACTCTCCATTCCAGAAGCTTCATTTCCTGAGCCACGAAGATATTCATGCAATAAGCCTTTCAAGTGGTAGTCCCACAATTTGTTAAAATCGCCGTCATACTCATTTAATTTCAAAAAATAGCTTGCACCGATGTGATAGGCTTCATTCAGCCCACTAATTTTGCTGATAGCCTCGTTCAATCGATTCATCCGTTTCTTTGCCTCTTGGGCAAGGCCATCAGGAAGTCCCCGTGTCTGTCCCTTCTCATCTAGTTTTTCATCCAGCATATCCTGAGTCTCTTCGGCCTTCACCTCCACCCAGGTAAAGCGACGGCGAAAGGCAAAGTCCATGGACTCAACGCTGCGGTCAATATCGTTCATGGTGCCGATGATAAACACGTTTTCTGGAATGAAAAAATGGCCGTAATCAGCAGAGTTCAAAGCTCGGTCAAAATCGTTTCCATCAGTTTCTAGGTTGGCATACTGGGTTTTGATTGTGGCAAGCTGTTTTTCATTAGCTCGCACTGCTTCCAGCTCCTGAACAGAAACACGGTAGCCAGGATCCACAGAATAAAACAGCTCACCAAAAATCTTTGACACTTCCCCTCGATTTATTTCATCGATGATGAAGACGAAGTTTTTTAATTCGATATTATTTTCTTTTACTACAATACACTCTGATGGTTCAGCAAGCATATTATTAATTAATACTGAAGAATAACTATCTTCTTGTCTTTCAACAGCACGACCTGTTAAAAGTTTCACTTCTGATCTTTCGATTTTACGATTTTCTTTTAATAGTTTTTCTAAATCAGAATATTTAATAGAAACTGTATCTGAAATTGTTCCATCTTTTGTTTTATACATTACGACAACTTTCTTTTCGTTATATGTCTTGATAAAAAAAACATTTTCTTTTGAAGTATAAAACTTATCTCCATTTTCCTTTGCTTTTAATAAAAAAGCATCTATTTTTTCTTTTAATGACAATTCAGATTTTAGTTCACTTTCACTCTTTCTACTATCCTGCAAATTCTTCAAAGCTCGAGCACAAAATTCCTTAAACACACCATCTTTCCGCTCAAATCCAATCTGTCCGCTGCCACTTTCATCTTGTACAGGCCGCAAGCCTTCCACAAAGTCGGTGTAGTCGTAGCTGGGATGGAACTGCACAAAACCGATTTCCTGTGGTGAACAGCCCATGGCCTGAGCAATCTGCCGTGCAAGGTAGGTTTTACCAGTTCCAGGGGCGCCGGTGAGGATGAGGTTTTTTGTCGATTTCAACAAGTCTGTGTTCTTTTCCACCAAAGTGTTCTTTTGTGCCATTGTGGGGTCTCCTGTAGAAATACGCTTTTTTTCTTCCGCATATTCAGGTTGAGGAAGATGTACACCGAGTTCTTGATTCAAATAATCAATAAAATCTATTGAATGTCCAGTTTTACTTGCTGGTAATAAAGGTTTGTCGAGTGTAGTCCATTCTGCAAAGTTCAAAATAGATTTTTCAAGAGAAGGTAGTAACGCTAAAATATCTTTATATTCAATTTTGAATTGAAAAGTATTATGCCATAAAGCTTCTTTAGGAAATTCTTTTAATTCAACAAAATTTCTAGGATATTGAAAATCACCTTGTTTCAATTTTAAATCATTTGTATAAAAAATACCTTTAGTTAATAATTCATTTACAAATCCTTCATTTAAACTTAAAACCTCTTCTCTATTACACATAACAAGAAGATATTTGAGACTTGCAGCCAATACATACTTATTACCACAATTTAACTGAAATCGATTTTCACCTTTTCTGTTACACACATTCCAATTATTGGGTACAACAGTATGTGAAACCTCAATCACCTTTTTATATAATTCAAGAATATATTTTCTCGTTTCATCATCAGTAATAAATCTCTCAAACTGCTCCTTACTATTTTCCATTCCTTCCTCCCTTCTAAGCCTCTTCCCCAGTCCACCACATTATTTTACCCCATTCCCTGTCCCATAGAATGACACAGGGAATAAAGCTTTACCTACAGCTCAAAATCCAAGCAGGCTCGGCTGGCGGTAAAGGGGCGCACCTTGGTATCTGCCACTTCCACATGGGCGGGATGACAGGCATAACCTGCCAGTGCTTCTGGAGAGTCAAAGGTGGAGTCCAGCATCAAGTCTGCAGTGGAAGTTTCCAGTCGTCCGCCAGCATGAACTTTAATATCCACCAAA
This sequence comes from Treponema sp., assembly GCA_036300185.1. Taxonomy (GTDB): domain Bacteria; phylum Spirochaetota; class Spirochaetia; order Treponematales; family Treponemataceae; genus Treponema_F. The sequence continues at coordinate 13,098 of JAXJGY010000004.1, read as the reverse complement.
CCAGGAATCTTTCCCTGCAAGCCCTCCAATCCCTCCTTTATGCCGGCCTTTACCCGCTCCTTTTCCTCCTCCGGCATCTCCTTCAATGTCCATAAAATGATGTGCTTTACCATAAATTCCTCCTTGGATTAAGTACAGTGATTATATCACATTTTTTCCTCAAAACAGTCATTTTTCATCTGAATTCAGGCTATAATACTAGAGGGGGCAGGCCCTCTCGAAGCCAAGCCTGAGCCCGCCGATACCTGCGAACAAATCAATGAACCTGTAATGCATGACGTGAAAAGGTTACGGCCGAGGCAAAAAGAAAGGGAGCCCCAGGATGAGGCTCCCTGATAGGAACAGGCTACCTGCGATAGTAAGTCCCCCAGCTAGAGCCACTACTAAAACCTACTCCAACGGGGTCACCGCCAGGAATTAAACGATAATTAACATCACGTGGCAGGCCCATGGAGACGAAGAAATCACCCAATGACTGACTCCATGCCTCAAGCTGACCGGATGACCAATTGGGAGGAACAAAGACTTCTAAATACTCATAATTAGAACCAGCGTTATTATTAGTTCCACTGATGCGAAAATTGTACACGGGAAAATAGGACTCACCATCAAAATACCACCTTAAGAAGAACCCGCTAAAGCCTATCTTGGACATGCTGGCAACAGTACCACCTATTATCCAACCAGAGAAAAACTCCGTAACATCAAGGGGCTCAATACCCGGATACTGAGGAAAGGTAATTAGTAAACCATCATTGGGATTGTACAAATCCAAGACTCGAATATCTCCATCCAGGAGTTTGGAGCTGAAGCCCTCCAGAAGACCGTTCAAACACCGGCAGACCTTATGGTCGAAGGGATAAGAACCACAATCATCCTCGGAATGTCTCTTATAGCTATTTTCCCAGAAACCGACCTGAAAAAGCTGGGCGTACTCTTCTCCCCTGGAAGAGAAATCCATCAGGTTATCATAGGCTACACGCCTATCCAGGATAGACACCGCTAAGGTTCTATAACCACGTTCCCTATAAGCACCATCAAAACCCTCATAGTAGTCCCACTCACAACTGACATCAATCCCTGGAGCAGAGTCGGATATTAAGCTATCAGCGAGGGACTCTGGGGGATACCGTCGCGTAGAAGAGCTGGAATATCTCCCAGGGTACATCCGTGAAGCGAACATCTCCTCGCTGTACTTTTGCACGCCATATCCAGCAACGCCAACCAAGGGCAACAACATCAAGACAACCAAAACAAACAATCTACGCATGATAACAACCTCCTTACACAAACAAAGCTAAGACTAGATTAGACCGAACTCGAACAGCACGGCAGAGACTGGGGTGAACAGCCAGCCCAAGGTGAAGCAGACACTGCGGAAGGGAAGCCTTTGGTAACGTATAAGGCTCACCAAGAACGGAATGCTGTACAGGATGCAGAGGGGAATCCAAGTAGGCAGGCCGTTGACGTAGTCCAAGCTCCTGATTGATATAATCAATAAATTCTTCGGAATGGGCTACCTTGCTTGCTGGCAGCAGTGGTCTGTCCAATGTTGTCCATTCTGCAAAATTTAAAATAGATTTTTCCAAATTTGGTAGAAATTCCAAAACATCTTCATAAGCAATTCTAAATTGAAAGGTATTATGCCAGAGTGCATCTGCTGGAAATTGCTCCAATTCTTGAAAATTTTTGGGTGTAAGAAGCCCAACTTTTGCCAGAGTAGAGTCTTCTTTTTGAAATTCAACTTTTGACAACAATTTGTTGACAAAATCTTCTCCCAAAGACAAGACATCTTCCCTATTACACATGGCCAAAATATATTTGGCAGAGGCGACCAAGACATACTTATTTCCACAATTCAATTGGAATCTTTTTTCACCTTTTCTGTAGCAAACATTCCAATTATTGGGCTTTGTCTGGTGCGATAGTTGTATTGTCTTTGCATACAAGTCTAGCACGTAGTTTCGCATCCCATTATTTGGCATATATTTGATAAATTGTGCTTGTACCTCAGTCATCACCACTTTCCCCCTTCAATTTTCAGCTGAAAATGCCCCAGCATTTTCCAATCCCTGGTGCATCGCCGTCATTATACCACAAAACACCAACTCCCCCATTCTACCATATTTTTTCACTTTTATTTGACATCCCATTGTGGATGTGTTATATTTTTATTGTCCGAGTTCTGGTTTTCCAGCCTGGGGCAACAGAAGGGCACTGATTCGTCGGTGCCTTATTTATTTTAAATCAATCATTTTCCAACAATACATTTTTTTTTCATGCGTTAAATAACAGTACACAAGTCCTGCATTCTCTTTTTGCAAAAGAACACCTCGTAAAATTTGTCTAATTCTTTTAACTGTAATTTCAGAATCTATTTTCAGATAAACATTGACTCCTTGTCTGAGAGCTTCACGAAATCTATGGGACAAAGTATTTTCTCCTCCAGAAATATTTTTAAATTCTGTCAAAAAACCATCCATGAAAACTCCTCCCTTAAAATCAATATCTCATTCTACCACATTTTTTCACTTTTATTTTCAAAAACAAGACAAATTCTCTCACTGCAACCCTATAATAATAAAGGGAGAGAAAAACCCCTTCTTTACGGTTATGCAAATTTGGAGTATACTGAATTAAAATCATCTTGTTTGGGAGGAAGCTATGGCATTGCGTGCTGTTGATATCATCATGAAAAAGCGGGGAAATCCCTTGGAGAGACAGGGACAGGAGCTGAACCAGCAAGAATTGGAGTTCCTTATCAAGGGCTATGTAGAAGGAAGCATTCCCGACTATCAGATTTCCGCTTGGCTTATGGCCGTGTACTTCAACGGCATGACCTTTCCAGAAACAGCCAACCTCACCAACATTATGCTTCATTCTGGCCAGGTAATGAACCACCACAATACTGGAATTCCAGGTCTTGTAGGCCCCTTTGTGGACAAGCACTCCACTGGTGGCGTGGGAGACAAGCTTTCCCTTCCCCTGGCCCCCATCGTAGCAGCCTGTGGACAGCAGGACTCCCGTTTCCAAGTGCAGGTTCCCATGATGAGCGGTCGTGCCCTAGGCCACACTGGCGGTACCCTAGACAAGCTTGAATCCATCGAAGGCTACCGAGTCGGCTTACAGGTAGAAGAATTCCAAAAGCTTATTGCCCGCACAGGCTTTGCCATGACTGGCCAGACAAAGGATGTGGTTCCTGCTGACCGCCTCCTTTATGCCCTGCGAGATGTTACTGCCACCGTGGAATCCATTCCCCTCATTACCGCTAGCATCCTTTCCAAGAAGGTGGCAGAGGGCTCCGATGGCCTCGTGTTCGACGTAAAATATGGCTCTGGGGCCTTCATGAAAACAAAGGAAGATGCCCAAGCTCTGGCAGAAAGCCTTGTGGGCACTGCAAAGGCCATGGGTAAGAAGGCCACAGCCCTTATTACCAACATGGAGTCCCCCTTGGGTAAGAAGATTGGCAATTTCTTGGAAATTGAAGAAACCATCGAATGTCTCCAAGGTACTGGTCCTGCCGATGTTATGGACTTGACCTATGCCTTGGCTGTGGAAATGCTCATGCTGGCACAAGAGTTAAATCCTGCCGTTACCAATCCTGCCACCAAAGAAGAAGCCCTGGCAGCCTGTAAGGCAGTTGTTGCCTCTGGCCAAGCCCTTAAGGTATTCCTGCAAAATGTACAGGATCAAGGTGGCAACCCAGAAAAGCTTATGGAGCAGGTGGGGAAACGACGTAGCCCCTTCTCCGCTCAAGTTTGTGCCACCCAAGATGGCTTCCTAAACCTTCATGCCTTTAAGCTGGGCTTGGCAGGAGTTCATCTGGGAGTTGGTCGCAACAGAACAGAAGATGCAGTTTGTCCCGATGCTGGCATGATTCTCCACAAGGTTCAGGGAGAAAAGGTGGCTGCTGGAGACCTGATTATGGAAGTATTTGGTAAAGACCAAGAGTCCTTAGAGCCAGCCCTTGCCTTGATTCACCAGGCAATCACCTATTCGGCCAGCCCTATTGCCAGCCAACCATTAATTTATAAGGAAATTCATTAAAATGATTTGCACAAAAAAAGAAATTGCTCCAGAAATGGTGAGGGAAATCTGCACAAGATTTTCCTGTGATGCCCTAACTGCTTCTATCTTTGCTCGCAGGAACGTCACCACAGGGCCCGACATCCAGTATTTCTTGGAGGATGATTTACGGTATCTCCACAGTCCCTTTCTTCTTTCAGGAATGGAAGATGCAGTAGATAGAATCCTTGCTGCCCGAGAAGAGGGAGAGCGAGTGCTGATTTTTGGAGACCGAGATGTAGACGGCATTACCAGTACCACCGTCCTGTACCGCTGTCTCAAGGACATGGGCATTGAAGTTAGCTGGCGTATTCCCAGTGGAGAGGACACCTACGGCCTTTCCCTCAAGGCGGTGGAAGAATTTGCTGCCAACTATGGTTCCCTGATTATCACCGTGGACTGTGGAATTTCCAATAATGTGGAAATAGACAGAGCTGTGGAGCTAGGTATCGATGTAATTATTACAGACCACCACAATCCCCCAGAAAATCTTCCCAACGCCACCATCATCATTGATCCCAAGCTGCCAGAAGATGAATATCCCTTTCCCTTCATTTCTGGCTGTGCGGTGGCCTTCAAGCTGGCATCAGCCCTACGATTTGCTCAAAACGAGCTTTATAAGCAGGAGCTTTGTCTTTTAGATGTGCGACCAGTAAACGAGGCTTACACCATCGACTGCATCAAGATAGTAAACATGACAGAACGGGCACGACTTTCGGAAATCATCACTCCTGGCATGGTTCGTATTGAAGATACCCGCCTCATGCAGTTCCTTCGTGGTCAGCAAATTCTCGTGTGGGATGCTGATTTGCAAAAAAAACAGCTAGCAAAAATCTTTGGTAATGGAATTGAGTTCAACATGATGGACTTACGGCCAGAAATCGCAACGGAAATCCCTTCTGTTCGTACCGCCAGTCTCCTTCGCATAAAAGAAATCTCTAAAATTCTTCGATACCGCGAGGGAAAACAGTCCGAGATGGACGGATTTTTCAATATCTTCATTACCTACATCCAGAAAAAAACGGCCAGTCAGGATATGCAAAAAAAGACTCAGGCTGACTTGCAGCTGGTGATGCTGGCAGCCCTTGCCGACATCATGCCCCTCCACAACGAAAACAGAATCTTAGTGCGGCAGGGACTGGCTGCCTTAAACGGCGGCGAGGTTATTCCTGGCTTAAAAGAACTCCTAGCACGACTCAACATGCTGGGTAAACGAATCACCAGCACAGATATTTCCTGGAACGTGGTTCCAGTGCTGAACGCAGCTGGTCGTCTTGGCCGCTCAGAATTGGCGGTGGAGCTCTTTTTGTCTGAAACAAGCCAGCAGCGGGATTCCATTGCAGAGCAAATCATTCAGCTGAACAAGGATCGACGCCAGCTGGGAACAGATGCTTGGGGCTATGTGGAAAAACAGGCCTACGAAAACTTTGAAAAATACAATAAAAAGCTGGTGGTGGTGGTGGAACCTCGTATCCATCGGGGAATTTCTGGTATTTTGGCAGCCCAGCTGGTAAAGGTATTTGAAGTCCCCTGTATCGCCATTACTATTCTGGAGGATGGAACTGCAGTGGGTTCCGTGCGTTCCACCAGAGGCTTTGACGTAACACCCATGCTGGATAGCTGCGGAGAGCTTTTCCTTAATCACGGTGGCCACAACTATGCTGCTGGCTTCAGCCTGAAAAAAGAAAATCTGGATGCCCTTTTACAGCATTTCCTAGAATATACTGCTGTAATAGAGCTGGAAGATAATCAAGATTCTACACTCCAAACTGATGCAGAGATTCCCCACGACTATCTCACCCCCAACCTCCTTAAAACCATTGACTTGTTCGAGCCCTACGGTGAGGGAAATCCCCAGCTTCTATTTTTCAGCCGCCGCCTAAAAATTGTAGGTGCAGACATTATTGGCAAGGGAGAAAAGAAGCACCTAAAGCTTGTTCTTGCAGGAGGCAAACACAAGTGGCCAGCCTTGTTCTGGAATGAAGCTGAACGGTTAGGCAGGGATTTTGCTTTAGGAGACACCATCGATGTGGTTTACCGTTTGGAACGGAACCTGTTCAACGGCATGGAAACAGCCCAAATGATTGTTCAGGAAGTGGAAAGGTCAAAATAATTCGTGGCACTGTATCTTGGTTGTAAATCCCCACTGGAGATAAAGCCAAGATACCTACCCTTTTTATCTGTGTATCCTTTAAAACAAAAAAACACCTAAACGGTGTTTTTTTGTTTGGAGGTGGGGGGAATTGAACCCCCGTCCGAATGTGCGAGACAGGAGCCTCTACAGGTTTAGCGATGCGAGGTAGTTGTCGGGATCCGGTAGCAGCATCGCAAGCGTCGGTTCCGTATTCCGATAAAAGTCCCGTGGACGTATCGGACACCATCCACAGCAAGCCCTGATTAGCGACGGAAACTTGGCCCGTTCAGAGCGGCACAGTCCAGTTTCCGTGTTCTCGTGCTTACGCAGCGAGAGCAAACTGACGATTATCTTCGGCAGTTATAGTTTTTGTCTGTTCAGAGGACAGGCAACCTCACCTGCAGCTCAAGTCCACGTTCACACCCGTCGAAACCGGTGCACCCCCGATATATATCAGGGAAGGACATCAACCTTGATCTTAAATATAAGCAAAGCACATATAAAAGTCAAGAAAAATGGTCCTAAAGTACCAATTATTTTCCCCAGAACCAACTAATTATACTCTAAATTTCTCAAGCTCGTTACTAATATTCATAATAGAGCGGCGTGTTTCATTGGACAAGGAAGATAAGGCTGTACTAATGGCACGTACCCTAATGGTATTTTCCTTCATCATGTCCATATTACCTTTCATAGATATAGCAGATTCTTCCAAAGCCTCTATTTCACGCTGAATGGTTGCATTTTCTGAAGCCATTGCATCAGAAGTAGTCTTTGTTTTCATGGTGGCTTCCATTACAGCCTCTACAACAGATCGCATTTGATTTGAACCAGCAGACTGCTCTTCCATAGCTGTAGAGATTTCTTGAACCATGATATTTGTATTTTTGATTCCATCTGACACAATATCAAATGCTGATCTCAAATCCTCTGAAAGCTCTGTAATTCCTGCCATAGAATCCAAAATTGTTGTCAACTGAATACCGATGGTACGAGATTGCTTGGAAGCATTTTCACTGAGTTTTCTAATTTCATCAGCAACAACACTAAAGCCCTGTCCAGCCTCTCCAGCGTGAGCTGCTTCGATAGCAGCATTCATAGCCAGCAAATTGGTTTGACTTGCAATGGAAGAAATCACTCGGTTTGCTTCCTGCAGCATTTGTGATTCAGCAAAAATCTCACTGATACGCAGGGTAACATTTTTCTGAACACTTGCACCATGTTCAGCACTTTCCTCCAGCTGTCCAAAGGATGCCACCAGCTGGTTCACAGCACTGTATACGTCCTGAATATTTCTCAATAATTCCTCAACTACAATAGCAGCCTGCTTACCACCCTCACTCTGGATAGAGACCATCTTATTCAGCTCAGAAATTTCTCTAATAATATTATTTATGGAGCGAACAGTCCCATTAACATTAGTCATTTGCTCGCCAATGTTAGTATCTACAATCTCCATGTAGTTATAAGTATCATCAACGGAGGAAACCACATCCATAATACAGTCAGCAGTACGTCCACCAGACTCTACTAAACTCATATTAGACTTCTTTACATTTGTAATTGCACCCTGCAAATTCTCAATAAACTGATTAAATCCAGAAATGGAGTTACCAAACAAATCCAGAACTGCACCTCTACCAGCACGAAGACGCTTCTGTAGATTGGCCTCTCCTGCATTTAACTCTTTTACAGCACTCTCCAATTCTCGCAAGGGAAGAATCAGGGCCTTAATACAGGCATAAAGCCAAATCAACAGGTTTACTAAAAAGAAAACAATGATACCTTTAAGAGAACCACGGGCAAATTCACCCCAAGTAAAAGGAATCCGTAAAACCGCTACCCAGCCAACTTCCTGAAAAGGCAAAAGCATATAGGCACCATAGCGGGTATTTACAAAGCTCGTTTCTTTAACATATAGCTCGTTACCTACCAGCTCTGGCAACACCTCAGTAATAGGAATTTTATCTGCAAGATTTTCTTCCCCATTACTTCCTGTTAGCTCCAACAAATCATTGAAAAAATATAACTCAGTCTTTTCATCTAAGGTACTATACATAACATCGATAAAATCACTGAATGGAATTCCTGTACCAACCATACCAACTACAGCCTTACGCTCGTTACGAACAGGCACATTTAACCACAGCATGGTTTTATCTAATATAGCATTATAGTTTACGTTAAAGTTATAAGTAGCAGTTTCAAAGATGGTAAGATTGTACCAGTAATCATCTGGATTATTTGGATCTACATGATAAGAAAACTCCATGTCAGAGTAAAAATCCTTCTCTATTACTGAAACCCAGAAAATATTTTTTCCTAAAAAGGACTCTTTAAAGGTGGAGAATTCCTCCCAGGCCAAGGCTTTAAGCTCTTCATTTGAAGGATCTTCAAAATGCTTTATTACTACAGGAGACTTGGCAAGCTGTAAGGCCATAGCAACCTCAGAATCAAAACCTGCCTTGAACTCCAACTTCTTTAATTCACCAATACTCTTCAGCTCTTCATTAGCTGCTTTATGAAATTCACTACTGGCATGCATGACAATAAATGTAAAGGATGCAACCATAAATACTACAAAGGCAATCTTGATTCTTGTTGATTTTTTCATATTTTTCCTCTCCACCATGAACCACCTGCAAAATCTAGCCAACTATAACTGATACCTAAATTTTTAGTAACTGATTCACCAAACTATTATAACCAATTATTACCATTTTTCATAGTATTATTAAAAGAAAAATGTCCATTTTTAATAAATTTTCTCTAAAATCATCTTAGTAACTGACAAAATACAAAAAGCATGGTACTATATATTTTCATAAAGGTTTTATACACTGTAAGGGGGATATTTTAATGGCCACAATTACAATGGAGCAGATAGATGAGATTACCATTATTCCAGCCAGTAAGGTTGCTAGAATCAGTAGTCTCGACAATGAGGGTGTTTTTATTGAAGGAAGAGCAGTGAGTCTCACCTCATTTCAAATGTGTCGTAATCCTGTAACCCAGGAGCTTTTTGAATTAGTAATGGGATATAACCCGGGTAATGCAAACTGGTTGTCATCCTCCCAAGAAAACACAAAGTTATTTCCTGTAAACAATGTAAACTGGTACGAAGCCATTGTTTTTTGCAACAAGTTAAGCACTCTCATGGGATTTCGACCTTGCTACACAATTAGTGGTACCACAGATCCAGACACCTGGGGAGAAATTCCCACTACAAACAATGTTTTATGGAATTCTGTAACATGGGATACTGATGCAGATGGATTTAGACTTCCTACAGAAGCTGAATGGGAATTTACAGCTCGTGGAGGAGATCCCGATTCCATTTCTTGGAAGTTCCCCTATGCAGGAAGTAGTTCCGTTGATGAGGTAGCTTGGTTTAAGGACAATAGCGATAGCAATCTTCATCAGGTAGGATTAAAAAAATCCACCACTTCTGGTGTGAACGATATGAGTGGTAACGTGTATGAATGGTGTTGGGACTGGTTTAGCCGTATTCCGCCCCAAGAACAGGTAAATCCCATGGGACCTAACAGTGGAACAAACCGTGTACGTCGTGGTGGAAGCTGGTTAAACTATGCCCGAAGCTGTACAGTCACTTATCGTAACTGTGATTCCCCAGAAACAGTCTACGGAAATATTGGCTTCCGTTTGGCTCGGTCATCTGTATAATTTTTGGAGAAAATAATGAGTAAGAGTATTTTTGAAACAGATTTTTACAAGGTCTTGTATCGGCCCTGTGGAGATTTGCAAACAAATTGTTATATCGTTATCAACAAGAAAACAGGTTCATCCTTGGTAGTTGATGCTGGAATGGAAGCTGCAGATTGGGTTAAATCTCAGGTACAGGATCCCTTGGCAATTCTTAACACCCACGGCCATTTTGATCATGTGTGGAGCAATGCTGAGTTGAAAAAAGCTTGGCCACAAACTCCCATTGTCTGTCCCTACGAGGATGTTTTTCTAGCAACCCAAGATAGATTTATGCAAGGACAACCCACCTGTTCTGTGGACATTATGGTGGGAGCCCCAGAAGGAGCTCCTATTCAGGATTTCCAGTCCACCACTAGCAATCTTGGCAGAAGAAATCTTTTCCAGTGGGAAGATTTGGTAACAGAATTTATCTGTTATCCTGGTCATACTCCAGGAAACAGTGTCATTATCTTGTGGCACCAAGATGAACCTGAAAAAAAGGTTATGTTTAGTGGAGACTTTATCTTTTATCGCTCCATTGGACGAAGCGACTTTAAGTTTTCCTCCCACAGCGTTATGAAGGCTAGCCTGAAGGAAGTAATGAAGCTAGAGGGAGATATGCCTGTATTCCCTGGTCACGATGCCTTTACCCGCCTCAGTGATGAAAAACTCTTTATCCCGCGTTGGATAGAAAGTATGTAAGCACAACTAAGGTTGTTGGATAGAAGGCTTGCATTACCCCTCGCCGTATTCTTCTAGTTTACGGTGGAGGGTTTTGCGACCAATGCCCAAAATATCAGCTGTTTTTGTTTTATTTCCTTGATTAGAAGCCAAATTTTGCTGAATGATAATTTTTTCAGCCTCTGCCATGGTAATTCCCACGGGAACTTGAATCACATTTGATTCTGCTGCCCCACGAACGGTAGGGGGTAAATCCTCCAAGGTGATTTCATTTCCAGAGCACATAACCACTGCACTTTCCACACAATTACGAAGCTGACGGATATTTCCTGGCCAGTCATACTTATACAGGGCAGAACGTGAGCGAGCATCAAAGCCCGTGATGGACTTGTTGTTTTCCCGATTAAACTCATCTAAAAAGGCATTAAGCATAAGGGGAATATCATCCTTGCGGTCTCGTAGTGGTGGTACCTGAATATGCACTACGTTGAGGCGATAGAACAAGTCTTCTCGGAACCTGCCCTGGGCAATTTCTTCTTCTAGGTTTCTGTTAGTGGCGGCTATAACCCGTACATCAACCTCCAGTGTCTCCTCTCCACCAACTCGTTCAAATCGTTTATCCTGCAGCACCCGAAGAATCTTTATCTGTACGTTTTGGTTGATCTCTCCAATTTCATCCAAGAAGATGGTACCAGTGTTGGCTAGCTCAAATCGTCCCCTCTTCTGAGCTACAGCTCCAGTAAAGGCACCTTTTTCGTGACCAAAAAGCTCGCTTTCCAGCAGGGTTTCCGACAAGGCAGCACAATGAACCTTGATAAAAGGTTTATCCTTTCTAAGAGAAAGATTGTGGAGGGCATTGGCAATGAGCTCCTTTCCCGTACCGCTTTCCCCAGTAATCAACACAGCAGCCTTTGTACTAGCAGCCTTTCGTACCATCTGAAAAATCCGCTGCATCTCGGTACTTTTTCCAATGATTGATTCAAAGGAGGTTTTAGCATCAAGCTCCTGCTGCAGGGAAGAGTGACGGATTTCCAGCTCACGACCAGCCAGGGCTCGCTTTACAATCAAGGAAAGCCTGTCAAGACTCAGGGGCTTGGTTAAAAAATCATAGGCACCATTTCGCATGGCATCCACCGCTGTATCTATACTTCCGTGGCCTGTTAATACAATAACAGGAATCCCTGGACTTTCTCCTCGAACCTTGGCCAGCACTTCTTCTCCAGAAATGCCAGGCATCCGTAAATCGGTAATTACTAAATCAATATCACCTTTTTCTATAAGAGCAAGACCTTCAGCACCATTGGCGGCAAGTTTCACAGAATAACCGTCTAACTCCAAGGCAGCAGAAAGGCCTTCCCGAATATTTTTTTCATCATCAATAATCAAAATGGTAAAATTCATGACTTATACTCCAAAAGTCGTTGCTCCAACTGAGGAATGGGCAAACTTATGGTAAAAACAGTTCCCTCCCCCGCCAGAGATTTAACTTGAATGTCACCGGAAAATTCCTTGACAATTTTATATACCATGGTTAAGCCTAGTCCTGTTCCAGTGGTTTTTGTGGTAAAATAAGGCTCAAAAATACGAGCTGCAGTTTCCTCACTCATACCGCAGCCATTATCTGCAAGACTCAAAATAAAAAAATCAGATTTTACTTGAGTGTTCACCCACAAAAGCTTGGAATCCTTTTTTCCTTCCCCAGATTCATCTCCACCAAAAACAGTGTTTTCAGCAGGACACAGGGCTGCAATGGCATTTTGGACAAGATTCAGTACCACTTGACGGAATAGCTTGTCATCCAGCATCAGCTTGGGAGGTCCTTCCATTAAATCCATCTGAAGCTGAATACCCTTGCTTTCCATTTCTGGACGGCAAAAATCCATGTATTGTTCTAAAAGTTCATTGGGATTAAGCAGCTGATATTCAGCCTTAATGGGACGAACCGCAAAGAGAAAATCGTTGACAATGCCGTTGAGCCGATCTATTTCTTCGTTCACCACAGAAATATAATTTTCCACAAACTTTTCCGCTGGCAAAACCCCTTCTTGACTTCGGGCCTTTGCAATGGATTTTTGCAAAAGTTGAATATGAATACTTAATCCCGCCAAAGGATTTTTAATTTCATGGGCAACATTGGCAGCTAAGGTGGTTAAATCTTCCAGTTTTTCCATGCGACGAATCAAAACTTCTTGGCGACGACTTTCTGTTACATCGTCTACGGAAATAATATTTCCCTCCACCTTTATCTTTCGCACCAAGGGCATGACAGTCACAACAAGAAATTTAATGCTACCGCCAGCTGTAGCTACGGTAAATTCTCGACATACATTGGACTGGCCCTTTTCATAGGTGGTTTTAATAAACTCAGCAATTTCTTTTTCGCCAATCAAATCCCAAACGGAAACCTCCTGACTACGCATTTCAGAAATCCGCTGAACAAAGGATAACATTCGTTCTGCAGCCTTATTTACCTTAAAAACTAGAAAATTTTCGTCACAAACGATAAAGGCCAT
>JAXJGY010000003.1:0-17769 GCA_036300185.1 Treponema sp. | reverse complement strand
GAGCCTTCCACCTATTTGGGAATCCTCCAATCTACAGACTACAAAGCCCCAGTCTCCAGAAGATATTTCCATGATATTGGTAGGTCCAGATACCGCCAAGGGCATTGTCTATGACGTATACCTAATTGGAGAGGATACCCAATCCTACACTGCTCGTCGTTGGATTACCCCCTTTGAAATAAATCGCTACGAAACTTCTTATCGCCTGTGGTACGAGGTACGGTTGTGGGCCGAGGCCAATGGCTATGTTTTTAACAATCCAGGACAGCAAGGCTCCAGCGGTCGGCGAGGAAAGGAGCCCACAGAAGCAGGAAAATATCAGCCAGTAACAAATATTAGCTGGTACGATGCCATTATCTGGTGTAATGCTTATAGTGAAAAAAATGGTCGGGAACCCTGCTACACCTACAACGGACAGGTTTTACGAGATTCCAGTAACACTGCCATCTGTGACTTGGCTCAATGTAACTGGAAGTCCAATGGTTATCGTTTGCCTACGGAGGCTGAATGGGAATATGCTGCCCGAAGAACCTCCAGTGGCTACCAACGGGGAGACTTGGCCAGTGGTGCAGTTAATGGAAGAGGTGAAAGTGATCCAGAAATAGCAGACACTCTCATTGCTTGGTTTGATGGTAATACCAACGGCACAAAGGCTGTAGGTACAGCAGGAGCTTCTACCACAGCAAGTCAATCAGGTTCCTTTGTTACCGCCTTTAGTTCAAACCCTATTCCTGGATCTGGTAACGGTAATGCATTGGGAATTTTTGATATGAGTGGCAATGTGCTAGAATATTGCTGGGATTGGTATGCCTCTTATCAGGAACAAAGCCCTGGAACCTTTAGCACTGGCCCAGAGCTCGGTGCCCAGCGGGTAAGTCGTGGCGGTAGCTGGAGTCCCTACACAGGATTTTTGTACTGTGGAGACCGCTACGCCTACGACCCCAACGAGGCTTACAATTACATGGGATTTCGATTCGTTACCTCACGATAACCTTACAATGATCTTAGGCTTCCAGCTTTTCTAGCTGGGCCTTTGTTACCTGCCACTGGCTCCCCTTCTTTTCTACCTCCAAAATTCCGTAGCAGCCTTCTGCCAAGGAGCCTGGATTCATAATTACGGTGTTGCCGATTTTATCGGTACCAGCAGATTCATGGATATGGCCTGTAATTACAGCCAGAGGTTTTGTTTCCTCTATAATTTGACGAAGAGCAGCAGAACCTACATGGACACCAGAAGTGATTTTATCACATTCAGTGTCTTTGGGAGGATTATGCATGATCATGATCATGTTATCCCAAGAAGGAGCTCCGTTGGTGGCAGGCTGATCACGAAGAATCTGAAAGTCAGAAACTAATTCCTCATCGGAACGCTCATTGGGAGTGGTACCAGTGAACTTGGAGCCACCGCCACTACCAGCAAATACCAAGCCATCTCGGAATACCATGCTTCCCTGCACAGAAATATCTTCTTCTTCCAGTCGCTGTAAAAAAGCTGGTTCATCACAGTTCCCCAACACAGCATAAACAGCATCGTGGCTATCAATCAACCGTTTCATGGCAGGCTCTGATGTTTCAGGAAAACTATACTTGGCAAAGTCCCCACCAAAAAGCACTCCATCAGCCTTTTGGAACTCATCCTTCAGCTGGTGAATGAACACATCATCATCATGCATATCAGAAAGCACTAAAAATCTCATTTTATCCTCCTATTCCTTTGGAAAAGCGGCCTTCAGTTGGGCCATTTGTTGGGCGGTACCTACCGTAATTCGTAGATATTCTTCTATTCCGGGGGTGTCAAAGCGACGCACTAAAATACCAGCTTCCTTGAGCACTTGATATACATGACGGCCACTGACTCCGGGCTTTGTAGTAAAAATAAAGTTGGTGGAAGAATCCAGCACCAGCCACCCCAGATTCCGCAAAAAGGCAATAAAATCCTCCCGCTGCTCTACAATCTTTTTGGTGCAATCCACGTAATAAGTGGTACTTTGGCAGGCAGCCACTCCAGCCTTTTGGGCCAACACATCCACGGGGAAGTGGTTAAAGGAATCCTTTACCCGATGAAGCACTTTAATCAGCTCAGGGCTGGCAACGGCATAACCAAGACGCATTCCCGCCAAGGACAGGCTTTTGGAAAAGGTTCGCACCACCACCAGATTGGGAAATTCAGCAATTAAGCTGAGGGCACTTTCTGAGCCAAAGTCAGCATAGGCTTCGTCCACCACGTGAACACGATTTTTGGGAAGTCGTAACAACAAATCCCGTAACTGCTGTAAACTTAATGCAAGGCTCGACGGTGCGTTTGGATTCGCCAGAATGAGACTGGTATCATTTTCCACAGCAGCTTGAATCATGGCCTCTGTATCCAAGGAAAAATCCTGATGCAAGGGAATCTTTTTTAGGGGAATATTGTAGTAGCCAGCATACACAGGATAAAAGCTATAGGTGTGCTCTGGCTGAATCAAGGGGCGGTTGCTGTCAAAAAAGGCATAGAACACAAAGGACAGAACCTCGTCGGAGCCATTGCCACAAAATACCATGTCAGCAGAAATACTCTGGCTTAAGGTTTGACAGTTAGCCAAAACACCGCCAGTTTGATTCAAATGACTGGCAATGGCAGCTCGGAGCTGATTGGAGTCTGGGTCTGCATACAAGGCCAAGGTCTGAGGAGCCTCTTGAGCATGACGGCAAATTGCTTCCACAACGGCAGGGGCTGGTGGATAGGGATTTTCGTTAGCATTTAGCTTGATGTAGTCCCTGTCCTTGGGCTGCTCTCCTGGTTGATAGGGCTTGAGATTTTCCACGCGTTGGGCAATCATTGTTCCTCCCATGGCCACCACAAGGACGACCTTGCAGTATTATGTCATTTTCAGCAGGGACTTGCAAGTAAGTTTACAAAAATAAACTTTTTCTTAAAAAGGTTTACAAACAGCAGCTTTTTTTAATAGCTTGCTTCAAATGACAAATAGCTTCACCAGATGGGAAAGAACAAAGCCCTTCCCAATTCCTTTTCATTCAGCTATACTGATCTTGTGAAGAAAAATACTCCCTATGACATACTATATTGTGATGATGCCCTCGTGGCAGTAAGCAAACGTTCTGGGCTTTTGGTGGCTCAAGATCGCTACGATGCCACAGCTCCCCGACTAGACTTGGAGCTAGAAAAAGAATTTGGCCGACTTTTTGCCCTCCACCGCATTGATAAAGATACCTCTGGTGTGGTGGTTTATGCCCGTACCCAAGAAGCTCATCGTGCCGTTTCCCTTCAGTTTCAGAATCGTCAGGTAGAAAAGATTTACCACGCACTGGTAAATGGCCGTCCTGCTTGGAAAACCCACCACGAAGAAGCCCGCCTTTTGCCTGATGGGGATGCCTTTCACCGCACCATTGTTCACAAGCGACAGGGAAAGCCTTCCGTTACCGATTTTACCGTCCTTGCAATTTGTCCTCCCTATACCTGGATAGAAGCCCGCCCCATCACAGGCCGCACCCATCAGATTCGTGCCCATTTGTGGGAAAATGGCTTAAGCATTGTGTGTGACCCTCTCTATGGTGGCAATCAAAAGCCCGTGAGATTATCTGAAATCAAGCGTTCCTGGCGGGGAGACCCCTTTGAGGAGCGGCCCTTGCTGAATCGATTGGGACTTCATGCATACCAGTTGACACTAACCCATCCAGAAAGTCAGGAAGCAATAAGCTTTACTGCACCCTACCCTCGTGATTTAGATGCAGTTCGTAAACAGCTGGCAAAAATTCATGGCCAAGACCCTTTAATCCAGCAAGCACTGTAGCTGGCATGGGATAAAATAGGAGAAATCTAAAATGCCAGGTAAGTTAGTAGTTGCCTCTCGATTAACTCCTAGAATAATATGCCTGCTATTGAGTTGTTTTCTTATTGTTACAGTATCTGCCCAAGATTTTCGAACACCTCCCAAGCTTCAAGTTTCCATTGAACCAGGCCTAGGCTACAAGGGTGGAAGTATTGGTGAATATGTTTTTACTATAACTTCCACTGGAAAGCCTGTAAACTACGCCCCTTCTGGAACAAGGCAATTAAGCTATCTGCAATGGGATATCCATTCCTTGATTTTTGCTGAATTAGATCTAGGCTTTAACTACAAGGCCTTTCAAACTCAAATCCATGGGGAAATTGGATTCCCCATGAAAGCAGGCAAAATGGATGATTACGATTGGGATAGTAGCAAAGGACACCAAACCCATTTTTCCACCCACACCAGTGACCTTACCAGCCATTTTGTAGCAGGAGGCCATGTAGGTTGGAATTTTTCTCTTTTGAACAAGAGGATTCAGCTGACTCCTTTGGTAGGATTCAGTTGGCAGAGAACCGCTCTGGAAGCTCACGACGGCTACTATCAATATGTAGAAAACAATGCAATTCCTTGGACCGAAGATATAGAAAAGAAATACTTCAGTGGTAAGGTTATAACCTATGAACATGAGGTTTTCCAAATCGATTGTATTTTTCGAGTCACCTACAATCTTAATCCACGGCTTTATTTCAATCTGGAAGGTTCTGTCAACCCCATTATTGCTGCCTTTGGATACGATAACCACATCCTAACAGATACACAATATTTAGATTATGATATGAAGGGGACAGTAGGATTTGGAGTAGCAGGAGCCATGGGTTATCAAGTTTTACCAAAGCACTGGCTTACCATCAAGCTCCACTATGATTACCTGCCTGTAGTGACAGGTCAAACCTATACCAAAAGCACAAGCAAAAAAAACTACTACCCTTCTCCTGGCACCAAAGGTGGAGCCTCCCACTGGTTTGTGGGAGTGACTCTGGGCTGGAAATTCAATCTCTTTCAGTAATATTTTCTGGCTTAGAGAAGCCTTTAAATTGTTCTGGCTTCTAGATAAAACCTTTTTTCGCTGGCTTCACCCATGGAAAAGCTTTTTCGTGGCAAAGGCCCACCACTACCGATGGTGGCAAAAAAGCTATCCTTGGCTACGGGAGGCAGCAAAATCGACAAGGCTCCTTCTTGGGAACCCAAGCGGAATACCTCATCAGTACCGTGAATATAGTCAATTTCCGTACCAGTCTTTCCTGCAAGGAATTCATCCAGCACTGGCTGCAAGCGACTGACGGCCAATTCCTGAATTTCAGTTTTAAGACAATAGAATTGCTGCTTTCCCGCTGTATCCACAAAGACAAAGCCAAAGCTATTGGTGGAATTTTCCACTAAGGAAGCAAGTTCATTTTCAGAAGCTACCGCTTCAATTACGCCACCTAGCTTATCTTGGCAAAAGTCCATAACAGAAGGAGCTTCTACACCGAACAAAACCCGATGAATTGGTTCAAAGGTCAAGCCTTTATCGTAGATGTTTACAATTTCCACCAAGGCATATCGCAAAGGACAAGCTTCCAAATCTGCAAGGCTTTTTCCTGCAGCAACTTCCTTTTCTTTAAACTCATCCCACACGGCCTTAGCAGTGGCAAGACTGTGGTTTCCATCTCCAACGGCAAAAAGGAAGGTATCTCCTGCAGCACTGGTATTTTCCTTTGCCAACTGTTCAAGAGCCTGATAACAGCCTTCAAGAACAGCACCTGTTACAGGATAGCCTACAATGGAGCCTGCATTCATCATCAGATCCCCTTGGTACAGTGGCTCAATAGCTGCTGACTTTACAGCTTCGCCACAGGCTTCCACCAGTACACCAGCCTTGTCGTTTGCCAACAGCATGATATGGGGCAATTCTAAGGTAGCACCACGACGAATTTCCATTCGAGGAGGAATACGATCTGGAATGGTAGCTTCCGTGGCACGAATCAAGGCCTTGGAAAAGGGCTTCCACTCATAGCTTTCCAAATCAACTGCCACCATCAAGCCCTTTCGTACTCGACCGTATTCAGTAGTTCGCTCCAAGTAAATAAAGCCCTGGTGGCTTTCACGAAAAATACCTTCAGCAAGATATTGTTTCATAGCACAGCGAATGGCTTCTATCCGTTGAGTTTTATCCTGATCATTCAAATAAACTTCTGGCAAAATCAAATGCAGGGTAGAAGGCCCAGCTGCCTCTAGCTCCGCCCGCTTCCAGTAATCCCTATCTTGGGTGTACTGATCACAAGCCACTACTGCCCACTGCTTGAGGGCAATATCTTTTTTAGGCAACAAAATTTCTGGAACAAAAAGACCGAATGGGGAAAAGTTTTTCATAGCTCGAGTATACCGAAAAGGGATTTTTTGTGCTACTATAACATTTGCGGAGGTTATATGGCGGGATTCAGCATGGAGTTTTCTCAAAATCAGCAGTTAACTCAGCAAATGCATCTTTCTCCCCAGATGCTTCAATCAGTGAATTTTCTCATGATGAATCACATGGAGCTTACCGCCAACCTTTATGACGAGGTTCAGAAAAACCCTGCTCTGGAAATTGTCCGAGACGCCCAGCTTGGTATTTCAACTGTCTACCAGCGAGAAAGACGGTGTGATATGGAGAGTGTTTCCTTCTCAAAAGCGTCCCCTGATGCCAGCACTAATTTTCAGCAGTTTTTAGAAAGTCAACCAGACCAAAATATGGGTATTCAGCAGCATTTGTGGCAGCAATATCAGCTTGTAACGAGCAACCCCACCAAGCTGTCTTTGGCAGAACGAGTTATTTCTATGCTGGATTTCCGAGGCTTTACCCAAGTGGCTCCAATTTCCTTGCTAGATGAAAATAAACCACAGGAAACACCTCAAATACTGAAGCAGATTCTTACAGAAATTCAAAATCTGGAGCCTGTGGGCTGTGGTACTAGCTGCTCACAGGAATCTCTCTATGTTCAGGCTCGTTTTCGATGTGACTGTGAACCATGGGAAAATTCCTTACCAGGAAAAGAAGTTCTGGCAGTAGCTCTTTTTCTTTTAGCAGGAAATCTGTTTCTGCTAGAAAAGCTTCGAATACCAGTAATGGTAAAAAAACTAAAGGAGCTTCAGCAAGCAGATACAGAAGATCAAGAGCCACCAGAAACCACTAAAGGCTGGAACTGTAGTCCACAGCATCATCAGCTACCTAAAAAAATTACCGAATCTACCCTAGAGGCTGCTATCAGCTTTATCAAAACCCTGGATCCTCTACCTGCTCGCCAATTTTCTCCTGTTCAGGGAAGCTATATTTATCCAGAAATCACCGTAGAGCAATATCAGGATGGAGATGAAACAGGCTTAAAGGTAATACTGAACCATAGACTTCTACCAGAAATTATTCTTTCTCCCTCCTTTACAAAGGCGAAGGAAAATGGGGCCCAGCTTCCTAAGGACAAGCAACAATTTATTAAAAACTCCTTGAAATCGGCTCAAGGAGTACTTCAATCACTAAATTTTAGAAAAGACACTCTAAAAAAGGCTGCCTACGCTTTGGTGGAATTACAACGAGATTTTTTTCTTTTTGGTCCTCGTTTCCTGCGTCCCCTTAAAATGAAGGATATGGCAGAAATAATCCAAGTGCATGAAACCACAATTTCTCGATTAGCCAATGAAAAGTATTTACGATGTCAGTGGGGCATCTTTGAAATCAAGTATTTTTTCTCAAATCAAGTAAAATCAATACAAACAGATCAGTCTAAAGAAAGCGTCAAATTCCTTTTAAAAGAATTACTGGAAGAGCAGGCTCATAAAGGCCAATCCTTGTCCGACCAAAAGCTAGCAGACCTTTTGACCCAGCGTGGAATAAAAATTGCCCGCAGAACTGTTACAAAGTATCGACAGGAGCTAAACATAAACTCCTCTTTTGACCGAAAATAAACCGTAGCTTCAATTGATTTATAAGGAAAAAGAAACAAAATGAATATCAAGCACTTGCTTTTTGATCTAGACAACACACTCTACCCTTCCACTGCAGCCATGGATCAAGGGATTACCCGCAGAATGATTGGTTTTGTGGCAGATTTTTTGGGGCTAGACCTTCAGCAGGCCACAGAGCAGCGAATTCAACGGTTGCCCTTTTACGGAACTACCTTGGAATGGCTTAAAACTGAGCATGGTCTAACAGACATTGCAGCATATTTTAACGCTGTTCATCCACCAGAAGAAATTGAAGAACTGACCCCTGATCCCAATTTGCGACCTTTTTTACAATCATTGAAACTCCCCATGACCATTTTAACTAATGCACCGCTGTGTCATGCCCAACGAGTTTTGGAATTCCTTAATGTTGCAGACTTATTTACTAGCATCCACGACATCGAAAGCAATGGATTTAAAGGGAAGCCTTACCCAGAAGCCTACAAAAGAGCCCTTTCCAGCGCTAGCTTTAGTATTGAAGAAACAGTTTTTTTTGATGACCATAAAAAATATACCGATGGCTACCAAGCCATAGGAGGTCAGGCGGTGTTGGTACAGCATCCAGAACAAGCTGGTCAGCAGCATCCCCTAGATAGCCTTTCTTCATCAAATCAGCTTCCACAGCTGGTGATTCAGTCCGTATACCAAGTACCACAGGTGCTGACACAGCTTACTGCATCCATCAAGACTTAATTTTTAACCGAACTGTTTTAATTCGTCGTTGGGCCTGATCTTCCACCACAAAAATCCGAGAGCCTTCTCGAAAGATTTCGCCAGTAGAAGGCAGGTACCCAAACTGCTCCAAAAGCCAGCCACCTAAGGTGTCAAATTCCTCTGACTCATAATGGAGACTGAAAATCTCATTTACATCTACAAGCTTTAAATCTCCTGGCAACAAGAAATCTGTAGCAGAAAGAATACGAATTCTTTTTTCAGGTGCTATTTCTCGACTATACTCATCAGTCATACGCCCCATTACTGCATTCAAAATATCATCAAGGGAAACAACACCACTGATGGTTCCATGTTCATCCACCACCGCCGCAAAGCTTGTTCTATCTACCTTGAAGGTATGGAGAAGTGATACTGCAGACTTTGTTTCTGGGACAAACAAGAGCTTTGTCATAAAGCGGCGGGCAAAATCCTTTTCTTCCCGATTTCCCTGATAAAACAACAGGGTTTTGTAATGAAGCAATCCCACGTAGGCATCCTTGTTTCCTTCTTGTCCCTGGACTGCATCATACACAGGAATACGAGAATATCCGCACCTAT
This sequence comes from Treponema sp., assembly GCA_036300185.1. Lineage (GTDB taxonomy): Bacteria > Spirochaetota > Spirochaetia > Treponematales > Treponemataceae > Treponema_F. The sequence continues at coordinate 8,704 of JAXJGY010000003.1, read as the reverse complement.
TAAAAATCGCTGCAGCCTGACTATAGCTTGCATCACTGGGAATTCCCTGCACAAAGGAACGGTGACGAGTAATGTCTCGTACCTTTAAGTCAGTAAACTCAAAGATTTTATACAGCATGTCCTTTTCATCTTTTTCCAAGGTACCTTCTGCATTTCCCAAGGCAATCAGTGTTTTTAACTCCTCTTCCGTTACTAAGGGTGTGTCTGATTTCCAGATTTTATCTACCAAAGCACCAACTCCACGAGTGAGACAGGAAAAAAGCCACACCACGGGAAACATAATTTTCTGTAGCACCAGCAAGGGCAAGGAAGCCCGGCAAGCCATAGACTGGGGATGCAAGGATGCCATAGTTTTTGGGAGCACTTCTCCAAACAAGATAATGATAATGGTCATGGCCACAGTAGCAGCTCCCACTCCCCCCTGACCAAAAAGAGACACCGCCAAAGCGGTAGCAGCAGAGGAAGCAAGATTGTTGACAAAATTGTTTCCAATCAAGATAGTGGTCAAAAGTCCATCAATATCAGACTTTAAGGTGGCAACACGTCGTGCCCCCACCATCTTTTCTTTAATCATTTGCCGTAGCTGTACCTTAGAGATGGAAAGCAAGGCTGTTTCCGAGGATGAGAAAAAGCCCGAAGCTGCCACAAGAGCAAGAAGAAGGAGTGCAGTGAAAAAAATTGTCATGCATCCTCCTTTTTAATGTGGACCATCCTGATATGAGTGGCATCAGCTTCCTTTACCGTAAAAATCAATCCCTGCTCCTGATACACGTCTCCAGTTTCTGGAATCTTATCCAGCTTTTCACTGAGATAGCCTGCCAAGGTTTCGTAAAAATCCGAGTGAAAGGAACAACCATAGGTATCAGATACCTCCGTTAACCGAATTGCACCATCTACCAAGGCTTGTCCTTCTGCAAGTTCTACAGTTTGTGGCAAGCGAGCCTTGTAGAATTCATCTCCCACAGTACCGAAAATCTCTCGAGAAATATCTTCTGTGGTAAGGATTCCATCTGTTCCAGAGTATTCATCAATTACCACTGCCAAGCTTTGGTGGTTTTCCCGTAGCATCTGCTGAACGGAGGACATTTTTTTTGAACCAACAATGTACAAGGGTGGTCGCATAATATCCTGTACAAAGAAATTTTCACCCTTTCCTTGGTAAAACATCATGTCCTTTACGTACAAAATTCCTACAATGTCATCAATATTTTGGCGGTATACAGGAAAACGAGAAAGTCTAGAACGCTGAGCCAGCTCGATAATAGATTGATAGCTCGCAGTAAGATCTATGGCCACAATGCGGGTTCTAGGCACCATAATGTCCTTGGCAGCCAAGTCTGTAAAACGAAACACTCTGTGCATCATCTTTTTTTCATTCTTCTCCAGCACCCCTTCTTCTTCTCCCACATCAATGAAATTTTTGATTTCATCTTCAGTAAAGGAAACTGATTTTTGGGCAGTTTTTATTCCCAAAAGTTTGGCTACCCCACGGGAAATTCCTGAAAAAATAAATACTAAAGGAGAAAACAGCTTCATGCAGAAAGCAATAAGCCCAGAGAATAAAAAGGCCACTGGCTCTGGGTGACGACTCCCGATGGTTTTTGGTGTAATCTCACCAAAAATCAACAGCACCACTGTAGAGACTATGGTGGCAATTCCCACACCAGAGGAACCAAAAAGCTTTAGAGCCAAGGAGGTAAGCAGGGCAGTAATAGCAATATTGACAATATTATTACCCACCAAAATCGTGTTCAAAAGTCCTTCCTTTTGATCCATCAACTTACCAACACGAATGGCACCTTTATTCTTCTTTGAGCGGAGAAAACGAATACGTAATTTATTGATTGAAAGAAATGCGCTTTCCGATGAGGAAAAAATCATGGAAAGAACAACAAGGGCTACCACTACTAGCAGTAGCCCCATAAAGCCTTCGGCAGCAAATCCCTCTTGGACAAGAGCCGAAGGAGGTTCCGACGGAATGGAATCAGAATCCACTATTCCATTCCCTCTACAGAAATACCAGTACCTTCATTTACCATGGTATAGGCATCAATAGTCATCTGAATTGAAGCTGCCATTTCACTCTCAGGAGCACAGGCCAATGCATCGGTCAAGTACTTCATCATGCCTTCTGCATCACCAACCAGTGAAGAGAAGTACGCTGCCTGATAATACAATTCCTGCTGTTCTTCTGGGGTACATAAGCCTTCATCAATGGGAGCCAACATGGCAGAAATAGCACCATAGGCATCACCAACGTAGAGAGCTTCTGTTGCTATAGCATAGGCATTCAAAATGGCGTATTTTCCTCGCTTACCACTTTCGTTATTGGGATCAAGCTCGGCAGCCATGGCATAGAAATCTGACAACAAATAGCTGTAGGTAGGATCTGTTGCCTCATACAAATTGTCGATGGCATTTAATTTTTCTACACCAGAGCTTCCATCAATGGCCTTTACCAAAGCCTTAATCTTGTCTCGATTCTCATTGTTTTCATCGATAACAGCCATAAACTGCTCCGGAGTAGTAACTTCGGCATTATAAGCTATAACGCCGTACACATAGCCTTGAGCGGTGGCCAAAATCATTACAGGCATTCCACCACCAGTAACAGAAAAGTTCATGGCAGTACCAATATCCTTTTCCAACTGAGGCATAGCAGCTTCAGCAGCCTGCTTCTGTTCCTCTGTGGCATCTTCAGCCACCTGAACAGACATAAGACGTGATTCAGAAAAATCCAAGTGAACAAGCACATAGTCCTTACCAGCACTCTTGATAAAGGACTCTGTATCGAAGATAGAGGTACGAAGCTGGGTACTTACTCCGTCAGTATCCTCGCTACTGAAAAACAGGAAAAGATCCTTTCCTTCTTTGGTAGCCAACTGCTGTCCTTCTTCATAATCAGCAAGCCAACCAGTGGGAGCACTAGCACAACTTACAAAAACCAAAAGCACAGCCAAACAGGTGGCAATACCAGACAAAATTCTTTTCATTTCAAACTCCTAGGAAGCCCCTTTTCGGGGCATTCATAATTAAATATATAGCTTTTACAGGAAATAAGACACACCTGCAGCAAAAATATTTTGACAAGAGCTCTGTTTCTTGCCAATACCACCATGACCTGTAACATTACCCATGAAGAAGGGAGTACCATTTAATACATCTGGTCCCATGGTTCGTTCACTATGGCCCATCTTTCCTAAAACTCGTCCGTCGGGGCTGGTTAAACCTTCAATAGCGTAGGCAGAACCGTTAGGATTGTTGGGCTCACTGGTAGCTACAGCTCCATCCATATCTACATACTGAGTAAAGACCTGACCCTTGCGGAATAAATCACGAGCCAACTCCTCACTGATAATGATACGACCTTCTCCATGAGAAATAGGAACCCAGTGCAGCGTATCCTCCAAAACGGAAGGATGAGAAGCCCAAGGAGACAGGGCTGACACAAGACGAGTTCTGGTAAACCGAGAAATATGGCGACCAATGGTGTTATAGGTTAAGGTAGGCATATTCTCCACTGGCTGTAAAATCTCTCCATAGGGCACCAAACCAGTTTTGATAAGGGCTTGGAAACCGTTACAAATACCAAGAACAAGTCCATCTCGGTTTTTTAACAGCTCCATCACCTGATTACTGATTCCTGGCTCACGAATAACATTGGCAATGAACTTACCTGAACCATCAGGCTCATCACCGGCGGAGAATCCTCCAGAGAAGGCAAGAATCTGAGCCTGTCCAATTTCTGTAGCCAGCTCCTTCAAGGAGTCTGCCAAAGCAGCAGGTGTATTATTTCTAAATACAAGAACCTTTGCTTCACCTCCAGCCAACTGGAAGGCTCGCTTCATATCGAACTCACAGTTTGTTCCAGGAAATACGGGCAGCAAGATTCGAGGCTTTGCTCCCTTGAGAATGGTGATAGCCTCAGATTCCTTTGTCTGTGCATCAAGGCCCTTTTCACGAGCCTGCTGAAGACTTTCGTGGATACCTGTAGCAAAACCAGGCAGAGGCTCCTGCTGCACTCCAGAAACAGGAGGGAATACCTTGGCCAAGGTTCCTTCCCAAGCAGCTTCCAATTCCTCAAGCTTAACGGCAACAAGACCAATTCCAGATAAATCAGCAGAAATCACTGGCTCGTCCACAGTCTTTCCCAGCTCATGAACGGTATTTTCCACGAAACCTGCTGCAACAAAGTCAGCTGCACTCAAATCTTCCTTCAATTCCACAATGATGGAACCATAGGCTGGAACAAAGAGAGCTGCAGCTCCAGCAGGCAGAGCCTTTTCTGTTACGCCAGCTGCAAAGGGAATACCCCCCTTCATGGTCAAACCGATTTTATTACCAAAAGCCATTTTTGTAACAGCTTCTGCGATACCACCAGCACCTACAGGATAGGCTGCAGCAACTTTATCTGCCAGCTGATACAAAGCCTGAGCATTTTTATTAAAGATTTCAAAGTTGGGGTCAAGGCTTTCACCATAGGGTACAGAAATCAGATACACAGTATGACCAGCAGCCACAAAGCTTCCGCCCCGTACTCGTTGCTGATGTTCTGTAGTTACCGCAAAGGATACCAATGTAGGGGGAACCTTTAGCTCTTGGAAGGAGCCAGACATACTATCCTTACCACCGATAGCGGCAGTTCCACAAATCTTTTGTGCCTCTAGGGCTCCCAACAGGGCAGCAGCAGGCTTTCCCCAGGAAATATCATCGATGGTTCGCTCAAAGTACTCCTGAAAGCTCAGACGACAGGTAGCAGGATTACCACCCAAAGCTGCAATCTTTGCCAAGGATGAAAGAACTGCAACCTGTCCACCATGCCAAGGACTCCACTGGGCAACCCGTGGGTCATAGCCATAGGACATGAGACTTACAGTGCTTGTTTCACCATTCAACACAGGAATACGAGCAGCCATACCAGCCTCGGGAGTAGACTGATATTGTCCACCCAAGGGGAATAATACTGTGGCAGCACCGATAGAACCATCGAAGCGCTCGGAAAGTCCCCGCTGGCTACAACAGGCCAAATCCGCCATGAGCTTTTTCCAAGAGCGTTCCACTGCACGAACAAGCCAGCTACGAGCAGTTTTTACAAAGGAGCCTGTGTGCTCTAGCTCTTTCGTGGAGCTTGCATCATCGCCTTTTTCATTAACAAAGGACTCTGCTACAACAGGCAAGGGACGAGTCAGTGGAGAAGCTTCTGCACTGGGAGACTGAATGAGGGCAGCTGCAGTACGAGTAGCACCAGCTGTATCAAGGAAGTCTCTATCAATATCTACGATGATTTGACCACGCCACTTCATAACCAAGCGATTAGTGTCAGTAACACGGGCAATTACAGCGGCATTCAAGTTTTCTGCGGCAGCGGCAGCCATCAGGGCCTCCACATCACCTTCTCGTACCACCAAGGCCATTCGCTCCTGGGATTCAGAAATTGCCAGCTCAGTTCCGTTCAAGCCCTCGTATTTCTTTGGTACTGCATCAAGATTAATGTCCAAGCCAGGAGCCAATTCACCTACAGCAACAGCTACACCACCGGCACCAAAGTCGTTACAACGGCGAATCATGCGGCTTACCTGAGGATTGCGGAACAAACGCTGAATTTTGCGCTCCTCCACAGCATTACCCTTTTGAACCTCTGCAGCTGCCTCCACTACAGACTCCACGGTATGAACCTTGGAAGAACCTGTGGCTCCACCGATACCGTCACGACCAGTTCCGCCACCAACCAGTACTACCACGTCGCCACATTCAGGCTCCTCACGCATTACCATGTCAGCAGGAGCGGCGGCAATAACGGCACCAAGCTCCATGCGCTTTGCCTCAAAGCCTGGGTGATAGATTTCTGCTACCTGACCTGTGGCAAGACCGATTTGGTTTCCGTAGGAGCTAAATCCAGCTGCAGCCTCACGAGTAAGCTTCATCTGAGGCAGCTTTCCTGCACGAGTTCTTTCTACGGGCACTGTGGGATCTGCGGCACCAGTAACACGGAGAGACTGGTATACCCAAGATCGACCAGAAAGGGGATCTCGGATGGCACCACCAATACAGGTTGCAGCACCACCAAAGGGCTCGATTTCTGTGGGGTGATTGTGAGTTTCGTTCTTAAACATCAAAAGCCAGCGTTCAGTCCGTGGCTCAGGATGGGTATATTCCACATCGATGTAAATTGAGCAGGCATTAATTTCGGCAGAAAGCTCAATGTCATCAAGCTTGCCATGCTTTTTAAGATATTTTGCTCCGATAACAGCCATATCCATGAGGGTAACAGGCTTGTCACTACGAATGACACCGCAATTAGTGGCATCACTGTACATTTCTAGCCGCATGTCCTTATAATTTTCCCAGGACTTTTGGAAACGCTGGGCGAAGGGGCCTTCTTCGATGGTAACTGAATCAAGCACGGTGTTGAAGGTGGTGTGACGACAATGGTCTGACCAATAGGTGTCCAGTACACGGATTTCTGTCTCTGTGGGATTGCGGCCTTCCTTGCGGAAGTATGACTGCAAGAAGGTTAAGTCTGCCATATCCATAGCCAGTCCTGCTGACTTATGGAATTCCTCTAAAGAAACTGCACCCATGTATAAGAAATCTTTTATTTTTGGAATTGGCCCTGGCTCAGAAATATTCATAGCAAGACTTTCTGGTATATCTACAGAAGCCAAACTAGAATCTACAGGATTAATAAGGTAGTTCTTGATTTTTTCTATGTCGTTAAGGCTAATTTCCCCTCGGAGAATAACCATCTTGGCACAACGTACCTGTGCAGGCTCTGAAGAAACACTTTCCATACCTGCCTGCAACAAGGAAAGACATTGCTGAGCAGAGTCAGCACGCTGATCATATTGGCCGGGAAGATATTCCCACACAATAACCTGATCTCCTTCCTGCAGGTCTAAACGGCTAAAGCTAAAGAAATCACTTTGAGGCTCACTAAAAATATGTGTAGCTGCCAACTGAACCACATCCTGCTCTACGTGGTCAATATCGTATCTGTTCAAATAGCGGACACTGGTAACACCAGAAATCCCCAGGAACCCAGTTAACTCACTGCGGATTCTCTCCGCCTCATTTTGAAAGCCAGGCTTTCGCTCTACATAAATACGGAACATTTTACTATTGTAAGGCTTATGGGGAAAAAATTCAACAAGAAGGTTCTCGAGAATCACCCCCTGAGACTGAATCCCGAGCTCCATCTTTGGGAGCAGGGGAACCAAATTTATCTGGGGGAAACTGGGGAACAGACTTAATCTAGGGTACGGGTAAGCCCAGTCCAGGCTTACACTTCACTTCGTTCAGAGGGCGCCTGTCCTGGTGTTCCCCGTACCCTAATTATTTTTTGTAAGGTTCCCCAGTTTCCCAGTATAATTTTCTTGGGTTCCCCTGCTCCCCACTTGTTGCTGGTTTGGATTCAAGTTCACGGGCTACAATTCGATAGCTAGTTCTAGGGGCTGGATAAAAAAAATCCCACCCAGTAAAATTACTGGATGGGATTTATTTTTCTATACCAGCTTATGAGGCAGAAATGAGAGTCCGTTTACTGCTGGGGAACGTAATCATGTACTTCCCAACCGGAGGGGATATACGTCCGTAAAGTTGTTTCATCCATCTTAGCTGCCCTGGTGAAGGTACCAGTTTTAGATACATTTTCCAACCAACCTTCCAAACACCACTCTGCCAAAATATCCGTGGCTAACATGGTAACACTGGTCAGACTCTCACACCCATAGAACATATAAGCATAACAAGAATCAGCCAAGGTCTCGGCAGCCAATGCGGGAGCATTGGTCAAATTCGTACACCCCTGGAACATGCCATAATAACAAAAAGGAACCAAGGTCTCGGCAGCCAATGCGGGAGCACTGGTCAAACTCGTACACCCAGAGAACATATAACCATAACAATAATCAGCCAAGGTCTCGGCAGCCAATTCGGGAGCACTAGTCAAATTCGTACACCCATGGAACATACTCTTATAACAATAAGGAACCAAGGTCTCGGCAGGCAATGTGGGAGCACTGGTCAAACTCGTACACCCAGAGAACATTCTCTCATAACAAGAATCAGCCAACTTCTCAGCGGGAAGAGCGGGAGCTTTTGTTAAAACACTACAATTTTTGAATAAATTAGAAAACCTTGCCTCAGATGTGTCTATTGTGGTAGGAGATTCGTAATTCACCAAGGTACGGATGTCTCCAGAGCAGCTTACTTTGACATCGTCGTCCCCAAACACAATATATGCATATTCCGCGGAACCCTTAGCCATACCTTCTAAACTCTTTCCACGCATACGCAGGTCTCCAGCAGCCCCACCAAAGGAGATTGGTGTTTTAGCTTCCAGTGATGTCCAGTCTCCGCCACCTACAGAGTATTGCAGACTATCGTGCAAGGTATAATTGCCGTAAACATTCACAGTTAGGGTTTGTTCACTGTCAGCAGAAAAGGTAAGTACCTGGCCAATCTCTGAGTTGATAATTTCAGCAGAACCACCCGCATTGGTGTCACATCCCACCAGCACCATCACACTTGCCAGCAGAACTAAGCCTGCCAGCAATAATTTCTTCATAGATTTCACTTTTAAAATCCTCCTTTAAACTTTATGTTCACCTAGCTTGTACTAAGAAATAGCCAAACGAAAATGATTTAAACAAAAACAGACCAGCTGGAAATTTCTCGTGAGAACAATTCCTTGCTGGTCTTGATG
>JAXJGY010000002.1:0-90801 GCA_036300185.1 Treponema sp. | reverse complement strand
TTCTCCGTTGTTGCTAGTGAGGTTCGCAAATTGGCAGAACGCAGTCAGGTGGCTGCTGGTGAAATCAGTGAGCTTTCTGCTCGTACCTTGGCCGCTGCCGAAAATGCTGGTTCCTTGATTTCAGCTGTTATTCCAAGCATTGACGAAACCACCGAGCTTGTTGAGGAAATCGCTGTTGCATGCCGTGAGCAGGACAATGGTGCCCAGCAGGTAAGCAAGGCCATCGTTCAGCTGGATACTGTTGTTCAGCAGAATGCTGCCGCTTCTGAAGAAATGGCATCTATGGCAGAAGAGCTTACCGCCAATGCTAAGGGCTTGGTAGACTTAGTAGCCTTCTTCAAGCTGGATAATAAGGCTGCTGCTGCAGCTGCAGCTCCTGTTTCCTCTCTAAGGAAAACACCCGTTAGAGCTTCTGCTCCAATAAATGCTAATGTAGCAAGACCTGTAGCCCCTGCTACTGTTCATAAGCCTACTGGAGCCGGTGCTGTAGCACACAAGCCTGCTGTAACCGTTTCTGATGACGACTTTGAAGAGTTCTAGGATTTACTAGCTTAGACTTTTAGATTAAAATCCTTCTGGTGAGGTTTAATCCAATCCAGAAGGATTTTTTTTATCTGTTGATTTTCACTGTCGATTACAAAAAAATGTGTTATATTGTATGTATGGATATAAATTTTAGTGAAGATACATTCAGCATTACAGATACTGAATTGTTGGAACCAAAGAAATATCAGGTGGTTTTCCTGAATGATGATTATACCACGAAGGATTTTGTGACCCAAATACTGGAAGTTGTCTACCACAAGAATAAAAATGAAGCGGAGTTTTTGATGGAAAAGGTTCATCAGGAAGGCTCTGCCGTGGTGGGTGTATATACCTATGATATTGCCGCTACACGAGTAAACTTGACCATAAAGGTTGCCCGTGAGTATGGTTTCCCCCTTCGCTGTGAAATGCGAGAAGCATAATATATCGAATCTTATAATTGGTAAAATAGAGGAGTTTTCATTGAAAATTGCACCCCAATTACAAAATATTATCAATAGGGCTTATCAAGATGCCCGAAAGTTAGGTCATGAATTTGTTACCCCTGAGCATTTGCTAAAAGTTTCCTTGGAGTTTCCCTCTGTCTGCGACCTCTTGTTGGTGTGCGGTGGCGATGTGGATACAATTCGACAAAATGTAGCAAAATATATTGAAGAAAATGTGCTAGTGGTACAATCAGGTGAGCCATTACAGACTGCTGGTTTTCACAATATTATAGAACGAGCTATTTTTCATTGTGCTTCTGCAGAAAAAAAAGAAGTAGAAATCACTGATGTACTCGTAAGCATGATGGAAGAAACAAATAATTATTGCTCCTATTATCTTCGTTCTGGTGGCGTGGAGCGTTTACGATTGCTAGAGGTAGTAAGCTACATTCGGCAAAGTAATCCTGATAATCTTCGTGAGCTTATTGATGATTTACTGGCGGATGCTAGCTTTTCAGATGGAGTTATTCCCAAGGATGAAGAAAAAGATTCTTGGGAAACAGCTTCTGGCCAGGAGGATTCTCAGGAAAAACGAGAAGGTCAGGCTGCTTCTAATTCAGGCAAAAAACGGAGCATTTTAGAACGCTTTACCAAGAATATGACCGCTGCAGCCCTTGCAGGAGAGTATGATACTCTTGTTGGCCGAGAAGAAGAGCTGGATCGAACAATTCAAGTGTTGTGTCGCCGATTTAAGAATAATCCCGTTCATGTGGGAGAACCTGGAGTGGGAAAAACAGCCATTACTCAGGGCTTGGCCTTGAAGATTGTGAAAGGAGAAGTTCCTGCAGTTTTAGCTGGCTACGAAATATTCACTTTAAATGTGGGAGCCTTGGTGGCTGGTGCAAAATACCGTGGTGATTTTGAAGAGCGACTGAAAAAATTAACAGAAGAGCTGATGAAGCGTGAAAAGACCATCCTTTTCATTGACGAAATCCACACCATCATTGGGGCTGGTGCTTCTGGAAACGGCAATCTCGACGCATCCAATCTTTTGAAACCCTTCCTTTCTACTGGCAAGGTACGGTGCATTGGTTCTACCACGTACGAAGAGTTTACAAAGATTTTTGAAAAGGACAGGGCCTTGGCTCGCCGTTTCCAAAAAATCGATATTGTAGAGCCCAGTCCAGAAGAAACTATAAAAATCCTTGAAGGCTTACGTCCTTCCTACGAGGAATACCACAAGGTACAGTATCAAAAAAGTGCTTTACAAGCCGCCGTTGACTTGTCGGTACAGTTTTTGCCTGATCGTCGCCTGCCAGACAAGGCCATTGATATTATGGATGAAGCTGGCTCCTTTTTGCGAATGCGAGACAAGACTGGCGTTGGTGGCGGCCGTGTTACCAAGGCTTTGGTGGGTAAAATTACTGCAAAAATGGCTCGTATTCCAGAAAATACCGTGGCAAAGGATGAGCGAGAACAGCTACAGGGCTTGGAAGAAAAGATTTCTCAAGAAATTTTCGGTCAGCAGGAAGCAGTACAGTCAGTGGTTTTGGCGGTAAAGCGTTCCAGAGCTGGTTTACGGGATGGAGATAAAACCATTGCTTCCTTTCTCTTTGTGGGGCCAACTGGAGTTGGTAAGACTGAGCTGGCAAAATCTCTGGCGGCTCATCTTGGCATGAAGTTGCTACGTTTTGACATGAGTGAATATCAGGAAAAACATACTGTAAGCCGCCTCATCGGTGCTCCTCCTGGTTACGTAGGCTTTGAAGAAGGTGGATTGTTGACAGATGCCCTACGAAAGGAGCCTCATTCTGTGGTTTTGCTAGATGAAATTGAAAAGGCTCATAGCGACATTTACAATATTTTGCTGCAGGTGATGGATTATGGTCAGCTAACGGATAACCAAGGACGAAAGGCTGATTTTAGAAATGCCATCATTATCATGACAAGTAATGCTGGTGCTCGAGATATGAGTCGTGCCAGAATCGGTTTTGGGAACCAGCTGCAGGGATCAGGTGCCGTGGGAGAGGCTGTGGAAAAGGCCTTTTCTCCTGAATTCCGCAATCGATTGGATGGAATCATTCCCTTTGGAGCCTTGGACATACAGGTGGCAAAAAATATCGTAACAAAGGAAGTGAAAAAGCTTTCTCAAAAACTGGCTGCAAAAAAGGTGGAGCTGGTGGTGGAAGAAGATTGTATCAGCTATCTTGCAGAAGAAGGCTATTCTCCATTATACGGAGCCAGAAATATTGCTCGCTTGGTAGACGAAAAGATTGCCTCAGCCTTGGTGGATGAAATCCTCTTTGGTCAGCTGGCAGCAGGAGGTAAGGTAATTTGCCAGCTCCGTTCTGAAGATGAGGTTTCTTCTATTGCTTTTCAGTTTTCCCCTTAGGCTGAAGTGTCGGTAAAATCATCAGAATCATGTCTAAGTAAGAAAGGTGAATTCCAGTCTCGGAGTAATTCTGCGTTTTGGATTGGATTTGTTACGTCACAATCTTCGTGGGTGCGGTCTGCCTTTTGAATTTTCCAGCCAGTGGTATTACTAAAAACTACCTTTGATAATCCTCTGCATCGATAAAATGCTCTACTTCCAATGGATTTTATGCTATGGGGAAGTGTAATGGCAGAAAGATTTGGGCAATCGATTAATGATAGGCTATCAATTTCGTGAATAGTTTCTACTTGAGATAAATCTAAATCAATAGTTACTTTTCTGTTTTTTCCAAAAGCCTTTTGGATATCGAATAGAATTTTCCAATGGGGAATTTTATGCTGGCTATCATGAACAATTAGGTTATGGTGTCCGATTGGAAGGCTTGCAATAAGTTCTGCTACCTTCTCAAATGAAATTATGTGTCGATTCATCATCTATACTCCTTTGTTTTATAGATAACTTTTCAGCAAAAAAATTAGCAAAGACTTATTTCATCTAAGTTTACTAAACCATAATCTATACACATTATACTGAGGTAAAAATAAAAAAAAAGAAAAAGATGAAAAAAAAATCATAAAATTGTTGAAAAAAAATCTAAATCATCTATACAAATAACTAGTTATTTTCTTTATTAAGTAGTATCTGTGAAAATTAAGGTAGTAAGCTTGCCGTCTTTTACATTTAATTCCGCTGTGGTATACTGAGTCTGTGATAAAAGAGATAACTATTACCTTAGTGAATCCTGCTGATGCAGAAAATCCCAAAGAAAAGTTCATTTGCAATCAATTAGCAAAAAAGCTTGATTGTAAGGAAAAAGATATAAATGGCTTTGTTTTGGTGAAAAAATCCTTGGATGCCCGCCACGGCAAGGTAAAATTCCACCTGCGATATCAAGTTTTTACTGGTGAAGACAGACCTGAATCAGTTGCTAGCCAAAAACTGGAATATTTGCCCTGTCCAGAAAATGCTCCTCGTGTGGTAATCGTTGGTTCTGGGCCTGCAGGCTTGTTTGCCGCCTTAAAATTGATTCAAGGGGGTATTCGTCCCATTGTGCTGGAGCGGGGAAATCCTGCTGGACAGCGAAAGCGGGATATTGCCGCCATTAGCACCCGCCATGAGGTGAATCCTGATTCAAACTATTGCTTTGGAGAAGGTGGAGCTGGAACCTTTTCTGACGGAAAGCTCCACACTCGCTCCAATAAGCGAGGAAATATCCAAGGAATTCTTCAGATTTTTCATCATTTTGGAGCTGATGCTCAAATCCTCACCGATGCTCATCCCCACATTGGCACCGATAAATTGCCCTCGGTAATTCAAGCTATGACACAAAAGATTGTGGAATGCGGAGGTGAAGTTCATTTTGCTTGTCGCTGCACTGAGTTGCTGCTGGAAAAAACTGGAGAAAATCCCTCTGTGGTGGGGGTAAAGGCAGTTCCTGTTGCTGAAAAACATGCTACCCAAGAGCAAGTTTTCCATGGAGATGCAGTTATTCTTGCCACAGGTCATTCTGCCACAGATGTGTATCAGCTTTTGGGAAGCCAGTTGCCCGCTGCCTTGGAGGACAAGACCTTTGCCATGGGGCTGCGAGTGGAGCATCCTCGTGAAATTATTGACAATATTCAGTTTCACGGTGCCCAGAAAAAATCTCAGCTGGGGGCGGCAGAATATCGCTTGGTAACCCAGGTTCAGGAACGAGGGGTGTATTCTTTTTGCATGTGTCCCGGCGGCTTAGTGGTACCCTCTGCCAGCTGCCAGGAAGGGCTGGTGGTAAACGGCATGTCTCCTTCTAGCCGAGGTGGCAAGTGGAGCAATGCCGCCATTGTGGTGGAAATTCGCCCCCAGGACTTTGAGTTGGTCATTGCTCAGTTGGAAGAAAAGTTTTCTGACTACAATATTACTGTGGATGCCAAGCTTGCATCCAGCAAAAATGCTAATCCAGGGCTGTATCTACGAACTCTGCTAGAAATCCTTACCAAGACTCAAGGAAGGGGCCAGCAAGCTCCCGCTCAGCTTTTAGTGGATTTCCTTGCTGAAAAGCCGAGCCAAGAGCTGCCACGTTCCAGTTATTCCCCCGGCTTGGTGACTTCTCGCCTTGATTCCTGGCTTCCAGACTTCATCAAGGAGCGGTTGCAACAGGCTTTTCGTGACTTTAACCGAAAGATGGCTGGCTTTGTGTGTAAAGAAGCCCTGCTTATTGCTGCAGAAACCCGCACCTCCACACCCCTTCGCATTCTTCGTAATCCTGAGACCTTGGAATGTGTGGCAGCGGAAAACCTTTATCCCGCAGGGGAGGGCTCAGGTTATTCTGGTGGAATCGTGTCATCTGCCATGGACGGAGAAGCGGTGGCAAAAGCAATTATAAAAAAAACTAGCAAGAAACAGTAATTCTATTTCTTGCTAGTAAAACTCTCTCACTAACTAAATATTGCTTTTACTAATGGATGTTATTTGAAGTGTATCTCCAATAAATTTTCTGGAATTGTGTAATCAGAAAAATCTACTGACACTGGAAAACACTACATGAACATCATGAGACTTTGCATCGTTAAATTCCAAAGTATTTCATCCATATATGAAAAAACATCTTCTACCTGATGATTATAGAATTGTCTAACCCCATAATATCCAGGATTATAATTGCTACAGAGAATACAGTATTCTAAATTATTGTCAATATGCCATGTAAATAGATTGCCCTTCTGACTGTAATCTTTATCGGTGTAAAGGGTTGCACTTTGTTGATATACCCAAATATACTGATAGTTTGGTGCATATGCACGAAGTGCTTGTTTAAATTCTTCTTCACTATTAAAAAAAATGTGTTGCTCTGGTTCACTGATTACTTCCTCTAAGACTCCAGCTGCATTTAGTGTAGAAGGCATTATCATCATAAATAGGCCTATACATACCATTGCTAGTACAAATCTTGTGTTTCTTTTCATAAAAGTCTCCTGTAAATAATTTTCTGTAATTTTAGTTTATACATGGTATCAACTAATGATAGTGACTCTTTATTGAGATATTATATCTTTACAAAGATTATCTGTTTATGTAATAATGAAATTATGAGTTCATTTTGGTTGAATGTGAAGAAAAGCCTTGTGTATAAAGAAATGGAAATAAAGGACTTGGCATTTCGCTCTGGTGTTTCTTATTCAACAATTATCAACGGAATGAACAAGAATAGCATGCCTCATGCAGATATCGCTTTGAAAATTTCTCAGGTGCTGAATATGTCTCTAGAAAGTCTTTTAGGGGAGCTAGATTATAATGTGGTAGATGATTTTCTGCCTACCCAGCGAAATCTGGAGCAGAGGGAAATAGCTTTATATAGGAAGAACAAAAACACTATTGATGCATTAGAGGAACTGCCTTCCCCTTTGCGAGATGCGGTGGAGGAGCTCGTAAAAAGAGCCCGTGATTCTATTCAGAGGTGAACCGTTCCAGTTCACCTCTTTTCAATTTTATCTGTCGCTATAGTTTGCTTCTACCCAGTTGCGGTATTCCCCACTGCGGATTCTTTCAATCCACTCTGAGTGGCTCAAGTTCCACTTGACGGTGGCAGCTAAACCTTCTTCAAAGGTCATTTTACGCTGCCAGCCCAGCTCATCCTTGATTTTGGTGCAGTCAATGGCGTAGCGACGGTCGTGGCCGGGACGATCCTTTACGTAGGTGATGGTTTGACGAATTGTTTCGGCAGGTTTTCCCAGCTCTTGGGCCGCCAGTTCAATGAGCTTGTCTAGTAGCTTGATGTTTTCCCACTCGTTTTCTCCACCGATGTTGTATTTTTCACCAGTGCGGCCCTGCTTCATAATCTGGAGAACGGCTCGATTGTGGTCTTCTACGTAAATCCAATCACGAATATTTTTTCCATCGCCGTACACAGGAAGATTTTTTCCTTCCCGCATATTCAAGATCATGAGGGGTAGGAGTTTTTCTGGGAACTGGTAGGGGCCGTAATTGTTGGTACAGTTGGACAGGGTTACTGGCAGTCCATAGGTGTGAAAGTAGGCCATGGCCAGGTGGTCGCTGGAGGCCTTGCTGGCAGAGTAGGGACTGCGGGGGTCATAGGGAGTTGTTTCGGTAAAGTAGCCTGTTTCTCCCAAGGAGCCGTAAACCTCATCGGTGGACACGTGGTGGAATAAGACTCCTTCTTGGAATCCATCGTGGGTCTTCCAGAAGGTGCGGGCTGCATCTAGCAAGGTGTAGGTTCCCATTACATTGGTGCGAACAAAGGCTTCTGGCCCCAAAATGGAGCGGTCCACATGACTTTCTGCCGCAAAATGAACGATGGTGTCGATATTGTATTTTTTAAGGATTTCGTCAATGGCTTTTTTGTCGCAAATATCCACCTGTTCAAAAAAGTAGCGGCGACTTGATTCGGGGCAGCCAGTACCATATTTTTCTTCGATGTCAGCCAAATTCTCCCGATTGCCCGCATAGGTCAGACAGTCCACGTTTACCACAGTGCCAGAAAAATCTGCGTCGGTAAAGGCTGGATTGTCAGAAGTGGACATACCAAAAAGATAGTGGATAAAGTTGCTACCGATAAAGCCTGCTCCACCAGTTACTAAAATATTCTGTAATGTTCTTGTTGCCATATTCAACTCCTTGTAATGTTATTGTGGCATTTCCTTGAAGAAGGGACTGCACATAAAGGCTCGTAAGCTTTCCTGCCAGCTGGGAATTTTTTGCTGCAGGGCTTTTTTCAGCTTGGACTTGGACAAAACCGAATAGGCTGGTCGTTCCACCGCCGCACCAAATTCAGCTGTTGTACAGGGCTTAACCTCACATTCCTTGGTGATAATGCCCTTTTCCCGACCGATTTTATAAATCTCTTGGGCAAAGCTGAACCAAGTGGTTTCTCCTTCCCCTGTGCAATGATAAATTCCACTCATAATTTTTGGGTGGGGATTGCCGGGAAGGTCTTGATTGCCTAAAATTGTGAGAATGATGTAACGAGCCAGATCCAAGGTACAGGTGGGACTTCCGAATTGGTCGTTTACCACGGAAATGCTGTCTCGGCTGTTCATGAGGTTCACCATGGTGTACACAAAGTTCTTTCCCCGTGGGCCGTAGAGCCAGGCGGTGCGGAAAATGTAGGCGTCAGGGTGAGCCTTAAGCACTAGCTCTTCTCCCAGTGCCTTTGTTTTGCCGTAAACACCAAGGGGTGCCATGGGCATGATTTCGGTGTAGGGAGTTTTTCCTGTACCGTCAAAAACGTAATCGGTGGAAATGTGAATCATTCCCGCTCCCACTGACTGGGCAACGGCTGCAATGTTTCCTGCACCTGTGGCATTAAGCTTTTCTGCCAGCTCTGGCTCCGTTTCTGCCTTTTCCACTGCAGTATAAGCGGCACAGTTCACCACCCAGGTAATTCCAGGATTGCTGGCTGCAAAGGCTTCTAGCTCCTGTTGATTTGTAATATCAACCTCTCGGTCTGTTCCCACAAAGGGTATATTTGTATTTTCCAGTTGACGAGCAATCTCACTCCCCAACATACCATTTTTTCCAATAAGCCAAACCATGGTGTCTCCTTTGTGTGGCAGAAATCAACTTAGTCATGATACCATAAATTGACGCAGTAAGCAACGAAAGGAAGTTTTTTCACCCTGGGCGATACAAAAAACACTCTTTTTCGTGGGAATAGATGATGCCAATGGCTTGAAGGTAGGAATAGATGGTGATGGAGCCTACAAACTTCATGCCTCGCCGCTGCAAATCTTGGGAAATGGCATCCGACAGGTGATTCGTAGTTTTGTCTGTTTCGTAAATGATGCTGTCTTGGGTAAAGCTTTGCAAATACTGATAAAAAGAACCGAATTCTTCTACCACCGATTTAAAGATTTTGCTGTTAGTAATGCTTGCAAGGATTTTTCTCTTGTTTCTGATAATATCCTTGTTGGACAAGAGCTCTTGAATTTTTGCTTCGTTGTAGGTAATAACCTTTTCTAGGTGAAAATCATCGTAGGCTTTCCGAAAATGCTCCCTCTTGTTTAAGACACATTCCCAAGAAAGCCCCGCTTGAAAGGATTCTAGAATCAGCATTTCGTACAAATGCTGGTCAGTAAAATGAGGTTTACCCCATTCATTGTCGTGATATTCCACATAGCGACTATTTTTTATATTGCACCACGAGCAACGGGTTTTATTATTCACTGTCCAATCCAGTGCCCCTGCAGGTCAAAATATTTTCCCTGAAGATTAAAGGCTGGATGTTTGGTGTCCTTTTCAGAAAGCTGGAATTCCAGTTGCTGGGTGAATCCTG
The DNA here is from genome assembly GCA_036300185.1 of Treponema sp. Taxonomy (GTDB): domain Bacteria; phylum Spirochaetota; class Spirochaetia; order Treponematales; family Treponemataceae; genus Treponema_F. The sequence continues at coordinate 81,128 of JAXJGY010000002.1, read as the reverse complement.
CTTCTGCAGCTATCTGATTCCAGTCAATGCCGATGGCAGGATCGTTCCACATAAGGCCACCTTCGTCCTCTGGATGGTAAAAATCGGTGCATTTGTAAGCAAAGATAGCCGTATCGCTTAACACTGCAAAGCCGTGGGCAAAGCCTTCTGGTATATAGAATTGATTTTGTTTTTCGGCAGAAAGAATCACACCGTGCCATTTACCAAAGGTGTCAGAACCTGTTCGTAAGTCCACAGCTACATCGTACACAATCCCCGCCATGGCTCGTACCAGCTTTCCCTGGGGGTGGTGCTTTTGGAAATGAAGCCCCCGCAACACGCCACGGGAAGAAAGAGATTGATTGTCTTGTACAAAGGTCATGGTCAGTCCCGCTTGTGCAAATTCCTTCTGGCTGTAGGTTTCAAGAAAATATCCCCGGTGGTCGCCAAAAACCTTGGGCTGAATCTCGTATAATCCTTTGATGGAGCATTCAGTAATGGAAAATGGCATAGCAACTCCTATTTTTTTTGGTTTAGAATCAAGGCTGCAATGGCTCCAGGAATCCAGCCAGCACAGGTTAACAACAATACCAGCAAGATAGAGTCACAGCCCTTGTCCAACACTGCTAAGGGTGGAAAAATGATGCACAAGATAACTCGCCCTAAACTCATGATATACTCCTTTTATGAATTAACAATGGAATTTAATTTTATCGTCCATGCTCAGCAATATAGGCTATATACTGACCATATTCAGTTTTGTAGCCAGCTGCCAAGTCTAGCATCTGCTGTTTATCCAGCCAACCGTTGCGAAAGGCAATTTCTTCTATGCAAGATACGTACATACCCTGTCGCTTTTGGATGGTGGCGATAAAGTTGCTGGCTTCCAAAAGCCCATCGTAGGTACCAGTATCAAGCCAAGCCATACCTCGTCCTAAAAGCTCCACAGAAAGCTTCCCTTGTTCAAGATAGGTATTGTTAACGGTGGTAATTTCAATTTCACCACGGGCAGAAGGCTTTACATTGGCAGCAATGTCCACTACAGAGTTATCGTAAAAATACAAACCAGGCACTGCATAATTTGATTTTGGCTTGGCGGGCTTTTCTTCAATTCCCAAAACTTTTCCAGCAGCATCAAATTCCACAACACCGTAGGCAGTAGGATCCTTTACATAGTAACCAAAGATAACAGCTCCCTGCTCCTGTTGAATTTTTGCTGCTGCTGATTTCAATGTGGTAGTAAAGCTTTGGCCGTAAAAAATATTATCGCCCAAAACCAATGCTACAGAATCATTTCCGATAAAGTTTTTTCCCACAATAAAGGCATCTGCCAAGCCCCTCGGTTGGTCTTGTACTGCATACTGGAATTCCATGCCCAACTGACTTCCGTCTCCAAACAGCTCCTTGAACAAACTGATGTCCCGTGGAGTGGAGATAATAAGCACCTCCCGAATACCTGCCAGCATCAAGACTGAAAGGGGATAATACACCATGGGCTTGTCGTACAAGGGAAGAATCTGCTTTGAAACAGCCTTTGTAATAGGATACAACCGAGTACCGGAACCTCCGGCAAGAATGATTCCTTTCATCTGAGCCTCCTTATGGTCAGTTTGAATAAATGGGTGAATTATTCGGTAATAATAGAGTGAAGTCGATCCAGATCATCTTTGGAAAAATATTCTATAATAATAGAACCCTTATCCAGATTTCCCTTGATGGAAACCTTTGTACCAAAGACCTCAATGTATTGCTGCTCCAAGGCGGCTAAATCTGGATCTTTCTTTGCCTCTGGAGAAGCCTTTTTTTCTGTTACTTTAATTCTATTGCCGCCATTTAATTCCGCTGCCTGCTGTTCGGCTTCTCGTACAGAAAGTCCGCTTCCTGTAATGCGACCAAAGAGAATCCGCTGGTCAGAAGCATCGTTTACGGAAAGCAGAGCTCGTGCATGGCCAGAGGTAATATTTCCTGCTTCCAAGGCAGATTGCATGTCTTCGGGCAATTTCAGCAAACGAAGGGCATTTGCCACGGTAGAACGATTTTTTCCCACCCGCTGAGCCAGTTCTTCCTGACTCAGCTGGCTCATTTCCATAAGCTTTTGGTAGGCAATGGCTTCTTCTATGGGATTCAAGTCGGAACGCTGAATATTTTCGATAAGGGCAACTTCTAGTTTTCGCTGGTCAGAATATTTTTTCAGCTGAACGGGAATCTTTGTAAGCCCCGCCAACCTTGCAGCACGAGTTCGTCGTTCACCTGCAATAATGTAGAATTGACCGTCTCCTGCATCTTCTACTGTTACGGGCTGGATAATGCCATGCTCACGGATAGATTCTGCCAGCTCCTGCAATGCTTCTTCTTTAAATTCTTTGCGGGGCTGGTGAGGATTAGGTACCAGTCGTTCCACTTCAAGGCTCAGGGAACCATCTTCTTCTTGGGTTATTCCTCCTGGAAACTGAACTGTCTGCTGGGCAGCCGCTTCTGTTGTTGTATTAGAAAAAACTTGGGGATTCTGAACTCCAGAAATAGTTCCAGAAGTGAGGCTCGGTTCTTCAATGAGTGCATCTAGTCCCCTGCCAAGACCTTGTCGTTTAGCCACGCTGAATTACCTCGGTAGCAAGATTTTTGTAGCTGCGGGCACCAGTACAAGAAGGATCATACTTGCAGATGGGTAAGCCGTGGGATGGAGCCTCGGAAAGGCGTACATTACGGGGAATAATGGTTTTGAACACGGTATCTCCAAAGTAAGACTTGACCTGAGCAACCACATCCTGAGCCAAGCGAGTTCGAGAGTCATACATGGTGAAGAAGATTCCACCAATTCCCAGCTTGGGATTAATGCTTTTCTGTACGCGCTGTACAGTCTGCAGCAACAAGGCAATTCCTTCCAATGCAAAATATTCGCACTGCATGGGAATCAATACAGAATCTGCTGCTGCCAATCCGTTCAGGGTTAAGATTCCCAAGGAAGGAGGACAGTCAATCAAAATATAGTCGTATTGGGGAATGAGGGGGGCAAGAGCATTTTTTAGGTAAAAGTCACGATCCTCTTGATCTGCTAATTCTATGGAAGCACCAGACAAATCGATGGAGGCCGGAATCACATGGAGGTTATCCATACAGGATTGACGGATTGTTTCCTCTGGGGTGTTTAGACGAGCTATCAATTCATAGACAGTGGGTTTATCCTTTGAGATACCCACACCGGAAGTCATATTTCCCTGAGAGTCAAAGTCAACTAGCAGAACCTTTTTTCCAGCTTCTGCCATGTAAGCTCCCAGATTGATAACAGAGGTGGTCTTGCCAACACCTCCCTTCTGGTTTACAAAAACAAATACCTTTCCCATGGCTTACAATTGTATCATGTTTTGTCAAAAGAGTATATATAGAAAAACCTGGAAAACTGATTCTTCTTAGGCCTTGATTATTTCGTCAGAAAGGAATATAAAAATATACATGGGAAATTCAGAGTGTAGAGAAGAGTTGTTATTGCAGTTTGTTGATGAAAAAGTACTTAGAGCCTTTAATGTTATTGCTTCTAGTGAGGATGTGGTTCCCCAGGCAGAAGACGTATTGGCTGTGACAGAGATTTTCTGTCTCGGTAACAGTAAGGATTGTGGATCCTTTATCATCGATGTTGCAAAGTCTGACCGTGAAGAACGGCTCACTCAGAGTTTCCATAAAAATCTTAAGCTCCTTGTTGAAAAAACTTGGGTAGAAGCTTCTGATATTACCGTTAAAGATCAAGTTCTTTATCGGATAGATAAATTGTGTGAAAAGCTTGCAGCAGGAGATTATGCTAATTGCTACCGAGATTTTATCAATGTTATGGTAGATGTAGTGTACCTCATGTTTGGTTCCCAAGCTAAGAAAGATGATTTTGCAGAATATGCCCTGCGTATTGACCCTGAATTCGGTATTTTCTGGTGGTATCTCCATTCTCTGCCTAGAGAACGAACTTGGGGTAATGACAAGTGCCGCATCGTAATTTTATTGGGAATGTATTTCCTTTCAAATTACTAATATAACTTCTCCATAAAACTTCCTCGTTCATCGGAGGTACATCATGAATGATATAGTTTCTCTTTGTAAGTCCTTGCGTCAGGGAGCCAGTGTTTTGGCTTCTTTTTCTGCAGATGAGAAGAATCGTGGTTTAAAGGCTGTTGCCAGTGCCCTAGATGCCCATCGGCAGGAAATTCTTGCTGCTAATGAGCTGGACGTACAGCGTGCTCTTTCAGAAGGTATGAAGGAGAGCCTGGTGGACCGCCTGCGTCTTACTTCTGAGCGAATTGATGGCATAATCGACAGTATTAACATTGTGATTCAGCAAACAGATCCTGTGGGGCAGGTGGTGGCTGGCTGGACTACTCCTAACGGCTTACAAATCCGTCAACAGCGGGTGCCACTGGGAGTTGCTGCTATTATTTATGAGTCTCGCCCCAATGTGACGGTGGATGCCTTTGCCTTGGCCTATAAGAGTGGCAATAGTATTTTGCTACGAGGTAGCTCTTCTGCCTTGAATTCCAACAAGGCTTTGGTTTCTATTATTAAAACTGCTTTAAATCAGCTGGAAGGTACAGGGCCTGTTGGAGTAGCTTCTGCTATTGAGCTGGCTTGTTCAGGAAGCCGCAGCGAGGTGGATGATATTTTGAATGCCACTGGTTTGATTGACGTGGTGCTACCCAGAGGTGGAGCCCAGTTGATTCGCATGGTGGTGGAAAAGGCTCGCGTTCCTGTTATTGAGACTGGTAGTGGCGTGTGCCATCTTTTTGTAGACAAGTCTGCCGATTTTGCCATGGCCTGCTCCATTGCAGAAAACGGTAAGCTTCAGCGGCCTGGTGTATGTAATGCACTGGAAACCTTTGTGATTCATCAGGATATTTTGGAGGAATTCCTTCCTTTGCTGGAAGAAAAATTGGCCGGTTGTTGTGAGCTGCGGTGTGATGAAGCCTCCTTCCCTGTGCTGAAGGCTGCTGCACAAAAGGCTGGACGAGCCCACTGTGTGGTTGAGGCTACAGAAGAGGATTTTGGCTATGAGTTCTTGGATACCATTGCGGCAGTGAAAACTGTAGCGTCTGTGGATGAAGCCATTGCATACATCAACAGTCACAATACAATGCATTCTGAGTCAATTATTACCGAAAGCCTTGCCAATGCCACAAAATTCCAACAGCAGGTTGATGCAGCTTGCGTTTATGTAAACGCATCCACTAGATTTACAGATGGAGGTGAATTTGGCTTTGGTGCGGAACTAGGTATCAGTACCCAAAAGCTCCACGCCAGAGGTCCCATGGGCTTGGAGGCACTCACCACCACAAAATACTTTATTGAAGGAAAAGGTCAGGTGCGTTAATGATTCAGTCAACTATCCAATCAGCACGAAAAATCGTGATAAAAATCGGTTCAAATACCCTAGCAAAGGAAGATGGTACCATCAACCTGGATTTTATGAAGGACTTTGCTCGCCAATGCAGCGACTTGATGAAATCTGGCAAGCAGATTGTTCTTGTGTCTTCTGGTGCTCAGGTAGCTGGTGTTTCTACGCTTGATCGTTGGTCTCGAAAAAAGGACATTCACTATCGTCAGGCTTTGTGTGCCATTGGTCAGGTGGAGCTTATGGACAGGTGGCGTCAAGCCTTTGCAGATTTTGACCTGCACATTGGTCAGTTGCTTTTAACAAAGGAAGACTTTGCCGACGACCATCGCACCTTGAACATGCGGAACACCCTCTTTACCTTGGTGGACGAAGGGGTAATTCCCATTATCAACGAAAACGACTCTGTTACCTTTGATGAAATTCGCATTGGTGACAACGACAACCTGAGCGCACTGACAGCTGTTTTGTGGAACGCTGATCTTTTGGTCTTGTTCAGTGACATTGATGGTGTCTTTACCGACAATCCCAAGAAAAATCCCGATGCCCAGCTTATAGAGCAGGTAACAAATATCAGTGAGCTGAGAACACAAATCATTATCGGAGAAACAAATAGCTTTGGTTCCGGTGGAATGGAGACAAAGCTGGAGGCTGCAGAGAGAACCACCTCCTACGGTATTCCCATGATTTTGGCCAATGGTGGAAAAAGCCATGCCTTGGAGCAGCTGGCTCAGGGTAAGATGAAGGCCACCCTTTTTGAAGGCCAAGACGTGTAGTTGGGACATTTTCCCAGATTGGTAAGCTTAGCAAGGAGGAAAACATGAGTGATGTAAAGGTTGCTTGTATTGGAACTGGTATGATGGGGGGCGCCTTGATGAAGGCCGTGGCAAAGGTGGTGGGCGGAGAGAATCTCACTGTTTCCGATGGAGACTTTTCCAAGGCCCAATCCTATGCTGCAGAAGTTGGTTGCCATGCCGTAGCTTCCAATGGAGAGGCCGCCCAAGCCGCCGACGTGATTTTTCTTGCTGTAAAGCCCTTCTTGATTCAAAAGGTGGTGGAAGAAATTACGCCCCATTTGTCTGGAAAAATTCTTGTGTCCATGGCGGCGGGATTAAAGCTTGAGTCCATCCGTGAAGCCTGTGCTGTAGCTGATGCTGTTCAGTGGGTACGAATTATGCCAAATCTGCCAGCAGTGGTGGGGGAGGCTATGATTGGCTTGTGCGGGGCGGCTAAAACCTCTAGAGAATCCCTAGAAAAAGTGAAAAGGCTGTTGTCTGCTGCTGGTAAGGTAGAAATTGTGGAAGAAAAGCTGATGGATGCAGTTACTGCCATTAGTGGCTCTGGCCCCGCCTACTGCTTCCTGTTTATCGAAGCTTTGGCAGATGCCGCCGTAAAGCTGGGAATGAATCGTCAGCAGGCTTACGTTTATGCCGCCCAAACCCTTCGTGGAGCTGCCACCATGCAGCTAGAAACAGGCCGCCACCCAGGAGATTTGAAGGATGGAGTTTGCTCTCCCGCTGGTACTACCATTGCCGCCGTGGAGGCTCTAGAAGAAAAGGGCTTCCGTAGTGCAGTAATGGCTGCTGCCACCGCCGCCTACAATCGTTCGGTGGAGCTGGGTTAAAGGTTAATTTTTTCTATCGTCAAGACTCTACTGAGTAGTATAGCTAAACTGACGAAAATGGTGGGGGTAAGCCAGGGGGTGCCTACCGACGGCGCCCTCTGAACGCAGTGAAGTGTAAGCCGACGGTGGGCTCCTGGCTTTACCTCCCCTTTTATATTAATTTTTCTTATACTACATCCATTCTAGGCACGTCGGCAGTGTAGTCGACTCCAGCCACGTCAAAGCCGTTGGTGGCCATAAAGTCGTGGCGGTAGCCTTCCATGTCTCCCAGCTGAGGAAGGTTCTCCTGGGTTACCTGAGCCATGCGGCGGTCAACCTCGGCCTGAACCTCTGGATCCAGCTCCCAGTCATCAATGCGGATAAGGTGAGCCTCATCTACAGGTACTGCTCCGCCAGTGTACAGACGCTCAGCAAAGAGACGCTCCATCTGCTCGATACAACCCTCGTGGGTTCCCTTTTCCTTCATAACCTTAAACAAGATAGAAAGGTACAATGGAATAATGGGGATAACGGCACTGGATCGAGTTACCAATCCCTTGTTTACAGAAACGTAGGCTTCTCCCTTGATTTTGTCTCCCATCATGCTGTGAAGCTCAAGAGCTGTCTTTTCCAAGTGCTTTTTAGCACCACCGATGGTTCCATCACGGTAAATTGCGTGGGAAAGGGCAGGGCCAATGTAGGAATAGGCTACTGTTTTGCAGCCCTCAGACAAAAGACCTTCCTTCAGCAAAGCTTCAATCCAAAGCTGCCAGTCCTCGCCACCCATTACCTTTACGGTTTCAGCGGCTTCTTCATCATTGGCAGGCTCGGCGCTCATTTCAGAAAGCTCCCCTGTCATCATATCTACGGTCATTCCTGTGTAGGGCTTACCAAAGGGCTTCAGTACGGACTTGTACAGAACACCAGTTTCTGGGTCGGTGCGAACGGGGCTAGCCAAGCTGTACACTACCAGGTCAAAGGTAACGCCCATTTTCTTAGCTTCTTCAATTACGGCCTTGCGACAGTCGTGGCTAAAGGCATCCATGTTCAGGGTAACAGAAGGAAGTCCAGCAGCCTTTGCAGCGTTGTCAAAGGCCAAGTTGTTGTACCAACCGGGAGTTCCACCCTTCTTTTCTGTTCCTTCCTTTTCAAAGGACACACCGATGGTGGCAGCTCCGTATTCAAAGGCGGCTGCAATACGGCTGGCAAGTCCGTAGCCAGTGGAACAACCTAAAACTAAAACGGCCTTAGGTGCATTTCCACCTTCTGCAGCAGTCTTAATTCCACGCTTTTCCTTGCAGGACTTTACGTAGTTGATTTGATGTTCAGTTTCCTTGCCACATCCCACTGGATGGGCGTTAATGCAGATATTACTGCGAATCATTGGTTTGATGACCATTGTTTTCTCCTTTAATTTTTCTGATAGATAGAGAAGTAAAAAGGGCTACCTTGTGGCAGCCCTCGCTACTCTTAATCCTTGAATTTCTTCATGATAACACAACCGTTATGTCCACCAAAGCCCAAGGAGTTGGAGGCGATACAGTTGATTTCTCCTGCAACAGGCTTGTTGGGAACGTAGTCCAAGTCACAGCCTGCTTCTAGGTCGGGGTTTTCCAAGTTGATGGTGGGAGGATAGAAGCCCTCGTTCATGGCCTTTACGCTGATAATGGCTTCGATGGCACCAGCGGCACCAACACAGTGACCAGTCATACTCTTGGTAGAAGACACCTTCATCTTGTAGGCGTGATCACCAAAGGCCAGCTTTACCATCTTTGTTTCTGATGGATCGTTGATGGGAGTAGAGGTTCCGTGGGCATTGTAGTAGTCTACATCCTCAGGCTTAATTCCTGCATCTTCCAAAGCAAGCTTAATAGCCTTTGCTCCACCTGTTCCGTCCAAGCGGGGGCTGGTAATGTGGTAGGCATCGCTAGAAGCACCAAAACCTGCAAATTCAGCGTAGATTTTTGCACCACGCTTCTTGGCATGCTCCAATTCCTCAAGAATCAGGATACCAGCACCTTCTCCCATGGTAAAGCCTTCGCGCTTTGCGTCAAAGGGGCGGCTTGCTGCCTTGGGATTGTCGTTGAAAGAGGTAGCCAAGGTCTGGAGTACAGTAAAGCATCCGATTCCAAATCCTGTGATAGCAGCTTCTGTTCCACCAGCAACACAAACGTCAAGGCGACCAGAACGAACCAAATCCAGGGCTGCTCCCAGGGCGTCAGTTCCAGAGGCACAAGCGGTAGCCAAGGTCCAAGAAAGACCTTCAATGCCAAATCTCATGCTGATGTTAGCAGCACCTTCGTTTGTAATGAACAGAGGTACAGACAGTGGTGGAATGCGGGTGTTTCCAGCTTCAAAATAGCGCTTGTAACCAGCTTCCATAGTCTCAAATCCACCAATACCGTTACCCAACATGATTCCAGACTTCTCTGCGGAAATGGTTTCCTTGGTGTAGCCTGCATCTTTGATGGCTTCTGTGGCAGCAGCTACTGCAAACTGGGTAAAGCGGCTCATTTTGCGAGCTTCTTTCTTGTCTACTCCCCAGTTGGTCATATCGAAATTCTTTACCTCAGCGGCGATTTTTACAGCATAATCTGTTGTGTCGAACAGGGTAATTTTGTCGATTCCGCACTCACCAGCCATTACGGACTTCCAGGTTTCTTCAACTGAATGTCCAATGGGGGTTACGGCTCCCATTCCAGTAATTACAACTCTTCTTTGTGACATATTTGTCTCCTTATCTCATTTTTTAGGGAGAAAGCTTTTTCTCCCCCGTGTTTATTTCTATTTCTGATTGTCTTGCAAGACTCTACTGTTTAACTGTCTTGCAAGACTCTACTGTTTAACTGTCTTGCAAGACTTTACTTTTGGTTGTCTTTGTTTCTAATGGCCACGTGGCGAATCTTTCCACTGATGGTTTTTGGAAGCTCCTTTACAAACTCAATGAGTCGAGGGGCCTTGTACAGGGCTGACTCTGTCTTGGCAAACTCCTGCAATTCCAAGGATAGATGCTGGTTTGCTTCGTATCCGGGAGCCACAACGATGGTAGCCTTTACCACCTGATTACGAGTGTCGTCGGCTACACCAGTTACAGCACATTCCAAAACGGCGGGATGCTGCATCAAGGTGCTTTCCACCTCAAAGGGACTAATGCGGAAGCCTGCACTCTTGATCATGTCATCGATTCGACCTACAAACCAAAAGTAGCCATCCTCATCGGTATAGGCCATATCTCCTGTGTGGTACAAACCGTCCATAAAGGCTTCCTGAGTTCGCTGCTCATCCTTGTAATAACCTGCAAACATGCCAAAGGGACGTCCCTTGTCTAGGCGGATAACGATTTCTCCCACTTCTCCTGCTGCACAGGACTTACCCTCAGAGTCGATAATATCGATGTTGTAGCCAGGAGCTGGCTTACCCATGGAGCCTGGCTTTGGTTCCATACCGTCAAAGTTACCAATGGTCAGAGTCAGCTCAGTTTGGCCGTAGCCTTCCTTCATTTTAAGACCGGTCTTTTCGTAAAACTTGTTATAGATTTCTCCGTTCAAGGCTTCTCCTGCAGTGGTACAGTGAACAAGGCTTGAAAGATCGTGCTTGGAAAAATCTTGACGCACCAGATAGCGGTATACTGTTGGTGGAGCACAGAAGGTGGTTACCTTGTACTTTTCCATCTTTTCCAAAAGGCGACCAGGGACAAAGGTAATCATGTCGTAGGCAAAAACTGCACTTCCTGCAAGCCACTGTCCGTAAATCTTGCCCCAAACAGCCTTTGCCCAACCAGTTTCTGCCAGTGTAAGATGGAGACCTCCATCCACCACCTTTTGCCAGTATTTTGCGGTAACAATGTGACCAAGAGGATAGGCAAAGTTGTGCTGTACCATCTTTGGATAACCTGAGGTTCCAGAGGTAAAGTACAGCAGCATAATGTCTTCATTAGAAGTAGCTTCTACACCCTGAGGCCGCAGAAAATCCTGAGAAAGGTCAGAATATGCATCTGCAAAGGAAACCCAGCCTTCTCGGTGGCCAGTGGTAACCAAGGTTTTTACTGAAGATGAATTGGGCATTGCCAAGTCAATTTGCTTTTGCAAGTCCTTGTCCTCCAAGGCAACAATCATCTTGATTTCAGCTGCATTTGTACGATATTCGATGTCGCTCTTTAGCAGGAGGTTTGTAGCAGGTACAGCAATGGCTCCAATCTTGTGAAGGGCCAGCAAAAAGAACCAGAACTCGTAGCGACGGCGGAGAATCAACATAACGGCATCGCCTTTTTTGATTCCTTGAGAAAGGAGGAAGTTTGCAGTTTTGTCGGAAGCAACCTTTAAATCTAAAAAGGAGAAGATTTTTTCTTCGTTGTTGTCATCACACCAAACCAAAGCAGTGCGATGAGGCTCTGTTTTTGCATATTCATCTACCACATCGTAGGCAAAGTTAAAATTTTCTGGAATTTCGATGGAAAAATTGTCTTTTAATTCTTCGTAGCTTGTGTAGTCCTGATTTCCTTTGACAAATTTTTTGAACATCATTCTAAGACAGACCTCTTACAAAAAAATACTGCGGATTAATTTGTATTCAAATAATCAGCAGAATTTAGACACCACTGAAAAGAAAAGGTTGCATCTGTGATAAACAAAAATGGAATTTTTGACGCAAATAAACAGGTGTCAAAAACATAGTAGGGTATTATGACACTTTTGTCAATTATGTCAGTTAATATGGGGATTTTAATTCTATATAAAAAATTATCCATTTACAAAAGCCTGTTTCAATTCTATAATAATAGAGATAAACTATATTTTGGGAGTCCTGTATGTCACAAAATAAAATATCTTCTGAGAAAAAATCAATGAAATTATTAACAAAGCTTGTTTTGATTGTTGGCGCTTCCATTCTCGTAAGCTGTATCTCCGTTGCAGTTGTATCTCTATTCATCTTTGATAGAGAAATAATGGACGATACTATGTCCCAGCTAGACTACACAGCCTACGGTGTTGAATATATATTGAAGGATTGGCAGGAATCCTTGGAAGGTGATGTGAAGATGCTTTCCGAGCAAGAGGAAATGTACGATCTTGTGGCAGAAAAGAATCTAGATGATATTCGTGAATATAGTAATCGTATTTCTGAGGAACTTGGACTCGATCTGTTGGTGATTATGGATAACTTTGGCAATGTAATCGGTGGTGCCAATGACCAAATAGCACCAGGTACCAGCTTAACTTCCTTGCTGGCTGTCCGTGAGGCTCTTCAGAAAAAAGGTAATTATACAGTGGAAAATGTAGATTCCGTTGGCTTTTATATTCTTTCTGCAGCTCCCGTATACGACTTGGAGAATGATGGTAAGATTCTGGCAACGGTTTTGGCTGGTTTTAGCTTGGAGGAATTTCCTTATCTGGTGCGGGATAGCTATAACGTAGAAAGTGCTATTTTTTGTGAAACCACCTGTACAGATGCTACTATCGTAGATGAACATGGTAATAGTATGACGGGAGTAACCTTAAACAATCCTGAGATTACAAGTACAGTTCTCATTCAAGGACAAGTGTTCCGAGGTGAGGATCATATCAACAATGAAGCATATTATTCTATCATCATCCCCATCACTTGTAAAAATAGAATTATCACAGGCATGATATTTATTGCCAAGAGTATCGAAAAAATCAATGCAGTAAGAAATAATACCTTAAAAATAGTTATTCCCATTGTAATTTTAACGGTAGCAGTCTTTTTGATTCTTTGTTCAATCTTTATGAAATGGATTGTACGACGGATAAACAACGTTGTAATTGCTCTCAAAGATATGGCAACAGGAGAGGCTGATCTTACCAAGCGGGTAAAGCTTTTACATCGGGATGAGATTGGTAATTTGGCCATAAACTTTAATGATTTTTGTACCAAGCTTCAGCATATTATAGCGGAAATAAAGCAGTCCAAGCTAGAGTTGGAAAATACTGGTGGAGAATTGACCCTTAGTACAGAAAATACTGCTAGCTCTATTGCTGAAATTATTGGGAATTTGGATAGTGTCCATCACCAGATTTCAACTCAAAGTGCCACAGTAGCTTCTACCGCTTCTTCTGTTAATCATATTATGAAGGATATTTCTACCCTTAATGGCATGATAACAGATCAGTCTGCAGGAATTGCAGAGGCTTCATCCGCTGTAGAGCAAATGATTGGCAGTATTTCCTCTGTAACTCAGTCAGTAGATATTATGGCTGATTCCTTTAGCTCTCTTTCTCAAAATGCCTCGGTAGGATTTGCTAAGCAGCAGGATGTAAACGAGCGAATTTTGCTGATTGAAAAGCAGTCTCAAATGCTGCGAGAAGCAAATATGGCTATTTCTAGCATTGCTTCCCAAACTAACTTGTTGGCTATGAATGCTGCCATTGAGGCAGCTCACGCTGGAGAGGCAGGACGGGGATTTTCCGTTGTTGCAGATGAAATCAGAAAGTTGTCAGAAACTTCTTCCGTTCAGTCAAAGACCATTAGTAGTCAGCTGAAAAAGATTCAGGGTTCTATCGAGGAAGTGGTTCAGGCTTCTACAGATGCAAGTTCTGCCTTAACTGTTATGTCAGGCAAGATTAAGGAAACTGATGGCTTGATGTCTCAAATTAAGCTAGCTATGGAGGAGCAGGATACTGGTTCACGGCAAATTTTGGAGTCACTGCGAAGTATGAACGAAAGCACTCAAGCAGTTCAGGATGCTTCCAAGGATATTTCCTATCAGAATGAGTCCATCATGCAGGAAATAGAATCTTTGCAGACAGCCTCTAACAAAATGAGTCAAGGTATGAATGAAATGGCTTCTGGAGCCCATAAGATTCGTGAAACGGGAAAGGATTTGGGTAATATTTCCCAGAACATGAAGGAATCCATCCAGAAGATTGGTGGACAGATTGACCTGTTTACTGTGTAAGGAAATTTGAACGGAGAAAAGCCAGAACGATGATGTGTCGCTCTGGCTTTTTTTGTGATTTAGACTTACACTTTTGAATGTAAGTGTAAAATCGAATTTCTGTTCTGAAGTTTTTTCGGGAGGTTTATATGCGTAAATCATATTTAGGAATTGGGATTTTGTCCTTGATTGCGGGGCTTTTGATGCTGTTTTCCCCAGAGGCTTGGATCAAGGTGGTGGTGATTCTGCTGGGCTTGGCAGCTATTGTAAACGGATGCTTTAACCTGTTCTATGTGCGGCGGATTTTTGATGATGATTATTTTCGCAGAAGCATTGTTGTTCGTGGGCTCCTGAGTCTAGTGGTGGGCTTGGTGGCGGTAATCTTGCCCTTAGCCTTAGTCACTGCCATTTGGACCGCCATGGTCTATATGCTGGCAGTCTATTTATTGGTGTCCGCCGCACTGGAATTATATGCTTCTCTTCGGCTTCGTTCTTCTGGCGTGGATACAAAGCCCTATTACGGTGAAATTGTAGGTTCCATTATCCTGGCGGTAATCCTCTTTATCATTCCAGCACAGGTGGGAATTGTATTGGTACGGATTTGTGGTGCCTTGCTTGTTCTGTCTGGTTTGGGAGTCATCTTCTGGCAGTGGCGAAATCGTGGGGTGGAGCATTATCTTCACAAAAAGGTGGTGGACTAGGAATAACTTTTTTCCTGAAACTTGTACCTAGATTTTTGTTGTGGTAAACTTCTCTTGTATGGAGGTAATTTCGTGCAAGAGAAGAAATTTTATCAACTCGTCATGGGTACCCTCGTGTTGGGTGTAGTTTTTTATTTTTTTGGTTGTAGTTCATTACCGCCTTTGGCAGAAGGTGCTGATGGGGATAATTTCTACACCTATGACTACGAACTTTTGCTTTCTTTTACGGAAAGCAATTATCTGTACCAGCAGTCAGCCGGCGTGCAGATGTATCAAGATTATACCAAGTCCATTACCAACATGGTGGTTCAGATGAAGGATTCGGGATTTGTGGAGCCTGACTATGGCTACCTACTGGAGATTTCACCTTTAGGACGAATTTCCAGTCCTGATAATGTTTCTGTAACAGGAAAATATTATAGTGATGGAACCTTTTACTGGCAGGGAGTGGAGGACAGTAGTGGCGTTCTTCGGAATATCTTGGTGCGGGGCAGACTCCTTCCTTCCAAGAAAGAGGATAGGGCGGATTCTCGATACAACGGCAGCTTTGTGTTGACAGATCCAGGAACAGGGCGGGAGCAAGAGGTACTGGTGCAGGATGGCCTGTATTTCTGGCACTATGCCCAGCCACAAGAAGGTGATTTTGAGAGCTGGCCCTTGGTGGTACAACCAGACGGAACTGTTGACTATCACCTTGAACTGATTACCCGCTCTGGAATGGTGGGAATGTATGACATGACCTTTTCCTCAGAAGTTTATACCACGGGACAGGTGGAGCTTGATGGTTCTATTTCCGTGTCTTCTATAACAAAAACCCTTGGCACTGGAATGATGGCACCACAGGAGTCCCAATTCAACTATGTGGCTACCAGTGGCTCCCAGCAGCTTCAGGAAAAGCTCGGCCAGGAAATGAGCCACCTTCTTGCTGGCGGAACAAAATCTGCTTCTAAAAATCTCTCGGGCAAAGTCATGAATCCACCTCCCCTGTGGTTTGTGGCGGACTTGGACACTTCTGGCACCGTGGTGGCTGGTCGTGGCATGAAGACTCATGAGGATAAGGCTGTGGCTTTGGAGTTGGCAGAAGCGGCTGCAGTGGCAGAGGCAATTTCCACCATCAGCATATCTGTCACACGAGAAAGCCATGGATATGAAACTCATCAGGAGCGGCGATTGTATCAGGTGGTGGAAACATTTGCAAACCAAAACCGTGACTACCGTGTGGTGAATTCCCACTACGATTTAGCTTCCGCCACTGCCTATGTTATGGTGGAGCTGGTAGCCGAGTAATATCTACGCAATGACCGAGTCTTTCCCCCTCCTATTTCCCAAGTTCATAAAATCCAGTACAATGGGAAATCATTTTGTAATAACTCATCATTAACAAGCATCCTTGTGATGCCATATACGGAGGTTTCCAGTGATTTTTTCTCCCATCGAGATTCAAGAGACAGTAAATATGTTCATGCAGTACAAGCTGGACGTGCGGGCCATTACCATGGGGATTTCCCTGCGGGATTGTGCCTGCGAAAGCGGTAAGGAAAGCCGTAGGCGAATGCGGGAGAAAATCTTGCGGTATGCAGGAAAATTGGTGGAAACTGGCCGTAGCATTGAGGCTGAATTCGGTGTGCCTATCATCAACAAGCGTATTGCAGTAACTCCCATTTCCTTGGTGGCTGAACCGAGCGGTGAAGACAATTATGTGGAATGGGCGGTGGAGCTGGACAAGCTTGCCAAGGAGCTGGAGGTGGACTTTATTGGTGGATTTTCCGCCTTGGTGCAAAAGGGAATTACTCCCGGAGACCGCACACTGATTAAATCAATTCCTCAAGCCCTGACCATTACTGACCGAGTGTGTTCTTCTATTAACTTGGGAACCACAAAAAGCGGTATCAACATGGATGCCGTTCGTGACATGGGTCATATCATTAAAGAGGCAGCAGAGCTCACCAAGGAAAAGGACGGCTTAGGCTGTGCCAAGCTGGTGGTATTTTGCAATGCTCCAGAGGACAATCCCTTTATGGCGGGAGCCTTTCACGGACCGGGAGAAGGGGATGCAGTGCTTTCTGTTGGTGTTTCTGGCCCAGGTGTTATTAAGGCAGCCTGCGAAGCTTACAAGGGACGGCCCCTTGATGAGGTGGCAGATGGTATCAAGAAGATGGCCTTTAAGATTACCCGCATGGGGCAGCTGGTGGGAACAGAGGCTGCCCGCCGTTTAGGTGTAGATTTCGGTATTCTTGACCTGTCTTTGGCTCCTACTCCTTACGTGGGAGATTCTGTGGCTCGCATTTTGGAGGAGCTGGGACTAGAAGCAGCTGGTGCTCCAGGAACTACTGCCGCCTTGGCCATGCTTACGGACATGGTGAAAAAGGGTGGTGTTATGGCCAGCACCAATGTTGGTGGCTTGTCTGGAGCCTTTATTCCTGTGTCTGAGGATGAAGGAATGATTGCTGCAGTAAAGGCTGGCTCCATCAATCTGGAAAAGCTCGAGGCCATGACCTGTGTGTGTTCCGTGGGCTTGGACATGATTGCCATTCCTGGGGATACCAGTGCCTCTACCATCAGCGGTATCATTGCAGACGAAATGGCTATTGGTATGGTGAACAACAAGACTACTGCCGTGAGAATTATTCCAGTGCCAGGAAAGGGTGCCGGAGAATGGGCTGAATTCGGTGGACTTTTAGGTGGAGCTCCCATTATGCCAGTAAGTAAGTTCTCTTGCGAGGAATTTATCCGACGTGGTGGACGAATTCCCGCTCCCATCCATAGCTTTAGAAACTAGTTTGCTTGCTTTAGAAATTAGCTTGCTGGCTTTAGAAACTAGTTCGCTTGATTTAGAAGCTAGGTTCCTTTTGAAAGGAGCCTAGTTTCCCTTCTAAATTTGAATTGTAAACACAGTACCCCCTCACTTTCTTTTTTCCGTTTGACGTGATAAAATGGAGCCCATACTCAGGAGTTCCTCGTGACAAAAGAACCTTTGGTGCCCCCACATTTTTTTCGCACGTTGATTACTATTGCTCTGCCCATCATCCTGCAAAACCTCATGCAGTCCTTGGTGAACATGCTGGATACCATCATGGTGGGACAACTGGGCTCCGTGGCTATTGCCGCCGTAGGACTGGGAAATCAGATCTTTTTTCTGCTGAACATGGTGCTTTTTGGCATTTCCTCGGGGGCTGCAATTTTTGTGGCTCAATATTGGGGTAAAAAGGATATTGCTGGAATTCGGCGAAGCTTGGGCTTGGCCTTAACCTTGGCAACTGTAGTGGCCACCCTCTTTACTCTGGCAGCTATTTTTGCACCCTATTTTTTGATTGGGCTTTATTCAAAGGATTCGGCTGTGGTGGAGTCTGGAGGACGGTATCTTCGGATTGTAGCCTTAAGCTATCCTGTCACTGCCATTAGCTTTGTCTTTGCTCAGGGCTTTCGTAGTACAGAGCACGTGCGGCTTCCCATGGTGGCCACCTTGATTTCATTGGTAGTCAATGGACTGTTGAACTACCTGCTGATTTTTGGCATTGGCTTTTTCCCTAAGCTTGGAGTATTGGGAGCCGCTGTGGCCACGGTTATTTCTCGTAGCGTAGAATTTATCATTTTAGTGACAGTGGGCTACCGTAAAAAATACGAGGTGGCAGCAGGGTTCAAGGAATTTTTCTCTTATCGCCTTGATTTTGTAGCCCGCTACATTCGCATTGCATTGCCTGTTATTCTGAACGAAACCCTGTGGGGCTTGGGAATTACCTTGCAAAACTCAATCTTTGCCCATGCTGGTACCAATGCCATTTCTGCCGTGAATATTTGTAGCACCATTTCTCAGCTCACTTGGATTTTCTTTATTGGAACAGGAACTGCTGCTGCTATCATCATCGGAAAACTGATTGGTGCGGGGCAGCGGGAACAAGCCATCAAAATGGCCAACACCTTTGGCTGGTTCATGCCTGTCTTGGCAGCGGTGGTGGCTCTGTCTTTGATGCCACTGTCTCGGATGTTGCCTTATTTTTTCAATGTGGAGGCAGAAATCCTGCAGCAAACTCGGCTTATGCTAATGGCCTTGATGGTGTCATATCCTTTAAAGAGCTTTAACATGTGTATTATTGTGGGGGTTTGCCGTTCTGGTGGGGATACCATCTATGCTGCCTTGATGGATGTGCTTGCTTTGTGGATTGTGGCTTTGCCCTTGGGGTATTTTACCGCATTGGTGCTTGGCTTAGAGCCTTGGATTGTGTATACCTTCATCTTGGCAGAAGAACCTATTAAGGCCACCATGGGCTTTATTCGACTCCGCTCAAAAAAATGGCTTCACGATGTAACGAAATAAATTTTGAGGTTGATTAATGATTAATTATTTATTACAGATAGTAGCCTTGGTGGCCTATGGTGTGTTGTTGGTCACCTGGCCAAATCGCAAGAAAAAATTGGTAGCAAGTCTTGGAGAACAGGTGTTGCCCCTCACCAGTACCCAAAACAGGTTTATGGTGCCAGTGTTGGTGATTGCTCCTGCTTTGATTTTTTTCCAGTGGTTTCGAAATTTTGGCCTCATGATCAATGCCGTACTTTGCGGTGTGGCCCTGCTGGCAGCTGAGCTGGTGATTCGGGAACGGGTACTGGGTGCCATGGCTGGTGTGTACAAAAATGGCCTTGTGGTAGATGGCCGCCAGCTTTTATTTTCAGAAATCCACGCCCTTCCCACTCTAAGCTATGAGGATGAGCTAGAAGACCGAGATGAATTTTATCGTCGAACCCTAGAAATTGTCACAGAAAATGCAGGAACATTGCGGGTTGGTTTTGCTACTGTTGCAGAACGGGACGGGGCTGTGGAGGCTATCTGCAAGCTAGAGCCACGGCTGAGATAAAGAAAGGGTCTGGGTTTAAGTGTCATTTAAGGGAATCCCTGTAAGCTAAGGCTATGAAACGAAATTTTCTGTGTAAAACAGCCCTTTGTGGCTTGTTGATAGGATTATTTTCTCCCATATCAGGGATTCCGATGGAAAATGAACATCTTGGTTCAGCTCTTTCTTCTATTTCAGCTGATGAAACCCAGGATCAGCTTTCTCTCCAAGAACTTTTAATCGCCTATGTGGCCAATCATCGAGAAATCCAAACTATTATGATTCAGCTGAATCAACAGCAGCTTTCCCATGAATCCACCATGGTGTCTCAAGGTATAAAGCTAAATCTTTCCACGGGAAATTTTTCCATTGGTTCCAGTCAAATCCGAGGTGAACCAAGTATTTCTGTGTCCATGCCAAAACTAAATGGTACTTATGTAGAAGCTTCTTTTCCCCTTCAGTTTGATTTAAATAAGGATTCTTCCTCTGTGGTGTCCTCTGGTGGAGCTGCTTCTGGAAGGGGTCTCCAAGGAGCAAGCATTTCTATCGGCACGGAAATTCTTGGAAACAGCGGAAAGTCCAGCCAATTATCTGTTCTCAAGGCAAATCGTAGTTTGCAGGAGGCCCAACGTAAAATCCAAGAGCAAGCCTTAGCTGTGGAAAAGGAATTTTATTCAAAAATCAAGGAATTGTACTCCAGCTATGGAAATCTTCTTTCTTCCAAGGATTCTGTGTATACCAAGGAACTTGATTTAGCCGTATTGCAGGCTCAAGGCTATAGTTCAACCTCCACTCGATACAGAACAAAGGAAATGGAGGTCCTTTCTACGCAACGGAACGTGGATAAGCAACAGCGGAATTTTCAGCGGGAGCTGGAGCTTTTTGCTCAAAAATGTGGCCTAGAATCACACCAGCTTTCCATGGAAAACCTTTCTTTGTCAGCAGAACTTCTTGTCAGCACAGGTATTTTAGAAAAGCTTCCCTTGGAAGGAATTGAGCGTTACACCGCCATGGAATCTGCCCAGTGGAATCTTACCACAACTCAGTTGGAAATTGAGGCAAATTCTCCAGTCACTCTTTCTGCAGAAGCAGGCTATACCTACAAAAATCAAAATCTTGGAGCAAGTCAAGCTGATACCGTGCAAGCCGTCTTGGTGTTGCAGGGGTTTGGAGGAAGACTTTCCAGCGGTGTGTCAGTTCCCCTAGAAGGTGAAGAAAAGACACCTTCTGCCCAGATTTCCCTCAGCTGGTCTCCCAACGACATGAAAACTCAAAGCCTGCAAAAAAGTCAGCGGGAATTGAGTCTTCAGCTTGCCCAGCTAAAAATTCTTGATGCAGAAGAAAAATATCAGCAAGCCGCAGAAGATGCCCTCCTTACCTGGGAAGATCTGCTCTGGAACCGGCAGGTTTCCATTGAAGAACTGGAGCTCTATCAGCAGCTGGCTCAAGATACCACCAATTTGTATAACCGAGGCATGACCACAGAAACAGAATTCAATCAAGCCATAACAAATCGAGATAAGGCTCAGATTCAGTGCCAGATTGCAGATCTAGAATTGTTGCTACATTACATTGGAACACGACAGCTCTTTGTTCAGGAGGTTCAGTAAATGGCTCAAAAAAAATCCCTTCGTGTTTTCTTTCTTATCCTGATTTTGGCCGCCTTAACAGGACTCATCCTCTTTTTTGCTGTAAGAGGAACGAAGCAAGCTCCATCAAAAAATTCTGGTGAAACAAGCTTAAAGGTAATCAGAGAAACAGTTACCAATATAATCGAGATTTCTGGAACCATTCAAGCGGCTCAAACCCAAACTCTTACAGCTGCAGGAAATGGAACCGTTACTGGGGTTTACGTTAAGGTGGGAGATCGAGTTAAAAAGGGCGATGTGTTGATGGAGCTGGACAAGAGTGAACAGGAATACAATCTTGCCAAGCACGATTATGACACGGCTCAAAAACAGATTAACGGCAGTCCAAAAGAGCTGGAATTAATGGCATATCAGCGAAAAACCTTGGAAAAAAAGCTAGAAGATAGAAAAATCAAGGCGAATTTTGACGGTGTTGTGGCAGATTTCACTGCTGTGGTGGGAGATTATCTTGAAGCAAAGGATTCTGTGGGAACCCTTATTCAGCGAGATTATCTCAAATCCTACGTAGAGGTGGTGGAAACTGACGCTCCAAAGCTACAGTCTGGACAAAAGGTTTCTTGTACCTTCCCAGCCTACGGTGACGAAAAAATCCAAGGTGAAGTAGTTTCCTATCCCGCGGTGGGAAGTGTTACCAGTCGTGGAGCTTCCATTGTAAAGGTGGAAATTCGCATTTACAATCCACCAGAAATCATTCTGCCCAATTATTCCTTTACTGGAGAAATTGAAATCAGTCCACCAGAAAATCTCATCTTGATTCAGCGGGAAGCTATAGGTTTTTCTGCTGACAAAAAATCCTACGTAGAGGTGTATCAACAGGACGGATCCACTAGACAAATCGAAATTGAAGCCATTCCCTACGACCGAACCTATTTCAAGGTAGTACAAGGAGAAATTCCGGAAAATGCTCTGTTAAAGCCACAGTCTGCTCCTCAAATATCTGGTACTCGTCCCGGCAATTTTAAGGCAGGAAGCAACTCTCAAGGACAAGAAGGAAATTCTAGTTTTGGGGGATTTGGTATGCCTGGTATGGGAGGAATGCCACCTGCTGGAGGTCCTGGTGGACGCTAGACAGAACATTCAACAAGGGGAAATCTGTATTCGTATGGAAGGTGTCACCAAGGAATATCAGGTGGCCGATGTTCACGTCAAAGCCCTTCGTGGAGTTTCTTTTCAGGTACGGCAGGGTGAATACATCACCATCATGGGGCCTTCTGGTTCAGGAAAATCTACCCTCATGAACATGATTGGCTGTCTTGATCGTCCCACTAAGGGCTTGGTGGAAATTGGCGGTAAAAACACTGCCTCCATGAGCGAAAAGGAATTGGCCTATCTTCGGAACAAAACCGTGGGCTTTGTGTTTCAGCAATATTTTTTGTTGCCCTCCATGAGTGTCTTAGAAAACGTAATGCTTCCTTTGCGGTACCAAGGTGTGGATCGGAGGGAAGGTAAGCGGCGAGCAGAAGAAGCCCTAGTGGATATGGGCTTGCAGGATAGGCTTCATCACCTGCCTTCCGAGCTTTCTGGCGGTCAAAAGCAGCGGGCAGCTATTGCTCGAGCCACCGTTACTCGCCCGCAAATCATTCTTGCAGACGAACCCACTGGTGCTCTGGACTCTGAGACAGGTCACCGTGTATTGGAGCTCTTTTCTCGTATCAATAGCCAGGGAACCACCGTTATCATCGTTACCCACGATCAAAAAATCGGTGCCCAAGCTCCTCGTCAAATCTCCATCTTAGACGGAAAAATCCTACAAGACGGAAATCCCCTTGATTTTGGAGGTTCCCATGTTTGACGACTTGATTTTTGCTCTTAGAAATTTCCGCAGAAACAAAATTCGTAGCTTCCTCTCTCTTTTGGGTATCATCATCGGTGTAGCTTCCGTCATCGTCATCACCTCCCTTAGCGAAAGTGCCACAAAAACAGTGGAAGATAGTTTTTCTACTGCTGGCCTTGATTTAGTAGAGATTTCAGGTGGATTTATGCAGCGTCGTCGAAATGCCTCTGTTACCTTTAACGAAACCTTTCGAGAAAACCTCTTTGACGCAGTGGAAAACATCAAGTCCATTCACTACACCAATACCCTCAGTATGACTTTAAGCCGAGGTGAAACCACTGTCACAGCTAGTGCCATAGCCATAGAACCTGGTTATCTTGGGGTCAACGGTCTTACTCTCGATAAAGGAAGTGATTTTTCCATATCCGACAATGTAACGGGACAGCAGCGACTGCTTATCGGTACAGAAATTGCAGAAGGATTATTTGAAGTTGAAGATCCTATTGGTCAAACGGTAACTGTTGTAGCTGGAAATGCCACCTTCAACTTTCGTGTGGCAGGAGTCCTTTCCTCTGGAAACTCCATGAATCCCACTGATTCTATGGTGCTGATTCCCCGAGGTTTTTATTCCAAGAAGATTATGCCCTCTGCACAGGCCTCCACCATCATCGTGCAATGTACTCATCAAGATAAGGCTCCCGTGGTGTCGGAACACATTAAAGAGTATATCACCTTCATCTCTGGTTCCCAGTACGCCGCCTCCGTAAGCTCCATGCAGGCTATGTTGGAAGAATATCAGCAGCTTACGGGAAGCATCAGTCTTATCCTTTCTGGCATTGCAGCTATTTCCTTGCTAGTAGGTGGAATCGGTATTATGAATATTATGATTGTTACCGTTACAGAGCGGCGACGAGAAATCGGCATACGAAAAGCCCTAGGAGCAAGTCCTAATGTCATTCGCCTTCAGTTTTTGATTGAATCAGCCTTAATTACCGTGCTAGGAGGCACCGTGGGTATTGTGGTTGGTATTGCCATTAGTGCCGTTGCTGCAAAGGTAATGAAAAATAGTTTTGCTATCCAGTGGGGAGCTTGTATCTTGGCCTTCGTATTTTCCGCTGGAATCGGAATCTTCTTTGGTCTGAGCCCCGCCTCCCGTGCTGCCAAGTTGGATCCCGTAGCTGCTCTATCTTCTGAGTGATACAGGATTTTTTTTTAGTTTATTTCGTTCAAAAAAGAGGTTTTTTCCTTTTTATTCTATTGACAAAGAGAAAATTTGTATGTATAGTTTTGGAACCTATTAATTTGATAGTCTTGCCTCTGTAGCTCAGTCGGCAGAGCGCAACCATGGTAAGGTTGAGGTCAGCGGTTCGATCCCGCTCGGAGGCTCTAATTGCATCGGCGATTTTGCCGGTATTTTATCATAGGAGAAGCAAAATGGCTAGCAAGAAAAAGACAGCTATCGAAATTATCGCCTTGCAGTGCAGTGAGTGCAAGCGAAAGAATTACACAACCTATAAGAATAGAAAAAATATCCAGGGTAAGCTGGAATTGAATAAGTATTGTCCCTTTGATCGCAAGCATACCTTGCATAAGGAAACAAAGGCAAAATAAGGAATTGGTGGGCTACATTGTAGCCCATTAAATATATCTAGGTCAGTAGCTCTAATGGTAGAGCGTCGGTCTCCAAAACCGAATGTTGAGGGTTCGAGTCCTTCCTGGCCTGTATCTTTTTATAAAACTAGGGACTGTTATGGGAAAGATCATCCGTTTTTTCAAGGAATGCATTGCAGAGCTTAAGAAGGTGGTATGGCCTTCTCGTAATGATGCAGTTTCTTCTGTAAAAGTTGTATTAATCTCCACAATTATTATTGCTGTAATTCTTGGTCTGTTGGATCTGGTTTTTGTAACCGGAATGAATTTAGTATTTTAATAGGCAAAGCAGATGGCAAGGGGCTGGTATATTTTACATACCTACACCGGGTATGAATCCAAGATAGAAAGAACTATTCGTTTGCTTGTAGATTCAGGAGAGTTGTCTTCTGATATCGTTCTCGATATAAAAGTTCCTGTTGAAGAAGTCGTTGAGATAAAAGAAGGAAAGAAAAAGGTTTCTACAAAGAAATTTCTTCCTGGCTACATTATGATTGAGCTTGACCTTCCTGATATTGGTTGGAAGGGAACTTGTTCCGCAATTAGACGTATTCAAGGTGTAACAGGTTTTGTTGGTGCTGATCCTAATGTAAGACCTCGACCTATTTCTGCTGATGAAGCTAAGGCTTTGTTACAGAAGTCAGGTGATATTAAGGGTGAAAAGCCTACTCGTCTTAAGCAAAGCTTTTCTGTGGGAGAGCAGGTTAAGATTATTGAAGGTTCCTTCGCTTCATTTTCTGGAACAATCGAAGAAGTTAATCTGGAAAAAAATAAGTTAAAGGTTACTGTTAATATTTTCGGTCGAGATACACCTGTAGAACTTGGTTTGTTACAGGTTGAAAAAATTTAGTAAGATTCCCGAGGCTCTGCCTCGGTATTCTTGTTTTGGGAGAGTCTGGTTATGTTATTAACCGTCTCGCTAGATAGATTCGTATGAATTTATCATACCAATGTAAGGAGTAATATATGGCAAAGAAAAAGGTGACCGCCGTCATTAAACTGCAGTGTCCTGCAGGAAAGGCAACACCTGCGCCCCCAGTTGGTCCTGCTCTTGGACCTCATGGTGTAAGCGCCCCCATGTTTGTGCAGCAGTTTAATGACCGCACTAAGTCAATGGAACCTGGACTTGTGGTTCCTGTAGTCATTACTGTTTATCAGGACAAGACCTTTACATTCATTCTTAAGACTCCTCCTGCTGCTGTTCTTATTAAGAAGGCTGCTGGAATTGACAAGGGAGCTGCAAACCCATTGCGGGATAAGATTGCAACCCTGTCTAAGGAGAAGTTGGAAGAGATTGCAAAGACAAAGATGCCTGACATCAATGCAAATGATCTTGAAGCAGCAAAGAAAATCATTGCTGGAACAGCCCGCAGTATGGGTGTAGAGGTGGAGCGGTAATATGAAGCACGGAAAGAAATATCTTCAGGCCCTTGCAAAGTACGAGCCCACAAAGTTGTATGATTTGGCTCAGGCTTGTCAGGTTGTAAAAGACATTAAGTTTGCAAATTTCGATGAGACTGTAGAAGCTCACATCAATTTGCGTCTTACAAAGAGTCAGACTATGCGTGATACCTTGGTATTCCCTCATCAGTTTAAGGGAGAAAAGAAGGTATTGGTATTCTGTAAGGAAGATCGTGTAAAAGAAGCTCTGGATGCAGGTGCTGCTTTTGCTGGTGCTGACGAATACATCGAAAAGGTAAAGGGTGGATGGCTTGATTTTGACGTAGCTGTTGCAACCCCCGATATGATGAAGGACGTTGGACGCCTTGGTATGGTTTTGGGTCGAAAAGGTTTGATGCCTAACCCAAAGACAGGAACTGTAACTGCCGATATCGCTCAGGCTATTGCTGAGTTGAAGAAGGGACGTACAGAATTCCGTGCTGACAAGACTGGTGTTGTTCACATCGCTGTTGGTAAGGTTTCCATGGATACAGACAAGATTGTAGAAAACGTACAGGCTCTCCTTTCTGAAATTATCAGAAAGAAGCCTTCTGATGCAAAGGCTGGTTTTGTTCAGTCTGTATCAGTAAATTCTACAATGGGCCCCGGTGTTTGGGTGAACTATAAGGAAGGAGAGTAAGAATGGCTATTAAAGCAAAGAAAGTCCAGCCTGCAAAGGTAGAGGCCATTGCTGCAGCAAAGGCCGTTCTGGAAACTGGCTCTGACTACATTTTCGCTGACTATCGTGGTTTGACCGTGGAGCAGATTTCTGCACTCCGCAAGCAGTTGAGAGAAAAGAATTGTTCTTTCAAGGTTATCAAGAATAACTTTGCACGCATTGCCTTCGAAGAAATGAAGGTTGAAGGTGCCGCAGATTTCTTGACTGGACCTACAGCTATTGCATTGTCTACAGAAGATACAAACGAAGTTGCTAAGATTTTGTATGACTTTGCAAAGGAAGCTCCCGCTCTTGAGATTAAGGGTGGTTTGATTGACAAAGAAAACTACGACGCAGCAAAGCTGGAAGCTTTCTCAAAGCTCCCAGGAAAGAAGCAGTTGATTGCAATGATTATGTCTACAATCAATGCTCCTGTACAGAAGGTGGCTGCAACATTGCAGGCCTACGTGGACAAGATGTCAGAAGGTGGAGAAGCAGCTGCCGAGTAATCGGTGCTGGCAATCTAGTAGTTTGCTAGATTCTACCTATGATAAAGCACAGTCAGGCTTCAGGCGCTGTCCTCCTGTCTGTGTATAAAAATTAATGCCTATTGAAAGGAGAAGATAATATGGCAGCTCTTACTACAGATCAGATTCTTGATGCAATTGCTTCTATGACAGTTTTGGAAGCATCCGAGCTTGTAAAGGCTATGGAAGAAAAGTTTGGTGTTACAGCCGCAGCTCCCGTTATGGTTGCTGGTGCTGGTGCAGCTCCTGCTGCTGCTGCTGAAGAGCAGACTGAGTTCAACGTAAGTCTCGAAAGCGCAGCTGCTGACAAGAAAATTGCAGTTATCAAGGCTGTTCGTGGAATTACTGGTTTGGGTCTTAAGGAAGCCAAGGAATTGGTTGAAGGTGCACCCAAGGTACTTAAGGAAGGTGTTTCCAAGGAAGAAGCAGATAAGATTAAGAAAGAAATTGAAGAAGCAGGCGGAGTTGTTAAGATTGCATAAGTCTTGGCTACAGCCGTGGCCGCATCAAGATAATTGGTGCGGCCGCTCTTTGTATCTATTCTGATTTCTCATTATTTTATTATGCTGCCGGGATTCTTTTCTCGGTGGCTCTATCTATTTAGAAGACACATCAGTCAAGGGGGGATTTGATGTTTGCAAAAACCCGGACGATTAATCGTCAGTACATAGGCAAGAATATCCAGAATTTCATGGAGTTGCCTAATCTCATCGATATCCAGCTTTCTTCCTACGAGAGTTTTTTACAGAAAGAGAAGTTGGATAATCATGAATCACTGGCAGAACAAGGACTTCAGGAAGTTTTTTCTTCCACTTTCCCTATCGAAAGTCCTAACGGTGATATGATTCTTGAGTATGAATATTACGAACTTGATGAAAAAAATATAAAATTCTCTGAGCTTGAGTGTAAGCAGAAGGGCTTAACCTATTCTGTACCTCTGAAGGCTCGAATTAACTTGAACTTTCAGCAAACAGCGGAAATCCGTCAGAAAGATATTTACATGGGAGACATTCCCCTCATGACCGATCGCGGTACCTTTATCATCAATGGTGCCGAGCGTGTTGTAGTTTCCCAAATTCACCGTTCCCCCGGTGTTATCTTTAGCCATGATAAGGGTGTATATTCAAGCCGAATTATTCCTTATCGCGGAAGCTGGCTGGAATTTGAAATCGACCAGAAAAAAGATTTAATTTACGCAAAGATTGACCGCAAGAAGCGTATCCTAGGAACAATTTTCCTTCGTGCCCTTGGTTTTACCACTCGTGAGGAGATTATTCGTTGTTTCTACGATGTAGAAAAGGTTACATTGGAGGATACTCCAGAGTCTCGAGATACATTGGTAAATCGTGTTTTGGCTGATGCAGTATTTATTACTGACAGTGAAACTGGCGAGTCAAAGAAATTGTTCCGTGCTGGTGATAAGCTTCACCTTCATGACATTGATGAGCTGATCATCCACAAGATTACAGATTTGACTGTGATCCGCTTTGGTGAACCAAAGAACGATAAGAATCCTAAGAGTATTGAGGATACATCTTTGAGTTCACAGATGATTATTAACTGCTTTGAACGAGAAGAAATTCGTTTTGCAAAGGACGGATATGATTCCGATGAGCCTACAAAAGAAGAGGCTTTGTCTGCAGTTTATAATGTTCTTATGCCTGGTGAACCTATTACTATTGAGGCTGCAGAAAAGGATTTGACTTCTATGTTCTTCTCTAGTCGTCGTTATGACTTAGGTAGAGTTGGACGCTATAAGTTAAACAAGAAGTTTGATTACAAGGAAAATATTGAAGAACATACTCTCGTTAAGGAAGATATTGTTTCTACAATGAAATACCTGATTAAGGTATACGTTGGTGACGCAAACCTTGATGATATTGACCACTTGGGAAATCGTCGTGTGCGTTCTGTTGGTGAATTGATGACTACTCAGTTGAAGACAGCCTTCAGCCGCATGGAAAGAATTGCCAAGGAACGCATGAGTTTGAAGGAAACTGAGACACTCCGCCCCCAGGATTTGATTTCCATCAAGCCAATTGTTGCTTCAATTAAGGAATTCTTTAGTTCCAGCCAGCTTTCTCAGTTCATGGATCAGGTTAACCCCTTGGCTGAGTTGACCCATAAGCGCCGTTTGAACGCATTGGGACCTGGTGGACTTTCTCGTGACCGTGCTGGTATTGAGGTTCGTGACGTTCACTATACTCACTACGGTCGTATGTGTCCTATCGAAACACCTGAAGGACCAAACATTGGTTTGATTGTTTCTCTTGCTATCTATACTCGTGTTAATGAGTACGGATTCTTGGAAGCTCCTTACCGACAGATTATAGACGGAAAGGCAACGGATAATGTTGATTATCTGTCTGCTATGGATGAAGATAAATATTACATTGGACAGGTTTCCACTAACCTAAAAGAAGATGGAACCTTTGCCATTGAGCATATTTCCTGTCGCCATCAGGGCGACTATACTACACGATCTCCCAAGGACGTGCAGTACATGGACGTGTCTCCCAAGCAGGTTATCTCTGTTTCCGCAGCCCTTGTTCCCTTCTTGGAGCATGACGACGCTAACCGTGCCCTCATGGGTTCAAACATGCAGCGTCAGGCTGTTCCTTTGTTGTTCCCTGAACCACCCCACGTTGGAACTGGTATGGAGGCAAAGTGCGCTTACGACTCTGGTGTACTGATTAAGGCAAAACGTGATGGTGAGGTTGTGTTTGTAGCAGCCGACGAAATTCGTGTTAAGCCTGACGGTGCTGCTGATGGAATCTTAGATATGTACCAGATTCTGAAGTATCAGAGAACAAACCAGGATACCTGTTATCACCAGAGACCGATTGTAGAGTTGGGGCAAAGGGTAAAGAAGGGGGATGTTCTTGCAGATGGTCCTGCTACCTTTAATGGTGAGTTGGCTCTCGGTCGAAACATCTTGGTTGGATTTGTGCCATGGAATGGATACAACTACGAGGATGCTATCCTTATTTCTCAGCGTGTTCTGAAGGAGGATATGTTTACTTCTATCCATATCCGTGAATACTCCACTGAGATTCGTGACACAAAGCTGGGACCAGAGAAGATTACTCGTGATATTCCCAACACCAACGAAGAGTTGTTGGCTAACCTCGATCAGGAAGGTGTTATCCGTGTTGGTGCTGTTGTTCGTTCTCAGGATATTTTGGTTGGTAAGACCACACCTAAGAGCGAAACTGAAACAACTCCTGAGTTTAAGCTGTTGAACTCAATCTTTGGTGAAAAAGCAAAAGAGGTACGAGATACTTCATTGCGTGTTCCCCATGGTGTAGAGGGTACTGTAATCGATGTACAGCGCCTACGCCGTGTAGACGGAAATGACTTGAACCCTGGTGTAGAAGAAGTCGTGAAGGTTTTGATTGCAACAAAGCGTAAGCTCCGTGAAGGTGACAAAATGGCTGGTCGCCACGGAAACAAGGGTATTGTTGCACGTATTCTTCCTATTGAAGATATGCCTTACCTTGAAGACGGTACACCACTTGATATTTGTTTGAACCCCCTTGGTGTTCCTTCTCGAATGAACATCGGTCAGATTATGGAATCTGAGTTGGGCTTGGCTGGAAAGTACTTGAATGAGTGGTATGAAGCTCCAGTATTCCAGTCTCCTTCAAACGAGCAAATCGAAGCTAAGCTGGTAGAAGCTGGCTTCCATCCAAGTTCTAAAGCTACACTCCGTGATGGACGTACTGGAGAACCTTTCAAGAACGATGTATTTGTTGGAGTTATCTACTTTATGAAGCTTCATCACTTGGTTGACGACAAAATGCACGCTCGTTCAACTGGACCTTACTCTCTTGTTACCCAGCAGCCTCTGGGTGGTAAGGCTCAGTTCGGTGGTCAGCGATTGGGAGAAATGGAGGTTTGGGCACTTGAAGCCTATGGTGCAGCCAACACCTTGCAGGAGCTCCTGACTATTAAGTCTGACGATATGAACGGTCGTTCAAAGATTTATGAGTCAATCGTTAAGGGTGAACCTTCTACAGCAGCTGGTGTTCCAGAATCCTTCAACGTTCTTGTTCAAGAGTTGCGTGGTTTGGCCCTTGATCTTACAATCTACGATGAGAAGGGTAAGCAGATACCTCTCACAGAGCGTGACGAGGATATGATCAATAAGATTGGTTCTGACTTCGAATCATAGGAGAGATTTGTATGCGGGATATTCAAGATTTTGACAGTTTGATGATAAAACTTGCCTCACCAGATGTTATGCGTGCTTGGTCATACGGTGAGGTAAAAAAGCCAGAGACAATAAATTACCGTACTCTCCGGCCTGAGAAGGATGGACTTTTCTGTGAACGAATCTTTGGTACCACAAAAGAGTGGGAATGTTTCTGTGGAAAGTTCAAGTCCATCAGATACAAGGGTGTTGTGTGTGATCGATGTGGTGTTGAAGTAACTCATTTTAAGGTACGTCGTGAACGCATGGGACACATTGAATTGGCTGCCCCTGTATCACATATTTGGTACTATCGTTCCTCTCCCACACGCATGGGCTTGTTGCTTGACTTGCAGCAGAATGCATTGCGTTCTGTATTGTACTATGAGAAGTATATTGTAATTGATGCAGGTGATACTGACCTGAAGAAAATGCAATTGCTCTCAGAAGATGAGTACATGGAAGCCCAGGAACGCTATGGTGGAGCATTCCAAGCTCAAATGGGTGCTGAAGCAATCAAGGTTTTGCTGGAAGGTTTGAATCTTGACGAATTGGCTGCAGAGCTTCGAATGAAGATGGAAGAAAAAGGCCCCAAGAGCGACAAGCGTCTTTTGAAGCGAATCGAATTGGTAGAAAATTTCCGTGCGTCTGGAAACAAGTGTTCTTGGATGATTCTAGATGTAATTCCTGTAATTCCACCTGAGTTGAGACCTATGGTTCAGTTGGACGGTGGGCGCTTTGCCACTTCTGACCTGAACGATTTGTATCGTCGTGTTATTAATAGAAACAACCGTCTCAAGAGATTAATGCAGCTTTCTGCTCCTGATATCATCATCAGAAACGAAAAGCGTATGCTGCAGGAGGCCGTAGATGCACTGTTCGACAACTCCAAGAGAAAGCGGGCAGTAAAGGGTGCATCAAATAGACCCCTTAAGTCTATTTCCGATATGTTGAAGGGTAAGCAGGGACGTTTCCGACAGAACCTGCTGGGAAAACGTGTTGACTATTCTGGTCGTTCTGTAATCGTTGTAGGCCCTGAATTGAAGCTGTGGCAGTGCGGTTTACCCACAAAGATGGCTTTGGAGCTGTTCAAGCCCTTCATCATGAAAAAGCTGGTGGATAAGAACATTGAATACAACGTAAAGAAGGCTCGTATCGCTGTTGATATGGAAAAGCCTGAGGTATTCAAGATTCTTGATGAGGTTGTACGTGAGCATCCTGTTATGCTGAACCGTGCTCCTACCTTGCACCGCTTGGGTATCCAAGCTTTTGAGCCCGTATTAGTAGAAGGAAAGGCTATCCGCTTGCACCCTCTTGTTTGTCGTGCATTTAACGCTGACTTTGACGGTGACCAGATGGCCGTTCACGTACCACTGACTCAAGCTGCTCAGATGGAATGCTGGACATTGATGCTTTCTGCACGAAACCTTCTTGACCCCGCTAACGGAAAGACCATCGTATATCCTTCTCAGGATATGGTTTTGGGTATCTATTATCTGACAAAGATTAAGCCCACCGCAAAGGGAACTGGAAAGCGTTTCAGCTCCGAGGAAGAGGTTTTCTTAGCAGCAGATTCCAACGTAATTGAGTGGCAGGCCGAAATTCAAGTTCCTGTACGAAAGGCTCCCTACAATGGTGCCGTTGTTTCTACAACAGCTGGACGCTTGAAGTTCAATGAAGAAATGCCTGCCGACGTAGAGTTCGTAAATGAACTGTTGGGTGACAAGGAACTGAAGAATCTGATTGAAAAGGTCTATGCCGAAAAGGGTGCCTGGCTCACTGTACAGATGCTAGATGCCATTAAGGCCGTTGGTTATAGATATGCAACCTTCTTCGGTGCAACAATCTCAATGGAAGATATTCTTATTCCAGAAGAGAAGACCAAGATTATCGAAGAGGCCAACAAAGAAGTTGAAAAGATTCAGAAGAGCTTTAATGTAGGTGAAATGACTGCCGCAGAGCGCTACGAAAAGGTAACCTCTCTGTGGTCACGCACCAACGAAGATTTGACAAAAACCATGATGAATAACCTGGAGCGGGACAAGGATGGATTCAACACCATCTATATGATGGCCGCTTCTGGTGCTCGTGGTAGTAAGAACCAGATCCGTCAGTTGGCTGGTATGCGTGGTTTGATGGCAAAGCCTAACGGTGACATCATCGAGTTGCCCATCCGTTCAAACTTTAAGGAAGGTCTTTCCGTTATTGAGTTCTTCATTTCAACAAACGGTGCTCGAAAAGGTCTTTCTGATACGGCTCTTAAAACTGCTAACGCAGGTTACTTGACCCGTCGTCTTGTTGATATTGCTCAGGATGTAGTTGTAAACGAAGAGGACTGTGGAACCATCAACGGATTGGAGTATGCTGCTGTAAAAGAAGGTGACGAAGTAATTGAGTCCTTGCGGGATAGAATTGCAGGTCGCTTTACCTTGGAGCGAGTGCTGAATCCTATTACACGTGAAGTAATTTGTGATGTAAATGAATATATCACCGATGAATTGGCTGCTGAAATTGAAGCTGCTGGTGTAGAGAAGGTTAAGCTGCGAACTGTTTTGACCTGTGAATGTAAGCATGGTGTATGCTGCAAGTGTTACGGAAGAAACTTAGCACGCAATAAGATTGTAGAAATCGGTGAAGCTGTAGGAATCATCGCTGCCCAGTCAATTGGACAGCCTGGTACACAGTTGACCATGCGTACCTTCCATACAGGTGGTATTGCTTCTCGTGCAACCGAAGAAAACTCAATCTCTTTGAAGAACGATGTTCTTGTAGAAAAGATTAAGGGAACAAGTATCATCGAGACTGCCTCTGGCAACTATCTATTTGCTCGAAAGGGTTCTATGACTGTTGCCAAGGTTTTGGACAAGTTTACTGTAGAGGCAAATGACAAATTGTTGATTGAAGATGGAGAATTGGTATTTAAGGATGCTCCATTGTTCACTCATGAAGGCAAAGATGTAGTTGCTTCTCATGCTGCACGTGTTGCAATCAAAGAGAATGTTCTGTATTTGATTGGTAATGAACAGGTTATTGAGATTCAAAACGGTTCAACTGTTGTTGTAAAGGAAGGTGAGTTCGTTCCTAAGCAGAAGAGCTTGGCTGAATTCGAGCCATATTCTGATCCAATTATTGCAGAAAAGACTGGTACTATAAACTTTGAGGATATTATCCTTGGTTCCACCTTACGTGAGGACATTACTGAGCAGGGTAAGATTGAAAGAACAATTACAGACCTGCACAGTGAGACAAAGCTCCCACGTATATATATTACAGATGGTTCAAATACTGAAATTGCCAGTTACTACTTGCCTGTGGGAGCTATCTTGTCCGTGAACGAGGGTGACACTATTAAAGAAGGTGACATCATTGCACGAACACCAAGAGAAGCCTCTAAGACAGCAGATATTACTGGTGGTTTGCCTCGAGTTTCAGAGCTCTTTGAAGCTCGAAAACCCAAGGAGCCAGCTGTATTATCCCAGATTTCTGGTACTGTTCAGTTTAAGGGAATCTCAAAGGGTAAGCGTCTTATTGTGGTTGAAGATGTATACGGAAAGAAATTCGAGCATCAGGTACCCATTAGCCGCAAGCTCTTGATTCGTGACGGAGACGAGGTGGTTGCAGGTGAAAAGCTCTGTAACGGTTCCATCAGTCCTCACGATATCTTGGCAATCCTTGGTGAAAATGCACTGCAGAACTACTTGATGGATGAAATTCAGCAGGTATACCGAACTCAGGGTGTAACCATTAATGATAAGCACATCGGTGTTATTATTCGCCAGATGTTGCGTAAGGTTGAGATTGTTTCTGTAGGTAACTCCAAGTTTATCTATGGTCAGCAGGTGGATAAGTACAAGTTCCATGCAGAAAACCGTAAGGTATTGGAAAGCGGTGGTAAGCCAGCAGTTGCTCGCCCCATGTTCCAGGGTATTACAAAGTCTGCATTGAATATTGACTCCTTCATCTCTGCTGCATCCTTCCAGGAGACAACACGAGTTCTTACAAATGCAGCCATTGCAGGTTCTATTGATTACTTGCGTGGTTTGAAAGAAAATGTATCAATCGGTCACTTGATTCCTGCTGGTACTGGTATCAGCAATTACAAGAACATCAAGTTGTTTGACGATAATGCATCCGACTTGGATGAGCAGATGCATGAAATTGTTGAACGACGTCGACTGGAGCGGGAAGAGCAGGAGCGTATTGCCCTTCAGGATGATGTGGAATTTGAGGCTGAAGATAAATAAATCTGATTCTGCATCAGGTCATTGACACTGATGCAGAATTTTTGATATTATTTTATGCATTCTACGCATATAGCGTAGGTTTTGATTCGCCAAATTTAGCCGGAGTGCTGCCGGTGGAATATAGGAGAAAAGGCTAATGCCTACAATAAATCAGTTGATTCGTCACGGACGAAAGACAGTTGCAAACAGAACTAAGTCACCTGCACTTCAGTCCTGTCCTCAGAAGCGTGGTGTATGTACACGTGTTATGACTGTCACCCCTAAGAAACCGAACTCAGCCCTTCGTAAGGTAGCTCGTGTTCGCCTTGGTAATGGATTTGAAGTTACTGCATATATTCCTGGTATTGGACATAACTTGCAGGAGCACTCCGTTGTTCTCATTCGCGGTGGTCGTGTTAAGGACCTCCCTGGTGTTCGCTATCACATTATTCGTGGTGCAAAAGATACTCTCGGTGTAGAGGATCGAAAGCGCGGACGCTCTAAGTATGGCGCAAAGCGACCTAAGGCATAAGGAGATATAAGATGGGAAGAAAGAATAAAAGCATTAACCGTCCTATTGCTCCTGATTCAAAGTACAACAGCCCTGTTATTTCCAAGTTCGTTTGTCGTATGATGATCGATGGAAAGAAGGCTACTTGCGTACGTATTATTTATGAGGCAATGGATTTGTTGAAGAAGAAGACTGACAAGGAACCCTTGGAAGTTTTCTTGAAGGCTCTTGAGAACGTTAAGCCCATGGTAGAAGTTAAGTCTCGCCGTGTTGGTGGTGCTACCTACCAGGTTCCTGTTGAGATTCGTGAGGCCCGTCGTGAGGCTTTGGCAATGCGCTGGATTATTAAGGCTGCACGTGCTAAAAGTGGACACGGAATGGGTGAATGCTTGGCTAACGAGTTGATGGATGCCTACAACAATACTGGTACTGCCTACAAGAAGAAGGAAGATACCCACAAGATGGCAGAAGCTAACAAGGCTTTCGCTCACTATCGCTGGTAGTATTGTTGGAAGATCTGTTAGACCGCAATCAGGATTTGTTCTTGATTGCGGTTTCTTTTTTTGAGCTAAAAAATGTTTGTAAAAATTTAAAATGTTTGCTATAATATCTTAATATTAATGAAGATAGTTAATACTTGATGTACGGAGTGTACTATGAGCTTTGAAGATTTTATGAAAGAGTTCAACAAAGAACTGAGCGAAATGATCCAGTCTGAGAAGGATCAGTACTTTAGGGATCATGGTTTGGAGCCAAGTGCTCCTGCAGAGGAACTTGGTAAAAAGATCTACGCAGAAGTTTTTGGTTGATAAGACTGAAGAGAACCTCCTTTTGGAGGTTCTTTTTTTTGAATTTAATAAATAATTTATTAGCATATAATTTAGTTATATAGTAGAATATATGTACCTGATGTCATTAAAATGACTGGAAAATTCTAGATTATGCAGGAGAATGTATATGCAAGTTAAAATGGCTGGAAGCCCAATGAATTTGGTTGGATCTGTACCCGCTGTAGGTGGAGCTGCTCCAAGTTTTACTGTTGTTGCAGGAGATTTGAGTGCTGTAACTCAGTCAGATTTGAAGGGTACACGTGTTTTTATTACAGTTCCTTCAATCGATACTCCCGTTTGTGATACAGAGGTACGTCGGTTTAATAAGGAAGCTGCAGCTCTGGGAAATGTTTCAATCAATGTTATTTCCATGGACCTTCCCTTTGCTCAGGCACGTTGGTGTGGTGCTGCTGGAATTGATGCAGTTAAGTTGTATTCAGATTACAAAGATAGAGCTTTTGGAAAGGCCTTTGGTGTAATGATTGAGGAGTTGGGATTACTGGCTCGTGCAATCTTTATCGTAGATGAAAAAGATGTAGTTCGTTACGTACAGGTTGTAGATGAAGTTACTTCAGAACCCGATTATGACGAGGTTCTTGCTACACTTAAGTCCCTGTAATTTTTTCTAAAATTACAAAACTTTTAGAAGAAGGAGTTCTTTCTATAAAGTGTTATAGCACTTTTAAGAACTCCTTTTTTGTTATAAAATACAAAACTTATGGACTATTTGAGGTAAAAATTATATATTTAGTCTTGTATTTTGAAATAAACTGTATTGTTTAATGTACTAAGGAGGTTGATAGAGTGAACTGGACGGGAGTAATCATCGGTGTAATAAGCTTTGTAACTATAGGTGTTTTTCATCCAATTGTTATAAAAGGTGAATATTATTTTTCTGCAAAAATTTGGCCAATTTTTTTAGTAGCTGGAATTGTTTTTTGTGGCATTTCTCTTTTCGTTGAGAATATAATCGGTGCAGCAACTCTAGCTGTTGTAGGATTTTCCTGCTTATGGAGTATTGGGGAGTTGAAGGAACAGGAAGAACGTGTAAAGAAAGGCTGGTTCCCTGCAAATCCTAAGAAAAAAAACAAAAAAGACAAAGATGAAAAAGAAGCTAATGCTTAAAAAATTACTTCTTGATTATTACTGTAGTATATGATAAAATCATAAAACATTTTTAGGGCCTATAGCTCAGTGGTTAGAGCTGCGGACTCATAATCCGTAGGTCCCTGGTTCAAGTCCAGGTGGGCCCATAGTCAGACTGATTCTCATGAATCAGTCTTTTTTTTTAAAAAAAAAGGCCCCTGAAGACCTTGGAGAATCATGGAAAGATCTTCAGGGGGATATGTGAACCATAGGATGGTAGAAAGGAGGAAACTACCAACCTATGGTGTTTACGCTTACTTGGTAGAGGCTACGGCAGGTTCATCAAAGCTATCGGTGAGCTTGTAGATAACTACGTTTCCGCTGTAGATTCCATCCATGTCAGCTAATGGAACACCGTTTACCATGATTTCTTCGTCAAAAACCGTGAATGCAATGGGAGTTCCATCTACTGAAGTGACAACGGTATCTGCCACCATGTCTGTAGTGTCCAACATAACAGGAACGATATACTCGGTAATCACATCTTCCACTACAATACTAGGAGCAAAAGAACCATCCACAGGAGCAAAGATTGTTACACCGTCGCTCATGGTGGCCACCAAAAGGTCAGTACCAGTTAATGAAATCGCCTCTGCTACATCCATCAAATCACCGTCACTTTCAATAGCTAGAACAAGGGCAGATGTTCCGTTTTCATTGTCAGTAGTAGTACTATTTGTGGAGCTTGTAGTACTTGGTGTTGTGGCAGATGTAGTAGAAGGAGAGTCCTTTGAGGCATCTGAAGCCTGGGCCAAAGCAAAACCAGCGAGAACAAGAGTCACAATACACAAGGTCAAAATTGATTTCTTTGTTGCTTTCATAAAAATATCTCCTCGAATCTTAGATTTACTGCAACGGAGCTACTGTCTCACTTCAAGGTGAGTTTCATGTAATTTTTCACTGGAAGTGAAAGATGTAACTCCTGCAGCTACACTCCAAATGATAGTTGTTATTGAGGTAAAAAGCGAATTTCAATGTTAAGATTTTGCAAAGAATCATTTTCGCAACAATATTATTCTTGCACATCAGCAGCATTTTGTGGAAAATCAGAGGAAATTTGGAGATTTAATTTTCTTGTGGGTGTATAATCAAATAAGCCTACTGTAGAGGAAAATCATGGCATGTATTTTGTTGGTAGAAGATAATGCTTTTATTCGAGAAGCATTGGTGGGGTATCTCCAGCTGGATGAGCACAGGGTCATTGAATTTGGTGAAATCCGAGGGGTGATGGAAGTGATTCAGCGTGGCATTGTGGATTTGGTGATTCTTGATGTAATGCTTCCAGACGGAAGTGGCTTTAATCTGGCAAAATCAATTCGAGAAATTTCTTCCATCCCCATGGTTTTTCTTACGGCAAAAGATTCTGAATCAGACCGAATCACCGGCTTTGAGCTTGGTGCCGACGATTACATTGTTAAGCCCTTTTCTTCCAAGGAATTGGCTCTGCGAATCCAAGCGCTACTGAAGCGTTGCGGCAATCAAAAGCAACATCCCTCTTCAAACTTTTACTGCTGGAAGCTGGGAGAACATAGCCTAGAACTACACAAAGATACCCATAAGCTTGTGGTAAATCAACGGGAATTATATTTGACTGGGGCTGAATGGAAAATTCTTGTGTACTTGGCAGAGCACGAAAATGTGGTAGTAACACGAGAGCGAATTCTTTCTGAATGTCTCAATTATTTTTTTGAAGGCTCCGAGCGAACCATCGACACTCATATTGCAAATCTTCGTTCTAAGCTTGGTGGTAGCAACTGGATTGGTACGGTGCGCGGCTTTGGCTACCGCTTTAACGGTACCCGTTCAGGAAAATAGGAAGCATCATGAAAAGTCTTTTTACTCGCTTGTTCTCTAATCTATTAGTTTCATCCTTTGTGGTATTGATAACCATGATAACTGTTCCTTTTATTGCCATTAAATATTCGGTGCAAACCTGGAATACAAGTAAAAAGGCAGATTTAGAAAGTATCGCCACCTCCATCATTACTGAGGTATATGAAACAGAAGGTGCTCTTGATGGAGAATTATTATACCAAGCCCTTATGCCATATCTATTAAAAAGCCATTATCTATTTATTTTTGATCATGACACAGAGCCTGTTCTTTTACTAGATAAGGAAAAAAAACTTAGTCAGGAAGAATTCAATTCGATTATTGGCAACTATCAAGATTTTTTTCAAGAAAATCCTCTCTCAGAGATTGTCGTTGGTCAAAAGTCAGTGGCAAAGTTACTGGTGCGAAACAGGGATTTTTACACATATAAAAGTAATCGGGATTTTGTTGCAACTATAATAAATGTGGCTTCGATTGGTATAGGAATTACAACTGGATTATCCTTGTTGCTGGCATTTTATCTGTCCTGCTCCCTTTCTCGGCAAACCCAGAGCATTGTTTCTTGTATCAAGGATATAAGCGATGGCAAGCGGTCTGTTTCCTTTCCTCCTTCTTCTACTCTGGAGCTTGATACTATTGCTCAATCTGCCCAGTTCTTGCAGCAGCAGCTAGAGCAAGAAGCCTCGCTTCGGGAGCAATGGATGCAGGATATTTCCCACGACCTGCGGACTCCCATTACTGCCATTAAGGTGCAGCTAGAGGCCATGGGAGACGGTATTCTTGATTCCAGTCCAGAGCGAATTAGTGGCCTATTACAGGAGCTGGAGCGAGTTGAATCCCTGGTGCGAGATTTATCTGAGCTTAGTCGTTATGAATCTCCTGAAATGGTAATTACACCAAAAAATCTTTCTTCCTGTAGTTTTATGGATGATATGCGGGATCGATTTTCTTTTTTATGTAAGCAAAAAAATATTGATTTAGTTTTTAATTCTGATCTTTTTAGCTTTACTGCTGATGAGCATTTATTACAACGCTGTGTTTCAAACATCATCCAGAATGCCATCCAACACACAGAAGCTGGGGGAAAGATTTCCATAGATTTTTTTCAAGAAAATGGACAAAGTCTTTTGAACATCAAGAACACAGGTGCCATTCCAGAAGATGATCTAGAACATGTATTTAATCGATTTTATCGGGGCGATAAGTCACGGACCCTTGGAGGAACTGGTTTAGGACTCCCCATCGTTAAGGCCATCATGAATCTCCATCAAGGTTCTGTTTCTATAGCAAATACAGAAGACGGGTGTGTTTGTGTTAGCCTGATTTTTCCAGAAATCTTTAACTTGCCTTGAAGAAAATCCTGTGTTATACTGTAAGTAAATCGGTTTACTGAATAAGTTTGAGGGGGACCCTATGGAATTACAGCGTCGAAGCGGTATCTTATTACATCCAACATCATTGCCAAACACACCTGGAATAGGAACTATTGGTAAAAAAGCCTTTGATTTTGTGGATTGGCTTGTAGCTGGACATCAAAGTTTGTGGCAGATTCTCCCCTTAGGGCCCACTGGTTATGGTGATTCTCCCTACGCTTCTTTTTCTACCTTTGCTGGTAATCCCTTAATGATTGATCTCGATGACTTAGTGGAGCGGGGCTGGGCTGACAAAGAAGCTATTGTTCCACCAGAATATATTTCTCAAAAGGGAAATGTGGACTTTGGCTCTGTAGTTTGGTGGAAGATGCCAGTGCTAAAGAAGGCCGCTAGTTATTTTTTAGAAAATGCGTCTGCTGAGGATAAGGCCAATTACAAGGAATTTTTAGCTCATCACAAAATCTGGCTAGAAAACTATAGCCTATTTATGAGCATTAAAGAGTTTTACGATAAAAAGGGTCAAGAAGAAAAGGTTACAGGTGCCATGTGGAGCAATTACTGGCCCAAGGAATTGGCCTGCCACCAAGAAGATGCCTTGGCCCAGTGGCTTGAATCTCATAGTCAGGAGGTTGAAGTTCAAAAGGTTATCCAGTTCTTCTTCTTTACCCAGTGGCACAAGCTAAAAGATTATGCCAACGGAAAGGGTATTTCCATCATTGGTGATATCCCGATTTTTGTTGCGGCAGATTCAGCAGATGTTTGGGCAAATCAAGACTTATTCCAGCTGGATGAAAATGGTCGTGCTACAGCTGTTGCTGGTGTGCCACCAGATTACTTTAGTGCCACAGGTCAGCTGTGGGGAAATCCCTTGTATGACTGGGAGGCCATGGCGGCTCAAGGCTACGACTGGTGGATTACTCGGATTCGGGCTACCTTGGAGCTGGTGGATTATATTCGCATCGATCATTTCCGTGGTTTTGAGGCCTACTGGGCTGTCCCTGCTGGTGAAAAAACTGCTGAGAATGGTCAGTGGCTTCCTGGCCCTGATCACAAGCTCTTTCAGTCAATCCAAAATACCCTGGGTGACATTCCCATTATTGCAGAGGATCTTGGTGTTATTACCGATGAGGTGCGAAAGCTACGGGATGATTTTAACCTGCCTGGAATGAAGGTTTTGCAATTTGCCTTTGACCTGAAGGAAGCTGGCGGCAGTGGTTGTGTTAATGCCTTCTTGCCTCACATGTACAGCCCTCATTGTGTGGTTTACACAGGTACCCACGACAACGACACCATGGCAGGTTGGCTTTCTCAGGCAGCACCAGAGGAGTTGGAGCTGATTGGGCAGTATCTTGATGGGCCAGGGAATTCTTGCTGTAAAAAGGATTTATGTCGCCGTCTCGTGCAGCTGGCAATTTCTTCTACTGCAAAATTCGCTGTTATTCCTTTGCAGGATATTTATGGCTTGGGCAGTGAGGCCCGTATGAACATGCCCTCCACCTCCGACGGCAAAAACTGGATTTGGCGAATGGCTGAAAATATGACGGGAGAAGATGTTGCCCAGTGGCTCAAGCAATTAAGCCTGCTCTATGGCCGCAACGTAGAAGCCTTTACAAAGGCTACCGAAGAATAAAGTTGTAGACTGGGAATATGAATTCCCTCTCTTACGATCATTTTAGAATAAAAAATAGGATGGTGTATTGAACCATCCTATTTTTTTACTCCTTCCAAGGAAAGATAAAGTTTTTCAAGGTGCGAGGACCTACATTTTCTCTATCCTCTGCAACTAGCTCCTTCCAAGGGATGTGCTTCTTTTCTGCTGGGCTTGCATCAGGA
Organism: Treponema sp.; assembly: GCA_036300185.1. Classification (GTDB taxonomy): domain Bacteria; phylum Spirochaetota; class Spirochaetia; order Treponematales; family Treponemataceae; genus Treponema_F. The sequence continues at coordinate 38,117 of JAXJGY010000002.1, read as the reverse complement.
TGCTCCTCTAGCCAGTCATACTTGTATAGCCGTAGTCGAAGCCCATTTGTGTGGGCTAATACAATGCCACAAAAGCTTGGGGCAAGCATAAAGAATGCTATAGATAGCACTACTAAAAATATTGTGTACAAGAACATGAACAGGGAAAAGCCAGGATTATCAAAGAAGATGATAAATGATTTTTTGATAGATTTTTTCAAGTCATTGTTCATGAGAGAACGTATAGGCAACACCCACTGAAAAGCAAGAACACAAACCAAAAGGAACCAAAATACTAGTGCTGCAAGGAAAAGTCCTATCATTCCCTCCATTTGTAAATAGAAAGGAATAGTAATAACTCCTAATGTGGTAAGAATTCCAGTAATAAGACCAAAAATCAATCCATCCTTCCAAACTGAGGGAAAATTCTTAAGCCAATCTTTAAAGGAAACAGATTTAAAATTAGCAATTTCTGCTGCACAGGAGCCAAAGGCAAAGATTGCAATCGACGTTCCACACCAAAAGATTCCCAGCACTAGAACTGATAGCAAAAGGGATAGGTTTAAGGCTGTATCAGCTAAAAAATAGCCTCCAATTACCCAGGCAAACATTAACATATTGGGAAATACCAAGGACAAGATATGATCCCAACCGTCAAAGAAATTTTTCTTTATAAAAAATCCAATCATAATTCAAGTATAAATCAATAAGTCCCAGAAAGAAAACTCATCCTGGGACCACTTACAAGGTAAGTCTAGTACTGACCGAGAAGCTCTTCTAGGCGGCTTCGGCCAATAATCTTCATAAAGCTAGCAAGACGAGGGCCTGCATTCTTTCCGATAAGCACCTGGTACACAGCGGTAAAGAGGGCCTTTGGCTCCAAGCCGCACTGATGTGCTACATCGTAAATTGCCTCGGACAAGGGCTTTTCTTCCAAAGTATCCATTACAGGCAATACGTCCTGATAAATCTTTTTGATGGCAGCCAATTCTGTTTCGTTCAGCTCTACCTTTGTTCCAACTGTCTTCAAGGCAAAGCGGAAATCCTCTGGTGCACACTCGGTAATCCAGTACCAAGCACAGCGACAACGTGTTTTCAATCCTTCCAGCTGCTCAGGCTTTACCTCTGGCAGGCTAGCGATAACGGCATCGATGTTGCCAGAATTGGTCTGGAGCAGGTTACACAGGTGGCGCAAGGGCATCTGGTAGGGCATTACCTCGGGCATGCCGTTTACCTGAGACAGCTCGTAAATGCGGCGCTCCTTGGCATACACATCATCATTCTTAGCTTTTTCTACGCCCCAAGCAATTCGCTCAGTCTTGTCGTAGTCCTCGTAGGTTTTCAGTACATCCAAGTCAAAGCTGATGGAGAATTCGGTGTTGGGGCGAGTTCCTGCAAACATATAACGAACGATTTCTGGTGGATATACCCGCAGAACGTCTGGCAGGGCAATAACCTGTCCCTTAGAGGATGACATCTTTCCGGGAGTTCCCTTGATTCCGATAAAGTCATAGCGGAAGGTTACAGGAGCAGGCCAGTTGTAGATTTCTTCTGCCACCAAACGGGCAGTGTCAAAGGAGCCACCCTGACTGTGGTGGTCTTTTCCAGCTGGCTCAAAAACAGTCTTTTCAAACTGCCAGCGCATGGGCCAGTCAACTCGCCAACCTAGCTTTACGCCAGAAGCTGTACGAATATCAGCTGTTTCTGAGTGGCCACATTCGGTACAGTGGTAGGTAAGGCCGTACTCACCATCGTATCCGTCGATAACGGTGGTATCACGATTACACTTCTCACAGAAAATAGCAGCAGGCCAATATTCTTCATCAGCAGGAATTTTATGGGCATCGTCTCGGTAACGATTCAAACAATCCTTGATCTTGTTTCGATTCTGCAGAGCAATCTTCATTCCCTCGTCGTACATGTGGGATCGATAGCGTTCTGCCTGATACAGGAATTCTGGGTGAATACCAACGGCGGGAAGGGTAGACTCTACATCAACCTCATGGTGGCGAGCGTAGGAAGAGTCCCGATCAAAGGGATCTGGCACCATGGTAATGGGGAAGCGTAGACATTTTTCCAGCTCCTCAGATTTAGGCATGTTCAGGGGAACCTTGCGGAATACATCGTAGTCGTCCCAAGAATAGATAAAGCGAACATTCTTGCCTCGGTCACGGAGAGCACGCACTACCAAGTCCACGGAAATAATTTCACGGAAGTTACCGATGTGAACGGTTCCTGACGGTGTAATGCCGGAAGCACAGGTATATACATCCAGGTCTCCACGTTCCCGGATGATTTTTTCTGCAGTTTGGTCAGCCCAGTGGCTTAACTTTGTCTGTTGATTAGAATTAGTTTGATTGGAATTGCTCATAATATAGCATTATATAAGAAAGAGAATCTTTTGGAAATAGGCGGAGGCCTATGGCGTAAAAGGATGCCGTCTAAGGCAACAAAACTTCTTCATAAAAAAAAGGAGAAGCTCCTGCTTCTCCCTTTTCTATCTTAGCTCAATAACATTCTGTCGTTGGTTAAATCGTTACCACTAACAGTGTGGAATTTTTCCAACAGGTCAGAAACCTGCAGGTTTTTCTTTTCTTCTCCAGACACATCGTACACAATCTGTCCTTCCAGCATCATAATCAAGCGGTTACCGTAGTGGATGGCGTTGCGCATGTTGTGAGTTACCATAAATGCCGTCAGCTTGTCCCGACCAATAATCTCGTCGGTAAGCTCCAATACCTTGGCGGCAGTCTTGGGGTCTAGGGCGGCGGTATGCTCATCCAGCAACAGAAGCCGAGGTTTTTGCAAGGTAGCCATCAGCAGGGTGAGAGCCTGTCGCTGGCCGCCGGAAAGGAGACCTACCTTAGAGTCCATTCTACTTTCCAGCCCCAATCCCAGAGGCTCCAGCAAATCCTTGTAGATTTTTGTTTCAGCTGTGGTAACACCCCATTTCAGACCACGCTTTTTGCCACGGCGGTAAGCCAATGCAAGGTTTTCTGCAATGCTCATGTTGGCTGCAGTTCCCATCATGGGATCCTGAAATACACGGCCAAGAAATTTTGCTCGGCTATATTCCTTCCAAGTGGTAATATCGATGTTGTCCAGCAAAATTGAACCGCTGTCAGCCTGATGAACTCCAGCAATCAAATTCAACAAGGTGGATTTTCCTGCACCGTTTCCACCAATAACAGAAACAAAGTCTCCTTCCTTTAGCTCAAGGCTAATGTCTTTTAGAGCCTTTTTTTCGGTAATAGTTCCAGGATTAAAGGTTTTTGCAACATGTGTAAGGGTCAGCATTAGTTTCCTCCCTGGTTCTGGGCTACAGCCTTTGTTTTCATAAATTTTTTCTTTACCACTGGTAGAGCAAGGGCAAGAGCAACGATAATTGCGGTCAAAAGCTTTAAGTCGGTGGATTTTAGTCCCAGCTGCAATACAACAGCGATGATAATGCGGTAAATGATGGATCCAAATACAACAGACATTAAGCGATACCAAAAGGAGAATCGCTTTCCAAAAATTACTTCACCAATAATGATAGAAGCAAGACCGATAACGATGGTTCCTGTTCCCATACCCACGTCGCCGTAGCCTTGGCTCTGGGCCACCATAGCACCAGACAGGGCTACCAATGCATTGGAAAGCATCAAGCCAATAATTTTCATGTTGTCGGTGTTTACACCCTGGGCCCGAACCATTCGCTCGTTGTTTCCAGTGGCACGGATAACGCTTCCCAATTCTGTTCCAAAGAACCAGTACAAGATCATGATAATAACTACGGAGAAAACCACGCCAGCAATCAAGGAACTCATGGTTCTGTCAATACCCAAAAGAATTTCAAGATCTACCATAATGGTGTCTACACCCAGCAAAGGAGTGTTTGCCTGTCCCATAATGCGGATGTTGATGGAGTACAGGGCAATCATAGTCAGGATACCAGCCAAAATACCGGGAATCTCCAGCTTTGTGTGAAGGAGTCCTGTAACTACACCAGAAATTCCACCTGCCAAAAAGGCGATTAAAAGTGACAGGAAGGGATTCCATCCATTTACCAGGAGCACTGCAGATACAGCTCCACCTAGAGCAAAACTTCCGTCAACAGTCAAGTCTGCAAAGTCCAGCACCTTAAAGGTGATGTACAATCCCAAAGCCATAATTCCCCACAGGACACCTTGGGATGCAGCACCCTGTACAGCAAGTAGAATAGCCATGCATTATTCCTTATCGATTTATAGGATTTTCCACTTATTCAAAGCAGAAATCGGATGTCATTCTATCAAATTTTAGTGAGAATGTCATCGGTTTATTTACACTAAAGTACCATTACTAGGGTGCCTGCTCCAATTAAAATACAGCCGATGATGGACTTGATGGTAAAGGCTTCGTGCAAAAAAACAAAGGCCATCACCATGGTAATAACCACACTGAATTTATCTACTGCAACAACCTTTGTTGCCAAGCCGATTTGTAGTGCCTTGTAGTAGCACAACCAAGAAGCTCCTGTGGCCAAGCCTGACAAAACTAAAAACAGCCAGCTTTTTCTGCTAATATCGTGAATCCCGCCCTGAGTTTGGGTTACCAAAACCATTACCCAAGCCATGGCCACTACCACCAAGGTACGAATGGCTGTTGCTAAGGTTGAGTTCACTCCTTCAATGCCGATTTTTGCAAGAATTGAAGTAAGGGCGGCAAAAATTGCAGATGCCAAGGCAAAAATAAACCACATAAAGTTCTCCTCAAAAAATAAAAAAAAAAGCCCAAGTCCTAAAACTTGGGCTTACTGTATCCTATGGAACAGTTTATTTCAACTGAGCAGCAATTTCTTCAGGAATAGTAATTCCAATTGCTTGTGCATTTTCCATGTTTACGTACAAGTCACCGTTTGCAAGGTACTCAATAGGCATATCGGCAGGATTCTTTCCTTCCTTCAGGATTGCTACAGCCTGCTTTGCAGTCTGCTTACCCAACTCATAGTAGTTGATTCCGTAGGTAGCAAGTCCACCCAACTCAGTCATACCCTGCTCACCGCAGAATACAGGAATCTTTGCAGGAGTTGCAACCAAGGCAACAGTAGCCATACCAGCTGCAATCATGTTGTCAGTGGGGGAGTAGATAGCGTCTACCTTGCCAACCAAACTCTGAGTTACCTGCTGAATTTCGTTGGAGTTAGAAACAGTAGCATCTACGTAGCTAATTCCCAGTTCATCACAAACCTTCTTTGCAATATCAATCTGGAACTTGGAGTTCTGCTCGCTGGAGCAATACAGGAAACCAATGGTCTTCAAGTTGGGAACCATCTGCTTTGCCAGCTTAATCTGAGCCTCAACAGGAGTCAGGTCGGAAGTTCCAGAAACGTTTGTACCGGGCTTCTCGTTGGACTTTACCAACTGTGCAGAAGCAGGATCTGTAACAGCAGTAACAAGGATAGGAATGTTACGAGTCAAGTTAGCAACAGCCTGAGCTGCGGGAGTTGCAATAGCCAAAATCAAGTCAGAGCGATCGTTTACCAATTTCTGAGCGATGGTAACACAGTTTGCCTGCTCACCCTGAGCATTCTGGTAGTCAATCTTGATGTTCTGTCCTTCTACCAAACCAGCTTCTGCCAATCCATCAACAAAGCCCTGATAAGATGCATCCAAAGCGGAATGCTCTACCAACTGAACTACACCAATCTTGTAAACCTTTTCACCAGAGGTGGATTCCTTGGAACCACCAGCAAAAACCATAGCTGTACTCATAAGCACGGCTGCACCAATAAGTGCCAATTTTTTCAATTTCACTGCAATCTCCTTTATTACACCCCATATTCTGGGTACAAATGAAATTAGACTTAATTTTCTTAACTATAATAAAAGTTTTACCCATAAGTCAAGTAAAAAATAAATTTTTGTTTTCATATATTAAGAAAATATCTTCTTGAAAACCTTTTTGTTATCGGATACAATTAATAGTCGTCAGATTTGGAGAGAGCGTGGCGAGATTTCAACTTAATCTGTATAAAAATAAAAATCTTTTTCTCATCATGGGTATTCTAGCAATACACCTATTTTTTTCATTTGTATTCTTCATTTATAAAATGCCCTTTTTGGTGGTATATAATCTTTTCAGTGCTCTTTTATATGGAATTTTGCTCATAATTCATCAAAAAAAACTATTTCTCATTTTGGCAATTATGGCTTTTGAGGTTCCAGTGTATGCCTCAATTTTAGGATTGATGATCGGTGGTCATTGTGGCAGTATTTTCTTTCCCTTTGCCATGATTCCTGGTGTTTATCTTTTTGCCATTTCTCTGGAGCGTCCATTACTTCATTATATTTTGATTTCACTGCCATCTGTGTTTGCCGTGTTTTTTCTTATTAGTTGGACGGGAACTCCAGTTTATAACGCCGAGCTTCTTGTATCAAATTTTTTAGCTCTTCATAGAATTATTTGTATTATCATATCGATTTTTATTCTCGGTTATCTTTGTATTGGCCAGCAAAAGGAATTAATTTCTAGCCAGCGGGCAAATAAAAAGTATATCAAGCGATTAGAGTTCATTTCTGACCATGACCATTTGACTCAAATTCCCAATCGTCGTTGTATTATCCGTCGGGTTGCAGAAATGAAGGACTACACACTGGTTATCTTTGACATTGATAATTTTAAGTCTATTAACGATACCTATGGACATCATATTGGAGACCAAATTCTGTGTCGCCTAACTCGACGTGTTTTGTCTATGCTTCCAGAAGAAGCCCAAATGGGACGTTGGGGTGGAGAGGAATTTTTGGTGGTGTATCCCTATCACAAGGATTCCATAAATCAGAATTTGGAAACTATTCGAGCAGCCATTGCGGAAAAGCCCTTTGGGTTTGAGCGGTTTATTCTCAACGTGTCTATTACTGCTGGTGTTTCTTGGTCACGTATAAATAATTCCTTTGACGAAACTGTGGCAGAGGCAGATTTCCTCCTGTACCACGGAAAGAAAACAGGAAAGAATAAGGTTGTGTATCCTACCGATATTACCTAATTCGGGAGAAATGGTATTACATGAAAATTGTCAAAAAAAGCCTTTGTATAGCGTTGTTTTTACTTTTAAGCTTTTCTAGTTGGGCTGCAGATTGGTTTGCCTATGGTGGTTCCTTTGGAACTGCCCTTGTGGTAAATGGAGATAAGGCTCTTCGTGAATCTTCGGATTATATGCATCGTGTGATTTTGGAATTCGATGCTACTATGGAGTTTATTATTCATCCTGCCATCAGAATTGCAGCAGGTTCCATTTTACTTACTGATTTTAAGTTTAAGGATGAACTATCTTACAATTCTCTTGACTATAATTTTTATACTGGGGCTCGAATCTATCCAGGTCTTGGTGGATTGAGATTTGGTGTTGATTATAATCTTGGTCGAAGAACTGATTTTGTAGACATGCCTCCTGTTAATACGGTGAAATCTACTGCTTGGGGCAACGGCTTCCGTTTTTTGCTGGAATATGATTTTAGATACGAAAAAATGGGGTTCCAGCCCATAATTGGTGGTGGCTGGCGGTATGTTCCTCGTGGTGGTAATACCAGTGATCACATCCTTTCTGTGTACTTTAAGCTTTTGTATCGATAGTAAAACGTACAACTATTTTCCAAGAAAAAAGCCTTGAATGAAGTTCAGCTCCAATTCAAGGCTTTCTTTTTTTTGCTTGCTGTGTTTTAGCGAGCGTAATCCACAATACGAGTTTCTCGAATCATGGTAATCTTAATCCGTCCAGGATACCGCAGGTCTGACTCAATCTGCTTTGCAATCTTTCGAGCCAGTTCCTTTACTTCCTGGTCAGGAATCTTTTCGTTGTTTACCAGAATACGAAGCTCACGACCAGCTTGAATGGCGTAGGCTTTTTGTACTCCGTTGAACTTTTCGGCAATGGCCTCCAAGTTTTCCAACCGCTTCACGTAGTTATCTACGGTTTCACGGCGGGCACCTGGTCGTGCAGCAGAAATGGCATCTGCAATCTGCACGATAACAGACTCAATGCTGGTCTGCTCAATATCGTTATGGTGAGAACCAACTGCATTTACAACAACTGGATGCTCTCCCATCTTTCGTGCCATATCCATACCGATTTCGGCGTGGTTCTGGTCGGAATCGCTTTCCGCACCCTTACCAATGTCGTGGAGCAAGGCACCACGCTTTGCCAATTCTCGGTTGCAGCCTAATTCACCAGCCAACATTCCCGCAATAAGGGCCACTTCCTTGGAATGGTACAGTACGTTCTGACCATAACTGGTGCGGAAATACAAGCGACCAAGGGCTCTAATTCCGTTTTGGCTCATATTGTGGATACCCAGATCAAAGAGAACCTTTTCGCCCTCTTCGTAAATCTTCTGCTGGATTTCCTTAGTAACCTTTTGAACTACCTCTTCAATACGGGCGGGGTGAATCCGTCCATCTGTAATCAGTCGCTCCAAGGCAATCTTTGCAATTTCCTTGCGTACTGGATCAAAGCAAGAAATAACCACAGCCTCAGGTGTGTCGTCAATGATGATATCTACACCTGTCAGTGTTTCCAAGGCACGAATATTGCGACCTTCTCGTCCGATAATCCGTCCCTTCATCTCGTCACTGGGAAGAGATACGGTAGAAACTGTTACCTCGCTGGTAGTTTCTGTTGCAATACGCTGAATTGTGGAAACAAGGATTTCACGAGCCTTCTTTTCTGCAGAAAGCTGTGCATCTTGTTCAATCTTATTCAACAGCGCCTGTGCATCGTGGCGAGCCTCATTTTCCAGATTCTGGATAATCAGGTTCTTTGCTTCCTGGCTTGTTAAACCAGAAATTCGCTCCAACTCCTGTCGGTATCGTTCCTCTTCTCCCGCAAGTTCATTTTCCCGCTGGGAAATTTTTTGCTCCCTCTCTACAAAGCCCTGTTCGCACTTGTCCATTTCGGCCTTGCGCTTTTCAAGGTTTTCTTCACGTCGTTCCAGTTTTTGCTCAATCTTGTCAAGGTTAGCCCTACGTTCACGGTTTTCCCGATCCTGCTGCTTCTGTTCCCGAATGAGTTGGTCTTTCGCTTCTAATAAAATTTCTTTCTTCTGTGCTTCTGCTTCTTTTATCGCATCCTGTTTAATACGTTCCGCTCTTTGTTCGGACGCAGAGAGTTGAAATCTGGCATACAGCCAGCGAATAGTCCATCCAAGAACAATTCCTACAACAGGGAGGGCAACATACAATATAATGTTGCGCACATTTACTCCTTATGTAAAGTATAGAATTGCATTGTATACAAGTTATCATAACTACGGTATATTGTCAAACTGAAATTAAAGTATAAGTTAAAAGTCTCTAAGGAATAAAATGAGCTTTGGGCCTTGTGAAAAGGCGGAATTTACAGCTTTTTTACCAATTTTTTAAGGTTTCCTGGGGGATGAAGCGGATTTTCGGTTTGACGGATAAAAATTTATAGTTTATATTTATGAAGTCACGTAAATAAATGATTTTGGAGAATGGAAATGGAATTAGAACAAAAAATTAACCAGTACAGTGAGGCAGCTCGTGCCAGCAGTATTGTTGATTCATCCTTGTATACAAAATATGAGGTAAAACGAGGTCTTCGTGATATTAGCGGAAAGGGTGTACTGGCAGGTCTTACAGAAATTTCTGAGGTAATGGCCTACCGAATAGAAGAGGGAGATTTAATTCCCTGTGAAGGTCGTCTGTTTTATCGTGGCTATGACATTCGGGATTTAGTAAATGGTTTTTTAAAAGATAAGCGATTTGGATTTGAAGAAATTTGCTTCTTATTGATTATGGGGCACCTGCCTTCTCCTGCAGAATATGCTGAGTTTCGGGAAGTGCTTGGAAATCTCATGTCTCTCCCAGATGAATTCTTGAGAAATACTATTATGAATGCTCCTGGTCAGGATATGATGAACCAGTTGGCCACTAGTATTCTTACCTTGTATACCTATGATCCCGATCCAGAGAATATTTCTATTCCCAACGTGCTGCGTCAGTGTCTTCAGTTGATTGCTCAATTCCCAAGCTTGATGGTGTATGGCTTCCAGTCCTATGCCTATTACTATAACAAGCAAAGCTTGATTATCCACACTCCTGAACCAGAGTTGTCTATCGCTCAAAATATTTTGCACATGCTGCGACCAGATTCGAGCTTTACAGAACTGGAATCAAAGATTCTTGATCTTGCTTTGACCTTACACGCAGAACACGGTGGTGGTAATAACTCAACCTTTACAAATCACGTAGTAACTTCTTCTGGAACTGATACTTATTCTGCCATGGCTGCATCTCTGTGCTCCTTGAAGGGACCTCGTCACGGTGGTGCCAACATCAAGGTTGTTCAGATGTTTGAGGACATGAAGACTAATATCAAGGACTGGAAGGATGAAGATGAAATTAGAAACTACGTGGAGCGATTGCTGAACAAGGATGCCTTTGACAAAAGCGGACTTGTTTACGGAATTGGTCATGCTGTTTACTCCTTGTCAGATCCTCGTTCTTTGATTTTGCGAGAATTTGTGGAAGAGTTAGCTCGTTCCAAGGGAGCAGAGGAGGAGTATGACTTCTATTCCAAGGTAGAAGTCCTTGCTCCAGAGGTAATTAGCAATAGGAGAAAGATGTATAAGGGTGTTAGTGCTAACATCGACTTCTACTCTGGCTTTGTGTACAAAATGCTGGACTTACCTCCCGCCCTGTACACACCCTTGTTTGCCACTGCCCGTATTGCTGGTTGGTCTGCTCACCGCATAGAGGAGCTGGCCAACGAAGGTAAGATTATCCGTCCTGCTTATAAGGCGGTGTGTGGCCACAAGGAATACACGGGAATGGAGCAGCGGTAACGAATCTGCCAGGTAACAGCTGTTGCCTAGTTGTGATTTATGGTTCTACAATTTTTGGAGAACCATAATAAAGGCAAGTCAAGGGTTTAAGGGAAGCGTCCCTTGATCGCCTGTATTTTACGGAGGGAAATATATGGAAAATGTACGGGAAGAACTATTTGAGCAAATCAGGAACTCTGCAAAGCAGGTTGTACAAGATGTGTGCAAGATTCGCCCTGATGAGCGGGTACTAATTATTACGAACCGCGTGGTGGAACGACCTTCTATCTGCTGGAAAAACCAAGAGATTTCATTTGAGGTGGCTCAAGCTGAGTTTATTTCCCAGGCCTTGTATGATGCTTGCGAAGCAGTTGGTGCAAAGGTATCCATGGTAACGCAGCCCACAAAAAGCTCCATGGATGCTGCTGATGAAACCGTTATTTCAGCTTTAAAGACTGAGCCTGACGTGTGTTTTTCCATTTCTCATAACATGTTAGGAAAAGATGTAGCGGCCATTTCCAATCCCTACAAGGATAATGCGGGAAACTCCTTTGACCATATCTTTGACTATTTGCTCTATGGAAAAAAGACCATGCGTTCAGCTTGGACTCCTGGAATCACCTTGGATATGTTTGCCCGTACTGTTTGTATTGATTACCAGCAGCTTCAGCAGCGGTGCAAGACTCTGTGTGACCTGTATCAGAATGTAGCTACCGTTGAGATAAAGGCCCCTGCTGGAACTGATTTGGTGATTCCCGTGGATGGACGAAAGCCTTTTTCTGATGATGGGGATTTTAGCCGTCCTGGAAGTGGTGGCAACGTGCCTGCTGGAGAAGTGTTTATTAGTCCTGTGGTGGGCGACGGAAAGGAGTCGGGGTGCCGTGGTCGGATTGCCTTTGATGGCTCTATGTCGGTGAATGCAGGTTGCGTGGCTATAAAAACTCCCATTGTGGTGGATGTAGCTGGTGGATTTATTTCCAATATCAGTGGGGGAGATGAGGCTCAGAAATTGCTGGATACCATTACCCAGGCCGAAGAAGAAGCCTTGGCTATGGGCAAGGACGGACGCCTTTCTGCAGAGGATGCTCAACTGTATTGCCGCAATGCACGGAATATTGGTGAGCTGGGAATTGGTTTGAATCCCACCGCCACCATTACTGGAAATATGCTGGAGGACGAAAAAGCTTTTCGTACCTGCCATATCGCCATTGGAGAAAACTACGACAACGATGCCCACGCATTGATTCACTTGGATGGAGTTATTAAAAATCCCACCATTGACTTTGTGTACACCGATGGAAGTCGGCGGCGAGTGCTGGAAGCTGGAGTTCTAACCTTTTAGCTTTTTCTTACAACTATTGGTAGAACCCTTGAAGAAGGGCCATTTTGTTAGGCTTTTGAAACACGGCTTTCACAGGAAGTTGACATAAAAAAAGGCAACTGATTAATCAGTTGCCTTTTTTATTGGTTACTACCAAGTATTTTTATTATTCATACTCAGAAAAATCGCTGTCCTGATGGCTTGAACTCATAACAGTAGCAAAGGTATTTTTCCGTGGAGAATTAAACACATTGGAATCTCCCTGCTCATCCATCTTAAAGAAGGACATTTTCTCTGTTAAGTTAGCAGAATGCTGATGCAACAATTGAGCGATTTCAGAAAGCTGGGTAGAAGCAGAAGTGTTTTCTTCTGCAGCAGCTTCCATTTCGTGGATTGCATCTTGAATTCGCTGCATTCCAGCATCCTGATTGCGACTTGCAGCAGCAATTTCTTCAATCAAGCGACCAGTTTTTTCGATGTTAGGAACAACACCTGCAATGAGTTTTCCGGCCTTATCTACAATAGCTACGCTGTCAGCAGTCATACCATTGATTTCATTAGCAGCAATACTACTTCGTTCAGCCAGCTTTCGTACTTCACCAGCAACAACGGCAAATCCCTTTCCTGCTTCGCCTGCACGAGCAGCCTCAATAGCTGCGTTCAAGGCCAACAAGTTAGTCTGGTCTGCAATGTCTTCAATGATGCTTACCTTCATAGCAATGTCGTTCATGGCATTAACAGTATTGCTTACAGCAGCTCCACCTTCGCGGCTATCGGTAACAGTTTGTTCAGCAATGAAACGTGTTTCACCAGCATTGTCTGCTGTCTGTCGAGCATGGTCTGCAATTTCTCTCATGTTCTCAGAAATTTTCTGAGTAGAGGTTGCCAATCGCTCTACACCGATTGAAAGCTCCTGGCTAGAGGAATACATAATTTCACTCTGATTTGTAACAAGCTGAAGCATTTCTACAGTATCCTTCATAACAGAACCAATTCTGCCCAAGGAAGAGTGGAGACTACCACTGAGACTGTTGGGATATTTACTAGCAGAGCCTTCCATAAAGTTTACTGTTAGGTCTCCTGCTTCAACTTGAGCCAGCAGCCCCTTGATTTTTTCTGGTTCAGAGCCAAGAGTTCTCAAAATGTAGGTCATGGCAAAGAACAGGGCCAATACGATGAAGATAACGTAAACAATGAGAACAATAAGACCAATGGCAGTAGCCTCACTTGCTGTATGCTCTGCATCAATCTTTTCAATTTCAGCACGTGCTAACAGTGTTGTCTTGAATTTTTCAATAGGCTCCATGATCTTGTCAGTTTGGTCAGTGTACTCTGAAGAAAAGAGACGCGCCTGGTTAGCAAGAACCTCTGGGTCTGCTGAATTACCTAAATCTGCATTTGGGTTCACACGAAGGTAATTGTCCAAGAAAGTCATTACCTCTGTTTCTAGGATAGCCAAGGTATTGGATAACTCTTGAGACTTAAGAATATAATTATTCTCCTCATAGGTTAATTGCATTTCTTCAACCTTGGTGGAAAAAGCCTTTTTTATACCATCATCGTTGGCTACCTTTCCATTACGAATATCCAGTACTCTATTGTAGGCGGTACGATGGGCGGTATTTCCCGTCATGGCATACATTCGGATATAATTGGTCAAATCCTCTGAGCTTTCTTCCATTTCGCTAGCAAGCTCAAATGCCTGTAACTCATACTGCAATGCATGTTCTAGATGTTTGTTAGAGGATAAGATCATCAAAATCGTAACAACAACAACTGTAGACATGACGATGGAAATAATGATTGATGCAGAAAATAAACTTTTGATTTTCATATACTACCTCCTTTTGCTCCAAACAACTGTTTGGCTTTCTCTTGTATAATGATATGGTTTATACAGATAGAGTGAAGTCAACAAAAATTCGGAGTCCCATATCAGCGATTATATCGGATAAACGGTGGTTTTTCTCTAGTAAGAAACAGAAAAAATGAAAATATAGTAGAATTTTACGGAATTAAGAAAGGTTTTTGGAGTTTTTGTAAAAAAAGCTGTCCTTCTAGCTTTGAGCCTTTAGGACAGCCTTCTTGTTTTATGATGATTTACTGTATCTTAGCCAGAATCATCTTGGCGCAATCAATCTGGTTGGGAATGTTTCCATTCTCATCCTTTACACGCCAGATATCAGGAGTGATTTCGTCTGCTACGTAAATCTTACCTTCTTCGTCGTAACCAACTTCAATCTTAAAGTCAATGAGCTGCAGGTTCATAGCTGCCAGTTCCTTCTTTAGAACCTCTCCAACTTTAACAAGAATATCCAGAGCCTGATCAAACTGACCTTCCTTCAGCATTCCCTTCATGATACACAGGCGCTCGGTAATTAAGGGGTCACCTTGAGCATCACTTTTTAGGGTAACTTCACAGTAGGGTGGTTCAAAGGGAATTCCCTGCTCCAAGTCAAAGCGACGACACATGGAACCGGCTGTAAAGTAACGCAGAACAAACTCTAGCTTTGGTACTGTTAAGTTCCGAACCTTCATCAGTCCCTGATCAATATCAGAACCAAGGTAGTGGGTGGGAATGCCATTTTTTTCCATCAATTCAAAGAAATACTTGGAAACAGCAAGTCCAACCTTGCCCTTACCTTCCACACTGCCGCCTACTGAGTTGGAGCCTGGATCAAAAACTCCGTTCTCGCCAGTGGCACTGTCCTTGAAAAAAAGATGGACTACATTTGTGGCCTCATCCAGCATGACATTCTTTGTCTTGCCCTCATAAAGTGTTTTCATTGTGAAGATCCCCTTTTAGGTGATGTTTTAGAAACAAGTTTTACAACGGGGCTATTATAACAAACTGAAAAAGCCATGACAATAAAATTTTTTGCAAAAAAATCATAATTTTACTATAATAAATCTGATTCTTACGATTATCGTTTAGTGGAGTTTTATAAATTATGGTTCGTATTTTGTTTGTATGTCATGGAAATATTTGTCGGTCCACCATGGCAGAATTTGTGATGAAGGATTTGGTAAAAAAGGCTGGTTTGTCAGATAAATTTTTTATCGACTCAGCAGGAACAAGTCGTGAGGAAGAGGGCCATGGTGTGCATCCTGGTACTGTGGTAAAATTGCGGGCTGTGGGCGTGCCTGTGGGAAATCATCGGGCACGAAAAATTACCCAAGATGATTTTCATTCCTTCGATTATATTATCGGAATGGACGATGCCAATATGCGAAATCTTGAGCGCATGTCTAGTCCCGACTTGTGGGAGAAATTCTCAAAACTATTGTCCTATGCTGGAATTGCCGATGATATAGCTGACCCTTGGTACACAGGAAATTTCGACGAGACCTACGAAGATGTTTCTGCTGGGTGCAAGGGACTGCTACAACAACTGAAATATCGGAAGGAAGTATAGAGGTGGTATTGTATGTTGTGGAGAGATTTCACTTTACATATCAGTATAACCGCTATAAAATGGAATTATGAGTGAACTTCTTACAAATGTTGAATTTGATTTATTCCGCAAGGTGATTTATGCAGAAAGTGGCATAACCTTTTCTGAAACAAACAGATCCATTTTGGATAGTCGTTTAAAGGAACGACTTCGAGATAAGGGAATGTCTACTGTCCAAGATTACTACAAGCTCATTACCTCTGACAAGGAGGAGATGAAGCTCTTGTTGGATTCAGTTACAACAAATTTGACTCGATTTTTCCGTAATCAGCCTCATTTTGATGCCTTTCAAAATTACGTTATTCCTCATCTCATGGAATTTAAGAAGAATTCACCTGATAAAAAGATTCGTATTTGGAGTGCCGGTTGTTCTACAGGAGAGGAGCCTTATACCATTGCTATGATTCTGAAGGATATTCTTCCTCCTCCCTATAGCTTTGAAATTATGGCTTCAGACATTTCTCTTAAGTCCTTGATGGTGGGAAAGCAGGGCTTTTACCCAGCCTCTCGCATTACAGGTATTCCCGATAGATACCTGCAGCGGTTCTTTACAAAGACCCCAGAAGGTTATCAGGTAAATGCTGATGTTATGAGTACTATCCGCTTTGACTACCATAATCTCAAGCACATGCCTACTACACGTAACTTGGATATTGTATTTTGTCGCAATGTTTTGATTTATTTTGATGAGGCTGCTCAGCTGGAGGTTATCAACCACTTCTGGGATGCTATGGCTCCTCGTTCCTATCTTTACATTGGACATTCAGAGTCCCTGTTCGGTATGAATACAAAGTTTGAGTTCCTGAAAACAAACTGGGCTTGTTTGTATCAAAAGAATTTGTAGTTTTATTAAATCCTAATGGAGAGAGTGCATGGATTCGTCCGATGTTAGAGTCCTTATCGTAGATGATTCTGCTTTAATGCGTAATATCATCTCCAAGATTATTGAACAGACTCCAGGCCTTGTAATTGCAGGTAAGGCGATGAACGGTGAATTTGCGTTACAGCATATTCCCGGATGTCGTCCTGATGTTATTGTTTTAGATATAGAAATGCCAGTGATGAATGGGCTAGAATTCCTCATGGAACGAAAGCGTCGAGGTATTGATATACCTGTTATTATGCTTTCTAGCCTTACAACAGAGGGTGCTGCAGTTACCATGCAATGCCTTGAGTTGGGCGCCAGTGATTTTTTGACAAAGCCTGGTGGAACTGGTCTTACTGATTTGTCTTCAACTGCAACACGGTTAGCTGAATTGCTGATTTCGTATGGAGGAACCTATGCCAAGAATAAGGGGCGGGTGGTTGCTCCCCCTCGTCGTGTTACAAGCCTATACTCTTCTTTAGAGAGAAAACGAGTAGAAGAAAGGGATGTTGTAGCACCTGTTCAGGAACAAAAAACTGAATCCGCCACAAGCCACGTTGTAAATACTTTCAATACAGTTTTTGCTACAGCACGGCAACGAAAAGATCCCTCAGTTATTATCCCATTGCGAGAGCCAGGTAAAATAGAGGTAATTGCCATTGGAATTTCCACAGGTGGTCCTAATGCCTTGCGTGAGGTATTCCAAAAAATCGATCCTAATCTGAAGCAGCCTATTTTAGTGGTTCAGCACATGCCCGCTGGCTTTACAGAGGAATTTGCCAATAGCTTGAATTCCATCTGTCCCTTGGAGGTTAAAGAAGCCAAGGATGGAGATTTGATTAAAAGTGGTCGTATTTTGATTGCTCCTGGTAATTATCATATCTATGTTGAGCGAAAATCCTTGGCTATGGTGGTTCGTTTGTCCGATGCCCCCCAGCGAAATGGTCACAGACCTTCGGCAGACGTGCTGTTTGAGTCTGTAGCCAGTGTATATCAGAATCATGCCCTTGGTGTTATCATGACGGGAATGGGTAGTGATGGTGCTGCTCAGTTAGCAGAAATGCGAAAACAGGGAGCTCATACTCTTGGTCAGGATGAGGAATCTTGCATCGTGTATGGTATGCCAAAGGTGGCCTTTGAAATGGGTGCTGTTCAGCGACAGGTTTCTCTGCAGGATATGGCACAAGAAATTAGTAAGCTCGCAAACCAATATCTGTAGACTAGATTTACAAGGGACAGCTTTCTAAGGGGACTGTACTAACGGAATGGATAATAGCCGTTACCTGTGGCTTAGAAAGCTTGAGCCATGTTTTAGATAATATAAAGATAATACCTGTAGAAAGAGCCAGAAGAATAAGTACTCCTGCTGTCCGCATTGATTCTGTTACTGGAATTTCTAGTAGCTTTGCAACAGGCTCAGCAAGAAAATATCCTGCTATAGCACTTAAAATTGGTACTATGAGGGAAAGAAAGCCCTGAGCAATTTGTGTGGTAGCAGGTGCTTCAATTTTTACAATGTCGCCACTTTTCAGCTTGAGATTTTGTGGGTTTGAAGCTTGAAAGGGAGTTCCACGTTTTGCACAGGTGGGACTATTACAATTGATGCAAGTATCGCTGAGCAGCGGAATAACGGTGGCAATTCCATTTTCATATCTTATGATACAGGCCTTATCACGCATAAAAATCTCCCTGTTTAATATTTTTTAGTCGGGCATCACATTCTGCTGCAGCACTAAGATTTCCCAGCTCTTGGTAGGTGTCTCGTAGATTGTACACAGCATCATAATAATTAGGATCAATGGTCACTGCATGTTCAAAGGCTTCACAGGCACTGTCATAATCTCCCTGGGTAAAAAAGATAACACCACTATTGTTCCATAGGTGGGCATTTCTTACGTTCATCTCCAAGCCTTGGGCACAAAAGGTAAGGGCTTCTTCCAGTTCTCCAGACATAAAGCAGGTATGAGCCAAGGTTTCTATAATATCTTGGTCTTCGCCATTGATTTTATAGGCAGTTAAAAGGGCATCCTTTGATAATTGTAACATACCTGCATCTCGATAAGTAATACCGAGATTGTACCAGAGCAGGGCATTATCTCGAGCTATGGTGATAGCTCTTTTAAAGCAAGCAATGGCCTCCACATACTGACCGTGGGAGGCTAATTCAATAGCTTGTGAATTGAGAATTTCTGGATTTTCTTTCATAAGTTATTCCTCCCACTCTAAAGGTATGGCTTTTTCTAACCAATGGCAGCTTTTAACATGTTATTAAAAAGCTGACTGATTTTTTTTGTAGCCTCAGTATTGGGGTACAATGCTTCCAGTCGGCTGCAAGCACTTTGGATCAGGTTACGGGCCAAGGTGGCGGCTTCTTCTATAGCACCACTGTCGGTAACAAGGGCGATTGCTTGCTCAACTGCAGGAGAGTCCACACCTTGGATTCTTGCTTGGGTGAAACACTCGGTAAGAGTTTCCAGATCCTGTGGATTTTTTTCCAGATGGAGCAAGATAGGAAGGCTCTTCTTTCCTTCTACAATGTCATCCCCTCGTTTTTTACCTACGTTTCCGCTGGTAAGATTGATAACATCATCCAATACCTGAAAGCCAATGCCAATGTCAGAGGCAATGCTACCAACCTCTTGAGCCTGGTGAATGTCTCCACCTCCTGCAATGATTCCCACTTGGGCAGAAAGGGAGGCTAGGGTACCTGTTTTCATTCGTACCATGGAGGTGTATTCTTCTTGAGATGGTGTGGTTTCATTGTTACGATGCCAGGCAATATCCATGGCCTGTCCTAAATGGAGACGACGTAATTCCTGATGATAGAGCTGGGTCAAAAGGAGTTGTGTTTCCAGATTTAAGCCACTGTTCTGGATACAGGTGGGAGCCACAAAATAAAGCCAAGCTCCAGCATTCAAAGCTGTATCTAGGCCATAGGTAATATGGGCTGCAGGAGCACCACGGCGAGTATCTGCTGAATCTTCTATATCATCATGAATAAGACTTGCAGTGTGAACAAATTCCACCAATGGGGTAAGCTGATAGGCAACCTCTGGAGGTGTATTTGTTCCTGCCACCGCTTGGGCACAGAGAATCTGCAACAGGGGACGCCATCGTTTTCCCCCAAGATGCATAAGCCGAGTACAGGGTGTTAACAAGGGAGTAATATGATTTACATTTACTGCTGGCGAAAGCTTGCCAAAGTGTTGCTGACACCAAGATGCCTCTGGGACATCGGGAAGTGCTTTTTCTAAAACAGTTTCGATTTTCTGCAATTCTTGGGTAAAGTCGTATTCCATAATTTGAGTATAACAGAACTTGGCCATTCTGAAAACCTAGGGGAATGGGATTATTAGTGTTGATTCTCAGGCTTAAGTTCTGTAGTATGTATCGATAATTCATTACATTTTGTATATATGAAGTTCTTATACTTTCCTATTAATAAGAATGGAGTAAATTGCCGATAATTTGGAAGTCTTATGGCTGCAAATAGTTACGAGAAACCTGATTTCTGGTCAAAAAAGGCCTTTTCTGAGGGCTATCCTGCCAGATCTGTGTATAAACTGAAGGAACTAGACGAAAAGTTTGGTTTGTTAAAGAAAAATTCCTCTGTTCTAGATCTTGGAGCTGCTCCAGGCAGTTGGACTGTCTTTGCCCTTCGTGCCTTGAATGGGACAGGTCATATCACCTCCATTGACTTAAAACCCTTGGCAAAGGATGTGGTTGGTAGCAATCTCACCTTTATTCAGGGGGATTTGTACGATGAGGCAGTGCGGATTCAGGCTCGTGATTTAGGACCCTACGATTCAGTTATTTGTGATGCAGCTCCAGCCACCACTGGCAATAAGACGGTAGATACAGCTCGTTCCACAGGCTTGGTGGAGCTAGCTATTTTTTATGCCCAGACAATGTTAAAGCCTGGGGGAAATTTTGTTGTAAAGATTTTTCAAGGGGGCGACCAACAGCAGCTCCTTAAATCCATGCGGGAGATTTTCACCTCTGCTCGTGGGTTTAAGCCAGAGGCATGTCGTACCGAGTCCTTCGAAACATATTTAGTAGGACTGAACAAAAAGGGATAGGCGGGAAATATGAAAAACAACTTGGTGATTAAATATCTTGTAATAGGATGTGGCTTTTTGGTGGTGTTTGGTGCAGGGGTGTTATTGTATCCCGTGATGGAGCCCCAAGTTGTAGCTGGTAAAGGTGGATATGATAGTCCCGTATTGCCTCTTTTATCCAGCACAGAAAATTTCCCCTTTGCAGAGGAGAAAGGTACAGTAGAATCTGAAGTTGATATCCTTGCAGAGGCATCGGCCCTTTCCTACACAGCTTATAGAATTAAACAAGGTGATATGATCGGTGTTATTGCCGAAGAATTTGGTCTTACCCAAGATACCCTCATTAGTGTAAATAATATTAGAAAAACCCGCTTGATTCAGCCGGGACAATACCTCAAGATTCCTTCAATGTCTGGTATTTTGTATACCGTTCGTGAGGATGGAGAAACTCTAGAAGAAATCGCTACAAAGTATGAAATAGAGCAGGATAAGTGTTCCCAGGTGAACAACGTAGCCCTACAGGTGGGGCTTTCTGCTGGAACTACTCTTTTTCTGCCAGATGCAGAGCTTGACTGGGTTACTCGCCAAGAAATTAATGGAGATTTGTTCCAGAGACCACTGAAGGGGAGCTACTATTTCTCATCCTACTACGGCTGGCGAAAAAATCCCTTTAATGGAACTCGTACCTTCCACGGTGGTATTGATATGGCTGCCAATACAGGTACACCCATATATGCTGCCTTAGAGGGAACAGTTATTGAAGCTGGTTATAATAATACCTATGGAAATTATGTGGTGATTCGCCACCACTCAGGATACCAAACCTTGTATGGACATATGCATACTATTACTACAAAGCGTGGAAACTATGTATACACCAATACAAAGATTGGTACTGTTGGTAGCACTGGTCTGAGTACTGGACCTCACCTCCACTTTGCCGTCTACAAGAACGGCATGGGAGTAAATCCCCAGAACCTGTGGAACTAAGGCCAGTAGTTAGTTTCCTGAGAGAATCCTCCCTATAATTGGAGGAAACAAAAAAGCTCCCTTATGATAAATAGGGGAGCCTTTTTTTTATGCAAAATTGGATTGTAAAATAGTAAACGTGAAATACTTACACAAAGCGCTGTGGTGGAGTTACTACCCACAGGGCGGTTAGGGTTTCATCTCCTACATTCACCAGAGTGTGGGGAGATGAGGCTGAATAGGAAACACTGTCTCCTTCTGCCAAATCGTAGACCTTTGACTCGTAATGAAGTTGTCCCTTTCCTGTAATAATAAATCCCAGCTCTCGTCCCAAGTGACCGTAGGATCCACGGAGGGTTTGGCTATTGGGTGGAATTTTTACAATGTAGGATTCCAGAGAATGGTTTCCATCATTTTCTGTGGGTTTAGCTAATTCTTCATAAATAATAGATTCTTCTTCTACGGTGCGTCGTTCTTGGGAGCGAATAATTTGTACAGGTCGTTCCCGGCGATATTCTTCAAAAAGAAACTCTAGGTTTATATCAAGGACATCTGCCAGCACCAGCAATGTATCAATGGCGGGAGACACCTTGTTGCGTTCAATTTGGGACACAAGACTTTCGCTCACCCCAGCCCGCTGTGCCACAACCTTGAGGGTATATCCCTTTCGTTCACGCACAGTGCGAATCTTTTCCCCGAATCGGAAGGGTGTTTTTTTACTCTGAGACATCTTGTTGTTTCTCCTTATTCCTTTCTAAAATAAACCTCATATAATGATCTTCTAATGTATGATGAGGGCCAGGAATCTGGAGTCGTTTACGTGCACGTGCATTGTCACGGCGTACCGTATATTGCATGTAAAAGTCCCTTAGATCCGAAGCCACATCGATTTTAATTTCCTGCTCTAAGAAGGTGGATATTTCGTCACGGCCAATAGCTGCAATTCCTCGTTCTCGGAGAATGGTGCGCAATGTTTGAATCTGCTCGTAAGACAAACCAAACAAAAATTCCTCCATGGCCTGAGAAACATCCTTTTCGCTGAGTTTTTCTCGTAGGAAGGCTGTCCAGTTTTCGTCCATTTGGATGGAAATAAGCAGAAGCTCACTTGTTCCCACCATGGTTCCAAAGGCTGGAGCTAGGTTTCTGCGGGCTTCCCATACTGCTTGCAAAACGGGAGCTGCATCGGAAACATTCCGGTCATATCGATGTTCCCACAAAACAATCAGAGAATAGGCAATTTCTCGTCGTATGTCTAAGGGAAGGGTTTGGTCATCAATCAAGTCCAGATAAACGTCTTCTGCCATAATGGTAAAGAGAATGACGCTGGCGGTATTGTATACCTCTTGGGCATCTTTTTTTGGCATTCCCGAATTCACTGCAATGCGGTACATGGATATGAAGGTGTGATACTTTGTCACCAAGAATCCCTTACCCAAAATAGCCTTGGAAGGAAGGTGGAGCATCTTATCTCCATCACGATGAGTCAGTAAGCCTTCAATGAGGGTGTGTTGGGTTCGGGTTTCACCCATAATAATCTGCCGTTCTAGCAATGAAGGGAAGTGGGTAATGTTGGCTACCAGTTTTTCCATGTCTCCAAAACGCTCCATGATTCCCAAAAGGGTATTTGGATCGTCATCCTTGAGAAAATGAATTAACTTGGCCAAAACAGAGGCTTCGCTTTCCGAAAGTACAACAAGTTCGGTGGAGAAATCTTTTTGCTGTTCATCTGACTCGAAGAATTCGTCAATGTCAACTTGAGTAAAATCTTCTTGCTGTATATTTTCTGCCATTTCCACGAGTCTATAGTATAGCATATTTGATTCATAATGCAAGTACTAAAGAATAGTTAAAGTTTTATATTCACAGAGTCAGATTTTTGCGGTAAAATGACAGCATGATAGGAATCATCGATTACAATGCAGGTAATGTAAAGAGTGTTGAGCGAGCGCTGGATGCTCTTGGTTGTGAGTATGTTCGGGCTACCAGTCCTGAAGGATTAGGTAAGGCTCGTAAATTGATTTTTCCCGGAGTGGGAGATGCCCAATATGCCATGGAGCAGTTGAAGAAATCTGGCTTTGACTCCTTTTTGAAGGACAAGGTTTCTGAAAATATTCCCGTGCTAGGAATCTGCTTAGGTTCCCAGATTATCTTTGATTTTTCAGAAGAAGGGGATACAGCCTGTTTGGGTCTTATTCCTGGAACAATTAAGCATTTTTCTTCTATCCAAAAGGATTTTCCCTTGAAGGTGCCTCACATGGGCTGGAACAACCTGAGCCATTGTAAGAACCACGAGCTTTTTACCGGAATCGATGAAAATCAATCCTTTTACTTTGTTCATTCCTATGTTATTCAGCCAGCAGATGAGTCGGTGATTTTAGCCACTGCCGATTATGGCATTGCAGTTCCTGCTGCGGTGGGAAAGGGGAGCTTAGTAGCAGTGCAATTCCATCCAGAAAAATCTGGGGAGCCAGGCTTGCGTCTGTTGAAAAACTTTTGTTGTGGTGGGGAGGAGCAATAACTATGTTGAAAAAACGAATTGTAGTTTGTCTTGACGTAAAAGAAGGTCGTACCACCAAGGGAATTAAGTTTAAAGGAAACGTGGATATTGGGGATCCAGTGGAAATGGCTGCTGAATATTATCGTCAGGGGGTGGATGAGCTGGTGTTTTACGACATTATGGCCTCTGCCGACGGACGTGGTCCCATCCTTGATTTAATTAGCCGTGTTGCCTCCCAGGTTTTTATTCCCTTCTGTGTTGGTGGAGGAATCGGTTCTTTGGAGGATATTCGTTCCACAATTTTAGCGGGAGCAGAAAAGGTAAGCCTTAATTCCCAGGCAGTAAAAAATCCTGACTTGATTCGCCAGGGAGCCAGAGTGTTTGGCAATCAGTGTATTGTGCTGGGAATGGATGCCTTGAAGGATAGCTCCATGCCCAGCGGTTATCGTGTGTACATTAACGGCGGGCGGACAGCCACAGAGCTTGATGCTCGTGAATGGGCCTTGCAGGCAGTGGAGCTGGGAGCAGGAGAAATCGTGCTGAATTCCATCGATGCAGATGGTACCAAGGCGGGTTATGAAATTGAGCTGACCCGCATGATTAGTCAGGCTGTTCCTGTGCCTGTGGTGGCCTCTGGTGGTGGTGGTATTCCTGAACATTTAACCCAGGTACTGAAGGAAGGTCAGGCTGATGCTGCATTAATTGCTTCTATGGTGCATTCAGGAGAGTACACTGTGGGAAGTATTAAGAAAGCTTTAGCTACTCAGGGGGTTCCTGTTCGCTAATACCTTGAATCAACGGTGAATTTGTGTTAGTATCCACTATCGACGGCTCATATAATTTCACGTGGGACAGCTCGAAAGGGCTGTTTAGGTCAGCCTCCTCAGTTTTGAGCAATATTTTATTGTGAAAAAAATGACCATGGTGTGAGAGTTTCTACCAGCCACCAAAACGGCTGACTATGAGTGCGTTTTTTTGGCAATAGGGTATTCTCTCCGACACGGTTCCTGAGTGTCACGCCCGATAATTGTTCTGAGTCGCCGAGGACTATTTTCAAGGACGGATTTGA
Organism: Treponema sp.; assembly: GCA_036300185.1. Classification (GTDB taxonomy): domain Bacteria; phylum Spirochaetota; class Spirochaetia; order Treponematales; family Treponemataceae; genus Treponema_F. Next base: position 13,099 of record JAXJGY010000002.1, on the reverse strand, counting down.
AATGAAGGTTGCCATCTTTTTTGGATCAAAATCAGATACAGATACAATGAAAAAGGCTGCGGCTGTACTGAAAGAATTCGGTGTGGACTATTGTTCCTATGTGCTTTCTGCCCATCGCAGTGGTGAATTGTTGCGTCAGCGTTTGCAAGAGGCTGAAGCTGCAGGCTGTGAGGTGATTATTGCAGGTGCGGGGCTTGCTGCTCATTTACCTGGTGTGATTGCTTCCATGACAGTGTTGCCAGTGGTGGGTGTACCTTTGGAATGTATTTCCAGTGGTAGCAATGGACTTGGAGGAATGGATGCCCTTCTTTCCATCGTACAGATGCCAAAGCAAATCCCTGTGGCTACTGTAGGAATTGGCAATGCTGCTAATGCTGCTTATCTTGCAGTGGAAATTCTTGGAATCAAATATCCTGAACTCCGCACCAAGCTGTTGGAGTTTAGAAAAAAACTTATGGACGAGGCTGCTGAAAATGGCGGCTCTGGAATTGAGCTGTAAGCTTGTGCATAAAACTAATGGAGACGATTGAATTGAATCTGGAAAATCAAGATGTATTTTTAGAGTCAGAAGAGAATAAGCTCAAGGAAAAGTGCGGAATCTTGGGTATTTATTTGAACAAGAAGGACAGAACAGACAGCTTTAATGCTGCAAAGATGGCTTATTATGGACTGTATGCCCTTCAGCATCGTGGTCAGGAATGTGCCGGTATTTCTGTTTCCAATGGAGAAAAAATTGAAGCACACAAGGGATTAGGCTTGGTTGCTGATGTTTTCACTGCTCAAAAATTGGAGGAAATGGCTGGTCAAATTGCAGTTGGCCATGTTTTGTATTCCACCAGTGGTGAGGCTCAAATTGAAAATGCCCAGCCCTTTGTAAGTCGTTTCAAGCTGGGTGGTATTGCTGTTGCCCACAATGGTGCTTTGACCAACTACGAGCAGCTGAAGGAAGTACTTGAGGAAACAGGTTCTACCTTTACTTCTGCCAGTGATACAGAAGTTATCAATAAGCTTATTGGTAAAAGCTACAAGAAGGGATTGGAGCGGGCCTTAACTGACACCATTCAGATGATTAAGGGTTCCTTTGCCTTGGCTGTAATGACAGAAAATAGCCTTATTGGTGCCCGTGACCCCAATGGTATCCGTCCTCTCTGTCTCGGTAAGCTAGAAGGTGGCTGGATGCTGGCCAGTGAAAGCTGTGCCATTGACTCTGTTGGTGGTACCTTTGTTCGTGATATTCAGCCTGGTGAAATTGTTATTATCAACGAGGATGGAGTGCTTTCCTTTGAGTTTGGTGAACGAACAGCAAAGCGAACCTGTATCTTTGAATACGTGTACTTTGCTCGGCCAGACTCCGTTATGGATGGTATTTCCATTCAGGATGCCCGCTTAAAGATGGGTGCAGTGCTGGCTCGTGAAAGTGGCGTTCCTGCTGATGTCGTTATCGGTGTACCTGATTCAGGATTGGGTGCCGCCATGGGATATGCTGCTGAGGCTGGAATTCCTTATGCCATGGGAATTGTAAAGAACAAGTATATTGGTCGTACCTTTATTGCTCCCACCCAGGCCGAGCGTGAAAATCTCGTATTTGTAAAGCTTAACGCTATGAAAAGTGACGTGAACGGAAAGCGAGTTGTTATTATTGACGACTCTATTGTGCGTGGAACCACCTGTCGTCGCTTGATTCAGATTTTGCGTCGGGCTGGAGCTAAGGAAGTTCACTTTAGAGTTTCCTCTCCACCAGTAAAATTCCCCTGCTACTTTGGAATTGATACACCAAGCCGTGCTGACTTGATTTCTGCTGAACATAGCACAGATGAGGTTTGTAAGGAAATTGGTGCCGATTCCTTGGCCTTTATTTCCTTGGAAGGCATGTTCGAGGCCATGAAGGAGCTGAATGGTAAAACCTATGGCTACTGTAAGGGTTGCTTTGACGGAGAATATCCTGTCCCTGTACCAGGAGAAATTAACGGCCGAAGCTGTTGTTCCTGATTGTATTTTTAGGAGGGGACACCCCCTCTGCTCGGTCAGCGGGCAAGGGGCTACGATATCTTGCCCCTTGTCCCCTAAAACCCCATCCTTACAGTAAGCCTTGTACTACATCCAGCGGGAGATTGGTGCCTTGAGCTACTTGCTCTGGGGAAAATCCCATGGAAAGAAAAGTTTTTGCTGTTTCCAATGCTTTTTGGTGGGCTCCACGTTCCAAGCCTTGTTCTATGCCTTGTTGGAGGCCAATGGAGATACCTTCATCAAAACCATCTCGGCGGGACTCCATCATGCGGGTAGTGTAAGTAAGATACATGTTTCGTTCCTCCTTTTCTTGCTTCATACGAGAAATGGTGGCATCCAGTTCTTTTGTGAAGGCTGTTTGTGCAACTTTATCTTTGATATAATCATAGAATAAGCGTAAATCTAGGTCAAGGTTGTTGTTGTAGCCCGCGAGATTGAAGCTCCATCTGCAATAGTCTGGGGAGCAGGGGAACCCACGAATAGTAACCAGAGTGGTGGGGAACACCCACAAAAATTATTCTGGGAAACTGGGGAGGTCCCCTGCCCATGCACTTTTGCGGGGCAAAAGTGAGACTCGCTAAAACCGCTCAATATATCGCGGTTTTCCGGCTTGTAGCCGTCGCTCCCTAACTCTTCGCGATAGCGAAGTGCGAGGCGGGGTAGGGTTCCCCAGATTCCCTAGATAAATTTGTGTTCCCCACCACTCGAGATGATGTTCCTGTTTCCCTGCTCCCCGGGATGTGGCTGGGATTACTGATGTGGGCGCTTCTCGTGCAGATACGTATGCCTAGCAAAAAAATAGTGTCCCACGAAGCGGCTCATAAAGGCGTTGAACTTCCACTTAAAGGCCCACAGGGCGATTTTCTTTCCTTTTTGCTGGCAGATAAGGGCGTGTCGAACAACCTTGTCTACTGGCTTTCCACCAAGCACTTCTTTTCTGGCTCCATTGGAGGCCACATTGGCAAATTCTGTGGAAACGGAACCGGGGCAAAGGGCTAGAACGTGAATGCCCTTGTCTTTTAGCTCGGCAGCAAGGGCTAGGGAAAAATTCCGTACGTAGGATTTTGAGGCGGCGTAGACGGCAAAGTTTCCCAAGGGAATGTAGGCTGCAAGGCTTGCCACATTGATAATGCTGCTGCCTCTGGCAAGGTAGGGCAAGGCCGCCCCACAGATTCCTGTAAGAGAGGTAATGTTCAGCTCCACCATTTCTAACTCCCGTTCTACTGGGGTTTCTTCAAAGGGGCCGTAGGTGCCAAAGCCTGCGTTGTTCACTAGGGTATCTATAACAAAGCTTCCTGCCTTGGCTTCTTCTGCAAAAAGCTGGGAAAAAAGCTGGTAGCCATGTCTTCCAGAAATATCCTCTGGAATCACCTTAATGACAAGGGGATTTATTCCTTTGTTGGAAGCTTTTTGTTCCAGTGAGGATTCCAATTCAGTTTTCAGCTCCAGCAGTCGCTCTTTTCTTCGGGCCACCAGCCACAGTTCATCTCCATGACGAAAATCTAAAATCTGCCGCGCAAATTCCTGACCGATTCCAGAGCTGGCTCCAGTAATGATGATAATTCGTTTCACGGATGTAGTATACCACGGCAGGGCGGGAAGGAAAAGTCGATTTAGTTACCGCTTGTCTAACACGTACAAGTATTCTGTTACGTGAATATTTCTATTTTGCAGATTGCGGGAGCCTCGGAAGGTGTTGTAATTACATTCCAACCGCTGGAGTTTTCCGTACTGAGTAAGAAGATTTTCCATGGCTGCTGGCTTGATAAAGCCTTCTGAGTTAAAGGAAATCAGCAGGAAGGCTGCGGGAATGGTGGCAATGAGTTTTTCCAGTGCCTGTTTAACACAGTGAGCCTTGTTGTACTGAGATCGATTCCAATTTTTAGGAATACCAGAAACTTGGCTTACCTCAGCAAGATCTGGCTCCTGTCCTGTGGCCAAAAGGTTCAGCATAAAATAGTTTGAACCGTAGGGATGCTGATTATAAGGAGGATCGAGATAGGCAACATCTAAGGGTGGCAATTGCTGGGCTGCAGCTTGGGCTTCCTTTTGTAGCACCTCCACTGGACAGGAAAAATTACTGAACACAGGATAAGGCAGGGTGATGGGGGCTGCAATTCGTTGTAAGGCTTCACGAGCAGTGCCACCAAATTGTCCCACTCCATCCTTGTTCTTGTAAAAGCCCTTGAACACGCCAGAGGTGTTGGCATGGATGGAGGCTTGGGAAAGCAATGGGGCAATGAAAAAGTCCTGCAGCTGGGGTGGCACCTGCTGGTCAATGAGCTTACGGGCGGTGTCAAGAAATTGTGCGTTGCGAGTGGTGTAAAAGCATCGTTCTCCCCGCTGAATATTGGTATCGTCTACAGGTGCATAGTGGCGAGAAATGAAGCCTGGTTCTAGGGGCTGGTTTTCTAGCTGCTGGCAAAGGTGAAGGTGTAGCTGCCGTAATTCTTGAGTATCTGCTTCAGCCTTATTTGTTTGGTAGCATCGATTAATTATGGCAGAATACAACTCCAAGTCATTGACCCACAGCTGGCTTGCAAACTGACGGAAATAGCGTGCCACTACTCCAGAGCCAGAGAAGCAGTCAAAAATAGAAAGCTTCTCCTTATTTAATTCCTTTTGTGCAATGGAAATACCCTTTCCAATAAAATCCAGTAGGGCTCGCTTATTCCCAATGTAGGTAATAAGCTGCTCCTGCAGGTAGGCGGGATTTTCCTGAACAGTGGGGGAAGCTGGCAGTGCGTGGCTCATGGAAAAATCAGGTGAGAGGAAGGATAGCACACCATATTACAGTGGCAATTCCTGCACAGCCAATGGCAAGGCCGCTCATGGCTCCTTCCACCTCTCCCATTTCTAGTGCCTTGGTGGTACCTGTTACGTGGCTACTGGTTCCCATGGCAACTCCGATGGCCACAGGGTTTGTTATCTTGAACAGCTTAGCCAAGGAAGGACAAACTAAGGCCCCAAAGTTACCAGTGATGATGATTCCGGCTACGGTGATGGCGGGAATTCCTCCAAAGGCCTCTGTAAGACTCCATCCAATGGCTGTGGTAACAGACTTGGGAGCCATGGAAAGGATGATATTCCAGTCCAGGTTGAACCATTTTCCCATGATGATAATGCTACCAACGGCGGTGAGGGCACCCACAGTTGTACCCACCAGAATAGGCAGGATATTTTTCTTCAAGGTTTCCAGTTGCTCGTACATGGACACTGCCAGTATGGCGGTGGCTGGAGACAGGAAGATAGCTATCATATAACCACCAATATAGTAGCTTTCATAGGGAATTTTTGTATAACCCAAAAAGAGGCAGCAAACTACAATGGCTATCAGCAACGGATGGGTAATGGGATGCTTCCATTTTTTGTAGATAACCAGTCCCAGCTGGTAGGAAAAGATAGAAAGACACAGACCAAAAAATGGTGAGTTGATAAAGGTGGTCCAGAGGGTTACAAGTGTCTCATTCATTGTCATCTCCTTGGAACTGAGCTTGTGGAATGGAGTTTTTCTTTTGTGTCAGTTTCATGGTGAGGTTTACCGCAAAGGCTGTGACCAAAAAGGTGAGAATAGTAGAAACCATGCTGATAACCAACAGGGGAATCAAAATTTCTTTCAGCAGCTCTGTGTGCTGAATGATGCTAACACTGGAAGGAACTAAGAAAAATGCCATGTTCTGCTTTAAGAACTGGGCTTTTTGACGGATGTGGTCGATCTTCATTACCCGCACCAGTAGCAGGATGAAAATCAGTATCATTCCGATGATGTTTCCTGGAAGGATAAAGGGCAGTATGGAGGAAAGAGCTTCTCCCACCAGACAAATGCCAAGGACAATGCCAATCTGTAACAAGATATTCATGCCCACATAATGCCACTTTTTGGAGATTCTTGCAATCGAGGTGGGGGAAATCCTTTCTGTCGTGGAGGTGGTGGCAAAACTACTGGAAGAAGGTTGGCGGGTGGCTGTCGTGTGGGAATGCTCCATCACCGGGCGGAGACGGGCAGACAAAATTGTCAATGTGGCGGAATGGCTTGCTTGGTGGTTAGAGGAAGACTTTTACGAGCCATTTGTAGAGGTGTAGGATGTCAATGTCCGGAAAATAAATTGCCCTTTCGTCACAGCGCTAACAGCCACTTCCAGGCGGGAAGCACTTCGATTTGGATGCCGTCAAAAGCAAGGAGATCCTCCTCCTCGTAGGTGATGATCACAAATCGCTGGGCCTCCCCAAGGATTTTACTTGCTTTCTTGAGGGAGTCTATTTCCCTGCTGTTGGAGATGCTGGATACTGAGTAGGCAACTTGGATGGCGGTGCCAGTGGTAGCAACAAAGAAGTCTATGTCCAGTTCCGCTGATTTTAGGAAATGGACCTGGTCCTTGTACTTGTCTTTCAGACTGAGTGCCACAAGGTTTTCCAGAAGTCTGGTTTCCCCTTGGATAAGGAAGAGGTTGAGCAGTCCGTTGTCGCTAAAGTAGTATTTTGGTGTGGTCTCTTTTTCCACAAACTTGGAGAAGTAGTTTCTGACCGCAAAAAGCAGGTAGGATTCCTGTGCAAATCCCAGGTAGTCGATGACCACATCCTTGCTGATGGGGATACCTACTGTTTTCAGGATGTTGTGGAGTCGTGAGTAGGAGATTTCGTCCTTTACCGACTCTGCGATTTTATTCATCATGATTTTCAGTCCACTGGTATTTCTGATTTTGTTCCGCACCGCCATGTCACCCAGCAGAATTTTCTGGTAGACGCTTGAGACATATTCCCGCTTGTCTCGGAAGGATAAGGCTTCTGGGAAACCTCCAAAATAAAAGTATTCCTCAAATTCCCGCTTGATTTTTCCCTGGGATTTTGTTCCCAGCAATGTGGAATCTGTAAAAGTCGTATTCTTTGCCGCAAGGAATTCCCGGAAGTTATAGGGAGTGACGTGTTTTGTAAGGTAGCGTCCTCCCAACCGCTGCTCAATCTCACTGGAAAGCATGGTGGCGTTGCTGCCGGTGATGAATACATGCTCCTTGAAATCTGCCATACGGCGGGCAAATCCCTCCCAACCAGAAATATTTTGTATCTCATCTAGGAAGAACCAGCCTTTCTTGTCACTGAGTTCCGCCTGGACAGCAACTATGTCGTTGAAGTCGTTCACCGTAAATTCATTCAGTCGCTCGTCTTCAAAGTTGATGTATATGATCTGGTTCCACTCCACACCTGAAGCCACCAAATCTTGGATGATTTTGTAAAGCAGTGTGGATTTTCCCGCCCGGCGTAGTCCCACCAGCACATAGTTTGCCTGTACATCAAAATCGTATTCCCTGTCCACAATGCTGAGATTCCTGATCATTTCATGATTGTCATATATGATTGCTTTCAATACGGTATGATTCATGCTGCCTCTTCTGAAACATTGTCGATTATATTATATTATTATTATATTATTTTGTCGAGTATAATCGACAAAATGGGCTGCTGGAGAATTCCACTGGAAGAGGGTGGAGACTACAGCGGCCCTCCCCCACCGCTTTTGACGATGTAGGGCGTTGGGATGTAGGCTTTGTTATCTTGCCAAAGGTTTCTTTCCACTTACCTATGATTTCAAATGAACGAATTTCTATAATTCGCATTATGTCCGTAATGTGGCTGAGAATCTGTCTGAATTGTTGCTGAGCCGGGATTATTCAGCAGTAACTAGCGAGCATTTCCTCTAACTCTTTTTTAGTCATGCCGTTTGCAAGCGCTTTCTTTTTATAATTTTCACATTCTTCTTCATCTTCCAATAATGTATAGATGATGATGAGATATTTGATTGATGGAAGGATTTTAGGGTCATATTCTAGGGCTTTTTTTGCATTTTCTATGGCTTTGTCAAACTCACCCATTATAAAATATATCCCTGCAAGACTATTATAGGCAAAGGTATTTTTTGAATCGATTAGAAGGGCCTTTTTACAAGCTTCTATTGCCTTTTCTGTCTGGCCATTTTTTCTATATGAATTTGCTACATTTGAATATATTATACTGTCTGCAAGTCCATATTGAATCAATTCTTCATAAATTAGGCAGGTTTTATCAGTATCACCTGTTTCCTCATGGTTTAAAGCAAGAAACAGCTTTGTTACATATTTTTCATTGAGGGTTTTGCAGTCTGGTAACAAGGATTCCAATAGTTGAATTGATTTATCAAATTTGTCTTCATTCAATAGCTTTATGGCTTTCAAAAGCTTTTTCAGAGATTTCTTATCATTAGAAAATGAATCTCGTATAAAGTCCTTGTAATTTTTTTTATAATAAGACAATGATTTTTTTTTAGTGTTACCATTGTACATTCGGAACAATCCCACAAGGAGGGCAACAAAAAATGTAAAGGCGTGTTTGTTTTCAAGAAGAATTGCAGCTTCTTCATTAAAAAAATTATTGTAAAGAAGAAGCCCAACGCAAAAAATTGCCAAGGAACTATACAATAGAAATATGATTTTTCTTGCCACTACGGAATCTCCATATACTACAAAATTCTGTTGGCAATTTTATCAAAGTAAAGTGTGATTTTCAATATGGAAACTGCTCCTTCTTCCCCCTCCACAAACTCCAATTTCTTTTCCTACTTGTATTGTAGAAAATGGCTTTTTTGTGGTAATATTACAGGAATTTTACTAAAATTTAAGTAGATTATTTTATAGCCTTTTGGGGGTAATGACTATGAAGAACGCTTACGTAAAGCGAGTTTGGGAGCAGGTTCAGGCAAAGAATAGCCACGAAAGTGAGTATTTGCAGGCTGTTCAAGAGGTGCTGGAGTCCTTGGAGCCAGTGGTAGAAAAAATGCCTGAGTTGGAAGCCAACTCCATCTTGGAGCGGATTGTGGAACCAGAGCGTGTCATTATGTTCCGTGTACCTTGGATGGACGATTCTGGCAAGGTGCAGGTAAACCGTGGTTTCCGTGTTCAGTATAATAGTGCCATTGGTCCTTACAAGGGTGGTATCCGTTTCCATCCCTCCGTTAATTTGAGTATTTTGAAGTTCTTGGGATTTGAGCAGGTATTCAAGAACAGTCTTACCACCTTGCCCATGGGTGGTGGTAAGGGTGGATCTGACTTTGATCCCCACGGAAAATCTGACGCTGAAGTAATGCGCTTCTGCCAGTCTTTCATGACAGAGTTGTATCGTCACATTGGTGCAGACACTGACGTTCCTGCTGGAGACATTGGTGTTGGTGCCCGTGAGGTTGGCTATATGTTCGGTCAGTACAAGAGAATTTGCAATGAGTTCACTGGTGTATTGACTGGAAAGGGCTTGCAGTTCGGTGGTTCTTTGATTCGTCCTGAAGCTACTGGTTATGGTTGTGTATACTTTGCCCAGAATATGCTGGCTGTAAAGGGAGACGATTTCAAGGGCAAGGTTTGTGCCGTGTCTGGTTCCGGAAACGTTGCTCAGTTCTGTGCCGAAAAACTGATTCAGCTGGGAGCAAAGCCTGTTACCCTGTCTGACTCTGCTGGATTCATCTATGACCCAGATGGAATCGATGCTGAAAAGCTTGCCTTTGTAAAGGACTTGAAGAACGTAAAGCGTGGTCGCATCAAGGAATATGTAGAAAAGTATCCTAGTGCCACCTACACAGAAGGTCAGCGTCCTTGGTCTGTAAAGTGTGACTGTGCCTTCCCCTGTGCTACTCAGAACGAGTTGAACGGTGATGAGGCAAAGGCTTTGATTGCCAACGGTGTAAAACTGGTGGCAGAAGGTGCTAACATGCCTTCTACTCCAGAAGCTGTAGCTGCCTTCCAGGGTGCTGGAGTTATGTTTGCTCCCGGAAAGGCCTCTAATGCTGGTGGTGTAGCAACCTCTGGATTGGAAATGAGCCAGAACTCTATCCGTATGTCTTGGAGCCGTGAGGAAGTAGACGAGAAGTTGAAGGGTATCATGAAGAATATCCATGACAATGCCTACGCTGCAGCTAAGCAGTTCGGTATGGAAGGCAACTATGTGGCAGGTGCCAACATTGCTGGCTTCCTGAAGGTTGCTCAGGCCATGATTGCCCAAGGCGTTGTGTAAGGTAGGATAGGTTATTATCCAAAGAGCCTGCCTTGTGGAGATTTCGGTAAAGTGGTTTCCACTGAGCCTCCTGCTTCACAATGCAGGCTTTATTTTTACAAAGGAGAAATTTATGAAGATTGAAACAGAATGCCTCCACGCAGGCTATACTCCAAAAAACGGGGAACCTCGTGTTGTTCCCATCGTGCAAAGCACCACCTATTGCTTTGACTCCACCGAGCATATTGCTGAATTGTTCGACATGCCCACAGAATTCATGTATTCTCGTTTTGCAAATCCCACCTGTGATGCAGTGGAAAAGAAGATTGCTGCACTGGAAGGTGGTGTTGGAGCCATGCTTACCTCCAGCGGTCAGTCTGCTGTTTTGTGTACCATCTTGAACCTGTGTAAGGCTGGAGATAGCGTTGTAGCTGTTTCCACTATTTATGGCGGTGTTATTAATCTCTTGTCAGTTACCCTGAAGCGAATGGGAATTGATTGTATCTGGGTTTCTCCTGATGCCACTCCAGGACAGATTCGCAAGGCTATCCGCAAGAATACAAAGCTGGTATTCGGTGAAACCATTGCAAATCCTGCTCTTAGAGTGTTGGATATTGAACGCTTTGCCAAGGCTGCCCACGAAAAGGGTGTTCCTCTGGTAATCGATAATACCTTTGCCACACCAGCCCTGTGTCAGCCACTCAAGTGGGGTGCTGATATTGTTATTCACTCTACCACAAAATACATGGACGGCCATGCATTGCAGGTAGGTGGTGTTATTGTAGATGGTGGCTCCTTTGACTGGACTGTTGGGGACAAGTTCAGCGACTTTAACACTCCTGATGAAAGCTACCACGGTGTTGTGTATACAAGAGATTTTGGCAAGATGGCCTTTATTATCAAGGCTCGAATGCAGATTATGCGTGATTTGGGCATCTATCAGTCTGCCCACGCTGCCTTCTTGCTGAATCTGGGACTGGAAACCCTGCCAGTACGTATGCGTCAGTATAGCTTGAATGCTTCTATCGTGGCTGAATACTTGAATTGCAGCGACAAGATTGAGTCTGTTATCTATCCCGGTCTGCCAAAGAGCCAGGACAAGAAGCTGGTGAAAAAGTACCTGCAGAATGGCTGTAGCGGTGTTATTACCTTTGTTATCAAGGGTGGACGTGAGGCTGCCGTTCGATTTATGGATTCCTTGCAGCTTGCTTCTCGTGTTGTGCACGTGGCAGACATCCGTACCTGTGTATTGCATCCTGCCAGCTCCACTCACCGTCAGGCAACTGATGAGCAGTTGGAAGCAGCTGGAATTAACGCTGGTATGATTCGCCTTTCTTGCGGTTTGGAAAATGTAGAAGACATTATTGCAGATATTGAACAGGCATTGGAGAAGGTGTAATTGGCTGGAATATCTAATTTCCACACTCATACCTATCTCTGTGGTCATGCAGAAGGCTGGGTTCCTGACTATGTGCAGGTAGCCCAGTCTGCAGGCTGTACTGCCTTGGGGTTTTCTGACCATTGCCCCTATCCTGAGTCAGATTCAAAGTTCTGGCAGGGAAGGGGAGATCAGACTGCTCGCTATCTGAATACCTGGCCAGAAATTAGAATGGAAGAGGCTGAAACCGAATCTTACGTGAATGCGGTGCGACAAGCTGCTACCACGGTGGACTTTCCTATCTACCTAGGCTTTGAATGTGAGTATGACAAGCGGCTTTACAGCTGGTATAAGGATGAGCTTTTGGGCCGCTGGGGAGCTGATTACTTGGTTTTTGGTCCTCATTGGGTGGCTAGCGGACAGGACTTGCCCTACATTCCAGTGGTAACCTCTAGGAAGGAGCTTGGCCGTTATTTTGCTGGGGTGGTGGATGGCATTGCCAGCGGGCTTTTTGCCTTTGTGGCTCATCCAGATCTTGTTATGGCCAGTGGCCGCCAGTGGGATGCTGACATTGAAGCTGGATTAAAGGATGTGCTACAGGCCGCCATTGACTATAATTTGCCAGTGGAGGCTAATGGTCTGGGGTTAGCTAGAGCAAAGCAGACAGGAAAGTCTGGTTTGTTGTATCCCCATAATCGGTTTTGGGAGCTGGTGGCAGAATTGAATGCACCGGTTATTTGCAATTCCGATGCTCATCAAAGCGAAAACACTATTATCCATGCCCAACTGGCCAGAGATTACGTGGCTCAGTTTGGCTTGGAACCGATAGAGAGTATTTTCTAAAAAAGTGATACTATGTAATGGTGGGGGATTTAGCTGTTTTTTGCAGCTAACATTCCCTCTACCATAAATTCCTTGGGAATAGGTGCGGGGCGACCTTCCTTTGTTACACAGGCCCAGGATACTTCAGCTGTGGCACAGATTGTTCCATCTTCCTTGCGAACCAATTGGTGGAAAATACCTGACATGGCCTTTGTCTTGATGGGCTCCACATCAATCAATAGCTTGTCTCCCAAAACAGCAGAAGCCTTGTAAAAAATATCGATGTGGGTAACGTATAGATAGTAGCCTGCAGCCACAATGCCCTCGTAGTCAAAGTTAATGGCACGAAGGAATTCCATGCGGGCATATTCAAGATAATTCAAATAAACGGCATTATTTACATGGTTATAGGAATCGCACTCGTAGGAGCGCACGGTAAGAGTTGCTGTATGTTTCATGGTGGCAGTATAGCAGGTTTGGAGTAAATGTAAAAGTGCGGACTATTGGCCTTGAATCAGACCTTGTACCACATCCAGTGGGAGATTTGTTCCTTGAGCTACTTGCTCTGGGGTAAGCCCCATGGAAAGAAAAGTTTTGGCCGTCTCCAGCTTGTTTTCGTAGGCTCCTTGTTGGAGGCCATCTTCATGACCAGCTGTAAAACCTTTATCAAAACCATCACGGCGGGATTCCATCATGCGGGTTGTGTAGGTAAGATACATGTTTGGATCCTCCTTTTCTTGTTTCATACGAGAAATAGTAGCCTCCAACTCCTTGGTAAAATCTGTTTGAGCGGATTTACCCCATTTTACTGTATTTCTTGTATCTGAGAAATGGTGAGTCCCAATAAATCGGCAATGTCATCAGCAGGATAACCTCGTGCGA
>JAXJGY010000001.1:0-25786 GCA_036300185.1 Treponema sp. | reverse complement strand
TCTTCGATGAGGGCTTCAAATAATTGCTCCACCTGCTCACTGCTGAGTTTGGAAATTTTTCCAGAAACCCGCTTGAACCAGTCAATCATATTATGGCTCCACCGCGATATTTTTTTACCAAAAGAGAAATATCAGAAGATAGCAATTCCAAGGCAGCAGCAATTCCTTGATTATAAATAGTTATATGAGAATTACATTCATGAACTGCAGCTAAACATTGGGTACTTAATTCCGCCAATCGGAACTGACGCAACACATCCTGAGACTGAACATTAGCAGGAGCTCCATGATTTGTAAGCATTTCGTGATGACCAAGGCCTACATCTCGCAAGGTACGAGATACCGACTTGAAAAAAAGATTCAACAAAAGCCGTGGTTCAAATCCACCACAGGTTTTTATTAGAGCTTCAATTTCAGGCTGTCTTCCCTCAAGTATATCTTGAATAAACTGATTACCAGCAGCGGCAACCACCTCTGGGGACACAGGCAAAAAGGACAAAAGATAATTTTCAATAGAAGCCGTTTCTAGCTGATCTGGAGCCACCTCACCGTGAAATACTCGGCTAATGACTTGAGCTTGGGCTTTTCCATCTCGTGGTAAAAAGCTATAAGATCTGACACGAGACAAGATGGTAGGCATAACAGCATTTCTTCTTGTGGCTGTAAGAACAAAAACCACATCTTCTGGTGGCTCCTCAAGAATTTTCAGCATGGCATTACGGCTACCTTCCTGCATCTTGTCTGCATTCTCAATGATAATCACCTTTTTTCCAAACTCACTTTTGTAGCGAGCCCAGGAGCTTGCCCGACGCATTTGGGCCACAGGAATGGTGTCGTACATAAAGCCTGCTTCCAGCTTGTTAGCCAAAGTTACCAATTCCTTTACCAGCTTTTCTACCTTGGAAAAATCAAGCTCCCCAGTAGGATTTTCTCCAGAAAGCATTGGCATTCGTTCCAGCTCCTCCAAAGCCTCATCCATGGAAGCAAGAATTGGTGCAAGCTTTGAAACCTTATCCTCTCCCTCCCACAACACAGGTGAAAAACGGCTAGAAAGTTTTCTGATGCTTCGGACAAAAAGGTAACGACTTGCCTTCAGATGAGAAGCACTTGAATACAGAGCATCTAAAAAGGTTTTTGATGAGGCAGCAATTTCCAAGGAACAGCTTCTATTCCCTGCCAGCAACACAGAGGTACTAACTAAAGACTTGTGCTTGAGACAAGAATCACAACTACATTGCCACGCTCCTGCTGGATGGGCAGTACATGCCAACACACGAGCAAGCTCTAAGGCACAGGTCAGCTTTCCAGAAGCAGGCGGACCTGCAAAAAGTAAAGCATTGGGAAGCTGACCAAGACGAATATCCTCAGAAAGCTGCTGACTTGCTGGCTGAAAAAGAAGATTCTCAAACATTAGATTCAATTCCTTGTGGAAGGCTTTCCACTGTTTGACCAAAAATGTCAACGAAAATTTTGTTAAAGATGCTTTCCTGTAAAACAGCTTCAACATCAATCCAAGGCTGAAGATGCAGTATAAACAAAATCAATACCACTACCAACACAGCTTCCACCAAGCCAAAGAAAAATCCCAAGGAACGATCTAAGTTTCTTAAAATATCCCCCTTGAAAATCCAGCCCAAAATCTTTTCCACCAGCTTGATAAGTACATAGACAACAATAAATAGCAACAGGAAAGCAACAATCTTGGCAAGGATAACTACAGGGATCCACTGCAACAAAATCTGTGCCACTGGAGCATTGAATATAATTCCTGCAGCAAAGCCCACCAAAAAGGCCGCTTTTCCAAAAAACAGTGCAATAAAGCCTTTAGTAGCACCATTTCCAACCAACGCGAGAATTATGATAATGAACACCACATCAATAGGGGCTATGTTCATCTAGATACACCCTCAGAAAAAACCTCACCATAGACGGCTTTGGCAATAGTTTGAGCAGGTCTGTTTCGTAAGCCTAATTCCAAGGCCTTATCGCTACAGCTCTTTCTAAAATCCTCATCAAGCATTTTATTCAAAGCTGCTTGCAAGTGCTGGCTATCAGCTTCGTCACCTACCAGAGAAAGGGCAACACCTGAGTCCACAAAGAAACGGGCATTTTCTACCTGGTCTCCCCGTGTTCCAGAGCCACATAAAGGTACTAGAACCATGGCCTTTCCCAAAACAGCACATTCCCACAAGGAATTTGCACCAGAACGAGAAAGCACTAAATCAGCACAAGCAAGAACATCTGGCATTTCATTGTAAATAAAACTATAGTGCTTGTAGGTACTAGGAATGTTTGGAGGCAAGGCTGACTCATCAAAATGAGCCTTTTCTCCCCCAGTCTGGTGTACCACCTGAAAATGCTCTGTTAAATAATCAAAGTTTTCCAGTACCAAATTATTGATTTGGCGAGCACCAGAGCTTCCACCCAAAACAAGAAGCACAGGCTTTCCATCCTGTAGATTCAAAAATTTCTTTCCCCGCTCCTTGTCAGTATCGTAAAAAATTGGCCGTACTGGATTTCCCGTTACCTCTAGCCGTCCCTTGAATTTCTCCCCAAAATAGGCGGCTGTTTCAGGATAAGACAGCAATACCTTTTTTGCCACACGACTATTCAGCTTTGTAGCCAAGCCGGGAGAAAAGTCACATTCATGGGTATACACAGGAATTCTTAACAAACCAGCCGCAAGGCAGGGAGGTACACTCACAAAACCACCTTTGGAAAAAACCACCGCAGGTCGTAGCTTTAAAAGCAGAAAAAAGGAGGCGATACAGCCTCCGATTATCTTAAACACATCCACCAGATTTTCCAAGGAAAAGTATCGCCGTAGCTTTCCTGTGGGAATACCATAAAAGGTATCCACACTTCCACTTTTTTCAATGATTGAACGATCCATTCCCTTAGAAGAACCAATCCAAACAATACGACATTCCTTCCCAGCCTCCTTACATAGCAGACGTAATTCATCAGCTACAGCAAGACCGGGAAAGATATGTCCACCAGTGCCACCACCAGTAAAAACAATATTAGATGTCATTTTCTCCGTGCCTCAAAAATAGGAACAAGGCTTTCCTTCTTAAAAAGCTTTGCATAGGACAGGGCAGACATACCCATGGCATCGCAGGTAAAAGGATCAGCTCCATGTTCCGTTAAAATTCGGCAAACCTTTTCATTGCCAGTACCAACGGCAAGCACCAAAACTGGCTGACCGTCACGGCTAATATAACTGAGATTGGCTCCTCGTTCAACTAGGAATTCCACAATTTCTGTGTTAGATTTCCAAACTGCATCCATAACAGCAGAATATCCTCTATCCTTAGAAACAGCATTAATATCAGCTCCAAGAGACAAAAGCTTTTCTATCATTTCACGCCGATTATGACGAGCTGCCACACAAATCATAGGAGTACCAGCTGCATCACGACTATTTACATCGATTCCTGCATCAATGAATAACTGACATTCCTTTTCATCATCAGAGGCGATATGAAAGGCAAAACTATCTGGATTAAAGGGAATCCCTGCATCCAAAAGGGCATGACGAGCATGCTTTTGTGTTTCACGCTGCAAGAACTCAGGAAAACGTGATTCCAAAACCTCTAGTAGAGCCGAACAAGAAGTATATTCATGGTATTCGCTAGTGGTAAGGGGTAATTTTCCCCACTCCCGAGCACCTTCCTTTCTAACGCAAAATACTGGAATATCCTTTCCTAAGATATAACCAAAGGCAAAGGGCAAGTCCTTGATATCAGCTCCGTCAGTGTCACCAAGCCAAATACAATACTCACATTCTGCCACAGCAGAAAGAAAAGATTCGTCAAAACAACAATCAGTCTCAAACACTGTAATAGTAGTGTCATAGGGCATAAGAAAATGCTGCATGCTTTCTACATCTTCTTTTTTACCACCATAAGCAACGATTAACCATTTCATAAATTCCATTATAAGCCATGAAATGATTCAACACAAGGAAAAAAGCAAAAATAACATCTTTTTCTCCATAATTCACAGGTAAATGGAAAATTAAGAAAAATAATTAGTAAAAAAAAAGCCCAAACTATTTCTAGTTTGGGCTTTGCCGCCGGTAGGAATCGAACCAACGACACAAGGATTTTCAGTCCTTTGCTCTACCAACTGAGCTACAGCGGCAAGATGTGAATATATTATACTCAATCAAAAAAAATGTCAACAGCATTTTAAATATTTTTTGAAAAAAAATAATTTTTTTTTCAAAGTCCGTACATATCAACAATCAACTGAACTTCAATCAAAGAAACATCCAAGCGAGCTGCAATTACCTCTTGAGAGAATCCTTCCCCATGGAGCTCCAATATTTTATCACGTAAATTCTTTTCAGCCAAAACCTGCTTTTGAGCCTTTGTAATCTGTGGCAGTTTAATTTCAGATATATTGATTTCTGGTACCGTCAACTCTGGCAATGGAGACTCTTCACGAAGGTCTTCAGCTAGGATTTCTTTTTTGCCTTGTGCATCAATAGAATCAATAATCACCTCTGTTTCATGAACTTGTTCTTGAGTTTCAATTACCTCATCAACAGGCGCCTTTTCGAACAAATCCTGCTGAATGGGAGAACGAGGAAAACCAACTCCAGGGGCAAGATCAGAATAAGAGGTTCGACGACGTTTAGCTGGTGGAGCCTCCTTGTTAAGGGCATCCATCACCTGAATACTCTTTGCCTTACGATCCAAGCTTTCATGGCCTAAATCCGTATATTTTTTTGATTCTTCAGTCAATTTTAATAAGCTTTCTCGACAATCACGGACAATAGTAACACAACGATTTGTTTCGTTATTAATGTCACGAATCAACTTATTCAATTCATCTGCAATATCTGCAAGAATTTGTTCCGAGGAATATTTACTCTTAAAATGAAGAAACAGTACGAACCAAAGCAGTAAATTAATAAGGCTTATTATGATGCATACAGCTACAGCAGTCATTAACTATCCTGAAATATCAATGTATTTTCCGAGATTAGGATCTTGAAAGGCAACATGTTCTGGAGCCTGTTCTTGTGCTTCCTCTTCCTGCTGCTTTTTTCGAGAGCCACCCTGAGAAGATCCACCAGAAGCCCTATCCTTAACCTTTTGAATTCCATCTTCACCAGATTGCAACTGCTGAACAGTAGAATTCTTTTCTGCCATCTGCTGAGCATGGGCTTCCTGCTGAATGGCATGAGCCAATTGTGTTCCCTGCTGCTCATGGGCCACCCGTTTAGAAACCGTTTCAAGCTGAGAGTACAAAACCTGTAAATCAAGTGGAGCTATAGCCATCAAGAACCTGCTTTGTAATATTGGTATCTGGAGCCTCGTACTTTCCACGACGAACAAAGCCATTTTCATAGAAGAAGGTAACACTCTTAATGTCGGTACGAATCTCATCCTTTACATCCCGAACAAAAATCTTTGCTCCAGCATGTACTGTTCCAGCTACAGAAACCTTACCAATAATCTTAAGCTCACGCAATCTGCTCTGGATATCTACAAATTCCTCTTCCAATTGAGCTGTTTCGTTTTCGATCTCCTGACGACGCATTTGCAACATTCTGAACTGCTCGTCCTTTTCTGGAGGTAGAACCCGGCGAACCTTTCTCATATTTTCCAAGGTTTGAATATTCAAGGAATTTTCTTCTAGCTCTTTTGCCAAGGCATTCTTTGTATCAGCAATGTAGGTCATTCGTTGCTTTAACTGAGGATCAAGTCCAACTTCCAAAATTGTTTCGCTACCACCACCACTGCTACCAACAGTTTTAGCACTAATTTCTTCTGTTGCAAAGAGGTGTCCACCAATAATAGCAGCACGTTTACCCTGAAGTAAAATACGTTTACGGGCTGTTACGTTAGAGTTAATAATACCATCAGCTACAATAACAAATTCCTCTACCGTAACCGTTGTATTTTGGATAAACTTTGCCCACAGGGATTTACCAGCTTGAATTACACCTTCATCACGACCCATAATACCGAGAGAAACGATAATATTTCCATCAGCAATCAAAGTTGAACGACCAACAGTTCCATAAACTTCAATATTACCAGATGCTTTGATATTAAAGCCGTCGTCTACGTTACCCTTAACGATAACAGTACCCAAGAAGGTAATGTTACCGGTCTTAATGGATACGTCACCCTCAATTTCCATAACAGGCTCAACATTGATTTTATCTCCAATGAGCAAAACCTGTCCATTTGTAGCAGCAAGAATGGTATGACCATCAGAATCCACCACTACATTCTTTCCTAAGGGAAGATTTATATCCTTTCCATTTTTTGCTTCGAGATAACGTCCAAAAATGGTTTTTCCACCCTTTCCTCGTTCAGCTGGAATCTTCTTTGCCAAGGGCTGCCCCTCCACAACATTCTGAATCAGGTTTAATTCCTTAAAGTTCACCTGACCAGTTTCAGATTCCTGCATCTTCAGTTTAGAACGATCTGTTTCAAAGTTGTATTCAATGTAAGCATCACGACCATCTACAGGCTTAATTGCTTCAGCAACCACGTAGGGTAAACCATATACAGGATGGTCAATAAAGTCATCGATTTTGTTCAAATCAATTCCCGCAACAATTCCTTGGGAAGACAATGCACTGGCAATAGTATCTGCCATAATTTCAGCACCACCAACACCAGGAGCTGTAGCAGTAATAGTAGCCTGGGTTTCATCCATAGCCACATCTACCACAAAGCTAGCATCAGCAGAAGGCTCATGGCGATACAAGCCTACGGATTCATATACACCACCAGTTCCACTCTTTACATACTTTTTAATGTCATCATTTTCAAGAGAAATAGTATCTGAACGCTGGAGTCGTCCCATAACATCTTGGAAGGAAACAGGCTTTCCATCGCCTTCTGGTTCTGTAACCTTTAAATAGATATCTGAACCAAAGTAGCGGATAAAGAATTCTCCATCCTTGTGAACCATTTCGGCTTCACCTTCAGCTACAACTGCACCTCCAGCAACCTGAGCAGCTGCCTTAGATTTCTTGGATACAGCAACTTCGTTTTCATAGACACGTATCAACCAAGGTTGGCGAGCGATTCCTGCAAACCCAGCAAACCCCTTTTCTAGCACTTCGTACTCAAGATAAGACACCCGAGTTCCAAGCTGTACAGCAGCATCTGCCAATGCCTCATCCAGAGTATCTGCCCGCACTTCTACGCATTGTAATGCTTGCTCTTTCTCTAAAAGTTTTTGTAAATCGCTTCGAACCTTATCCAATCTTACCATTGGTGTCTCCTACATAATACCTTTTCTAATATTAGTTAACCTTGATCGTAGACGAAGATTTGCCTTTGAATGTAACTGAGAAATACGAGATTCACTTACATTAAGCACCTGTCCTATTTCCTTAAAGGTCAAATCCTCATGATAATACAGGACGAGAACCATCTTTTCTTTTTCGGGGAGCTCTTTTATTGATTCACTGATAACACGGCGAATTTCCTCCCGTTCAACAATCACATCAGGATTATAACTGGAAGGAGATTCTATGCTATCCCCAATGGGAATCCTATCGGAATCATCACCTGGATACCACACATCATCTAAGGATAACATACTGATACCAGAAACCCGCATTACAACCTGCTGGAATTCCTCCTCACTCATACCCATAGAATCAGCAATTTCAGCATCAGTGGCAGGACGACCCAACCGAGATTCAACCTCAACAATAGCATCCTCTATTTCCCTAGCCTTTTGTCGCACTGACCGAGGAACCCAGTCTAAAACTCGTAGCTCATCAATCATAGAACCACGAATACGAGTAACGGCGTAGGTTTTGAATTTTACGTTTTTTGCAGGATCATACTTATTGATTGCGTCTAAAAGGCCAAACTGACCAAAGCCCACCAAATCATCAAATTCAACATTGCCAGGCATACCTGTAGCAACCTTACCAGCAACATATTTGACAAGAGGCATATATTTACGGATAAAAGCATCCCGCAACTCAGGAGAGCGGGTTTTCTTGAACTCTATCCAAAGCTCTTCTTCTGATTTGTCATCTATCGTTATAACAGCCATTCCTCCACACCCTTATATTAGCTGTCTCGTGCTAAAACCGTTCTTATAGCCTGTGCAATGGTTTGGGAATCAGATGATGTCCCTACATTACTCCTACCTTGGCTTGTTTCCATTCCGTTAGCAATAGGTAAATCCATTCCAACTGAAGGAACAACCTCCTCATCCTTGGACCCAATCATAGATAAATCACCAATTTCTGGCAAAATATCACCATCACCTGAACCACCTGCAGCATTTCCCTGGGATCCACCCTGAGAAGATGTACCAAGAGCAATCGGCTTAAATTGCTCCTGTGGAGCAACCGTTGAAACACTTCCCTGTTCTGTCATTGGATGAGAAACACTCACCGATGCTTCACCACCAGAACCTGATGATGGTTCTGGATGCTTCCTGTGATCAGAACTAGAAATATCTTTTCTCACATAGAAATCTGGTCCATTTTCATCTTCTTCTAAAGGCTCGTCACCGATGGATAAATCTACAACAGAACCTTGGCGAGGTCCCGCAGAGGCTTCACTACCACCCTCTAAATCCGATGAATCCAAAAGAAAACGCTGGAATACAATTCCTACACCAAACCCCAAAACACCGAACAGTACGGCAAAGATTAATGCACGAAGTAGTACAATACCAAAAGCTACATTAGAAATAAGCCCTACAATGAAGGATAAAAAAAACCCAACACACACGGGAATAATTATGAAATTGGGTTTAGTCATAGAGTCCTCCAATACACATTTTAAGACAAAAAACCTATAAGGTCAAGTTAAAAGAGAAAAGATAGGCTCAAGGATACCTGCAGTAAGTGTCTATTTTTTTGAAAGGAATTTCTTTAAGAAGCCTGATACCCCTTCAGAACCATGGAATTCCATCTTTTCTACCCTACCAACAATATGCTTGATACAAACAGAAGGTTTAGATGAGGGTAGCACCTCCATGAATGGTTTTTGTCGAATAACAGACATAGATACTGCAGGGTCATCATAGATGAAACCTAAATATTCTATTTTATAATTGAGGAATTGGCTTGCAATATTAATGATTCTATCTGCAATTCTTTTACCTTCATCACCTGAATGAACACGATTTACTAGAAGCTGTAATTTCATCTCTCGATGAACGGAAATTTCTGTAGTAATAATCTTGATAATACCATAGGCATCAGTAATTGCCGTTGGTTCAGGAGTGGTAACGATGAAAACTTCATCAGCAGCACCTACAAGCTGAAGCACATTATTTGCAATTCCCGCAGCAGTATCGATAATGATGATATCAAAGGCATTCAAGGTATTTAATTCATCAATAAAATACTCAAGCTCACTTTCAGAAAGATTGGCTATCTGAGAAAAACCATTAGCTCCAGCAATAAATTTAATACCGAATTCAGTATCAGTAATAATTTCGTCCATCCGTTTTTGCTGATTTACTACATGAAGCAGATTATACTGGGGAACAATATTCAACAATACGTTTACATTAGCCATACCGAAATCGCCATCAATAAGCAAAACCTTTTTTCCAATTTGGGCATAGGCAATAGACATATTGATGGAAATATTGGTCTTGCCAACTCCACCCTTTCCACTTGTTATTGCAATAATACGAGGACGATGCTGTTTACCACCATGTTCTTTCATCAGCATTTTTAATTCTGAGGCTTGATTTTCCATTTACGAGGCTCCTCCATCTGGTTTTTGGTTTTCCACTTCAGCCTTATCCGTAGACCGTGAAGGAAATTTTTTTTCCAGAGCATCTATATCTAGTTTAAAATCGGTGAGTTTTGTCAAAAACCTAAGTACACTTGCTTCTTCAAAATCACGTGGTACCACCTGACCAGAAGAAATATAGGCTACTGGCTTTCTTTTTTCTTGAAGAATACTGAGAATATTTCCTACGTGGTTTGTCTCATCAAATTTCGTAACGATAATTCCTTCGTATTCAAAGGTTTCGTAATTACGGAAAATATCCCGCAAATCACTAGACTTAGTAGAGGCTGAAATAGCCAAAAATACATTGGGCTTACAGCTTGGAATGTCCAATAAGGCCCGCATTTTACCAATTGTTTCGTAGTCGTGGGGACTAAGACCGATGGTATCAATAAGCATAACATCCAATTTATTACCATCGAACTTAAGTAAGTCGGCAATATCCTTCGCAGAAGAAGCTGCAGTGGTGGGAATATCCATGTGGCCACCGTAAATTTTAAGCTGTTCCTGAGCTGCAATTCGGAAATGATCTATGGAAACCATTCTAAGATTCAAGTCCATACTTCCCAATCGATATTTAGCAGCCATTTTAGCTATGGTGGTTGTTTTTCCGACACCTGTAGGACCGACCAAAATCAAAACTGTAGGCTTACGAACTAAGTCCAAATGAGGATACAATTCTATTGATTCTCCGATCCATTCAACAACCTTTTTTTGAACCATTTCCTCGTCATTTAGTTCATCAAGAGAAAACTCTGAACGAATTCGCTCAGAAATTTTCTTGATATATGCAGGTGTAAACTCATTTTCTTCCAGCATTTCTTCAATTTTATTGATTACAGGAATTGATTGCTGGGTTGTAGGAAGATTTGAAATAGCTGAACTCAGCTCCTCAATTTTTTTGGTGAGAGCACTAAGGTCATTTTGAGAAAAAAGACCTGTCCCAGAACTTACAACCATCTTGTTGACAGCATCATTAATCTGTTGACGCAATGCTTCTTCACTTGCTCTTTGGCCATTTCCACCGCTAGTAGGACGAGCTGGACGAACAGTAACTTCCTGCATTCTATCACGAATTTGGGCTGTATCTACCACAGTATAGACTACCTCTACAGCAGGCCTTGAGCCCATACCTAAAAATTTAGGCATAGTAGTTTGTCGTCTTTCTACGATATTGTAGTCATCTCCCCATTGCTCGCGAATTCGTGCAATACATTCATTATATGTAGGAGCAATTTCAGTGCGAGGTCGTACTTTTGTAGTTCTACTCAACGTCTATTCCTCCCAATGATTCCAATCTAATATCGTTGGTTATTTCTGCAGATGAAAGCACCACAATACCAGGCAATTCTCGCTCAATGCTATTTTTTACCAAGCTACGCACTGTTTCGGGACAAAGAATTACAGGGAAGCTGTATCCTTGGTTTCGGGCGGTGGCAATAGCGGTACTTACAGCAGAAATCCACTTACGGTGAGTAACAGGATCCAGCATAGCAACAGGACCATCTACAGTGTCGGCCTTACTTTCTAGCAAGGTTTCCAAGAAGGACTGGGAAACAGTAAGCACGTGAAGAACACCATTGGGATCTGCATACTGCAGACAAATCTGACGACCAAGTGCCTGACGAACACGCTCTATCAATACGTCTGTTTTTTTGGTGATTCCACCATAATCTGCCAAGGTTTCCAAAATTACCACCAAATTGCGGATAGAAACTTGCTCTCGCAAAAGCCCCTGCAAAACCTTAACGATTTCACCCACCTTAAAGTTCTGCATAACTTCTTCAACAACTGCAGGATAATCCTTTCGAGTAGACTCGATGAGGATTTGTACTTCTTGACGACCAAGAATCTCATCTGCACGCCGCTTGATGATTTCTGTTAAATGAGTTGCAATCATGGTTGGTGGATCAACTACCGCATATCCAGCCCGCTCTGCACGGTCCCTGTTTTCCTGTGATACCCATACGGCGGGCAAACCGAAGGCAGGCTCCACCGTTCGCTCTCCAGGAATTTCCTCTGTAACACCACCAGAGTTGATACACAAATACCAACCCATCTTGATACGGGCACTACCAGCGGTAACACCCTTAATCTTAAAGCTATATTCACTGGAATCTAGCCGAATATTATCTGTGATACGGATACGGGGAAGATTTACACCCATATCAAAGGCCATTTCACGACGGATAAGCTGAACACGCTCTAGCAATTCCGCACCCTTTTCCTTGTCTACCAACGGAATCAAAGCATAACCCAATTCCAAGGACAGGGGATCTGGTGGAGTAACGGTATTTGCATCTCCCGAGGGACTGGTGGACTGAGCAGCACCAGCCTTTTCGGCCAGTTTTTTTTCAATGGCAGCAACCTTCTGCATACTCTGAAGCTTATAACCCAAAAATCCAAGGGCACCACCCATTGGAATCAATACATACCAAGGGAAGCCAGGGAAAATACCAATAAGAGCCATGGTTCCACCGGCAACATAATAAATCCAAGCACTTTGGGAGAATTGCTTCCGTACATCAATACCCAAGGTTTGATCAGAGGCAGAACGAGTTACGATAATACCAGTAGCAAAGGAAACCAGCAAGGAAGGCAACTGAGACAAAAGACCGTCACCAATAGTAAAGGATGCATAGGTTTTAATTGCTGTACCAAAGGCCTCATTTCGCAGCACCATTCCAAAGATAAGACCCACCACCAGGTTAACCACAGTAATGAAGATACCAACCTTTACGTTTCCAGAAACGAATTTAGAGGCACCGTCCATAGCTCCGTAGAAGTCAGCCTCTCGCTGAACATCCATCTTTCGCTTACGAGCTTCTTCTTCAGTAATTGCACCAGAATTGTACTCAGCTTCAACGGCGGCCTGCTTCATGGGCATGGCATCCAAGGTGAATCGTGCAGCAACCTCTGCAACACGGGAGGCACCCTTGGTAATAACAAAGGCCTGTACAGCAATCAAGATAATAAAGATTACAAAACCAATGAGTAGTCCCTCGTCTCCCGTACTTCCTACAACGAAGCTAGCAAAGGCCTTAACCATCTTTCCATCGAAATTCTGTCCCTGTCCCAGTATAAGACGAGTTGAGGAAACGTTAATTCCCAAGCCGAAAACGGTGGACACCAGCAACATTGTTGGAAAGGACGCAAAATCCGTGGCCTTTGGTGTAGAGAGAACAATGAGTAGCATGAGAACAGCGAACAAAAGGTTCAGTGCCATTAGCACATCCAACAAAAGCGTTGGCAGAGGCACAATCAACATCATTACTACAACGATGGCACAGATAGCTATCGTAAGATCCGCTGTATTATTGAATAACTTTGACTTACCGACTGACGGCATACTTTTTCCCCACCTTTAACAAAACTGTAACCTACAGCTTTATTTCCCTTTTGTATTATACACGTTCGCAAGAATTACTGCTAGTGCTTGATAGTAGTTTTCTGGCACCATTTCACCAATTTCCACCTCTGCATAGAGGGCACGAGCCAAGGGACGGTTTTCTACCAGTGGAACCTTGTTTTCCGTGGCTATTTCTCGAATACGACGTGCCAAGGAATCCACACCCTTAGCCATAACCATAGGACCTGCCATGGTAGTACTATCATATTGAATAGCTACGGCATAATGGGTTGGGTTGGTAATTACCACATCGGATTTGGCAACAGCAGCAGGAATATTGCGACGTAACATTTCATGCATATACTGACGCAACCGCCCCTTTACTAAGGGATCTCCTTCCAACTCCTTGTATTCCTGCTTTACTTCCTGCTTGGTCATTTTCATTGATTCCATAAACTGTTTTTTTTGCACAATGTAATCAGGAATAGCAATGATTATAAATATAATAGAAGTAATTATCAGCAGCTTGGCGGTGGTTTCCGCAATGAACACAATTCCATCCCAAAAGTTGGTGTTCATGAGAGAAATAAGCTGCCGTGTTTCACTACGAATCAACAGATAGGCTGCAATGAAAATCACTGCCACCTTTACAATTGACTTTACTACGTTAAAGGCACCTTCAAAGGAAAAAAGGGTTTTCTTAAAATATTCACCGAACTTGGGCAATATCTTGGACATTTTCGGTTCAATAGTTTTTGTAGTAAAGATAAATCCCTTATTCTGAATAACATTGGCGGTGACACCTGCAACAATAGCCGTGGCTGCTATAGGAAGCACCATGCGAACCATAGCATACAAAAACTCCATGAGCAATTCACCGTCAGTAATGCTTGCAGTTGTACAGCGTTCCATATAAAACCGAATAATCTGCACAAACCCACGAAGCAACCAGGGAGCAAGCAAAATAAGGGTTAGAACTGGCAGCAAAAGTACCAAACCACCAGTTAACTCTTGACTTTTAGGGATACGTCCTTCTTCACGGGCCTTACGAAGCTTATGCTCAGAAGGATCTTCTGTTCGTCCCTCATCTTCTGCAGAAGCAAACCACTGCAGGTGAATTTTAGGAAGCAAATCCTGTGGAGTGTCTACTTTTTCATTCAGCATCATAAGGGCTCCCCTATCTTAGCAAGCATTTCCTGAAAAATCACAAATGCTCCATCAAAAAGCCTGATAAAAAGGTCACACATTGGTCCCATAACCAAAAATAACAAAAGGAATCCCAACAACATGGTCAGAGGTATACCTTCTGACAAAAGGTTCATCTGGGGAGCAGCACGGGATAGCAATCCCATTGCCACTGAAACTAAAAAAAAGGTTCCTGTCAGGGGAAGCGCTATCATCATGGCATTGAAGAAAAGGCCAGTAAGACCTTCTAACAATAGTTGCAGAAAGGCAGTACGAGATTCTGCCACCACCAAGCTCATGGCATTCATGGATTGAATGCTTTCTACCATGCCATGGAGAAAAACCTGCTGAAATCCTTCAGTAGTTAAAAACAACAGCATAGCAATAAGATTCAAAAACTGACCCATGAGGGGATTTTCTACCTGAGACAGGGCATCGTAGGCTTCGGCAGCAGAAAGTCCCATCTGAAAGGAAAAGAACTGACCTGCTGAGCTGAAGGCTGAAAAAAGGATGGTAATAAAAAATCCTGAAATTATACCAAGGATTCCCTCACCCACCAGCAATAGCACATATTGTAAAGTAGAAATATCATAAATGCTGTCCAGCCCCTGATACCCGCCACCAAAGGCAGTAGGCAACACGAGAAAGGCCACATATCCTGCCAAAGCCACCTTTGCCACAGTAGAAACTGAACGAGTGGAAAAGAGAGGAAGTGTCATAAACATGGCCAAACACCGTGCTGCCACCAATAGGTACAAGGGTGCCTTATCAAGAAGCTGTGATAGCACTTATCGCCCCACTGCAGCAATCATCTGGAAAATTTGAATAGTATATTCCCGTAGGGAGGTAAACATCCAACCTCCCAACAAAGCAATTACTGCAAGGATAACGAAGAATTTTGGTGCAAAGGTGAGGGTCTGCTCCTGAATAGAGGTGGTAGCCTGAAAGATAGCCACCACAAGACCAATAATAAGGGCTGCACCCAAAACAGGTGCTACCAAAGTAAGAATCTCAAATACTCCATCCCTCATTAACGCAACAACATCACCAATTGACATTTAGACCTCCAAACCTAGAAGTTTAATCCCTGCTTGACGGCACCAAAGACCTTTTGAATCATGGAAGAAGCATAGGACAAGGGATTTTCACGAATTGTAGCCTCTTCTTCAGCTATTTTGGAGAACAATCCGTCCAAAGCCTTTTCAGTAGCAAAGGTAGCAAGATCTACCTCAACCTCTGGCATGGGAGCATCCTTTCCAATAATAGCTGCAGCAGCATTAACTGGGGCACCAATCTGATTATACTTGGAGGTTAAGGTTGACCAAGCAGAATCAGCAGAAATACCTGCTACCAAGGGATTTGACAAAGCATCGGAAATCTTGGGGCGATACAGATCTACCAACTGACTGTAGGTTTTTTCCTTAAGATATTGGGTGGCAGCATCCTTTTCACCAGCAACAATGGCAATACCATCACTTACAGTCATTTCATCGATAACATTGTTAAAAATGGGAACAACTTCTTTAGCAGCTTCCTCTGCACTACGATTCAAGCGAAGCACAACATCGTCCACCAGCTTTTGACCACCAGGAATCTTTCCGATGTTCTCTATCATTACATCGGCTTCTTCTGGTAGCAAAATCTTAAGGGCATCATCCCCAAAATAACCATTGTCAGAAGCTAAGTTACCAGATGAGAACTTAATTCCTTCCACCAGAGCATCCTTCATAGCAGAAATGGCCTCAGAATTTGTAAAAGCGGGACCAGTGTTTTCACCATTTGCAAGACTAGTAGCGAGAGCACTTAAATCTGTACTGAGACAGGAAGTAAGAAAAACAGATACAATACAACAAATAATAGCAAAAAACTTATATATTCTCATGGATATAACTATACCGTGAAGTAAAAAAATTAACAAGATAAAGACTTGAAAAGAAAATATTAAAATATACTTGTATTGCTGAATAATTTGCCGATATACTAGTGTAAACCTGTCTCTTCGGAAAATTGAAGAATTTGAGCAGGTAATTGAAATGAATGTACGAGGATAGAAATGGCCAGACGCAGAAGACGCAATAACATAGGAAAAACTATCATACTGCTTTTTTTAATTATTATTCTTTTACTTGCGGGCTTGGTATGGTTTGACTATCTCGGTGTAATTCAAGTAAAAAGTGTATTTGCTCCCATCTACAGGCTCTTTGGTCTGCAGCCTCAAACCTCTACCTCAGCTACAGGGACAGCCCCCCTTGAGGCAGACCTAGACAACGATCGTTTCCAAAAACGGTTGGAATCCTTGACCCTTAAAGAAGAAGAGTTGAACCAGCGAGAAATCCAGTTGTCTCAGGCAGAAGCATTAAATCAGCAGACAGCCCAAGAGTTGGAGAATCGGCGGGTAGCCCAAGAGGAACGAGAGGTAGCATTTAACAGCACCGTAACTCAATACGATGGACGCCAGTTGAATATTGTAACCAACGTGCAAAACCTGAACAACATGCCTCCTCAGAATGCAGTTGACATTTTGGTGGCCATGGATGATCAGGATATTATTGACATTTTGCGTATGGCAGACCAAATTGCAGAAGAAGCAGGAAGTGTTTCCTTGGCATCCACTTGGTTGATGATGATGCCCGCCGACCGTGCTGCCCAGGTTCAGCGAAAAATGCTCAGCAAGCCTATGGCTTCCAACACTGCTGAATAAGAGTTCCAAGATACATAGTTTTAGAGAAAAAAAGGCTATCGGTATTGTCGATAGCCTTTTTTTTTCGTTTATTACAATAAAACCCGTGAACCAACAGATTTTGTCCACTGGTTCATGGGTTTTTCACCTACAAATCAAAACAGATTCTTAGTTTTCGGCACTGGAGGACAGGGCACCAATGGCAGTACCAAGAGTAATGTCATTGTCCATAGCCACAATGTCAAAGTACAGATGGCGCTGATCAGACAGATACTTGTCCAAGTACCCGTGAATGCGGGAACGAAGATTATGGGTCTTGAAAAAGGTGGTACCATTACACAAAACACAAACGGGCTTTGTGGGACAATCACCCTTGCCACTTTTGATAACGCAGGAAGCGATTACGGCAGTGGTAAGACGAGCAGATCGTTCGATTATGGCATCGAGAATCAGGTACATGGTATCGTAATCATCCTGAGTTCCAGGAGCAACCACATCACCCAGCACAGTATCGTGACGGTAAGGACCATACAAGAACTGGTCTACATCGTACAAATCAGCCTTGGGAAGGGCTGCTAAACGAGAAGCTACATGCTCTGAGAACAAACCTTCCATGGCGGCAGCTTTAAGGGCAAAGGTTGCCAAGGGGCCAAGATAGGCTCCAGAGCACATTTTTTCCATAACGTAGCGCCCAGGAGTGTTGGTGCTAGAATCAAAGGCAATATCAAAGGAGGAACGAGGAAGCTTGTCAAACATACCAGACTCACAAACTACAATTTGAGCTGGAGGAGGAGTTTCAACCTGTCCTTCTATTTTTTGGATAGGGGTCGATTCAATATAGGCTGAGTTCATACCAGTTCCGAGAATCAAGCCTACGAAGGAGCTATACTTCATTCCAGGTACATTGCGAGAAGCACCTGCCAACAAAGCTGCTGTGGTGTCGTTCAAAAGTACAATGCGTTCGGGCTTGTTCCAACCTCGCTTTACTAGAGCTTCGGAAAGACAGGCACCTACCTTTGAACCGATTACTGCCTTGGCATTGATTTCCTTGGAGAAGGAAAGTACCTCACCGTCACCGTCGGGAAGGATTTTCATAGCATAGGAGAAACAAAAACCAATTCTGCTACTCTTGTTCTTCAGATGATCAAGATTGGTGGCAATCTGATCAAAGAATTCCTCTTTGGACAATTCCCGCTCAATTCCAGGCATGGAGCATTTTTCCAAGTCAGAAATACTGGGATTACCCTCTGCATCAAAGGTAACCAAGCAGGAACGGAAATTTGTTCCACCAGCATCAATAACGATAACACTGGTATTTTTTGGTGTTTTTTCTGGTGGCATTCCCCAGGTGGGAATCATGGGCTGACGGGCATCCATGGGACCATCACCACTTCCTGCATCAAGTCCATGCTGCATATCGTACAGAAGACCTGCAATAACAGAATTTATGTCTGGACCTCCAATGGGGAAACCATTACGACCTAAAAATGCTGAAACATTCTGATAAACACTCATAAAACCTCCCGTGTATCGCTTCTAGTATACAACATCAATTCAACCCTTGCAACAAAAAAGTATTTTCCATAAAATCGTTTCCATGCTGGAAAAACTTCGCCAAGAACTTAATCAAGAACAATTTGAAGCTGTTACCACCACCGAAGGTCCCCTGCTGATTATTGCAGGGGCAGGAAGCGGTAAAACAAGAGTTATTACCTATCGCATTGCCCACATGCTGGAAAAGGGAATTCCTCAAAGCCAGATTCTGGCCCTGACCTTTACCAATAAGGCAGCCCGGGAGATGGAGGAGCGAATCAAGGAAAAGACGGGAAAAAAGCTCCAAAATCTTACTGTGTCCACCTTTCATGCCTTTGGAGTAAAGGTGCTACGACAAGATATAGAAAAATTAGGCTGGAGAACGAACTTTTCCATCTACGATGATACAGACAGAAACCAGCTTATTAAGGAAACAGGACGGGAGCTGGGCTTTACAGCGGATGCACTGGATGTGTATGCTGTGGGAAATCTTTTTTCCAATATCAAGACAGGACGGTGGACCTGGGATAATGCAAATCCCAAGCTGAGGGGAAATGTTCAGTACCAGCAGCTGTATCAAGAATACCAGCGAGGTTTGCAGCTATACAATGCCGTGGACTTTGACGACCTAATTACCCTCCCCATTCGCCTATTTCAAGAGCATCCAGATGTATTGGAGCAATATCGCCATCGTTATAAATACATTATGGTGGATGAATTCCAGGATACTTCAATTCAGCAATACCAGATGATGCACCTTTTGGCAGATCAAAATGTGGCAGTTGTTGGAGACGACGACCAATCCATTTATTCTTGGCGGGGAGCAAACTACGAGAATATCCGCATGTTTGAGCGGGATTTTCCCCAGGTGAAGGAAATTCGACTGGAGCAAAACTACCGCTCCACTGAAACTATTTTGGCAGCAGCCAACGGCGTTATCTCCCACAACACCAACCGCAAGGACAAGGCCCTGTGGTCAGGAAATGGTTCTGGTCGTCCCATTGAAATCTTTTTACCTGAAAACGAGGCAGCAGAGGCAGACTTTATTGCAGAAGCCATTCAGGGAATCTGTATGTCGGAAAAGCGAAGCTACGATGATTTTGGGGTGCTGATGCGGGCAAACACCCAAAGCCGTGCCATTGAAGAAGCCTTTTTGGCGGCCAACATCCCCTACACCATCAGCGGAGGCTCCAGCTTTTTCCAGCGAAAGGAAATCAAGGATGTCATCAGCTATCTGCGAGTTTGTGCCAACCATGACGATGACATCAACCTGCTGCGAATCCTGAACACGCCCCGCCGAGGTATTGGACGGAAAACTCTGGAAACCTTGAACGAGCTAGCCAAGGAACATAATTGCTCCCTGTGGCAGGCAATTTCCAAAGCCTTGCAAATGGAAGGCATTGAGTGCCGAAAAAAAGAAGCTGAAAAAGAGGATGTACCAGAGGAGCAGGAAGAAGAATTCCAGCTGATGACTCTAGAACCTGTCTGTGAGGAAGATGATGCAGGCTTGGGTATAAATAAGAAGACATTGGTGGAACTGGCTTCCTTTGTGGAGCTGATTTCCCGCTGGAGAAGCACCTTGCTTTCTGGCCATGGCTTAGCAAAGAAGGTGCGGGACATGATTCAGGAAATCAATTACTGGGACTACCTTATTAGCGAGTACCAGAAAAACGAAAAGGCGGCCCGCTTTAAGTTCTTGAACATTGAAAGCCTGTTGCAATCCCTGGAAAGCTGGGAGCATGGAGAAACTGCCAGTGGCGGAGATCCCAGCTTGTTCACCTATTTGAACCGCATTACCCTTTTGTCCAGGGACGACATGGAAGATGATTCATTCAAGGGAAAGGTAAACCTTATGACCATCCACGCTTCTAAGGGATTGGAGTTTCCTGTGGTGTTTATTGCGGGGGCAGAGGATGGCATTATTCCCCATGCACGAAGTATAGAAGAAAGTGAAGAAAATATTGAGGAGGAGCGGCGGCTTTTCTACGTGGCCATAACACGGGCCCAGCACAAGCTCTTTATTTCTGCTTGTCGCCACCGCAAAAAGATGCAGGCTGTGGTGGAGGCCGAACCTTCCCGCTTTTTGGATGAGATTCCCCCAGAACTGGTGGAATACCACGAGCCAGCTGCAACGGTGGATATGGAAACAGCAAAAAACATGATGGCAAGCTTGGCAGCAATGTTTCCGCGAAAATAATAAAAAAGGGGTCAGCCAGAAATTATCTGAAGCTGCCCCTTTTGTTTTACCTCATCCTGCTTTTACTCTTCCTCAGACTCAAAGGTGGGGAAGCGTGTCAAATAGTCCTTTGTGTGGCGGGCAGCAAGTCCGCTTAGCACAATCAATGACACACAGTTCGGAATGGCCATAAGACCATTGGTGATGTCGGCAATAGTCCAAACGGCACTGATGGTCATGTAAGGACCAATGGCAATTGCTACGATGTACAGCAGGCGGAATACACCTACAGCCTTCATACGGCCATTGGTCAAGTATTCAAGACAACGCTCGCTGTAATAGTCCCAGCCCAAAATTGTGGTAAAGGCAAAGAACACCAGACAAAGCATCAGCAGGAACTGAACACTAAGGCCATCTCCACCCAGCACCTTAGAGAAGGCAGCAGTGGTAAGGACTACACCCTTCAGATCAGGGTTGCTCCAAATATCTTCACCAGCAATAACGATGGAAAGTCCTGTCATGGTACAGATAATTAAGGTATCGATAACGGTACCTGTCATGCTTACCAAGCCCTGCTCTACTGGGTCCTTCATCTGGGCAGAACTTGCAGCAATAGGAGCAGAACCAAGACCAGCTTCATTAGAGAAGATTCCTCGGGCAACACCCTTCTGCATGGCGTCAGTCATTTGCTTCATGACAAAGCCCATGGCACCACCTGCAACAGCACTCATACCGAAGGCACTCTGGAAGATGGTTGCAAATGCAGCAGGAATCTTGGTGGCGTTCATTACCACAACGCTTAATCCCAAGAACACGTAGATTACAGCCATGAAGGGAACTACAACCTCGGAAACCTTGGCAATTCGCTTAAGACCACCAAGAATTACCAAGGCAGCAGCAATGGTTACTAAGGCACCACCAATAACGGTAGCCCAAGAATAATTATTTCCCATAAAGGAGAAGGCAATATTACTGTTGGTGGGGTCAAAGGCATTGTTAATGGCACTGGTGATACCGTTAATCTGGGTCATGGTACCAATACCTAAAATTCCAGCACAAACGGCAAAGAAGGCAAAGAGCTTGGCAAGCCACTTCCACTTGGCTCCCATTCCCTTTTCTATAGTATAGAAGGGACCACCTAAAATATGGCCGTCTTCCTTTACCTCTCGGTACTTACAAGCCAACATACATTCAGTGAATTTGGTGGCAGTACCAAGAATTGCTGCAATCCACATCCAGAACAAGGCTCCAGGACCACCAGCAGAAATTGCAGTGGCAACACCTACAATGTTACCAGTACCAATGGTGGCAGAAAGGGCGGTACACAGGGCTGCAAAGGCAGAAACCTCACCCTCACTGCCTTCCCGCTTGCGGAAGATGGAACGGAAACCTCGACCCAGCTGACTAAACTGGATACAACGAAGACGAATGGTCAAGATAAGACCAGTCACCAAGATCAAGACGATGGTGGGAATTCCCCAAACAACATCGTTGATGGAAGAGAGAATTGAATCGAAAGACATGTCAATTCCTGCGGGAGCAATGTCCCTTTAAAAAAGATAAGAGCCCTACATTCCACACGGACTGTAACAGGCTCTCTAAAGAGTGGGTTGAACAGGTTTTTATGAGCTCCGTCCACTTTGCCTGAGATATCGGCTCGAATAGCCTTAACCCTTCGGCGCCCCATGCAACTGAAATCAGTATTCTGGGAACTCTCCAGAGAATCATAACCACAAAACACGTTGCAGGTATGACGATTCAATATAACATATCAAAGTAAAAATAGCAAGAAAAATTTATTAAAACAATTTTTTCTATTTTTTTAGCAATATTAAAATAATTAATTATCTTATTTTTCTCTAAAATTTCTAAAATAATATTTACTTTTATATCGATATGTGAGATAATGAAAGAGTCATTGGATAAATTATATTATTCATGATTTATGGAGGCATTGTATGAAACGCTCTATTCGTATTTCCCTGTTTATTCGGTTTGGAATCCTAACTCTCCTTATTTTGTTGGCCACAGTTATTGGATTCCTTGGATTGAATCGATTGAATAATGCAAACGATCATCTTTCTTTGATAACAGTGCCTGCAGTACGAGCTTCCGCAGACATTAACCTGAATCTTTCTGATTTTAGAATTGCAGAATTACGTTATTTGAATGCATTAACAGATGATGTTCGAGTCCGCTATCGAACAAGAATTACAGAGTTGCAAGATCTAATGGTTACATTGTTCAAGGAATATGAAAAATTAATTGAAACAGCAGAAGACCGTGCTCTTTTACAAGAGGTAGAAGAAGGCTGGGAAGACTACCTGGAAGTACATGAGCAAATCATGGCAGTTAGTAAGGATGGTAGTGATGAAGGTATCTATCAAGCTCGAGTTTTGTTAAACGAGTCAACCACCCTT
Source organism: Treponema sp. (assembly GCA_036300185.1). GTDB lineage: Bacteria > Spirochaetota > Spirochaetia > Treponematales > Treponemataceae > Treponema_F. Next base: position 2,691 of record JAXJGY010000001.1, on the reverse strand, counting down.
TTTGATGATGTAACAGCACAGTGCATTGCATTGGAAGATTATAACCAAGAATTGATGAATATGGCTCAAGCAGATAGCACTCAAATGTTTAAGGAGTCAAGCATTACCATATCATGTATTTGTGTGGCCAGCATCATTCTTGCAGTTATTGTATCCATTGTGTACAGTAATTCCTTGATTGCAGGGATTAACATCATAAAAAATGGACTCCGAGATCTTTCTGAGGGAGACTTGACCATTTCCAGTACTACTGTAGAAGAACGCAACAAATGCACAAGTCGCAAAGATGAAATTGGAGAGATGGGACAAGCATTGCAGAATATGTTGCAAGAATTAACAGAAATTACTGTGGCCTTGTATGCAGCTTCTAACCAAGTAAAAGACGGAGCAACCCAGATTAGTGCCACAAGTCAGCAGGTTGCAACAGGTGCTTCTAGTCAGGCTGCATCTACAGAAGAAATGTCTTCTACAATGGAAGAAATGGCTTCTAATATTCGCCAAAATGCAGATAATGCAACAAAAACTGGTGCTATTTCTCAGCGTACCACTGATGATGGAAAACGTGGTGGCATTGCAGTACAGGAAGCCTTGGTTAACATTCACGACATTGCCCAGAAGATTGGTATTATTGAAGACATTGCCAGCCAGACAAACTTGTTGGCATTGAATGCCGCTATTGAAGCTGCCCGTGCAGGAGAAGCTGGAAAGGGATTTGCCGTTGTAGCAAGCGAGGTTCGTAAGTTGGCAGAACGCAGTTCCGTTGCAGCTGGAGAAATCAGTGAGCTTTCTTCAATCACTGTAAACTCTGTAGAACAGGCAAATGATATTGTATCTAGCGTAGTAAAGAGCATTGAAGAAACAAACATGTTGGTAGAAGAAATTGCCACAGCAAGCCGAGAGCAGGATACTGGTGCTCAGCAGGTAAACAGAGCCATCGTGCAGTTGGATACCATCGTACAGCAAAACGCAGCAGCTTCCGAGGAATTGGCAGCTATGGCAGAAGAGCTGACAACCCACTCACAGTCACTCTTGGATACCATCAGCTTCTTTAGACTGGATGCAAAAACCATGAAAGCAGCAGGCTTCCAAGCTGCAGCAGCTTCTTCTAGCAAGAAGACCATGGTTGCTAGCCCTGCACCAGCTCGACCGGTAAAGGCTACAGTAAACACAGCAAAATCAGGCTATGGACAGGGAGCCACTCCTTTTACTCCTAGCGACGATTTTAGCGACATGGACTTTGAAGAATTTTAGTTCTAACTAAAATTATACACACCCTGAGGCTGGCCAGTGGTTTTCTGGTCAGCCTCTTTTATTTTGATGGGGAAAAACTACAAGCAAAAGTTGATGGTAGCGATGCCTTGCCTCATGTGCATGCATGCAGTCATTTACTATATGCATGCTGGCAATGCCTTGCCTCAAGTACTAGCTGGCAATGCCTTGCCTTATATGCTTGATGGCAATGCCTTGCCTCATGTACTAGCTGGCAAGGTGGCAAAATTGAAGCGTTCTACAAAATGAAGGAGTGCCCGCTGTCGTTCCTCTGTCCAGTCACACTGAAAAATTTCCACATGATGCCCCTTTTTTTGTCCGTAAACGATGAGGCTATATTCAATCATGTTCCAGATATTGGTGCTTTTTTGATGGCGAGCATTTAGAGAAACCTCCTCCCGACTGCGGGCTCCGGGACGAAGGGCATAGACATTACACCGATATTTTTTCAGTACAAGATGATGGTAGCCCTTTTGACGAAGTGATTCTTCTGCAAGATTATCTTCAATGATATTGATAAAATCTTTTCGCTTTCTGATATACATTATACAGGGGAAAATAAAGCAAATTAAAACAAATATCACTATCATGGATGTTGTAGGCATCAACATGATTACCTCCAGATTACTAGATTGCCGTTCTGCATAAAATTGTACACTGACTAGAAAAGCAATGCAAGTTTAACAAAATACAATACATTTGACAAGATTATAAATATATACTATACTAATGTCAAGATGAATACAGAACGCACCTATGCAGCTATAGATCTCAAGAGCTTTTATGCCAGCGTGGAATGTGTGGAGCGGGGTCTTGATCCTATTACCACCTGCCTGGTGGTGGCAGATCCTAGCCGAGGAAAAAACACCATCTGCTTGGCCGTAACTCCAGAATTGAAGAAATACGGGTTAAGTGGACGTTGCAGAATGTTCCAAGTGCTGCAAAAGGTGGAGGAAATACGGCGACAAACAGGAAAAAAGCTTGACTACATAGTGGCTCCACCACGGATGGCCCTGTATATGAAGTATTCTGCCAACATCTTTGGAATATATCTCAAATATTTTTGCCACGAGGATATCCACGTGTACTCCATTGATGAGGTATTCATCGATTTAACGACCTACCTTCCATTGTACAAGCTGGATGGGAAAAGTTTATGTCGCACCGTGATTCAAGACGTGTTCAAGACTACAGGAATTACGGCTACGGCGGGCATTGGCCCCAACCTCTTTTTATGCAAGGTTGCCATGGATATTATGGCAAAACATACACCGCCAGATGAATGGGGAGTGAGAATTGCCCAGCTAGATGAAATTAGCTTTCGCCAAAAGTTATGGAACCACCGTCCCCTTACAGATTTTTGGCGGATTGGCCCAGGCACAGCCCACCGCTTGGAAAGAAATTGCCTCTTTACCCTAGGAG